>CBDUYN010000037.1:0-64080 GCA_965371445.1 uncultured bacterium | reverse complement strand
AATGGGACGCCTACGATCTGGCCAAGATGGCGGAGCAGGATGCGCGCGGGGCGCTGATCTTGGCCCGCAGGGAAGGCCGAGAGGAGGGCCGAGAGGAGGGCCGAGAGGAGGGCCGAGAGGAGGGCCGAGAGGAGGGCCTTCGACGAAATATCGAGGATTTGTGCAGGGTCCTGGGCATCGAGTGGACTGCAAAGCGCAAAGCTCAGGTCGAAGCCATGACCTTGCCCGAGCTTGAGGCGCTTTGGGAGCACCTCGTGACTCGGAAGAGTTGGCCGGATGAACTCACCGAAGAACCATGAGATGCAGGGGGGCCAAGATAAAGAGCCGCAGAACCAAGCTGCTTCACCGGACGCGAGCGCGCTATGAATCGTCCTCGACGGTTCAATGGACATTGCCCCCGAGAACGTCAAGAGCTAATGGAAGGGCGCCGGTGAGCAGCAAGCCGTAGTGCGGCCTGACGACCGGAGCTGGTGGCTTCGGGCGACGCCGAAGTAGCTAAACCGCACCCTCTCATTCTGTCGTAACTTCTTGCCTTTCTTTCCTCCATGTCTTTCTTGCCATGCCCCCCTTGACGTGCCATCCGTTTCACAAACCTCCTGTTTTCAACGACTTACGGGAGATCGCACGTGCTGACGGGCGCTTCACTGGCTGCGGAATCGGGCGTCACGAGCGGTGGCGCCGGGCCGTTTGACGGAAAAATGCCGACATAGCAAGGCGCTAGATACACCTCTCCCTTGCCGAGACCGGAGAGGGCGCTCAGCTAACCCGTGCGTACGGAGAAAGTTGAAAGCGTCGCCGACCCTGTCGCCGAAGCGCGACGGCTGTGGGGCTTCCAGAAGAATCGGGCCTTCCAAGAGATTCGCCGGAAGTTGCAACGGATGGCCCCGGGGAAGCAGAACTGCATGTACTGTGAGAGCGGTGAAGCTACCGATATCGATCACTTCCGGCCGAAATCCCGCTTCCCGCTTCGCGCTTTCGAATGGCCGAACTACCTGCTGGCGTGCCACAGGTGTAACAGCAATCCAAGCGCTCGCAGTTTCCGCTCGACACCGAGCAGAAGCCTCTCCTTCTGGACCCTACGGTCGACGATTCGTACGAGCACCTTCAGCTCCTTCCCCGTAACGGTGATTACCGGCTTGAGCTGAACCCTCTACTCGATTCCCACAACCTCCGCGTCGCGGTCGCTCAGGTAACCGCCGTCGCTTCGTAGACGCACCGTCTCGTCGCGGCGCCAGGAGCGCTCGCAACGCGGCTCGTCGCGCAGGTCCAGGATCTCCTGCTCGCCGTCCTTTCGCAGCTCGACTCGCGACACTCCCAGCAAATCCGCCAAGTCGGCCCGGAACCGTTCCAGGACGCCGTCGCCGTCGCCCAGGATGGCGCCGGCGTCGAGACGGTTCTCGATGCCGCGCTCCTTGGACTCCTCGAGCGCCTTTTGGACCGCCTCGCGGACCTCGAGCGCCCGCGGCCAGGCATCGTCGTAGGGCGCCGCTAGCGTCTCCTCCGACGGGAAGGTCGCGAGGTGGACGCCGCCCGCGTCCTCGCCGTAAAGCGCCCTGAAGGCCTCGTCGGCGGTGTGGGGCAAGATCGGCGCGAGGAGCCGGATCAGGAGGTCGGCGAGGCGATGGAGCACCGTCTGCGTGGCTCGCCGGCGCGGCGAGTCGGCGCGGTCGCAGTAGAGCCGGTCCTTGACCGCGTCGAGATAGCAGGCGGAGAGCGTGTCGTTGCAGAAGTCGAAGAGCAGGACGTGGGCCTGCCGGAACTCGTAGCGCTCGTAAGCCTCGGTGACCCGGCGGCGCAGGCGCCGCGCCCCGGCGAGGGCGTAGGCGTCGAGCGAGCTCGGCGCAAGCTGCGAGAGATCGACGCCGTCCGCGGCGGTGAAGTCCGCCAGGTTACCGAGCAGGAAGCGCAGGGTGTTTCGCACCTTGCGGTACGACTCGCCCGCCACGTCGAAGTAGCCGCGGTCGACCTTGACGTCGTGCTCGAAGGCGAGCGAGCTCACCCACCAGCGGCAGACGTCGGCACCGTAGTCCTTCAAGAGGTCCTCGACCTCGAGGGTGTTGCCAAGCGACTTCGACATCTTGCGGCCGTCCTTGTCGACGACGAAGCCGTGCGTCAGGACGCTCTTGTAAGGCGACTGACCCGTGACGCCGAGGCTGGGCAGCAGCGAGGTCTGGAACCAGCCGCGGTGCTGGTCCGAGCCCTCGAGGTAGAGGTCGACCGGAAAGCCCTGGTCGCGCTCGCGCATGACCGCGTTCCACGACGAGCCCGACTCGAACCAGACGTCGAAGATGTCGTACATCTTGCGCAGCTCGCCGATCTGAAGGCCCTCGGGGGCCTCGGGATCGGCGGCCGGGTCGTAGCCCCGGAGCAGGTCCGCCGGCTCCTGGGTGAACCAGGCGTCGGAGCCTTCGCGGCCAAAAGCCGCGGCCACCGCCCGCGCCGAGGCGGCGGTCAGGAAAACGGAGCCGTCGGCGCGCCGGAACGCGGGGATCGGCAACCCCCAGGAGCGCTGGCGCGACAGGCACCAGTCGGGACGGGTCTCGAGCATCCCCCGCATCCGCTTGCGGCCCCAGCCGGGGATGAACTCGATCCCCTCGTCGGCGGCGCGGAACGCCAGCTCCCGCAGCGAGACGCCGTCGCGGCGGGTCGGCCGGTCGACCGCCACGAACCACTGCTCGGTGCAGCGAAAGATGACCGGTGTCTTCGAACGCCAGTCGTGGGGGTAGGAGTGGGGATAGCTCTCGGAGTGGAAGAGGTGGCCGCTCTTTTGAAGGTCCGGGACAAGCCGCTCGTTCGCTTCCCAGACCGTCAGGCCTCGCAGCGGCTCGGGCACCGTGTCGTCGTAGGTGCCGTCCTCGCGGACCGGGCAGTAGATCTCCTCGCCTTCGCGCAGACCCGTTTCGTAGTCCTCCACACCGTGTCCCGGCGCCGTGTGCACGAGCCCGGTACCGTCGTCGAGCGTCACGTACTCGGCCTCGACGAGCCGTCCGCTGCGGTCACAAAAGGGGTGGCGGTAGCACAGGCCGAGGAGCGCCTCGCCCTTGACCTTGCCCAGGACCTCGCCGAGCTCGACGCCGCCGGCCTTGGCCACGGCCTCCAGCAACTCCGTGGCGACGACGGCGAGGTGGTTGCCGAGACGGGCCAGGGAGTAGTCGAAGCCTTTGTGGACGGCGACGAGGAGGTTGGCGGCGAGCGTCCACGGCGTGGTCGTCCAGATCATGAAGCCGGGCTTCGCCGCCGCGTCGAGCCGCGCGCCGAAGGCCGCGGCCAGGGCCTCGCGGTCCTCGGCCTCGAAGACGACGTAGATCGACGGATCCTCCCGGTCGTAGTACTCGAGCTCGGCGTCGGCGAGCGCCGTCTGGTTGGCGATCGACCAGTGGACCGGTTTCAAGTCGCGGTAGACGAGGCCCTGCTCCAGGAGTCCGGCGAAGACCTCGACGACGGCTTTTTCGTAGGGCGGCGTCATCGTCAGGTAGGGGTCGCCGTAGTCGGCCAGCGTCAGGAGCCGTTCCATCCCCTCTCGCTGGATTTTCTGGAACTTCGTCGCGTAACGGTGACACTCGCGGCGGATCGCCATGCGCCGGGTGTTTTCCTCCAGGGCGGCGAGCTTCTCGATCTTGCCCGATTCGTCGAGCGCCGTCATGACCCGGTGCTCGATGGGCAGGCCGTGGCAGTCCCAGCCGGGGATGAACGGGCAGTGGAGACCCGCCATGTTGCGGCTGCGCACCACGAAGTCCTTCAAGACCTTGTTGAGGAGGTGGCCGGTGTGGATCGAGCCGTTGGCGTAGGGGGGGCCGTCGTGAAAAGCGAAGCGGGGCGCGCCGCGGCGCGCCGCCATCAGCTCTGCGTAGAGCTTCTCGTCGGCCCACCGCTTGCGGCTCCGGGGCTCGTTCTGCGCCAGGTTGGCGCGCATCGGGAAGGAGGTCTTGGGCAGATTGAGGCTACTCTTGTACCTCAACCTGCGCTCTTTCTCGGCCTGCTGGGTGTCGCTCATGGCATCCTGGTGTCGGCTCGGCGGTGGGTGGACCGCTGTGGATACGAAAACGGCCTCGCTCCGGAGGGCGAGGCCGTCGAGGGCGCTTCGGGAGCACGCACGAGCCTCATCTGGGCATCGTAATCCCCAGGCCCGGGACGGTTTTGAAGGTGGTGCTCATGCTGTACGTCTCCATCGACTCCTGCACATTCTAGTGATCTCGCGCCCGAGGTCAAGGGCCGAGAACGCCTTGCCCTTTCCCTTCGCCCCTCCCGGCGGGTTAGAATCGGGCGAAGAGGCAGTAGAGCCCGGCGTGGGTTCGTGCTAAGCTCTTTTTACGAAGAACTGGAAGAGGCACTTCGATCTTATGAACACGGCCCGACTAGGACGCACCAACGTCGAGGTATCCACGGTGGGCCTGGGGACCTGGGCGTTCGGCGGCCCGAAGAAAGTCCACGGCAGGCCGGTCGGCTGGTACGGAGCCGAGGAGGGACGAGTCTACAAGAGCCTCCTGACGGCTGCCCGGGAGGGGGTCAACCATTGGGACACGGCCGACGTCTATGGCGACGGCCGAGCCGAGACGCTGATCGGCAAGGCCTTGAAGGACGTGTCCCGCGACAAGCTCTTCCTGGCCTCCAAGGTCGGCTGGTCCGCCGGTCCCCACTCTCACTACTACCATCCGCAGCAGATCCGCAAGCAGCTCGAACGCTCGCTCACCCTGCTCGGTACCAACCACCTCGACCTCTACTACCTGCATCACTGCGACTTCGGCCCCAACGACGAGTACTTCGACGACGCCGTCGCGCTCATTCAGGCCTTCCGCGACGAAGGCAAGATCCGCTTCGTCGGGCTCTCCGACTGGAAGACGGAGAAGATCCGCCACTATGCCGAGCTCATCCGTCCCGACGTCGTCCAGTGCTACCGCAACGTCGTCGACGACACCTACGAGTCGAGCGGGCTCAAGGAGTGGGTGGAGGCGAACGACGTCGGTACGGTCTTCTTCTCGCCGTTGAAGCACGGCCTGCTCCTCGGGATCTTCGAGGGCCCAGTCACTTTTGGCGAGGGCGACCACCGCAACGCCCTCCAGGACTTCCGCGACCTGGGGCTCCTGATGCGTCTGCGCTCCTGCCGCGCCGAGATGATCGGCCGCTTCGCCGAGCATCCCGAGCCCGTCCTCCACGGCCTCCTGGGAGCGCTTCTCGCCGATTCACCCACCGGATGCTGTCTCGTCGGCCTGCACCACGCACGTCACGTCAAGGCGGCGACGACGGCCGGCGAGCGCCTCTCGGGCGAGGACGCCCGCTGGGTCCGCCAGCTCTACCGCGAGAACGGCCGCCCGACCCAGGCGAGTTGGAAAAGCTACCAGGAAGCCGGGCCGTAGCGCGAGACCATGAGCCAAAGCCAACGACGCGTCCTCTCCGGCATCCAGCCCACCGGCAACCTCCACCTCGGCAACTACCTCGGCGCCATCCGGCGCTGGGTCGACGGACAGGGGGAGAGGGAGAACTTCATCTGCGTGGTCGACCTCCACGCCACCACCGTCTACCAGGACCCTGAAGAGCTGCGTCAGCAGACCCGCGAGCTCACGGCCATGCTGCTCGCCGCCGGGATCGACCCCCGGGAGACGACGCTGTTCGTCCAGAGCCACGTCCGGGCCCACGCCGAAAGCTCGTGGCTCTTGAGCTGCGTGACCCCGCTCGGCTGGCTCCAGCGCATGACCCAGTTCAAGGACAAGTCGAAAAAGCAGGAGAGCGTCATGACGGGGCTCCTGACCTACCCGGTGCTCCAGGCCGGCGACATCCTCCTCTACGACGCCCACGAGGTCCCGGTGGGCGAGGACCAGAAACAGCACATCGAGCTGGCGCGCGACGTCGCCCAGCGCTTCAACAGCCTCTACGGCGACACCTTCGTCGTCCCCGAACCGGTCATTGCGCAGCACGGCGCGCGCATCATGGCTTTTGACGACCCGACGGCGAAGATGTCGAAAAGCGCCACCGCCAAGGGCCATGCCGTCCTGATGACGGACTCGGACGACGAGATCCGCCACACCATCCGCCGCGCGGTCACCGACTCGGGGCGCGAGATCGTCTTCTCCGACGATCCGGAAAAAGCCGGGGTCACGAACCTCTTGACCATCTACCAGACCGTGACCCGCAAGGACCGCGAAGTGGTGCTTGCCGACTTCGCCGACGCCCGCGGCTATGGCGACTTGAAAAATCGTGTCGCCGAAGTCGTGGTGGAAGCCGTCGCGCCGGTGCGCGAGCGGTTCGAGGGGCTTATCACCGACGTCGCCGAGCTCGACCGGCTGCTCGCGATCGGTGCCGAGCGGGCGCGCGAGATCGCCGAGGCCAAAGTCGTCGAGATCAAGGAGAAGATGGGCTTCGTCGTCCCGGCGGAGCTACGGCCCGCCTAGAAGGAAGCAGATGCCGTGATGGGCAGGGCTCTCTACTTGACGCTGGCGTTCATCCTGACGCTGCTTTCGGCCTGCGGCACACCGCCGCAGCCGGCGCCACCCCCTCCTCCGCCGCCTCCGGAGCAGGCCCCGCCGCCGGTCACCGACGCCGCCGACGCGCTCCAGCCGGTGCCGTCGGGGGAGCTTCCGTCACTCGTCGACGACGGCGACCGCGAGAGCCTCCTCCTCGCCCTCGCCCGCAACCGCGACTACCTCGGCCGATTGCCGGCCGAGCGCAGCCTCACCTTCGGAGCCCGGACCGTGAGCGCCGGCGAGCTCCGCGAGGCCTACGACCGATTCGCCGGTTACCTGACCGAGGAGCGCACCCCCGAGAGCCTGGCAGCCCAGGTCGCCTACACCTTCGACGTCTACCGCAGCGTCGGCGGTGCGAGCGGCGCCATGCTCGTCACCGGCTACTTCGTCCCCCGGATCGCCGCGAGCTTGCGGCGCAGCACCGAGTACAACGTGCCTATCTACGGCCCCCCCGGCGACGTCTTCCGTATCGACCTCTCCGAGTTCTCGGAGAAGTACAAGGGGGTCAAGATCTCCGGCCGCCTGGTCGGCAACCGGCTTCTGCCCTATCCCGACCGGCGCGAGATCCGCGAGAAGGCCTTGCTCCGGGGCCACGAGATCGCCTGGGCCCGCGACATCGTCGACGTCTTTTTTCTCGAGATCCAGGGAAGCGGCATCCTCCAACTGCAGAGCGGCCGCGAGATCGGCGTCGGCTACGCCGGCGCCAACGGCCGGCAGTACCGCTCCATCGGGCGGCTCTTGATCGACGGCGGATCCATCGAGCGCAAAAAAGTCTCGATGCAGTCGATCCGCCGCTACCTTGCCGAGAACCCCGAGAAGGTCGAGGAAATCCTCGATTACAACGAGTCGACGGTCTTTTTCCGGCGGCTCCAGGGAGAGGCCCTCGGCAACCTCGGCGTGCCGGTCACCGGCGGACGCTCGATCGCCACCGACCACCAGCTCTTCCCCAGAGGAGCCCTCGGCTTCCTCGTGAGCGAGGTCCCGGCGACGGCCGAGGACGGTACCACCATCGCCGCCGGCCCGCTGCGGCGCTACGTCTTGAACCAGGACACCGGCGGCGCCATCCGCGGCGCCGGCCGCGTCGACTTCTTCTGGGGACGCGGCGAGGAGGCGGCGCAACGCGCCGGGCTTATGAAACAGCCCGGGCAGCTCTATTTCCTCCTTCCGAAGGTCCCTGGGGTTGGTTCCCCACCGAGAGAAGCGCAATGGAACCTCACCAGACACCCGGCTCCGCCGGGGAGATCGTCCGGCTTCCCCTGATCGTCCTCCTGGCGCTCCTCGGCGCCCATCTGCTGATCCTGCTGGTCCTCAACGACGGCCACTTCGTCTACAGCCTCGACGACGCCTACATCCACCTTTCCCTCGCCGAGAAAATCGCCGCGGGCACCTACGGTTTGAACGCTGGCGAGATGTCGGCACCCTCGTCGTCGATCCTGTGGCCATTCCTCCTGGTCCCCCTGGCGCCGTTTGCGGCCGGCGCCTTCGTCCCCCTGGTCTTGAACGTCGCCGCGGCCGCCGCGACGCTTTACGTTTACGCGCTCCTCCTGGCCGAGTGTCTCGTACCGCTGGCGGACCGACGGCTGCGGCTCCTCGGCGTTCTGCTACTGCTCGCCCTGATCGCGGGGACGAATCTCGCGGGGCTGGTGCTGACCGGTATGGAGCATTCGCTCCAGCTTCTCCTGACGGCGGCCGCCGTCCTCGGCCTGGCGCGCGAGTCGAAGAACGGCCAAGCAACCTGGTGGCTTTTCGCGGTCCTCGCGGCCGCGCCGCTCGTGCGCTATGAGAACCTCGCCCTGTCGCTTCCGGCCCTCGTCCACCTGGCCGCCGGACGCCACCTGCGCCGTAGCCTGATCGCCCTGGCTACCGTCGCCGCCGGGATCGGGGGCTTTTCGCTCTTTCTCCTCTCGCTGGGGCTCGCTCCTCTGCCGGCGTCGGTCGCCTCGAAGTCGCGGGTCTTCTGGTCCGGCGTCAACGCGAGCTCGCTCGGGGCAAACCTGGAGACGAACCTGGCGCGCTCCCCGGGGATCCTCCTCGCCCTGGGCCTCGTCGTCCTGCTCGCCGCCGCGCTCTCCGGCCGGCGCGAGGGCAAGGAGAGGCGCTTCGCGGCGGTGGTGGTGGCCGGGGGGCTGGGTCATCTGCTGGTGGGGCAGTTCGGCTGGTACCACCGCTACGGGGTCTACGTCTGGACCGCTGTCGTCCTGGCGTTGCTCTACGTCTTTCGCCACAACCTGCAGCGCTTGGCGCGGGAGGAGCCGGCCTGGAAGGCCGCTCTTCTTTTGATCGTCTTCGCCGCGCTCACCTGCCGGCACTACGCCGAGGTCTTGCATACGAGCCCGATCGGCTCGAACAACATCTACGAGCAGCAGGTCCAGATGCGACGCTTCGTCGGCGACTTCTACCGGCAGCCGGTAGCCGCTCACGACCTCGGCTACCTGACGTACCGTAGCGACGGCTACGTCCTCGACCTCTTCGGCCTGGCCTCGGCCGAAGCCCTCGCCGCCCGGCGCGAGAGCCGGCGCGGCTGGCTCGACTCCATGGTCCGCGGACGGGGTATACGGCTCGCCATGCTCTATACCGACTGGTTCCCGCAGGTCCCCGCCTCCTGGATCCCGGTGGCGGAGCTCCATCTCGGCCGGCAGCGGATCACCCCGGCCCAGGACACGGTCACCTTCTACGCCCTCGACGTCCCCGCCTTCTACGAGGTCCGCGACAAGCTCGCCGAATTCGCCACGACGCTCCCGGCGGGCGTCGACCTGCGGATCGCCTCCGAGCCTCGTTTCGCGGGCCGGTGAAGCACCGACGGACCCGGCAGACGCCTCCGGGCGTTTGCCGTTCTTCTTGGCACGAGAAAGCGCCACATTCCGGTGCACTGAGAGATGAGAGGGTAGGGTTCGCCCCGGAATGCGGCGCCGGACGGAGGATAGCAGAAGCTCACCGTGAAGTCTCGCCTCAGGCCGTTTGCAGGGCTTCCTCCGTCCCCAGCCGGCTGATGACCTCCAGCAGGACCCGGTTGTCGAACGGTTTCGAGATGTAGGCCGCGGCGCCTCGTTCGAGGCCCCGGAGGGTGTCTTCCTCCGTCCCTTCGGTCGAGACGATGACCACCGGGATCTCGGAGAGCAGCGGATCTTCCTGGATCTTTCCCAGGAGCTCCAGACCGCTCATCCGTGGCATGTTGATGTCGAGCAGGATGAGGTCGATTCCAGGGTCGGTACCGAGCTTCTGAAGCGCTTCCAGGCCGTCGTTCGCGTGGACGAGCTCATGGCCTTGAAGCATCACGTTGAGCATCTTGTGCATGAGCTTCGAGTCGTCGACGACTAGGATCTTCTTCGGCTTCATGCCAACCTCCCATTCTTGCCCCGTGAAACCCTCTCCGCCACCCGCCAGCATACACCAAAAGGCCGGTTCTGCGGAAAGGAGAGCCGGCCGTTCCGTCCTGGAGGGGTGCGGCGGCCTGCTACGGTGCGCCGCCGGTCACCGTGATCGGCGACGGAGACGATTCGAGATCGCGAACGATCGCGGTGATCGTGAAGCTGGTCACCCCGCCGGGGATCCCGGTTTCAGTGATCGTCAGGGTCGCTGTCGCCAGGCCGTCGCTGTCGGTCACCGGTCCGCCCGCCGGGGTCAGGGTGCCCGCGACTCCGTCGCTGACGACGAAGCTCACGATCTCGTTGCCCAGGGGCTCGCCCTGGGCGTTGGTCACCCGCACCGTGAGGGTGAGGGTGGTTCCCGCGGTCGACGGCGTGAACTCCGCCGGCGCGACGTCGAGCGTGATTCCGGCCGGCACGTCGCGGATGGTGATCGACTCGATCCCGGTGTCGGCATTGCCGAGGAACGCGGTGATCTGCTCGGTGCCGGGGCGGCTGCCTGCCCGGTAGGTCGTCGTCGCGGAGCCGTTCATGGTCGTGATCGTGGTGGAGTCGAGGGTCCCGAGGTTCGCCGTCAGCTGGACGTCGTAGCTGCCCTCGTCGAGAGAGATGTTCCTCTCGTCGCGGACGAGGACCGTGATCTCCGAGGTCTCGCCCGTGTCGATCACCGCCGGATTGGCGTTGACGGTCAGCACGGTCCTCAGAAACGTCACGTCCTGGGTGACCTCGGCACTGGATCCGACCGATCCGATGATGGTGGCCGTGCCAGAGATGTCTTCCGGGGACAGGGTCGCCTCGACCTGCCCCGCGGAATCGGTCTTGCCGTCGCCGGTGATCTGCAGCTGCCCGAGGGTGCTGCGGAGGCTGACCGTCTCCCCGACCAGCGGCGTTCCGTCGGCGTTGCGGGCCTGTGCTGTGATCGTCGCCTCTTGCTCGATGTTGATCTGTCCGGGATTGGCGCTCAAGGTCAGGGTAGGCCTGTCCTCCGGTCTTTCACCGAACACGACGTCGGTCGTCACCTCGTCGCTCGCTCCCACCGAGGCCCTCACCGTCGCGGTGCCGACTTCGGTGGCGGTCAGCTCGGCGCTCGCCTCACCGCTGTCGTCGGTCCTGGGGTTGGTCGAGCTCAGCGAGCCTCGCGTGGTTCGCAGGCGGACCGCTTGGTTGGCGACCGGCGAGCCGTCCGGATTGCGGACGCGGACGGAGATCATCGACATCTCGTTCAAGCTGATGTCGGCGGGAGTGGCGCTGATGGTCAGGATCGGGACTTCAAGCTCAATGTCGATCGTCGCCTCGTCGCTCGATTGAAACGTCGCCGTCACCCTAGCGGTGCCGCTCAGGCCCTCGTCGTTGGTCAACCTCGCGCTGGCCTCGCCGTTGCTGACGGGAGCCTGCTCGCGATTGAGCGTTCCCAAGGTGGTGCGCAGCCGGATGTTGCCGCTGCCGTCAAAAGTCGTACCGTCGGCATTGCGGACCAGGATCGAGATCGTCGACGTCTGGTTGATCCCGATGTTCGTCGGGGACGCGGTGAGCAGAAGCGACGGCTTGGTGTCCGCCGTCGCCCCGAACTGCACCTCGACGGTCGCCTCGTCGCTCTCTTCGATCGTCGCCGAAACCGTCGCCGTGCCGACTTCGCTGCCGGGCCGCAGGGTCGTCTCCGCCTCGCCGTCGGCGTCGGTCACCAGGTTCTCGTCGTCGAGGGTGCCCAACGTGGTCCTTAGACGGATCCGGCCGCCTTGCCCGAAGTTCGAGTCGTCGGCGTTGCGCGCCTGAAACGAGATCGTCGATGACTGGTTGAGATTGATCGTCTCCGGGTTGGCGTTGACGAGGAGCTTCGGCTTGGTCTCGTCGGTGGCGCCGATTTGGACCTCGACGCTCGCCTCGGTATCCCCGCCGGGCAGCTTGGCCGTCACCGTCGCCGCACCGGTCCGGCCGTCCGGGCGCAGCGTCGTCGTGGCCCGTCCGTTCTGGATCTCCACGATCGTGGCGCCGAGCGTCCCGATCGACGACGAGAGGTTGACCTGGGTTCCCGGGTTCAGGGGATTGCCGTCGGGCCGGAAGCCCGTGACCGTGATCGTGGAGGTGCCGTTCAAGGTGATGAGGGTCGGGTTCGCGGTCACTGTCAGGGTGCTACCCGTGGGCGCCACCGGGTTGGCGCTATCGCAGCTGAGGATGGCGAGGGAGGCAAGCAGAAGGCTTGCCAGGCTCAGCAGGAGGAGTGGCAGTCTGTTTTTCATCTCAGGAGTCTATGTAGTCGTTCCCCGTCTCTTCTCGGGGCAGTATACGAAGCACCGCGGCGGGTCGTCTAGCCTACCCCTTCACCAGCTCCGCGGCGCGGCGCCGGGCCTCGACGACGGCCTTGATGAGAGTGACCCGGAGGCCCCCTTCCTCGAGCGTCAGGATGCCGTCCATGGTGCAGCCGGCGGGGGTCGTGACCTCGTCTTTCAAGAGCGCCGGGTGGTCGCCGGTTTGGAGCACCATTTGGGCCGCCCCGAGGCAGGTCTGGGCCGCCAGCTCGGTCGCCACGTTGCGCGGCAGGCCGACCTTGACGCCGCCCTCGGCCAACGACTCGATGATGATGTAGACGAAAGCCGGTCCCGAGGCCGAAAGCCCGGTGACGGCGTCGAAGTGCTTCTCGTCGAGGACGAGGACGCGGCCCAGGTGGGCGAAGACCTGCCGCGCCAGCTCGACGTCCTCGGCGCTCGCCCAGCGGCCGCCGCAGACCGCGGTCATGCCGCAGCCGATGCGGCTCGGCGTGTTGGGCATCGCCCGGACCACCGGGACCTCCCGGCCGCCGAGGGCGTCCTCGGTCTCGCGGGTCGAGAGGCCGGCGACGATCGACAGCAGGATCTGGCCCGGCTCCATGACCCCGCCGAGCTCCGCCAGGACCTCCGCGGCCACCTGGGGCTTGACGGCGAGAAGCACCACCCGCGCACCCCGCGCCGCCTCGCGGTTCTCGGCCGTGGTCCTGACGCCGCCGTGGTGCTCGGCGACCCGGGCGCGCCGTTCCGGCGTCTTCGCCGACGCGACCACCTTCTCCGGCTCCACCACACCCGCTTCGGTCAGGGCCGAGATCAGCATGGCCCCCATCTTGCCGGCGCCGATCACCGCCAGGCTGTCGATGCGGAGCTCGTCGTCCATTCTCTGGCTCGTCTTTCTCCCCGCGTTCGCGCAAGGGATTCTTTGCCTCTCAGGCGAAGACCAGGCCCGGCAGGGCGAGGTCATAGGTCGAGCTCAGCAGCTCCAGGTAGCCGCCGGCCAGCTCTTCCAGGCTCGTGCAGGCGAGGATCTCGTCGAGGCGCGTCGTGTTGAAGGGCGGCTGCGCAAGACCCGTCTCGGCGAGCCGCTTTTGCAGGGCGGCCGTGGCGCGAAGCTCCTGGTAGAGGATCTCGCAGTAGCTCGTGGTCTGGTGGTCCGCCTCGAGCTCTCGCCATTCCTCCGCCAGCCGCTCCCACGTCGAAGCGGCGGCGATCTCGCCGGCGAGCCGCGCCTCGCGCTCGGTGGCGAAGCTCCCCCGCTCCCAGCTGCCGCTCGCCGTCAGGAGACGCTTCAAGAGCTCCACCTTGTGGCGCAGGAGCGTCGGGAAGTCGGGGCGCGGGCCGGCCTCGCGGCGGTCGACCTGCTCCTCCGGCAGGCCGTAGAAGACACCGCCGCTCGTACGCTGGATCCGGCCCTCGTCGAGCTCGTAGAGGCGGGCGTCGCCGGTCACGCCGCCTTCGCGGCCATAGCAACCGTAGAGATGGAGCGTCAGGTAGGGCTCCTGGCCCACGTTTCCCATCTGGTGGATCATGTCGTGGCTCACCGCAAGGACCGTACCGGCCGGGAATTCGCGGCGGTCGGCGGTGCTCAATCTGCCTTCCCGGACCTTGAAGACCGCGTGCTCGGCCTGTCCCAGAAGCGCCACCGCCCCCCACTGCGTGTGGCCGTGGTCGTGGATCGCCGCCATGTCACCGTCGATCCAGGACATCTCCATGAGCTCGAAAAATCCTCCGTCGTAGACCAGCTTGCGGCCGTAGGAATCGGCCCGCGGATGGTCGAAGTCGGCCCACGGCTCCAGGTCCGAGGACTCGATCCCGGCCTCCTCCAGGAGCTGCCTGGCGGCCGCCGGGCCGAGATCGCCGGCAGCTTCGACTTTCCTGACGAGGGCTTCGACTTTGGGGGGAAGGGGGGCTTGCGTCATCTTGGAGCTCCTCGGTTCGTTGCGCGCGGACGGTGGCCTGCGACCTCGTCCTCACGAGCCGGCGTTTTCCCTCGGCCGCCCTCAACTCTCGCGGACGGCCGGCGCGACGTCGTCGAGCACCAGCTGGAGGATGGCAACGTCGTGCCAGCGCCCGTTCTTGTAGCCGATCTCGCGCTGAATGCCGACCCTCTCGTAGCCGAGACGAAGGTTGTACTCGATGCAACGGATGTTGTCGGCGAAGATCTTGGCCACCAGGTGGTGGTATCCATACTGCCGGCAGCGTTCGATCAGGGCTAGCTTGATCCGCGGGCCGTAGCCTCTTGCGACCTCGTCACGACGCAGGTACACAGAAGTCTCGCAGCAGAAACGGTACCCTGGACGATCGCTGTACCGCTTGATGATACCCCATCCGAGGATTCTTGCGCCACCCTCGAGGACGAGAATTGTCTCCCGCGGGCCGAATCCCTCGATCTGGCGGCGCACCTCGGCGGCGATTTTCTCGTCCTCGTCCATGGTGGCGTCGGCCGCGCGGACGGATTCGTTGTAGATCTCGGCGATCGCCGCCGCGTCGTCGGGCCTCGCGTCGCGCCATCGAGCTTCGCTGGATTCAGCCATCTCTCCTCCTCAAGACGTGTCCCGGACGCTTGGACAGGGCGAGCCGGCCGTCGGCGAGCATTCGGGTGCCGTTGACCCAGACGTCCCGGATCCCTTCGGCGAAGCGGCGTGGCTCGCGAAAGGTCGCCCTCTCGCGCAGCCGCGCCGGGTCGAGGAGCACCAGGTCGGCCCAGGCCCCCTCGGCGATGCGGCCGCGGCCGTGGAGGCCCAGAAAATCGGCTGGAAGCGAGGTGACCTTGCGCACCGCTTCGCCGAAGGAAAGGCGCTTCTCGCCGAGGACGTAACGCTCCAGGAAGCGCGCGAACGCGCCGAAGGTCCGCGGGTGCGGGTCGCCAATCTGCCGCGGCGCGTTCCAGGGATAGCTCCAGGAATCGCTGCACACGATCGAGTCGTCCCAAAGAAGCGCCGTCAGGAGGTCGTCCGGGGAGATGCAATCATAGACGATCCAGGCCTCCGGGTCGGCGAGCAGCACGTCGACGACGGCGTCGCCGCCGCTCGTCGTGCGCTCGCGCCCAACCTCGGCGAGGCTCTTGCCGCGCGTCCCCGGAAGGCTCTCGGTGACGAGCGTCATGCCTTCGAAGTCGGTGCCCCGGCCGTCGAGCCAGGCGATCGAGCGCGCCCGGGGCTCGCCGTGGCCGAGGCGCTCGACCATGGCGGCGACGCCGCTCTTTAGAAAGTCCTTGGGGAGGAACGTGCGCAGCTTCGTCGACACCGCGGTGTAGGGATAGACCTCGAAGCTCACCCGCTGTCCCGCCGAGCGCGCCGCCTCGATCGAAGCGATCACTCCTGGAAGCTTGCCCCAGTTGGGACGCTCCGCGGCTTTCAGATGGCTGATCAGGACCGGAAGACGTGCGGCGCGGCCGATCTCGAGCGCTTCGGCGACGGCGTCCCCGAGGCCCTCGCGCTCGTTCCTCAGATGGCTTGCGTAGATCCCGCCGCGCCGCGCCACCCGCCGCGCCAGACGGACGACCTCCGCCGTCGTCGCAAAGCTCCCGGGAGCGTAGACCAGGCCGGTCGTCACCCCCAGGACGCCGTCGTCGAGGGCCCGCTCGAGCGCTTCGCCCATCCGCCGCTCGCCGTCCTCGCCGATCTCGGCGTCCTCGCCCGCGGCGCCGGCGCGAAGCGTCGAGTGGCCGGCGTGGGTGGCGACGTTCAGCGGCACGCCGTAGGCCTCCAACTGCGCGAGCCATTCTCCCACCGTCCGCCAGCTGAAGGGGACGCCCATCGCCCGGCACTCCGCGGCCGTCTCCTCGGCGAGCCGCTCGGCGATCGGGGCGTTCGAGGTGCCGCAGTTGCCGACGACCTCGGTCGTCACCCCCTGGAAGAGCTTGTTGTCGGCGGCGTGGGGGACGAGGTAGCCGAGGCCCGTCGAGGCATGGCTGTCGACGAAGCCCGGAGCCAGCACGAGGCCCCGGCCGTCGATGGCCGTGCGGGCGTCCTCGCCCACCGGCTTCTCGCCGACGTGGACGATCCGCTCGCCGCGGATGCCGACGGCAAGGCCGCGGGGCTCCTTGGAGAGCCCGTCGTAGACCGTGGCACCGTGGATCAAGACGTCGAGCCGAGCCATACCTCTCCTTTCGTCGTGCTGGCGGGGAGTATAGCCGCCGCAACCGAGGGGGTCCCACCTTGCCCCCTGCCGGGTCTGTGACTAGACTGGATGGCGTGAAACTGACCCGCCGCGGCGAGCGGCCGAGCCCACCCGCAAAAGTCGGCCCCTACCGCATCGAGAGTCGGCTCGGCGCTGGGGGCATGGGGGAGGTTTACCAGGCCCACGACGAACGCCTCGGTCGATGGGTCGCCGTCAAGAAAATTCACGCGGAGTCCGACGAGGAAGGCCGCGCCCGGTTGCGCCGTGAAGCGCGGCACGTGGCGGGCTTGAACCACCCGGCGATCGTCCAGATCTACGACATCGTAGAGAGCGACGAAGGCGACTGGATCGTCATGGAGCTGGTGGACGGGCCGAGCCTCGCCACCCTGGTCGAAGAGGGCCGGCTGTCCCTGGCACCGGCCCTCTATGTCGCGGCGGAGGTGGCGAGCGGCCTCGCCGAGGCGCATGTCCAGGGCATCATCCACCGGGATTTGAAGACCGAGAACGTCATGGTGACGTCGAGCGGTCACGCCAAGATCCTCGACTTCGGCCTCGCCAAGGACCTCAACCGCTCCGCCGACTCCAGCCACTCCTCCGGCATCGGGCCGATCGTCGGCACCAGCCGCACTATGTCGCCCGAGCAGGCCAAGGGAGAGAGCGTCGACGCGCGCTCGGACCTGTTCTCGCTGGGCTCGCTCCTCTACGAGCTGGTGACCGGGCGGCCGCCGTTTTCCGGCTCGTCGATCGTCCACGTCCTGACCCAGGTCTGTGTCAAGCGTCAGGTCCCGGCGCACGAGGTCGATCCGCTGGTGCCGGAAGAGCTGTCGCTTCTGATCGACGCCCTGTTGGCCAAAGATCCGGCCGAGCGGCCCGAAAGCGCCCTGGAGGTGGTGGAAAAGCTCCATGCGATCGCCGCCGAGCTCGGTGAGGAGCACGGCGCCCTGCCCGCCGACGCCTCGGTGCTGGGCTACAGCGCGCTCGGTGGCGCCAGGACGCCCCCGCTCGCTCTTTCCGGGAAGGACTCGGCGGCCACCGGCGTCTCGGGCTCGCCAACCGGGCCGGCCGACGGGATTTTCGTCAAGACGTTGACGAGGATCTCTCTCGCCGGCGTCGAGAAGCTGGGCGAAGGGCTCGGAGAGGCTCGCGCTTTCGAGGTGATCGCCCGCCACGACGACCTGCTGCGGGAGCTCCTGATGCAATGGGGCGGCGTCGAGATCTCCCACG
Organism: uncultured bacterium; assembly: GCA_965371445.1. Lineage (GTDB taxonomy): Bacteria > Acidobacteriota > Thermoanaerobaculia > Multivoradales > J023 > DASWIG01. Next base: position 46,650 of record CBDUYN010000037.1, on the reverse strand, counting down.
ATCGGGCTTTCCTGTTGCTCTTCGAGCGTCCGATCGACGCCGTACGCTGCGCCATGACCTATCACCGCCGGCTCGCGGGGCTCGCCGTCGAGCTCGGCGTCGAGCTTGCGGGACACGCCGGGATCCATCTCGGCGAGGTCTCCTGGCACGAGTCGAGCCTCCCGGCGCGAGGCCACGCGAGAGTCGAGGCCGAAGCGACCGCGGAAGGGATCGTCTCCCACACCCTGAACCTCGCCGGTGCGCGCCAGACGCTGCTCACCCAGGGGGCCTACGACATGGCACGGCGAGCGCTCGTCGGAAGCGAGCCGACGACAGGAGGCCTCGCGTGGATCTCGCACGGCCGTTTCCGCTATCCGGGCGTCGACGAAGGGCTACGTATCTTCGAGGTGCGCTCGGCCAAGGTGGCGCCTCTCCCACCCCCCACCGGCACGCCCGAGACCTCGCAGATCGACGACCCGGAGGACCCCAAGGAGTCGGGCGCCCTGCCGGGCCGGTTGACGGGATGGGGCCTCGTCGGTGCCGCGGCGCTGGTGGCCGCGCTGCTGGTGACCGCCGTCTGGGTCTACTTGGATTCGCCCGAGCCGGGCCCGGATTCGCCCAGCGCGCCCACCACGGCGCGTTCCGTCGCGGTCTACGGTTTCATCAGCACTCTTGACGAGCCTCGACCGTGGCTCGACACGACGATCACCGAGATGCTGGCGTCCCAGCTTTCCGTCGGCGAGCAATTGCGCGTCGTGCCCGGTGAGCGTGTGGCCGAGCTCCGGCGCATCCTCCCCCTTCCCCGGTCCGAATCGCTGCCCGCCGATTTGCTGGCCGAGGTGCGCCAGCGGCTCGGAGTCGACTACGTGATTTTCGGCCGCTACCTGCCGACGATCCGGCAGATCACCCTGATGGCCTGGATCCAGGACACCCGCGGCCCTGCCGAGATCCCCAGGGGCAGCTCGGAATCCGGTGCCGAGGAAGACCTCTTCGACGTCGTCACCGGGTTGGCCGGGGAGCTGCGCGCCGACCTGGGCCTCGGCGAGCTCCGTCCAGCCGACCTGGCCGAGCAGCGGGCGACGCTGCCGTCCTCGAGCGCGGCGGGGCGGCTCTTCGCCGAAGGGCTGGCACGATTTCGCGCGGACGATCCGGCCGGTGCCCGCGGCCTCTTCCGACGAGCCCTCGCGCTCGACGGCGAATACGCTCTCGCCCACATGGCGCTCGCCGAGGCCCTCGTCCGCCTCGGCGAGGACGCCGCCGCGGTCCCCAGCGCCCGCCGCGCCTTCGAGCTGTCCCGTCCCCTACCCTCCAACGTGACACTGATGATCGAGGGCCGCTACTACCAAATCGCCCGACAGGACTCTAAAGCTATCGAGTCCTTCGAAGTCCTCCGGCGCGTGCTGCCGGAGAACCTCGACGCCGGCGTCCGGATCGCGGAATCGCAGATCGCCGCCGGCCGCCCTGAGGATGCCTTGTTGACCCTCGGTGCGCTGCGCCGGCTGCCCCGTCCCCCTGGCGAGGATCCGCACGTCGACCTGACGGAAGCGATGGCGGCCGAAGCCCTGGGCGAGACCGCAAGGCAGCTGAAGGCGGCCCAGGCCGCGGCCCGGGGAGGACTCGACGCGTGGCGCCGGGCCCACGCCCGGCGCCTTTCCGGCCGGGCTCTCGTCCGGTTGGAGCGCGGCCAGGAGGGGCGCCGGCACCTCGAAGAGGCCCGCCGGCTCTTCGCTGGCCTGGGCAACTCCGCGGCCGCGGCCGAGGTGGCTTCCGAGCTGGCGCTCGTCGAACGCGAGTAGACGAAACCCTCGCTCAGCCCGGCCGGAGCACCGGGCCGCGGAACGTCGAGAGACGGCTCGCAGATCCGTCCGCCTATCGAATTTTCGCACCCCCGGAAGTATGCAATGATGCGAATCACGACCCCTGTCGACTCCGAGCCCCGAAGCCCCCTTGAGCCACTCCCGATGAAGCCCCGTCCTGAGCCAGAGCCCGACACCCCCGACAAGAAGGAGTCGCCTGGACCGCCAGAACGCGTCGGCCCGTACCGCATCGAGTCGAAGCTCGGTAGCGGCGGCATGGGGGCGGTCTACCGCGCTTGGGACGAGCGCCTGGAACGTTGGGTCGCGATCAAGCACATCCTGCCCGACGTCGCCGAAGACCCCAAGGTACGCCAGCGCCTGCGGCGCGAGGCGCGGGCGGTCGCCAGCCTCAACCACCCGGCCATCGTCCAGATCTACGACATCGTGGAGATGGAAGAGGGCGACTGGATCGTCATGGAGCTCGTCGAGGGGAAATCGCTCCGCCGGCTGGTCAAGGAAGGCGACCTCCACTGGGCGCCGGCCGCCCACATCGCCCACACCGTGGCCCAGGGGCTCCACGAAGCTCACGTCAAGGGCCTCGTCCATCGGGACTTGAAGACCGAGAACGTCATGGTCACCGCCACCGGCGCCGCCAAGATCCTCGACTTCGGGCTGGCCAAGCGCCTGGTGCAGGGGCCCCAGGACACCGCGCTCTCGGTCCAGGGGGCGATCCTCGGCACCGGCCGGGCCATGTCGCCCGAGCAGGCCAAAGGAGATCCGGTCGACCACCGCTCCGACCTCTTTTCCCTCGGGATCTTGCTCTACGAGTCGGTCACCGGCAAGGCGCCCTTCCTCGGCCAGTCGATCGTCCACACCCTGGCCCAGGTGTGCACCGAGCGCCAGAAACCGGCCTACGAGCTGAACCCGGAGATCCCCCAGGAGCTTTCCGAGCTGATCGACCGGCTGCTCGAGAAACACCCCGACCGCCGGCCGCAGGACGCCGTCGAGGTGGCCCAGGCGCTGGGCGAGATCGTCGGCCTCACCTCGACCGAAACCGACCTCTCGAGCTTCACCCGGGCGCCGCTCGACTCCAGCCGGGCCGGCTCCGTCCTCTCGCAGCTCGGAACCGCCTCCGGGAGGCGTCCTTTCTCCGTACCTCCCACCGCCTCCCAGCTTCCGAGCGCCTTTCCGGCCGGGCCGGACGACAGCACCAAGACCCGGGTCGTTTTTCCGCCTTCCTCGTCGCCGTCCGGCCGTTCCGGGTCCACGGGGTCGAGCACCCAGGTTTCCTCGCAACGGTCGCCGAGCGGCTGGGTGTCGAGCTACGGCGGCTCGTCGAGCCAGCTCCGCCCAACCGTATCCGGCATCACGATCAAGACGCTCCTCGCCGTCGAGGCGATCGACACCCACCGGCTCCCCGAGAGGACCGGCGAGACCCGCGCCTACGAGATCGGCTCGCGCCACGACCGCCTGGTGCGCGACCTGCTGGCCCAGTTCCAGGCCGTAGAGATCCAGAAGACCGAGTCGTTCCTGCTGCTTTTCGAGCGTCCGGTCGAAGCGGTGCGCTACGCCCTGGCCTACCACGACCACCTGGCGGGCCTGGCTCAGGAGATCGGCGTCGAGCTCAAGGGCCGGGTGGCGATCCACCTCGGGGAGGTCCTTCTGCACGAGAACCTCCAGGACGACGTCGAACGCGGAGCGCGGCCCCTGGAGGTCGAAGGCCTTGCGAAGCTGGTCACCGCGCGCGTCGCCTCGCTCGCCGGAGGCGGCCAGACGCTTCTCACCCAGGCGGCCTACGACATGTCGCACCGGGCGCTCGTCGACGAATCGTTGACCGGGGACGAGTTCCGCTGGCAAAGCCACGGCCTTTTCGAGCTCGACAACGTCGAGGAGAAAGTCCCCGTCCACGAGGTCAGCCCGGTGGGGATCGCACCGCTGCCGGCGCCGGCCGATTCCGGCTGTGCCCGCCGGGTGAGCGAGGACGCGTCGTGGAGCTCGGTCGTCACCGACCCCGGGCGCGGCGGCCTCCGGTGGATCGCCGCCGCCGCCGTCCTCCTCCTGGCGGCGGTGCTGGCAAGCTGGATCCTACGGCCCCGACCGAGGCCGGGAGTCGACGCTTCACGGACCACGGTCGCCATCCTGAGCATTCGCAACCTGACGGGCCGCGGCGAGGACGGCTGGTACTCGACCGCCCTCTCAGAGATGCTCTCGATCGAGCTGGCCGCTGGCGGCCAGCTCCGTCTGATCCCCGGCGAGAGCGTGGCGCGCCTCAAGCAAGACGGCTTCACTTTCGACACCAACACCCTGGCCCGCGACACCCTGGAAAAGGTCGGCAAACGCCTCGACGCCGAGTACGTGATCCTCGGCTCCTACGCCCTCCTCGGCGACGACGGTGAGAGGATCCTCCAGCTCCTGTTACAGCTCCAGGACACGACAAGCGGCGAGGAGCAGGCCTCGGTCTCCAAGACGGGCCAAGAAGAGCGATTCTTCGACCTGGTCTCCGAGGCCGGTACCGAGCTGCGCGCCAGCCTCGACGTTGGAAAGAAGACCCTCGCCGAGGCCACGGCGCTACGCAATGCGCTGCCGTCGACCACCGAGGCCACCCGGCTCTACGCCAAGGGCCTGGAAACTTTTCGTACCTATGACGCGCTCGCCGCCCGCGAGCGGCTCCTCGAGGCCGTCGAGATCGATCCCTACTACGCCCTCGCCCACGCCGCCCTGAGCGAAGCGTGGAGCGCCCTGGGCTATGACCGCGAGGCCGCCGACTCCGCCCGCCGGGCCTGGGAGCTTTCGAGCGACCTGCCGCGCGAGGAAAGGCTCTGGATCGAAGGCCTCTTCCATGCGACCTCGGCCGACTGGGCCCAGGCGATCCACACCTTCACGGCCCTGCGGCGCTTCTATCCCGAGTCGATCGAATACGGCCTGCGGCTCGCCCAGGCGCAGGGAAAGGCCGGCCTCAACCAGGACGCCATCGACACCCTGGAGGACATGCGGACGGCGCTCGGTAGCGAGGACCCGCGCATCGACCTGGAGGAGGCGGCTTTGGCGACCGCGCTTTCCGACTACGACGCGGCTCTCGCGGCGAGCTCCCGGGCGATTGAAAAGGCCGTGGCACGCGAGTCGGCGACGCTCGAAGCCGCCAGCCAGCTCGCCCAGGCCGGGACCTACTACTACTTGGGCCGAGGACGGGAGGCGGAGGAGGCGGCGCTTCGAGCTGAGCGCCTCTTCGCCCAGGTCGGCGACCAGGGGATGCTCGCCAGGGCCCGCTATCAGATCGCGCTGTCGATCCACGGACGCGGCGACCTCGACGAGGCCGAACGCGGCTACTATGAGGCCCTCGAAATCCACGAGAAGAGCGGCAACCGTTCACAGCAGGCCCAGGTGCTCCACATGCTGGGCTACGTCTTCTACGAGCGGGGCGACCTCACAGAGGCCGACCGCAAGGTCGACGAGGCGATCGCCATCTCCGACGAGCTCGGCGACCGGCACGGCGTCTACAACTACCGTGACACCAAGATCGTCTTCGCCGTGCAACGCAACGACCTCGCGGCGGCCGAGGAGCTGGCGCGCTCGGAGATCGCATTTGGCGAGGAGATAGGGAACGTTGAATGGCAGGCCTGGGGCTACGACCACCTCGGACGCATCGCTTTTGCCCGGGGCGAGCTCGACGCCGTCCGCGAGCGCTACGAGAAGATGGAGGCCTTGAGCCAGGACGTCGGCCGCGGACGCTTGATGGCCGCCCTGCGCCGCGGCCAGGGAGAGGTGCTCCTCGCCCAGGGCGAGCTCGACGCCGCCGAGCAGTCGATCCAGGCGTCGATCCGGATCCTCGCCGGCATGGGCGATCGCGAAAGCGAGGTCGACGCCCAGGTCACGAGGATCCACCTCCTTTTCGCGCTCGGCCGCCGCCGCGAATGCGCCGAGGAAGCCCGGCGGTTGACCGACGAGCTTCGAGCCGAGGGACGGCGCGACGCGATGCTTGCCGCCGCCACCACGCTGATCGACGCTCTCTTGAGCGAGGGCGAGCTCGACGCCGCCCGCGAGGTCCTCGCGACGATCGAAGAGGCGATCGACCGCTCCGAGAACCCGGCCGTCCGCTTGGCGGCGCGCGTGCGCCGCGCCCGCTTCCTCGCCGCGGACGAGGACTACGCCCGGGCCCTGCGCGAGATCGAGTCGACGGTGAGCGAGGTCCGCGCCGCCGGCCTGCGCGGCGTCGAGCTCGAGGCCCGGCTCGCCCTCGGAGAGATCGAGGTCCTGGGCGGCGGCTCCAGCTCGGTCGGCGACGCCGGCCGCCGGCGGCTCGACGAGCTCGCCGAAGAGGCGCGGACCCTGGGATTTCACCAGATCGCCCACCGCGCCGCCGAGATCCGCCAGGGCCTCTAGGCCTCCGGTAGGGTGGTAAGGTGCCGCCGACTTGCCAAGCGCGGACGCTGCGGTCATAATGCGCTGCGGAAAGAAATCGCCGAATCCACCGTGGATTCACACCCTGATCGTCCCTGAGAGGAACGTGTCCATGAAACCGAGTCTTTCGAGGTTCGTTCCCGGATTCCTGCTGCTGGTGCTGGCCCTCCTGGCCGGCTCCGTCGCCGCGGCTCCCCAGAAGCCGAGCTCGGCCGAGGAGATCGAAGCGCTGCGCCAGGACGTCCGGACCCTGCAATCCGGCCAGGCCGCCATGCGGCGGCAGCTGGCCGAAATCAAAGCGTTGATCGAGAAGGGCGCCGCCAAGCCGGCCCCGCAGAGGAACGTCGTCCCCGACGTGACCATCGATCTCGCGGGCTACCCGACGATGGGCAAGGAGGACGCGCCGATCACGATCGTCGAGTTCGCCGACTACCAATGACCGTACTGCGCCCGACACGTCCGTGAGACGTTACCGCAGTTAGTCAAGAACCTCGTCGACACCGGGAAGGCCAAGTACGTCGCCCGCGACTTTCCCCTCCCGAACCATCAGCACGCCTTCAAGGCTTCCGTCGCCGCCCACTGCGCCAAGGAGCAGGGAAAGTTCTGGGAGATGAGCGAGAAGATCTTCGAGAACTTCCGCGCTCTCCAGCCCGAGAACCTCCCGAAGTACGCCGGAGAAGTCGGCCTCGATGTGGCCGCTTTCGAGGAGTGCCTCGGCAGCGGCAAGTACGACGACAAGATCAACAAGGGCAAGGCCGAAGCCCAGCGCGCCGGCATCAGCTCGACGCCGAACTTCCTGGTCGGCTACACCCAGGCCGGCTCCACGAAGTTCAAGGCCACCGAGCTGATCAAGGGCGCCTACCCCTACGCGAGCTTCGAGCAGGCGGTCAACAAGCTGATCCAGGCCAAGAGCGCCAAGAAAGACGACGGCAGGGCCGACGAATAGGCCCTGACACAGGCACGACGGCCGTGCCTGCGTCCATCCGACGCCGCCGCGCTGCGCCACCGCGTAGCCGGCGGCGTTTTGCCTTGCCCTTGTTCCGGCGCGGGCCGGCAGTTAACATCCATCCCGGATCGGGAAAACCGCGAGGGGGCCGGTCTTCGTAGAATCTCCGGAGGATCCGAGCGACGGGCAAGGGTCGCCAGTATTCAGCCCACAACTCACGGACGGTGCGATGGTCCCCAACGACCCCTTCATGACGCGGCTCGCCGCCGAGGGCCAGGCCCTGCGGCGCGCCGAGCTCTCGACGCTTCAGCTCAACCTCGGCAAGATGTGCAACCTCGCCTGCCACCACTGCCACGTGGAGGCCGGACCGAAACGCACCGAGGTGATGACGTGGAAGACGATGGAGCGCATCCTCGGGTGGATCGACTCCCAGGAGACCCCCGCGCCGTTCGCGGTCGTCGACCTGACAGGCGGGGCACCGGAGATGAACCCGGGCTTCCGCCGCCTGGTGGGGGAGCTCAGGCGCCGGGGCCTTCACGTCCTCGACCGTTGCAACCTGACGATCCTCCTGGAGCCCGGCTACGAGGAGCTCGTCGACTTTCTCGCCGGCCACGAGGTGGAGATCGTCGCGAGCCTCCCGTGCTACCTCGCCGAGAACGTCGACAAGCAGCGCGGACGCGGCGTCTTCGAGCGTTCGATCGAGGCGCTGCGCCGCCTGAACGCGGCGGGCTACGGCGCCGAGGGCTCGGCGCTCAGGATCGACCTGGTCTACAACCCGGTGGGCTACGGCCTGCCGGGCGATCAGGGGGAGCTCGAAGCGGCCTACAAGCGCGAGCTCGGCGAACGCTTCGGCATCGTCTTCAACCGCCTGTGGACGATCACCAACATGCCCATCCGGCGCTTCGCCGATCAGCTGCGCCGCGACGGCATGCTCGCCGCCTACACCGAGAAGCTCGCCGCGGCCCACCGTCCGGCCAACGTCGAGCAGGTCATGTGCAGGAGCCTCGTCAGCGTCGGCTGGCAGGGAGCGCTCTACGACTGCGACTTCAACCAGATGCTCTCGATGCCCGTCGAGTCCGGCAACGGCTCGACGCCGCACACGGAGGAGGAGGTCGAACGCCTGAGCCGCAAGCTCTGGGACTTCGCGCCCCGAGAGCTGCTCGGACGCTCGATCCGTACCGGCGACCACTGCTTCGGCTGCACGGCCGGCGCCGGCTCGTCCTGCACGGGGGCGCTCGCCTGACGCGGCCGTAGGCCCATATGACCGCTGTCATGGCCGCCGCCGCACATCAGCCTCAATCTTCCTCGAAGAGATACTTCCGAGCCAACACGGCCGGACGGACGTAAGGAAAAGCGATGAGCGATTTCCGAACGACAACCCGGCGGCGTTTCCTCTGCCGTACGGTCCGTCTGGCCGGCGCGACGCTGGCCGGCGGCCTCGCTCCCGGGCTCCGGAGCCTGACGCCCTGGCTCGACGCCGCGGCGGCTCCGGTCCGGGGCGAGCTGGCCGCTCAGGTGCCGTTCGTCAACGAGGGCAGGAGGGCCGTCGGCCAGGTCACCGACAGTGGCCTCGCGGGACGTCTGGCCCTCGATCTCGCGACCCTGACGCCGGCGACGCTCACGACGCCCAACGAGTCGTTCTTCATCCGTACCCGCCGTCCCGACCGGCTCGTCGACGCCGCGTTCGAGACCTGGACGATCTCGGTCGGCGGCCTCGTGGAGAGGCCGTCGACGCTGCGGCTGGCGGATCTCGGCGAGCGGACCCGGCCATTCGGCGTGCACCTCGCGGAGTGCTCCGGCAACGGCCGCGCCCGTGCCTTCGGGCTGATGAGCGCGGCGCGCTGGGACGGGGTGCCGTTGACGGAGGTCCTCGACCGGTTGCCGGTGAAGCGGCAGGCCACCCGGGTGCTGGTGGCGGGTTTCGACGAGCACTCGACGGTCCCGGGCGGCTCGCGGCCGGGCGCCAGCTGGATCTTTACCTTCGCCGAGCTCGAGAGCACGGGCGCCTTCCTCGCCACCCGCATGAACGGCGAGCCCCTACCGGACGACCACGGCTTCCCGGTGCGCCTGGTGGTGCCGGGCTGGTATGGCTGCTGTTGGTCCAAGTGGGTCGAGCGCATCGATCTCACCGGCGACGACGCGGCGGCAACCGCCCAGATGCGCGAGTACGCCGGCCGCACCCACCAGCGCGGCGTTCCCTGGCTGGCACGGGATTTTGAGCCGGCGAGGATCGAGCAGGCCGCGATGCCGGTGCGGGTCGGGAAGTGGCGCGACGAGGACGGGATCTTCTATCGCGTGGTGGGGATCCTCTGGGGGGGCGAGCGGACCATCGACCAACTCGTCGTCCGCTTTTGCCAAGACGAGAGCTTCGTCCCCGTCGAGGCCTACGAGCACGAGACCAACGCCACCTGGACCCTGTGGACTCACACCTGGCGACCGCCGGCCCCGGGACGCTACCGCATCGAGCTGCGGATCGACGATCCCGGGATCCCGGCGCGGCGGCTCGATCGCGGTCTCTACGTGCGCGAGGTGGAGATCGGCTGACGAGGCGCCAGGCGGAATCCTCCCGCTTGCCGGCCCCGAGAGAGCGGCGGTGGTGTGTCGATGACTGCCGAGGCGTCCGCGTCCTGGGCTCTTCTCGGGACACGAATCGTCGGAATCGGACCGCGCTCTACGATCTCGCAGCTCCCGGGTTCCTTGTACCCAAGCCACCGGGTCGGCGGTCTCGGCGGGGGAGCTGGAAGCGGGTCCAGAGCCAGGGTCGCTTCGCCTCCGGCAACCGGACCGTCCCCGGCCCGCCGGATCGCCTCAGCGGCTGAGCTTGGCGCTCACGAGCCGATTGAGGCTTACTCCGGCCTCCTGCGCTTCGAGCACGAGGCGCCGGTGGATGTCCGGCGGCACCCGGACCACGAACTTGCCACTGTAGCGTCGTAACGCGAGGGGCTCCGGCAGTGGCTCGCCGTTGGCTTCCATGTCGCTCGCCACCTCGACGACCACACGACGGACTCCTTTGAGTGCCGCCTCGGGCGTCGGGGCCAGCCAGCTGAGGCTCGGAAACTCCGCACACAGACCCACGTGCTCCGAATCGTCCTCAGACCACGTCACGCGGTACGTGTAGCGGTCATCCTTCAACGTCATCTTCGCTCTCCAGTCTCTCGATCGCCTGGAGGACTTGCCTGACCTGATAGGCCTTTGCCATCCCCTTGCGATTCTGGATGTTGACCCGAGGGTCGCCCTGCCAGGGCGTCTTGTAGACCCGGTGACTCGTACTCCGCTGCCGTGGCTCGCCGAAGAACTGGTCGCAGACCCTGCAGAGATCGCTGAAGCGAACGTCCTGGGGGCTGTTCCTCATCTGGGAGAGGAGCTCATCGACTCTGGGCATGAGGAGATGATACCACTATTGGCACTGACGCAGCGAGCCCGACCCGGGTACTCCGTTTGTCTGGCCGGATCTGGCGGGCGGCGGCTGCGGCCGGTCCCGTTCTGACGGGCGACCTCTCGGAGGATGCGCACGCGCTGTCTGGGGAGGCATACGATCTGGTGTACAATGGAGGTGGTGAGAGAAGCTGACAGGAGGCACAGGATGGCGCAGTACATTGAGGCCCTGTAGGAGCCCTCAAGGGGATCCGATGGGTCGACCCCTTCCAGACATGAGCCTGGCGATGGTGACGCCAGGTCCGAGCGAACAGCTGAGATGGGCCGCCAAGTACTATCACTTGCCTCCGGTGTCCGCATCGACTCGTGTCGAAATCGCGTTTGTTCGCCCCGGACGCTTCCTCGACGGCCGCACCTGGGCGGCCGCTTGTCCCGGCCGGCGTAGTGGCATACTCCGGAGCTCACCCGACCCCGAGTTTGCACCCCGCGGCGCCCCGTCGTAGGCTCGCCTTTCAGAGACCGACCTCAGGAGAGGCCCAAGTGACCCCGAGCCCCAGCCAGGCGACCAGGATCCTCATCGTCGACGACAACGACCGCGTCCGCGACGCGATGTCGATGCGGGTGCGCCTGAGCTCCGACGCCTACCGCGTCGACGGCGTCGGCTCGGGCCGCGAGGCCCTCGCCCGCCTCGCCGAGGAGCAGTTCGACGTCGTCTTGTGCGACCTCGTGCTGCGCGGCGAGATGGACGGCATCACGACCACCGAAGAGATCCTCAAGAACCACCCCGACGTGCGCGTCGTCGTCTTCTCGGGCAACGAGGCCGGCGACCGCAAGGTCCAGATCTTGAAAGCCGGCGCCTTCTCCTACCTCTCGAAGCCCATCAACCATGACGAGCTCGTCCACTCGATCGAGACCATCAACTCGATCCGCCGCACCGAGCGCCTGGAGCGCTCGTTCCGGACGCTGGCCCGCATCAGCCACAAGCTCCAGGCGAGCTTCAACTTCGACGAGGTGGCCGAACGGGTGGTGCAAGGCGCCCACGACCTGGGCTTCTGCCGCGCCCGGCTCTACCTCTACGACGCCGAGCGCCAGGCCCTCTTTGGCAAGACGGCCTGCGGCGTACCCGAAGGCGTCCTCTTCGAAGGCTACGAGGTCCCAGTCTGCGACCATCCGATGGTCGACGCGATCTTTGAGGCCGACCGGCCGACCGTCTGGAACCGGCAACGGATCGTCGAGGCCTTTGGCGAAGACGCGATGGAGCCCTGGATGAGCGACCTGGAGCTCCACGACGTCGCCTGGGTCGACCTGCCGCTGATTGCCGGCAACGAGCAAGTGGGCACCCTCGCCGTCGACGACGGCACGCCCGACGGGTGCTACTCGCAAGAGGACCTGGAGATCCTCGAGGTCTTCGCCGGCCTTGCCGCCAAGGCTTTGAACAACGCCCGGATGTACGAAAAAGAGGCGATCGCCAACGCGTCGCTCGGCTCGATCCTGCGCGACGCGCCCGACGCGGTCATCACGACCGACCTTGCCGGAATCGTCAACTACGCGAGCCCCTCGTCGCAGCGGGTCACGGGCTTTCCCGCCGAGAAGATGGTCGGCCAGCCCGCGGCCCGCTTCTACACCGACGAGACCGGCGCCGAGGTGGGCCTCAAAGTCGCCCACGAGATCATGCAGCAGCTGCACGACGAAGGCACGATCCCCAACCAGCGGATCCTCCTGCGCTCCGCCGCGGGGGCGCCGCGCCCGGTTTCGCTTTCGGCGTCGCTGCTGCGCAACGATCGCGGCGAGGCGGTCGGCACCCTCGGCATCTTGAAAGACCTCGGAGCCCTCGAAGCCCAGAGCGAGCAGTACCGCGACCTCCTCGAGGGCTTCGGCTACGGGACGCTTTTCCTGAGCACCCAGGGCCGCATCCGCTTCGTCAACCGCAAGGCGGCGCGGCTTCTGAAACGTCCGCGCGGTGAGGCCGAAGGCGAGAGCTTTTTCGACATGATCCTGAGCTCCCAGCGGCCACAGTTCGAGGAGAGCTTCCGCGAAGTCCTGGACGGCGGCGGCGAGGTCCGGCTCGACTTCTCGGTCTCTCGCAGCGGCGGGGACCGCGTCGCCGTCTCGGCGCGGCTGACCGCGGTCAAGGGCCGCGACGGCATCGTCGGGGTCGCCGTCGCGTTCTACGACAAGGGCGAGCTCGGGGCGCTCATCCGGAGCGGGCGGCTCATGGCGCTCGGCCAGATGGTCGCCGGCGTCGCCCACGAGATCAACAACCCCCTGAACAATGCCCTCGTCGCGGTGCGCGAGATGGCAAGCCGCCTGGAGCGCGAGGGGTCTCTCACCGAAGAAAACCGCCAGTACGTGGACATGATCGAGCGCAACGGCCACCGTATCCAGCGCATCGTCGAGCAGCTGCGCGACTTCGCCAAACCGACGAGCTTCGAGCTCTGTCCGGTTCCGCTCGCCGAGGTCACCGAGGACGCCCTGGCGTTTTTCCGTACGCGGTTTACGAACCACAACATCGTGCTCGAGACGAGCTTCGCCGACGGCCTCCCCGACGTCCTGGCCGACGCCAACCGGCTCCAGCAGGTCCTCGTCAACCTGGTCGTCAACGCCGAGCAGGCCATGGAGGGGCAGGCCGAGCGGCGCTTGACGCTCGTCATCCGACCCGGGGAGCCCGGCTGGGCCGAGCTCATCGTCACCGACAACGGCAGCGGTATCCCGGAAGAGATCATGGACGCGATCTTCGATCCCTTCTTCACCACCAAGTCGCCCAACAAAGGCACCGGGCTGGGCCTTTCGATCTCAAAAAGCATCCTCGACATGCACGAGGGGACGATCCACGTGTCTCGCGGCCCGGAGGGCAAGGGGACGAGCTTCACGATCGCCTTGAAAACGGTGGAGCACGCTTCGCCGCCCGCCACGTCCGGCGGGAGAGGAAAGGGATGAAAGAGAGGAAATGGCGGCTTCTTGTCGTCGACGACGAGGCGGACTTCCGGCTCGTGCTGCGCGACCACTTCGAGGCGACGGGTTACGAGGTGGCCGAAGCGGCCGACGGGCAAGAGGCCCTGGAGACTTTTGAGCACGATCCCCGGCGTTTCGACCTCGTGATCACCGACATCCGCATGCCGCGCCTCGACGGCGAGGCCCTGATCCCGAAGCTGCGCGCCCTGCGGCCCTACCTGCCGATCATCGGCGTGACCGGCCACGCCGACCTGACGGGCAAGCTCGCGCTGCTCGACAACGGCGCCTATTACTACCTCGACAAGCCGTTGCCCCAGTGGCCGATCGTCGACCGGCTGGTCGAGAACGCGATTCGCCTCCACCGCTACGAGGAGGAGGTCGCAGCGCTCCGTGCCAAGGAGAACGAGATCGCCCGGCTGCTGCGCGCCTACGTGATGAAGGAGGCGATCGAGCACCCGGCCATGGCCGACGGCGACGGCGAGCGGACGATCGAGCTCGACATCCGCATGCAGTACATCGAGCACGACCGCCCCGGGGGCGACTACGTCGAGTACTTCCAGCGCAGCGGGCGCGAGATCGTCTTCTACGTCGCCGACGCTTCCGGGCACGCCGATCTGCTCTCCTGCTTCATGACGTGCCTCTCGTCGATGGTGCTCCACCGCAGCCATCACATGGCGTGTCCGACGGTCGACGAGATCATCCTGACGATCGACCGCGCCCTGGGCGAGCTGCGCGAGGCCGGGGCGCTGGGCCCCGAGCGCTACCTGACTTTTTTCATCGGCGCGGTCGACTTGAAGACGGGAGAGCTCGCCTACGTCAACGCCGGCCACCCGGAGGCGCTTCTGCTGCGCGGCGGGGCCCACGAGGCCGTACGGCTCGAGTCGAACAGCCGTCCCGTGGGCTTTCTCTTCGGGACCGAGCCCGAGGTGGGCCGAGTGCGGCTCGTGCCCGGCGACCTCCTCTTCGTCTACACCGACGGCGCTTCGGACCTGCTGGAGGAGGGCGGCAACGGCGGCGTCGACCGCCTGGCCAAGCTTGTCGAGGGCCTGCGGGACGAGTCGGCCCAGGGGGTCGTCGACGCCGTGACCCGTCATCTCCACGAGCAGGCCGGCGTCGGCGGCTTTCCCGACGACACGACGCTCCTGGCGGTCAAGGTTGGCGCGTGCTAGGGTTCGCCAGAGGCTTTCCGTCCATTCAAAGAAGGAGTGAAGGTATGAGAACCCTGACTCTCGCAATCGTGGCCCTGCTGCTCGTGGCCACCGCGACACCCGTGCTCGCCGGCGACGCGATCACGGTGGATAAGTCGAACAAGGTCCGCGCCGAGGCGTCGAGCGACGCCGCGACCATCTACGTGGTGCGCCCGGCCTTCATGGGCAAGGCCATCAAGATGTGGTCTTTTTGCGACGAGACTCCCCTCGGCGCCAACAAGGGCAAGCACTACCACTTCGCCACCGTACCGCCGGGTAAGCACGTCTTCTGGTCCAAAGCCGAGAACGTCTCGGCCCTGGAGCTGGAGGTCGAGGCGGGGCAGACGTACTACCTGTTCCAGAAGGTCAAGATGGGCGGAATGAAGGCCCGGGTCAAGCTCATCGTCGCCAGCGAGCACGTGGGTGAGGAGGCGATCCAGAAGTCCAAATTCACCCAGCTGACGGCGGAAGGCGAGGCGCGCGCCGCCGAGATCGCGGCGGAGAAGTACCAGGTCGCCATCGGGAAGGCAGCGGAGCGCACGGCCAAAGGAGGGTAGGCTCAGGCCAGAGCGCTCGCCGGCAGCTCGACGGCGAACTCCGAGCCCGAGAACATGACGCTCTCGCGCAAAAGGAGCCTTCCGCCGAGCTGCTCGACGAAGTACCGCGAGATGTAGAGCCCCAGGCCCGTACCGCTCGCCTTCGTGGTGAAGAAAAGGTCGAAGATCTTCTCGCGGTGCACGTGGTGGATGCCGTGGCCGTTGTCGCGGATTGTGACCTCGACAGGATAGGGCTCGCCCGCCCGGTAACGGCTGGTGACGACGAGGCGGCGGCGGCGGCCGCCGGTTCGTCCCATCTGCTCGACGCCGTTGATCATGATGTTTAAAAACGGTTGATCGATCAGCTTCGGGCTCGCCCGCAGCGCCGGCACCGCCGGGTCGAGCTCCGTACGCACGGCGACGTCGTAGCTCTCGGCAAAGGGCTTGACGGTCTGGACAAGACGCTCGATGGCGCGGTTTAAGTCCAGGGTCTCCTCGGGCGGGTGGCCGGCCAGGTTGCGGAAGAGGAGGATCAGCTCCCCGAGGCGCCTCGACACCGACTGGATGCCGAGCATCGATCGCTTGAGCTCCAGGGCCTGATCCTGGCCGAGCGAGGCGAGGCCGTCCTTGTGTTTTTTTCCGATCAGCACCTGGACGGCGGCGTAGTCGTCCAAGGCCTGGACCTCGTTCTTGATCTCGTGCAGCAGGCTGTCGGAGAGGAAGCCCGTCAAGAGCAGCCCCTGGTTTTCGGTAATGACCTGGTCGAGCCGGTCCTCGGTGATGTAGTGCTCGATGAGCTGGCCGGCGGCGCGCAGCCGGTCCTCGGTCGCGCCCGTGAGCTGGTGGGGCTTCTCGCCGAAGAGGAAGAGGCCGTACTCGGCGCGGTCGGAGTAGCCGAGAGCGAGGCCGGCGAAAGAGCCCACGGGATAGACTTTCAAGAGGTGCTTGAAGCGCCGGCTCTGCCCCTCGACGTCGTCGACCGCGAGGAAGCGGTGCTGGCGGATGACGTCACCGACGGGGCTGATGTCGAGCTCCTGCTGGACCTCCCGGGTGAGCCCCGCAAGCTCGCCGCCCACGAGGTCGAAGTGGGGTCCGGGACGAAACGAGAGGACGAAAGCGCGGCTGGCGTAGGTGGCCGCGGCGAGCGTCGCCAGGGCCGCGTCGACCCGCTCCCGGTAGCCACCGCGCACAGCGGTCGGGACCTTGGGGCTGGCGCTCGGGTCGAGGCCCGCCTGGTGGACGCGGTCGTCGCGGACCTCCTCCCCGAGGACGAGCCGCGTCAGCTCGCCGAAAAGCCGTACGAAGCTCGTCGGCTTCTGGAAAAAGCACGTGGTCCGGTCGGGATCCGTGCCGATCAGCTCGGACCAGTCGGCGGCCCGCGCCGCCGTCAGGACGAAGAGGAAAGCCTCGGTCGACTCCGCCTCCAGGCGCCGTACCAGCTCGACGCCGCTCGTCGCCGGCAGGTTGACGTCGAGGATCAGGAGCTCGTAGGTGTTCTTGGCGAGGAGCTTGTCGGCCTCGTCGACGCTGGTGGCGAGGTCGCAGGGGAAGCCGAAGTGGTCGAAGATCATCTCCAGCGACTCGGAGACGTTGACGCTGTCCTCGACGACGAGGATGCGGCGGATGGCTTCGCGCACCTCAGGGCGGATCTCGGGCTCGGGGCTCTCGTCGAGCTCCAGGTTGAGGCGCATGTTCTCGAGGCTCGCCCCGAAGGTCGGATGAAAACGCAGGGCCGAGCGCTCGGCCTCGACGTCGCGCTCGGCGGCGCTCTCGCGGCGGTGCAGGTGCTCCTTGACCGAGAGCCGCACCTGCTTTCGCTGGTAGCCGGTGACCGCCGCCGCGACCGAGTCCTGGGCGAGGAGGCCGAAGCCCTCCTCCTGGGAGGCGATGTGGGGGATCTCGGAACGCGGGACGAAGCCTTCGACGCCGCCCTCCAGGGTGAGGATGACCCCGGTGTCGTTCTTGGCCACGAGCGTCACCTGGCCTAAGACGACGTCGCCGACCCGGTGGCGCTCGACGAAGGCCGGGAAGGGGTCGGGCATCTCCAGGCGGCGGCTGAGCTCGAGTTTCTTGTTGGAGGCGTGGCCGAGGACCTGGGCGCGGATTGGAAGGCCCGGCTCGACGCTTGCTTCGATGTCGAAGATGCGCCGCGACCAGCTCCAGTCGCGGGGCCGGATGAAGCCGGTGACCTGGGCGTCGCCCGGGAGGCGCACGAACACACCGAAGGTCTCGACGCGGGTCACGACGCAGTCGAGGGTCGTTCCTACCGGGTAGGTCTCTGCCAGCTTGCTCATCGGTGCCGTCCCGTCGCCGTGACCCTACCAGAGAAGTTCGGTGGACGCTCTGGGTGGCAAGCGGATCGCCGCGGCCAGCAGACAGAACTCTTGGCTCGTGGCGAGCTCGGCATAAGCGTCGTCTGGGACGACGCTCTGCGACGTGGAACCACGGGCGTGAGCCCGTGGGCCTCGGGAGTCGGGCGGCGATTATCGTTTCGTCTTCTTCCGTTTCTTTCGCTTCCGATTCTTCGATCGCTTGGTTCCGGATTTGGACGATGACTTCTTCCCGCCGACGTTGATGAACTCGACGAGAGGGACGGGGTTGGTGTCGTCGTCAAACGGCATACTCCGTTTGTCTTCCGGATTTCTTCGTGAGGATCAAGCTGCCTTGCCGCGCGCCGGGGCGCAACGTTGGAGGCCCCCGTACGTACAAGGAGCCGGAGGTCCTGAAATGAGCGAACTACCGAGCTTCCTGCGGCCGATCGCCCGCCGGCCAACCTCACCCTGATCGCCGTCTTGACCCTCGGCCTCGGCATCGGCGCCAATACAGCGATTTTCAGCGTCGTCCACGGGGTGCTGCTGCGGCCGTTGCCGTATCCGCAACCGCGGCAGCTGATCACCGTCTGGGAGGATCACAGCCGCCGCGACGGACCGGAGACCGAGTGGACCGGCGCCTCCACTTTCCTCGACTGGCGGGCGGACAATCGCAGCTTCCAGGAGCTCGCGGCCTATACGGGGTGGGGACCGAACCTGGTCGGCGACGGCGATCCGGAGCAGCTCTCCGGGCTGACGGTGAGCGCCGGCTGGTTCCGCGTCCTCGGCGTGGCGCCGCGTCGCGGCCGAGGCTTCGACGACCGGGACGAAGCTGTCGACACCGAGCGCGTCGCGGTGCTCAGCCACGCCCTCTGGCAACGCCGCTTCGGCGGCG
This sequence comes from uncultured bacterium, assembly GCA_965371445.1. GTDB lineage: Bacteria > Acidobacteriota > Thermoanaerobaculia > Multivoradales > J023 > DASWIG01. The sequence goes on along the minus strand of CBDUYN010000037.1, from coordinate 28,277 downwards.
ATCCGGAGATCGTCGGCCGTGCCGTCGAGCTCGACGACCGGGCGTTCACCGTGGTCGGCGTCATGCCGGACGACTTCCAGCCCCTCTTTGCCGGCACCGAGATCTGGCGCCCGATACGCTTCGACCCCACCCAGGAAGACCGTGGCAACTATTTCCTCCGCGTCGTCGGCCGCCTGCGCGACGGCATCGACCCGGAAGCCACCCAGCGCGACATGGACCGCGTCGGCGCCCAGGTGACCGAACGGGCTCCCAAGCTGTACCGCGACATCGGCATCACCTTGATCCCGCTCCACGAACGGCTCACCGGGGCGACGCGGCCGGCGGTCCTGGCTCTTTCCGGCGCCGTCGCCCTGCTCCTCCTGGTAGCCTGCGCCAACGTCGCCAACCTGCTGCTCGTCGAGGCGGTAGGGCGTGGCCACGAGATGGCGGTGCGCGCCAGCCTCGGTGCCGACCGTGGCCGCCTGATCCGTCAGCTGACCGGCGAGAGCCTGGCCCTCGCCGCCCTGGGCGGCGGTCTCGGCCTCGGCCTCGGCGCCTGGGGGGTCCGGATCTTGGTCGCCATGGCCCCGGCCGGCACGCCGCGGATCCATGACGTCGGCCTCCACCCGGCGGTGGTGGCTTTCGCCGTCGTCCTGACCCTCCTGACCGGCTTCGCCTTCGGCCTGCTGCCGGCCTGGAGCGGCGCCAGGGTCGACTTGGCCGGCGTCCTGCGCCCCGGCACCCGCGTCGAAGGCCGCCACCAGGGACGCCTGCGCGCCGCCCTGGTGGTGGCCGAGACCGCCCTCGCCCTCTGCCTGCTGGTCGGCTCGGGCCTCCTGATGAAGAGTTTTCAGGGCCTGCTCGAGGTCGACCTCGGCTTCCGGCCCGAGGGCGTGGTCACCACCAACCTGGCCCTGTCCGCCGAACGCTATCCCGAGCGCGTCGACCGCGTCGCCTTCTACGATCGGCTGATCGCCGCCCTCGTCGCCCGCCCTGAAATCGAAGCCGCGGCGGCGACCAGCATCGTGCCCATGTTGGGCAACGGCACCGACACTACCTACTACGTCGAGGGCACGCCGCCCGCACCCGTGGGCGAGCGGCCGGCGGCGTGGTACCGCATGATCACCCTCGACTACTTCGATACCCTCGGCATCACCCTGCTCGGCGGCCGGCCGTTCAACGGCCACGACACCCTCGAAGCCCCCGGCGTCGTCGCGGTGTCCGAACGCTTCGCCCGCCGCTGGTTCGGCGACGGCGAGGCCGTCGGCCGGCGGATGAAATTCGGCGGTCACGACTCCGAGCGGGAGTGGCGGACGATCATCGCCGTCGTCCGCGACGTGCGCGACCGCAGCCCCATGCTGCCCCACCGCGACGACATCTACTTGCCCCACGCCCAATTCGGCAGCCGCGCGATGACCCTCACCGTCACCGGCCGCGGCGGTGTCGAGGCGGTCATGCCTGCCCTGCGCGCCGAGGTGCGGCGCCTCGATCCGGCCCTGCCCCTCACCCCGGCGACGGCGCTGACCGATCTGGTCGCCGACAGCCTGTGGCTGCCACGCCTGGCGGGCCAGGTCCTCACCTTCTTCGCTCTCGCCGCCCTCCTTCTCGCCGCCATCGGCCTCTACGGCGTCCTTTCCCACGCGGTGGAGGCCCGACGCCGGGAGCTCGGCATCCGCCAGGCCCTCGGCGCCGACCGGCGCAGCCTGCTCCAGCTGATCCTCGGCCACGGCCTGCGCCTCGCCGCCGCCGGCCTCGTCGTCGGCCTCGGCCTCGCCGTCGCCTTGGCCGGAGCCCTGGAAAGCTTGCTCCACGACGTCGACGCCCGTGACCCCGCTACCCTGGGCGTCACCGCCGGGGTCCTGCTGTTGACCGCGGCTCTCGCCTCGTGGCTGCCCGCCTGGCGGGCGGCACGCTCGGATCCGGCGATCTGCCTGCACGACGAGTAGGCGGACAAAGGAGGCTCCTATGATCCGGATGAGGCCCTTGGTGTGCCTGTTTCTCTCCCTTGCGACCGTCGCTGCATGGCGGCGGCGGCTCCGCAGCGCGTGGCCTTCTTCAATGTCATCCCCGGGTGCCCTACGGTAGCGGACGTTCCCGCGGCGGCTCCGCGGGGCCTGCCGCGGTGAGCTGGTAGCCGCAGGTGGCAAAAGCGGACGTCGAGGAGAACGGCGGTGCGTCGACGCCGTCTTTGTTCTTGACCACGACCTCGTATTCCGAGCGCTTTGCCCCCAGCTGCGCGGCCACCGTGTCGACGATCCTGAGCTCGTAGCCCACCGTGGTGGTGGGGGCCACGAAGACCCAGAAGCGCTCGTTCAAGCCACAGCCGTTTAGGATCTTCAACAGGACCTCAGGGTTCTGGACGTCGAAGAAGCTGAAGAGCGCGCCGCGGCGCAGCCCGATGGGTGCGAGCGGCCTCGGCACGGCGTCGCCCTCGCTGCCGCCGCCCTGGGCCGTCTTGAAGGTCATCGTGACCTTGAAGCGCTCGTCGCCCGGCTCATCGTCGAGGCAGAGCGTCGTCTCGTCGGCAAAGCAGGGTCCGGGGGCGTCCTGGTCGATCGTAAACGTCGTGACCCGTTGCGCCATGGCGTTCAGATTCAGGTCCCGGCTCTCGACGCTCACCGTGACCTCCGCCGGGTGCGGCGTCGCGGGCTCGTAGAGAAGCTCGAGCCAGGCCTCGCCGCCGCTGCCGGTCGTCGCGACCTCCTCGCCGTTGATCCGCATACGGGTGGCGGAAGCGTCGATCCCGATGCCGAAGTCGTAGAGGTTCACGCGCACCGGGGAAAAGGGCCCGATCTCGGCGGCACCGTCGGCGGGCTCGTAGAAGCCCAGCACGGGCGGCACGTTGTCCGCGCCCGTCAGGACGTCGTAAAAAGCGTCGGTCAGGAGGTCGAAGCCGCGGGCATTGGGATGGCCCACCGGGTCACCCTCGCCATCCGCGTAGTACTCCTCGAAGAGGTTCGGTGTCGAGGAGAAGACCTCGAAGGGATCGACGAGCTGGCGTCCCGTCTCGAAGGTGAATTCGCGGATGTGTTGTGCCATGGCGGCGTTCGCCACGTTGTCGGCGTCGACCTTGGCCTCCGGGAAGCGCGGGATCAGGGTGGCGTGGATCGTCTCGACACCGACCAGGGAGGCCTTCCTCGCCATCTCCCGGAGGTTCTCTTCCGTGGTCTCCGGCGAGATGTTGACGCTGACGTCGTTCGTACCCTCCATCAGGAGCAGGACGTCGCCGTCGGCGGCGGCGAGGACCTCGTCGAGGCGTTCGAGCCCGTCGGGCGTCCTCTCACCGCCGAGTCCCCGGTTCAAGATCGCGACGTCGAGTCCGTCGTCCCGTAGCCGAGTTTTGAGCCGGAACGAGTAGCCGCAAAGATGCTTGCAGTTGTCCGCCTCCGCCGGATCCTCGGGGTTGCAGTCGCAGGCTTCGTCGAAGCCCCAGGCTGCGGTGACCGAGTCGCCGAAGGCGATGTAGCGGGTCGCGGCGCCGGCGGCGCCCGCAGCGAAGGCGAGCAGGACGGCGAGCGCGAGGAAGACGGCGGGGGGCTTCGAAGGCATCGACTACTTCTCCTGAGGTCGTCTCCGCGGCCGGGGTTCCGGACCGGAGACGGCGATTATATGCTGCTTTGGTCTTCCTTCAACCACTTCGACGTCGCGGCGTAGCACCTGTCCGCCGTTCTTCGGTTCGAACCACGAGACGCCCTCGTAGACGAGGTCCAGCACCAGGACGTAGCTCCCGGGCTCCGCGGGTGCCTCGACGGCCTGGTCCAGGTCGACGAGCCCGCCGGGGGCGACCGGTCCCGGGAGGAAGGTGCGCAGGCCGTTTTTCACCACCTCGGTGCCGTCGCGAAGCTGCCAGTGGTAGGAGAGGTTGACCCGGGTCGGCGCGTCGGCCGGCCAGGTCGCGCCGCTCTTGTTGCGCACCCGCGTGCGGACGGTGAGCTCGGACCCCGCGGCGACGCTTTCCGGGGCCTCCACCCGGCCCCAGCGCAGGGCGTAGAGGTCGCGCTCCAGAAGCTCGGTCGTGCCCAGGAAGGAGAGCTCGGCGCCGACGTAGAACGACTCTACGGTGCTCTCGTCGTAGGGAAAGTAGAAGCAGTCGCGGGGCGGGTAGTGTTTTGTCCACTCGCGGACCTCACCGGTCGCGGAGCGCACCTTGAGGCGGTAGTAGCGCACGCTCTCGCCGTCGCGGTAGAGCGTTCGGTCCGGGCTCGAAGGTTCGAAGACGACGCGTTGCGGCCGTTCCTTCTCAGTGAAGACGAGCCGCTCTTCGATCCCGCCGAGGCTCAGCACGACGTCGTTGGGCGCCGCGGGGCTCGTCACCTGGAAGTGAAGGTCCTCCAAGGGCTCGCGGGTGCGGATCCAGACCTCGACCGACGACGCCCCCCGCACCCAGGCACGGCTGCCGTGGGGCAGGAAGACGTCCTTGCGGCCGCGCAGCCCTGCCCCCGATTGGTTCGTCTCGTGATAGCCGGGGATCCCCTTGACCGAGAGCTCCAGCGGGAAGAGGGGAAAGGGGAAGTTGCGCACGTGGGCCTGTAGCGTCGGCCAGGGGACCGAGCGCCCGGTGGGGGAGAAGATCGTCGGGGCGAGCAGCAGGCTCCCCAGGGCGTAGCCCACCACCGGGATCCACGACGGGGCGATCCGCGTCACCAGAAAAAGGAAGCCGGGGTAGACGTTGACGTAATAGCGGTTGCCGACGAACCCTCCGCCGCCGTGCCAGTTGAACGGGATCCAGAGCAGGAAGAAAAGCGCCACGACGGCGAGGGAGGCGACGAGCACCCAGCGCTCGGCCGAGCGGCGGCCATGGCCGAGGAAGAGGCCGAAGGCGAGGAGGGTGAAGGGGAAGTAGGGCAAGAGGCCCGTGTGGCGTCCCCAGAGGAAGTAGCCCAGGTGCTCGGCGAGCTCCCGGATGTCGACCGACGGTACCCGGAAAATCCACCACCAGGCCGCGCGCCGTTCGTCGGTGAGCGACCCCTGGGCGGGCTTCTCGGCTGCAGTCCGCTCGGCGGCGGGCGGCGGAGGCGACTGTGGTTGGATCGGAAGTGGCTGGATCGGCATCTCGTCCGGCGAGCAGACCTCGACCCCGGCGCGGGCGACGCCGAGGTAGGCCGTGGGGTGGCCGGTAAGCGCCACCGAGACGCCGACGAGCGCGGCGAGGGCCACGGCACCGCCAGCGAGGTAGGCGGCGGCGCCTCGCCAGCGCCGCTCGCGGAGCCCGACGAAGAAGACCGGCAGGCCCATGGCAGCGAGCATCGGCTTGTTGTAGACCGCGAGCGCCAGGGCGGCCGAGGAGGCCGCGAGGCGCAGCTCGGGCCGGACGAGCCAGGCGGTCCAGGGGCGCCGTCGGTGGCTTTTCTGCTCCGAGCGCGTCAGCCCCAGGTAGAGGCTCGCCATGATCGCCGCCATGTTGAGGAGCTCGGGATGCATCCAGAAGACGTAGGCAAATCCGGCGGAGAGGGAAAAGAAACCCACCGAGAAGAGCAGCGCCGCCGGTGCCGGGTTGAAGCGTCCGAGGTAGCGCGTCCCGAGGTAGATCATGGCAAGGAGCAGCGCCATGTTGAGCGCCACGAGGCCGTTCGAGCCGAAAAGCCGCACCGCCGGGGCGGCGAGGAGCGAATAGACGTAGGGCTTGCCGAAGTAGACCGTATGCCAGCCGTCGTCGGTCATCAGGATGACGTTGGCGGCCGGGTGGTGGGGGAACTCGTCGAAGAGGCGGCGCAGGTCCTGGAGCTCGCAGCGCAGGTCGAAGTCGTAGGCGAGGCTCAGAGCCATCATGAAGTACGCCGGCTCGTCGGCCTTCAGGCCCGCGGGCCACCCGGGCTTGTCCAGCGTCAACGGGAAAAGCACCAGGAAAGCGGCGAGGCAGATGAGGACGAGAGAGGTCGTACGATCCATGGCCGGCGAAGCTTACCGCACACGTCTAGTGTAGCCCCCCTCGTTCCCCCCAACGGGACGGTGACGCGGTCGAGCTCTGATAGACCTCCGCCAGGCGAGCGACGCAGCTTCCGACCTCGGCGCGGAGCCGCCGTAGCTCGGCGATCTCCGGATGGCCGCTGCGCAGCCTCAGATAAGCCCGCGCCTGGCGCCGGAAGTACACGCGTCGTTCGTGGTAGCGAAGCGCCACGATCCCGGTCAGCGGGCTTGCGACGAGCACGGCGATCCCCCATCCCAGTCCACCGCCGAGCCAGCCCCCGAGGAGCGCCAGGAGCGTCCAGGTCAGGGGGAAGAGGACGAGGGAGGAGAAAAGCTTGTAGGTCGCCGGCAGGTCGGCCGACGACGACGCCAGGCGCGCCGCGACACGGCCGACGACCCGGTAGGGCGGGTAGTGGATGACCGTTCCCACGAACGCCAGGGGACCGCGCAGGAGCATCAACCAGAGGCTTTTGGCAGCGAAAAGCGCCACCCGCCCGGTTGGGTACTCGGAGGCGACTTGAGCGTCTTCGAGCCCGCAGGTGGCGAGCTTCTCGTCGTACTCGCGGACCGCGGCCGCCACCGCGTCGACCTCGTCACGGTGGCGCTCCGAGAGGTGACGGTAGCCTTCGATGAAGGTTTGGTGAACGGCAAAGATCTCGCCGAGGCCGCGCTCCGCGGGAAGCTCGGCGCTCGGGCGAGCGAAGATCTCGGCGGCGCGCTCGATCAGGCGCGCCTCTTCCCACGACGGGAAGTTGAGCGTCACGGCCTCGAGCGCCTCCTGGACCCGGGCGGTGAGCGTGCGGACGGCTGCCTGCGGATCGTCCGGGTAGAGCGCCATCTCCGGCGCCGGGTCGAGCGGCTCGCCGATCAGGACCAGGGCGCGCGAGCGAAAGCGTCCCTTGTCGTCGAAGGTGAGGCCCACGGGGACGATGCGCGAGCCGAGCGTCCCTCCCTCGGCGGCGCGCTGCGCTTCGGCTTCGAGCACGATCCGGCTGACCCCGGTCTTGAGCGGCATGACCGCCGGCTCGTTATGGCTCAGGCCTTCCGGAAAGAGCGCGATCTTGCCGCCGGCGTGGAGCACGGCGTGGCAGGCGGCAAAAGTCGAGGCGTTTTTTGACGTGTCGACCCCGGCGTCCTGGCGGCGGTAGACCGGGATCGCCGCGGCGAGGCGTAGGAAAGGGAGCACGATTCGGTTCGACCACAGGGTGCTCTTGGCGAGGAATCGCGGCCGGACGGGCAAGAAGCCCAGCAAAAGCACCGCGTCGACGATCGCGTTGACGTGGTTCGCCACCAGCATGAGCGGTTTCTCGCGCGGTACGCGTTCGGCGCCGAGCACCTCCACCTGGCGAAAAAAGACCTTCATCAGAAGGCGCGCCAGCGACGGCACGAGAACCGGACGCGCCGCGGGATTGGCCAGGGCCTTTTCGCTAGGATCGCTCACCGGCGGCTCTCTGCACCCGGGAAGGTCTTCGGCATCCCTCGACCTTACGCCAACCGACACGAGGCGTCAAAATGGGTAGAATGGCAGGCGAATGGAAAGCGAAGACGAGCTGCGCTCGACGAACGCCGCATTTCTGCGTGGGCTCACCCACGAGCTTCGAACCCCCGTGGGGAGCCTCCTCATCCTTGCCGACTTGGTGACCGAGTCGGCGGCGGAGCGCCTCTCCCCCGGAGAGCTCGACAAGCTCGGCAAGATTCGGCGGGCCGGCGAGGACCTGAGAGAGCTGATCGGCGACGTGTCGATCCTCGCCAAGGCGGCCGACGGCACGCTCCGGAGCGTCGAGGGCGAGGTGGACCTCGCCGAGCTCGTCGCAGAGCTTACGGCGGAGCTTGGCGAGGAGGCCCACAAGCTTTCGGTTCGCCTCGAGCCCAACCTGCCGGCGGTGAGGGCCGACCGCCTGATCTTGCGCCGAATCCTCGACGCCTTGCTGCGCTACGCCGTGGCTGCCGCCAAGGCCCAAGTGATCCTGGAGGCGAAACCGGCGGACGACGCCACCCTCGTCCTGGAAATCCGAGGCCTTCCGAACCTGCCGGAAGAGGAACGCGAGCGAATCTTCGAGCCTTTCGCCGCGGCATCGCTCCGCGTTCAAGGTACGAGTGTCTTGAAGGTGCCGGTGGCGGCGGCGCTGGCCAAGCTGATCGGCGTTCGCCTGGAGCTCGACGGTGATGCGTTTTCCGTCATCTTGGAGGGTCTCTTTCATAGAGGCTCGGCGCGATAACGCCCCGGCTTCGACTCGACGAGCCGTCCCACGGGCTTGTCGGCCTCGTGGTCGTAGAAGCAGAGCCAGCCGCCCTCGGCGGCCTTCTTGATCCACTTCTCCTTGTTGGCCATCGTCTCCAGCGGATAGAGGTCGAAGCTCATCACCCAGGCGGTCGCGACGTGCGCCGTGGTCGGGACGAGGTCGGCCCAAAAGACCCCTCGCTCGCCGCCGCCGTCGAGGAGGACGATGCACATGTCGGCGTTGTGCCCACGGACTTTGACCGCCGTCACCCCAGGGACGGGAGAGAAGTCGTCGTCGAAAAGCTCGGCGACACCGGCCTCGAAAAGCGGCTCCCAGTTGCGCGCATCGTAGCTCGACGCGTCGCGGACGTTCGGGTGGCGGGCGTGCTTGAGCTCGCCGCGCTCAAGGAAGTAGCGCGCCTTGGGAAAGGTCGGCACGAATCGTCCGGTGCCGTCGTCGCGGGTCATCCAGCCGCAGTGGTCGAAGTGGAGGTGGGTCGGGAGGACGAGCGTGACGTCGCCGAGCTCGTAGCCCGCCTGCCGGATCGCCTCCGGCAGACGCGTCGCGCCTTCCTCCATGCCGAAGACGTCGCGGCCTTTCGCGTCGAGCTTCTCCCCGAGCCCCACGTCGACCAGGACGAGATCCGAGCCGCGCTCGACGAGGAGGCAGTTCGCCGCCATCGCGATGCGGTGGCGCTCGTCGGGCCGCTTCTTCCGCTCCCAGAGGACGCGCGGGACGACGCTGAAGACCGCCCCGCCGTCGAGGCGGAAGAGGCCGTCACCCACCAGGGTGAGCTTCAAAGGACCGAGGTGGGTGGAGAACATCGCTCTATCAGGCGACGGTGATCGAGTCGTCGAGGTAGACGTCCTGGATGGCGTTTAGGAGCTTGACGCCTTCGGCCATCGGCTTCTGGAAGGCCTTGCGTCCGGAGATCATCCCCATGCCGCCGGCCCGCTTGTTGATCACCGCGGTCTTGACGGCCTGCTGGAGGTCGTTTGAGCCCGAGGCGCCTCCGGAGTTGATGAGGCCCATGCGTCCCATGTAGCAGCCGGCCACCTGGTAGCGGGTGAGGTCGATCGGGTGATCGGACGTCAGCTCGTCGTAGACCAGCTTGTGGGTCTTGCCGAAGTTGACGGCGGTAAAACCGCCGTTGGTCTCGGCCTGCTTCTGCTTGATGACGTCGGCCTCGATCGTCACGCCCAGGTGGTTGGCCTGGCTCGTGAGGTCCGCGGCGGCGTGGTAGTCGGTGCCGTCCTTCTTGAAGGCGGAGTTGCGCAGGTAGCACCAGAGGAAGGTGACCATGCCGAGCTGGTGGGCGAGGTGGAAGGCCTCGCTCACCTCCTGGATCTGGCGGTTCGACTCCTCCGAGCCGTAGTAGATGGTCGCGCCGACGGCGGCGCACCCCATGTCGGCCGCCTGCTCGACCTCGGCGAACATCACCTGGTCGAACGTGTTGGGGTAGGTCAGGAGCTCGTTGTGGTTGAGCTTCAGGAGCATCGGGATCTTGTGGGCGTACTTGCGGGCCACCGCCCCGAGGACGCCGAGCGTCGAGGCGACGGCGTTGCAGCCGCCCTCGATGGCGAGCTCGACGATCTTCTCCGGATCGAAGTAGATCGGGTTGGGGGCGAACGAGGCACCCGCGGAGTGCTCGATGCCCTGGTCGACCGGCAGGATCGAGACGAAGCCGGCGCCGCCCAGACGGCCGTGATCGAAAATCGCCTGAAGGTTCCGGAGCACCGGGATGGGCCGGTCGCTCAGGGCGAAGATGCGGTCGACAAAGTCGGGCCCGGGCAGGTGGAGGGCCGACTTGTCGATCGTCTCGCACTTGTGCTCCAGGAGGTGCTTCGAATTCTCCGGGCCGAGGATGTCGGTGATGGCGGTCATTACGGAAGGCTCCTTGAATGCGGTCTGGGGAGACCGGAGGTAGATCATCAGTCCTTGGAGGCCATATGGTAGCACGTATGGAGAGACCGCTCATCTTCGGCATCGAGACCTCCTGCGACGACACCGCCTGCGCCGTCGTCGACGGCCGCGGCCGGGTCCTCGCCTCGGTGGTCTCCAGCCAGCTGGCCGCCCACCGTCCCTATGGCGGGGTGGTGCCGGAGATCGCGTCGCGCGAGCACCTGAGCAACTGGCCGCCGGTGCTGGAGGAAGCCCTGGCGCGCTCCGCCGTCGAGCTCGCGGCGGTCGACGCCGTCGCCGCGACGCGCGGCCCGGGGCTCGTCGGCTGCCTGCTCGTCGGCCTCTCTCTCGGACGCGCCATGGCCTTCGGCCTCGACGTCGCCTTCCACGGCGTCCACCACCTCGAGGGCCACCTCTACTCGCCCTTCCTCTCGGCCGAGGGCAATGACGCGCGAACGGTCCCAGAGAGGTTCGTGGGGCTCGTCGTTTCGGGCGGCCACACGTCGATCCTCGACATCGATCGTGGCCGGGTCACGAGCCTCGTCGAGACCCGCGACGACGCCATGGGCGAGGTCTTCGACAAGGTGGGCAAGCGCCTCGACCTGCCCTATCCCCAGGGACCACGTGTCGACGAGCTCGCCGAGGGCGGCGACGCCGACCGCTTTCGCTTCGCGGTACCGCGCACCAAGGACGAGCTCTTCTTCTCCTACTCGGGGCTCAAGACCCAGGCGATTCGCGAGATCGACGCCCTGGGACGGCAAGGCCTCCTCGGCGAGAACGCCGGCGACGAGACGCCCCAGGAGGCGCGGGACGTCCTGGCGGGATTCCGCGCGGCCGCCGCCGCGCAGATCGTCGACCGGCTGGAGCGTCTTCACCGGGCCCGGCCGATGCCGCTCCTTGCGGTTTCGGGGGGCGCGGCGGCGAACCGGCTGCTGCGCCGGGAGCTTGCGGCCTGGGCCGAGGAGCGGAGCGTCGACCTGCGGCTCGTCCCCCTAGTGTTCTCGGGCGACAACGCGGCGATGATCGCTTTCGCGGCGCTGCTGCGTCAGCAGGCGGGCCTTGCCGACGATCCACGCCAGGCGGTCGTCGAGAGCCGCATTCCGTTCACTCCGGCGTCTGGATCGCCATGAGCGACTACGAAGCCAGCGAGTACGACGTCGTCTCGTTGAACGTGCTCAACTGGATCTTCACCCGCTGAGCTTACTCGCCCGTGTAGACGACTTCCATGTGCCGTGCCCGCCAGCCGGCGGCAAAGAGCACGACGGCAGTGAAGACCAAGAGGCCCAGGATCGACGCCCAGGCCGGCGGCGGCTCGGCAAAAACCTGGAAGAGGCTCGTGTCGGGCGACGGTATCGGGTAGAACGACTGCAGGTAAAAGATCACCGAGATTTTCTTCAGCGTCGCCGGCAGGAGGAAGTTGATGAACTCCCAGCCGAAGATCAGGACCGCCGGCACCACCGGGTTCTTGAAGTACTGTCCCGCCAGGAGGAAAACCGCTCCGTAGCCCGCCACGCCGAGGATCGCCGTACCGACGTAGGCGAAGAGATGAGCGATGCCCGGCCCCTGGAAAAGGTAGTGCGTGATCTCGCCCCGGCCTCCCGCGAGCAGGATCAGGATGTAAAGCGACGCCGTCCCCAGGGCGAAGCTGATCCAGGCCGCGAAAAGCGCCGCGGCGTACTTGCCCGCCACCAGGAGCGACCGGCGCACCGGCGTCAGGAAGTAGTAGTGGAGGCTCTTTTCAAGGATGTCGGAACGAAAGAGGCTCATGAACATCAAAAGCGAGCTCAGGTAGACGCACACCCGCAGATAGAGGACGAAAATCACCGCGAAGACCATCGCCGCGCCCTCGATGGTGCCGCTCGGCTTGCTCGCGAAGCTGAACATCGCCGCAAGCAACGCCAGCGACACGGGTCCGAAGGTCAGGAAGTAAAGGCCCACGGAACGCCGGGAAAAGAGGTTGCGGCGCAGCTCCAGGCGAAGGATACCCCAGATCTGACGCTGTAAGAGTCCCTGGGCCGCCGGCCGCGGCAACGCCCGAGTCGTCGATTTCTCCATGTCGGTCGCGCTCATCTCGCTTCCCTTTCATTACCGATCAGATACTGGTAGACCGCCCGGACGTCGGCATCGGCGACGGTCACCGTCTCGATTGCCACTTCCTGCTCCAGGACGATGTCGTTTAGGAGGAGGTAGAACCGCCCTGACTCACGGGTCCGCACCAGGAGGCCCTGGCCATCGTCGTTCACGCTCGCTTCGGTGATGACAGCGTTCTTGAAGAGCTCCCTCGCCACCGCCTCCGGCTTGTCGCAGCGGATGAGGATCTGGATCGGATGGTCGGCCTCGACTTCCTGGCGCACGCCCGAGATGTCGCCCTCGGCGATGACGTAGCCGCCCGAGAGCAAAACGACCTGGTCGGAGATCATGTCGACCTCGTGGAGGATGTGGCTCGAGATGATGATGTGGCTCCCCGCCTCGGCCATGCCCTGGAAGGTGTTGATCACCTCGGCCCGGGCCATCGGATCGAGGCCGTTCAGGGGCTCGTCGAGCACCAGGACCCGCGGCCGGTGGCTCAAGGCCTGGGCTACCCGCAGGCGCTGGCGCATTCCTTTCGAGTAGCCGCCGACCCGGCGCTTGGCGGCGTCGGTCAGACGGACGAGCTCGAGAGCGTTCCAGGTCATGTCGTCGGCTTCGCCGTGGGTGAAGCCGTGCACCCTCAGGAAGGAGTAAATGAAGCGGTACCCCGTCATCCCCTGGGGAAAGGAGTCGTACTGCGTGCAGTAGCCGACCTCGGAGAAAAGCCGCTCCGGATCCTCCGGGCTCATGCCGAGCACCCGGATCTCGCCCTCGGTGGGCTCCAGGAGCCCAGTGACGAGGTTCATGAGCGTCGACTTGCCCGATCCGTTGGGTCCCACGAGCCCCGTGATGCCGCTCGGGATCTTGAGGTTGACCCGGTTGATGCCCAGGACCTCGCCATAGAACTTGGAGACGTTGTCGAAGACGATCATTTCGGCGCTCATCAGGTCACCACCTCGTAGGCACGCATCTTCAGATGCAGGAGAAGGAGGCAAAAGCCCATCATCGCCGCTAAGGCCAGGCAGGCTATGAAAACCGGCGGACCCGTCGGTATGTCGGTGCCCAGAAACCACGCCCAGACGATCGTGACGAGCCGCGGCGAGTGGATGACGTAGCCCCACTCGGTATGGAAGAGCAGGTTCCACATGAAAGCGAAGAGCTGACCCGTGGGAAAGATCATAAACATCGTAAACGTCGCCACCGGCCGCCACTTCACCCAGGCGGAGAAAGCGAGCGCCATGAGCGAGAGGAGAAGGATCCACAGACACGAGCCGACGACGAGGCCTACCGCGATCCGCAGGTGCCTCGTCATCCAGTCGCCGTCGTCGAGGATGCCCTGGAGGGCGTAGAGCCAGAGGCCCGGTACCCAGGTGATCGCCGAGAGCAGGATAAAGAGCACCGAAGTCTTGCCCAGCACGTACTCGGCGCGCGAGATCGGCCGGCTGAGATAAAGCGGCAACCCGTTGTTCGCCAGATCGCGCGACATGAGCCCGGGACCGATGACGATGGCCAGGAGCACCGCGAACGCCCCCTGGACGCGAAGCAGACGCATGAAAAGCCAGGCGTCGATCTCGAAATCCTGTAAAGCGTCGGAAAAACTGCCGAACTGTTCCAGCAGGTCCAGGTTGTTGAACAGATAGATCCCCACCGACAAGATCAGCGGAAAGACGAAGCACAGGGCGTAGAAGAAGACCAGAATGCGCGACTTGAAGACGTCCTTGAAGATGTAGCGCGGCAAGACGAGAAAACGCCACGTCTGCGCCGTCGTCGGCCCCTGGTAGCGGCGGTAGGTTCGTTCGTAGACAGCCATTTCTTGAGTCTCTCCTCAGGCGGCCTCGTCCATGGCCTTCAGGAAGATGTCCTGGAGCGAGTCTTTTTTGTAGTCGAGGTGACGGATCTCGACTTTTTTCTCGGCGGCGAGCCGGTAAAGCTCGCGGATCTCGACCTCGGGCGGCAGCACCATCTTGATGCGGCGCTTCTGGAGGGCGCATTCGATCTCCATCGCGCGCAGGGCTTCGAGGTACGCGTCGCGGTCGCCGCCCACCTCGATCTCCAGGAACTTGCGGTTGGCACGGCGCTCCTCCTCGAGGTTGCAGTGGTAGGCGATCTCGCCGTTCTTCAAGATCAGGACGTCTTCGCAGCACTCTTCGACGTCGCGCAGGAGGTGCGAGGAAAGGACCACGTGGACCTCGCCGGTGTCGCGGATCTCTTGGATGAGCTCGATCATGCGCTCGCGGGCTGGCGGGTCGAGGCCGTTGGTGGGCTCGTCGAGAAAGAGCAGACGCGGTGCGTGCACCAGGGCTTGGGCAAGCTTGGCACGCTGCTTCATGCCCTGGGAGTACTCCTCGAGGTTGCGGTAGCGCGACTCGCCCAGCCCGACGTAGAAGAGGGCCTCGTGGGCGCGTTCCAGAGCCGCTTCCGCCGGCAGCCCCGAAAGCTCCGCCATCATGCGGACGAATCGGACCGCGGACATGCCGGCGATGAAACTGTCGCGCTCCGGCATGTAGCCGATGAGCGCCCGGGCGGCCCTGTCCTGGTGGCGAATGTCGTTGCCGAAGACCCGCGCCGTGCCGGCCGCCGGATTGTGGAAGCCCAGAAGGGTGTGGATCAACGTCGTCTTGCCGGAGCCGTTGGGCCCCAGAAGTCCGATGGAGTGGGCCCCGAAAGAACCGCGCAGGTCCTTGAGCGCCTGGACGCTGCCGAAGTTGACCGAAAGGCCGTCGAGCTCGATGATCGGTTCCATGAATCTCCCGTTCACGGCCGCTCCCGTCGAGGGCGGCCTGCCGATGGACGTGGGTCCCCTTGGAAGGGAAAGGGACGAGCGTTTCGCGAAGATCGCGAACGAGAAACGACACGTCCGCGGGCCTATCCTCTCAGGTGAAAGGCCCGAGATGCAAAGCCGGGACGAGAAAGCCGGCGGCGGCAGCCGCCGGCTTAAGGGACTCTACGCAGAGGGCCGGTCAGATGTTACCGAGCGGCGAGGCCAGGTCGGTGAGCCCCGAGAGGCCCAGAGGGCTCTTCAGCCCGGCGAGGGCCTCCAGGACCGAGAGCATCACGTCGTTGTCGCTCGCCGCGGCAAAGACGATCCGGTCGCGCTCGCCGTAGACGTAGCCCAGGGTGGGCTTACGGTCGCCGAGGATCTCCTCCAGGGCCGCCTTTTGCTCCTCGTTGAGCGCCACTGAGCTCAGCTTCAGGGCCTCCTGGAAGACGCTCGCCAGGTCCTGGTAGACCAGGGCCGAGAAGTTGTTCCTGCCGTCGGCCGGCAGCAGCGCGCGGAAGCGCTCCGCGTCGACGATCGAGTAGCCCGACTTCTGGAACCGGAGCGCCTGGTCGAGGAGCCCGCGGTTCGGCACCATCACGAGATACCCGTCGGCGTAGGTGTAGTGGACCTCGGCGAGATCGGTCGGCACGCTGTAGTAGGTTCGTCCGCCGACTTCCTCCTGGGTGATCTCGATCGGCTCCTTGCCCTCCTGCGCCAGCAGGGTGTTGACCTCGGCGAGGCTCTGCTCCAGGGTCCACTGGAAACGGGCCGGGTCGTAGACCTCGATGACCACCTTCCAGGCCGGAGTGGGCACCAGCGGTCCATCGAAGGCGAAGGCGAACTCACCGCCCAGCGACGCCGCGAAGTCGTCGCGCAGGTTGAAGCCGAAGCGCGACTCGACGTCGGCGAGAAGGTCCGCGATCTCCTGGCCGCCCTCGGGAGCGAGCGTCGCGATGTCGTCGAAAAGCTTCACCGGGTCCTCGACCACGAACGCGGCGACGAAACGGGCGTCGGGCGAGATGAACTGCAAGGCCCCCATCGGCGCCGGCTCCGCGAGCCACGAGGCCAGACCCCGGCGCGAGTCCTTGAAGGTCAGCGACGCCCGGTAGTAGGTCTTGTCGACGTGCTTCTGCTCGAAAAGCAGGTGCTGGGCGTTGAGCACCCCGAGGCGCTCCAGGGCGTCGACCCCGCCGTTTGCGCCTTTGCCGGTGTGAGAGATGGTCGTCCGGATCGCTTCCTCGAAGTCGACGGCGACGATGAGCTCGGCACCGTCTTCGTAGAGCGCCGCGAGCTGCCGGTAGAAGTCCGAGCCCACGAAGGGGTTCGACGCCCCCTGGGTCACCTCCGCCACCCGGCGCAGCGGCTCGAGCTTCGGCGAGGCCGCCAGCAGGTCCCCGGTCAGCCAGACGTAGAAGCTGGCCTCCGGAGCGTCGGCGTGGGGATCGTCGAGAAAGACCACCTCACCGTGGATCTCCTCTTGGAGCTCCTCCTCGAGCTTCGCTTCCAGCTCCTCGACGAGGCCTTCGATACCGGCCGCGCTCTTGACCTCGGCCAGCACCAGCGGACCGCCGAACTCCTGCTCGAGAAAACTCATCTGGCCGGTGACGACCGTCTCCGCGCCGAGGTACTCGGAAAGCTCGGTGATTTTTGACACCGCACCGTCGATCAGCTCGCCGAACTGGCCGCTGGTGTCGTGCTGCTGCCACCACTCCCGGAGCAGCGGGCTCTTGTCGAGTTGCTCGTTCAACACCGCCTGGGTCTCGGCGATCGTCGGACCCAGGTTGGGGATCGCGGCGTAGAAGACCGTGTCCTCGGGCACCAGGTCGAGCAGCCGGCTCGAATAGCGCAGCCCCGGCGCCGGGACCCGCTTCTCGATCTCGCGGCGGAGCTCGGCGAGCTCTTGGAGGAGCGCGACGTAGCGGTCGACGTCGCGGCTCCAGGCGATCTCTTTTTCCACCGGGATCGCCGCCAGGTACTCCTGGGTGGCGATCTGGTCGCCCGGCCACAGGATGCTCTCCTTGCCGCCGTGCTTGACGTGGACCTCGCCCTCGACCACCGAGACGCGCGAACCCTTGGTGCCGTGGTTGACCGAGAAGATCGTGCCGGTGACCGAGACCAGGCAGTCGTCGGTCGAGACGTAGAGGTGCCCGCGGCGCTGCTCGGCGGCCTGGACGATGACGCTGCCGCGCTCCAGGTCGATCGTGGTGCCGCCACGGGTTTCCTTGACCCGCAGCTCGGAGCGCTCCCGCATCTCGACGAGCGAGCCGTCGTCCAAACGCACGACGGCACCGCCGCCGCGTCCGGAGCGGATCACCTCGCCCTCGCGGATCTCGTCGCCCGGCTTCAGTGGCAGGTGGCCCGACTCGGTCACCTTGAAAAGCTCGGCGTCGGCGGTCTGGACGACGGCGCTCGTGCCGCCGTAGAGCACCATGCCCGACACGAAGTAGAGCGTCGCGCCGATCCCCGCGACGAGCGCCGCGGCGAGCGCCCAGCGCATCACCGGGGCCGGAAAGGGTATGACGCGGGTCGTCTCGCGCCGCCGCGGAGTGGGCCGAGCGGGCTTGCCCTCACGGGCTTCGAGAAGCGCCCGGCGGCAGGGCACACATTCGCGGGTGTGCTCGTCGACCAGGATCTTGCGCGCCTGCGGCAGGCTGCCGGCGAGAAAGGCCGGGATCAGGGCCTGGTAGTCCTCGCAGCCACGGATCTCCGTGACCTCGGCGGCGCTTGACGCGGTGCTCGCTTCCGAGCTCGAAAGCCGGGCCCATACGCGCGCCGCGGCCTGCTCGACCCCTTGCGGGTCGGGCTCGGTCTCGCGGATCTGGGATGCTGCTAGTTCCAGCAGCTCGTCGACTTGGTTCTTGGCCATCTCAATTACCTCCTGTGAGCGAGCGAATCTCTTTCTTGACCTGGTTGCGGGCGCGGTGGAGCGCCACGCCCACGGCCGTCTGTGTCATCCCGAGGGTCTTGGCGATTTCCCGGTTGGTGCAGTCCTCGAGGAAGCGCAGGGAGAAGATCTCGGCGCTCTTGGGTGTCAGCGTCAGCAGGGCCTGGCGCAGCAGGCCGCGCATCTCGCGATCCTCCTGCAGGCGGTCAGGGCTCTTGTGGGGCCCTTCGGGGACCTCGAAGTCGTCGAGGCGGACCGTCCGCGAGCGGGCCCGCGAACGGATGAGGTCGAGCGACGCGTTGACCGCGGCGCGGTGCAGGTAGCTATTCGGGCTCGGCGAGAGGTCGAGCTCGTCCTGGCGGCGCAGGAGACGCAGGAAGACGGTCTGGAGCACGTCCTCCGCGTCCTGGGCGCTACCGGTCATCCGGTAGGCCGTGGCGAAGACCTGGCCGTGGCTCTGCTGGAAGATTCGCTCCAAGTCGCCCGAGGGCGGCGGGAGCGGATCACTGTGGGTTACGGCGGCTAGCAAGTTCGTCTCCTCCTGCGTTCATGGTTCGTCTCACAGTAGGAAACGTCGGCGGCGGGGGTTTCTTACACGCGCAAGAGAGGATCTCGGCTACGTCGGCCCCCTGGCCGGGATCGCAGCCTTCCTAGGCGTCCCGAGGCAGCAAGAGCTCGGCCATCGCGACGTAACGCGCCACCGCCTCGGCCTTGCCTCCGGGCAGCAGCAGGACGCCGAAAGCGGTGTTGCGAGGCGCCTCGCCGCTCTTGAAGACGAGGACCTCCTCGCCGTCGTAGACCTTGATCTTGCCGCGTCCCGGCTGGAAGAGGAAATGGCCGAGCACCCGTTCCTCGTTTTGCACCAGCGTGAAGCGGTTCCCCGCGCCGCGCAGCACGAACGGAAAGCGGCCCTTGGGTCGGTTGGCGGCTTTCCATCCGTCCTCGATGATCCGCAGGCGCCAGACCAGCTCTTTCTCGCCGTTGCGGACGGCAAGGCCGTTCTCGTCCCAGTCGACGAAGGCGACCGTTCCCTTGCCGCGCTCGATCCAGCGGACGCCGTCGCGGCCGCGGCGCCGGCTGAGGAGGCGCGGCTTCTCCGCTAGCGGAATCGAGATCTCCTCCTGAGCCAGCCGGAAGACCACCAGGACGCTGTTGTCGGGAGCGCGGATCCGGACCTTTTCCGGCAGGGGCGCCGACTCCTGGGCCTGCGGAGCGGACGGCGCCCGCCGCTCCGGCGGAGCTTGCTCCTTGCCGCCGCAGGCCACGAAAAGAAGGTTGAAAACGAGAAGGCCCCCGGCGAGAATCCGGACAAACGGTCTGCGCTCCATGACGATCTGATCTCCTCTTGGCATCGGTTCCCTCGCTGCGGACGTTACCAGAGGATCCCGCGGCGTCCAAGGGAGCCGTTTCGAGGGCTGCCGTCGTCGTCTTGGAGTATCGTCTGTGAGGACGGGGCCGGCCTCGTTGCGACGCTCATGACCCGCAAGACACCTCTCTACCATCGCCTCGACCCCCTCTGGTCGCGCTGGCCCTGGCCCGACACGGTGGGTCTTCAGACCCGCGACATGGCGGGTGTGACGGTGCTGCGCCTCGTGCGCCGCTACTTCGGACGCGAGGTCATGCCGGTCTACTGCTACGCCGTCGGCGACACGATGGTCGACTCGGCCTTCCCCGCTGCCCGTTCCAAGGTCGTGGGCTTTGCGAGCCGCACCGGGATCCGGCGCGCCCTTCTGACCCATTACCACGAGGATCATGCCGGCAACGCCGCCGCCTTGGCCGGGGAGGGCGTCGAGGTTCTGGCCGGCGAGGTGACCGCGAGGCTCGTCGCCCACGACCTGCCGCTCCCCTTCTACCAGCACATGGCGTGGGGCAAGATGCGACCTGTACAGGTAGAACCGATCCCGGGAGATACCGTCGCCCTGGGTCCCTACGAAGCACGCGTCGTCGCGGCGCCGGGGCACGCCGTCGACCAGGTGGTTTTCCACGTCGCCGAGGAAGGGTGGCTTTTCTCGGGCGACGTCTTCATCCACGAGAAGGTGAGGATCTTTCGCCGCGACGAGGACTTCGCCGCCATGCTGCGGACTCTGGAGCGAATCCTGGAGCTCGATTTCGACGTTCTTTTCTGCGGTCACCGTCCTCTCGTCGAGGGCGGACGCGAGGCGATCGCGCGCAAGCTTGAGCGTTTCCGGGACCTCGAAGGCGACGTGCGGCGCCTCGCCGGCGAAGGGGTGGCGGCCGAGGAGATCGTCCGCCGCCTCGGTCTGGGAGTGCGCAGCGGCTTCGTCGCTCTCACCTTCGGCGACGCCACCCCGCACAACCTCGTGCGCTCGATCCTCCACGGGGCGACGCCGCGTCCCGAGGTCGAGCGGCTCCTTGCGTAACTTATAAACATTTAAACCGTCAAGTGATCTTCGAGCATCCAGTACGAAATAAGCAACTTAAAACCTTGCCTTGCGTATCTCCTCTTAATAAGGAGGCTACGCCTCATTCCCACACATTCCACAGGCAAGGAGACCGACGATGAAAACGCTACGATTGCTGGCGGCGCTCAGCCTCGCGCTGGCGCTCGGCTTGGTATCCCCCGCGGTGGCCGCGGCCGACGAGGGCCACGCCTACGGCCTGGTCAAGCAGGAGCTCAGGGCCTACTTCGAGGAGCTGGAAGAGGACGGGCTGAGCGGCTCCGTCCTGGTCGGCCGCGACGGCTTGGTGCTGCTCGCCGACGGCTACGGCATGGCCGACTACGAGGCGGAAATCCCCAACGAGGCGGACACTGTCCACGCTATCGCCTCGATGACCAAGGCCTTTACCGCCACCTCGATCCTGATGCTCCGGGAGAGAGGGCTCTTGAGCCTTGAAGACACGATCGATCAATACATCCCGTGGTATCCCGGCGGCGATCAGATCAAGATCCGCCATCTGCTGAGCCAGTCGTCGGGGATCCTCGAGATGACGAACCACCCGGACCTCTGGCCCCTGTTCGGGACGTTTCACACCCCCGAGCAGCTGTTCGACTATTTCCTGTACGAGCCCTTGAGCTTTCCGCCGGGGAGCGCCTTCGAGTACAGCAACTCGAACTTCGTCACCGCGGGGCTCATCGTCGAGTACGTCTCGGGGCTTTCCTACCGGGATTTCCTGGCGGAGAACATCCTCGCCCCCCTGGGCATGGACCGGACGAGCTACGATCCCTTCGAGGTGGACTTTCCCGACAAGGCCGTGGGCTACGCGACGCTCGACCCGCCGGTCGTCGCCTGGTACCTGCACCCGAGCGTCCCCTACGCCGCGGGCGCGGTCTACGCGAGCGTCGAGGACCTTTACAAGTGGGACCAGGCGCTCCTCGGCGAGGGGCTGCTCTCCGCGGCGAGCCTCGAGGAGATGTACACCCCCGGGTACGGCAGCTACGGCTACGGCTGGTACGTCGACGAGATGGAGGTTGGCGGCGCGTCCTACCGGCACGTCTGGCATTGGGGCGGCTACGTCGGCTTCCACAGCTACTTCTCGCGGCTCGTCGACGAGAACGTGGCGGTGATCGTGCTACTCAACACAGACCCGGTCCTGGTGACGCCCGACGAGCTGCGGCCGATCGTCGAAGACGCAGTGGCGATCGTCTTCTCGCAGGATTGACACGGGGCGGCGAGCTTGGCGCTCCGCGAGGTGCAGGAGTCACGCTGCCGGTCCCTGACGCCGCTGTCCGCTCGCCCGCCTCGGACGTCAAGGCCGGATGAGGCTGCGCTGGTGCTAGCATCGCCCGCATGAGCGATCCAAACCCCGACTCCGAGCTCATCGCCCGCGTCTGCGAGGCCTTCGAGAAGCGTATCCCGTTCAACCAGGTCCTCGGGCTACGCCTGGAGGAGGTCTCGGCGGAGCAGGCGCGGCTCGCCTTCGACATGCGCGAGGAGCTGCGACTTTGAGCCAGGCTCCGCTCCGGCGCCCGCGCACCGTCCTGACGGCCGCTCTCTGTCTGGCCGTCGCGGTCTTTCCGTTCCTTGCCGCCGCCGGTCCGCCCTACGCCGGGCGCTCCCTCGAGGACGCCCTCCTCGACCTCAAGCAGCAGGGGTTGCAATTGATCTTCACCAGCCAGGTGGTACGCCCCGAGCTGCGCGTCCGCGAGGAGCCCGAAGCTCGGAAGCCGCGGGCCGTCCTCGACGAGATCTTGCGGCCGCACGATCTCGAGGCCAGACCCGCCGCGGGCGGCGTCCTCGCGATCGTCCCCCGTTCCCACGACGACGAGCCCGAGCCGGAGGCCGCGCCGCTCGACACGGTGAGCGCGAGCGACGAGATCGACGTCGTCTCGAATCGCCTGCCGATCCTCGGCGACGAGCTTTCGACCGTCGCCCTCAACGCCGGCGAGCTCGGCGCCCTGCCCCACCTCGGGGACGACGCCCTGCGTCCCATGACGCTCCTTCCGGGCACCTCGGGCAACGACGTCTCGGCGCAGTTCAGCATCCGCGGCGGACGCCAGGACGAGGTCCTGGTCGTCCTCGACGGCCTCGAGGTCCTCGAGCCTTTTCACCTGAAGGACTTCGGCAACGCCTTCTCCATCCTGGCCCCGTCGACCCTCGGCGGGGTCACCCTCTCGACCGGCGGCTTCTCGGTGGAATACGGCGACCGCATGAGCGGCGTCCTCGAGATGGAGACTCTCGAGCCCGACTGGCTACGGCGCACCGAGCTCGGCGCGAGCCTTTTCGAGCTGCTCGCGACCACTTCCGGAACCTGGAAGCGCGGCCACTGTCCCCCTCGGGGGATCAAGGGGGGGAAACACTGGCTGGGGTCCCTGCGCCGCAGCCTCCTGGAGATCCCGCTCGCCGTCGTCGAGGCGACAGAGAACCCCAGCTACTGGGACGCTTTTGCCAAGCTCGACCTGGAGCTCGGACCCCGGACGAGCCTGCGCACGAACGGCCTCCTGGCCACCGACAAGCTCGACTTCTCGACGAGCGACGGAGACGACCTCGAAGCCTTCCGTACCAGCTACGAAAGCTTCTACGGCTGGCTGGAGCACCAGGCCCTGCTGCGTCGCGACCGCTTCGTCCGGACGCAGTCGTCGTGGAGCCACGTCGAGCGCGACCGCAGCGGCCAGGAACGCGACGACACCGGCCGGCTCACCCTGAGCGACGTCCGGCACCTGAACGTCGGCGCCCTCGTTCACAGTTGGCACCTTGAGCTCGGTGCCCGCCAGGAGATCATGACCGGGTTCGAGCTCCGCGCTCTCGACGCCGACTACGACTACGTCAACGAGCGCGACCTGGTCGATCCGCTCTCCGGCGTCCGCGACCAGCCGCGCTCGGGGACGACGCGGTTCGACGAGGGCTTTAGCGGGCAGCAATGGAGCCTCTACGTCTCCGACCGGCTGCGTCTCTGGGAGCCGCTCGTCGTCGAGGTCGGCCTGCGCTTCGACTCCAATTCGATCCTCGACGACAACCATCAGCTCAGCCCGCGCCTAAACGTCGACTACGTCGTCGGCCCGCGCAGCCGGCTGCGCCTCGCCTGGGGCTTTTCCCACCAGACGCAGCGCCTCTACGAGCTGCAGGTCGAGGACGGCGAGACCGAGTTTTCCGGCGCCGAGCGCGCCGAGCACCGCATCCTGGGCTACGAGCGCACCTTCGACCGGCGCGGCGGTCCCCGGGTCCTGCGCGTCGAGCTCTACGAGCGCCGCGTCGAGGATCCGCGGGTTCGCTTCGAGAATCTCTTCGACCCTCTCAGCATCGTGCCGGAGCTCGAGGGAGACCGAGTGCGGATCGCGCCGGAGCGCCACGTCGCCCGCGGCCTGGAGGTCTTTCTTTCCGGCCAGGGCCAGCTCGCCGGCCGCCGCGCGGGCTACTTCGTGAGCTACGCCTACGCCCGCAGCTACGACCGCGTCGACGGCCGCGACGTGCCGCGCAGCATCGACCAGCCGCACACCCTGCGCTTCGACCTCGTCGCCTCGACCTCGCCCGCGGCTGGCGCCTCGACCTCGCCGGCGAGCTGCGCAGCGGTTGGCCGACGACAGCGCTTTCCGTGGAGCCGGTGACCGCGGAGGACGGCAGTCTGCAATACGTGCCGGTGCTCGGCCCCCTCTATGCCGAGCGCCTGGCGACCTACCGCCGCCTCGACCTGCGGCTAAGCCGCGTCTTCGAGGTGACGCGTGGCCGGCTCGAGCTCTTCTTCACCGTCCAGAACCTGACCAACGCCCCCAACGTCCGCGGTTTCGCCTTCCACTTCGAAACCGGCGACGACGGCCAGGTCCGGACGGTCGGCGACGAGAAGCTCTGGGGACCGCTCGTTCCCAACGTCGGCGTCCGCTGGAAGCTCTGAGCTTCCGGAGGAGCTCGGAGCCCGGAGGGCGTCATGCGATAGCCCAGGGCGTAAGCCCTGGGTGGCGTGAGCTCCCCCCTCCCCTCCGGAGCCCGCAGGGCGGCATTCCGGAAGGGAAGGCGCGCCCCCACCCTGGGCTATCGCATGCCGCCCTTCGGGCTCCGGAAATCATGCCCTCCAATCTGTTGGTAGAGGGACCGCTGGCGTCCCGCCTGCTCTTCGTCCCGAAGGGACGTCTTCTCTTCGTCCCGAAGGGACCGCTGGGAGCGCAGGCGTCCCGCCTGCTCTTCGTCCCGAAGGGACGGCTGGGAGCGCAGGCGTCCCGCCTTCTCTTCGTCCCGAAGGGACGTCCGTGGCGGAGTGGCGTGAGGTGATAGAGCGAGCAGATTATGGGCTTAAAATCGCTGAAGAGTTTCTTGGGCGTGGCCTTGGTCTACTTGACATCGCTCCCGACAACTTGACGCTCATTTCGCCCTCGCGCTGACGCCTCAGCCAGCCCCTCATCCGCTCCCGGCCGGCCCAACCCTCTCCCCCGCCCACCGTTTTCCCGATCCACCAGCGAGCCGGGGGAGAGGGGGCCAGAAAAGAAGAGGAGATGGGACGGGCCGCGAGGTATCTGGATCGTGCCGTCGAGTTGTTCCGCAAAGGAGGCCGCGAAGATTACCTGCCCCGCGGACTCCTGGCCCGCGCCGCCTTACGACGCGTCCAGCCGGACACCCCAGGCGCGCGCGCCGATCTCGACGCGGCGGAGGAGATCGCCCTGCGCGGACGGATGCGTTCATGAGTGTGACGTCCACCTGGAACGAGCCAGGCTCGACGTCGTCCTGGGCCGTCCGGACGGGGCGCGGCAAAGGCTCGGACGGGCGCGTCGGCTCGTCGAGGAGACGGGATACCACCGTCGCGAGAAGGACGTCCTGGAGCTCGACGCGATCGTCCGCGAGTTGCCGGCGGTGCCGGTGGCGTCCGTGCCCCAAGGACGACCCGGACGTCGGCAAGGACGCCGAGCCACCCCAGGAGAGGACCGTGAACAAAAAACACGTTTTCCTCTCGTACTGCCACGACGACTCGGACGCGGTCCAAGAGCTTCACGACGACCTGCTCGGACACGGCGAGTCCGGCTGGTGGGACCAGGACATCCTGCCGGGACAGGACTGGAAGCTCTCCATCCGGGGGGCGATGAAGGACGCCTATGCCGTCGTCGTGTGTCTGTCGCGGGCCATCGGGGAACGGGGCAGGTCCGGTGTGTTTCCCGAGTTGCGCGACGCGATCGTCGAGTACCGGACGTACACGCCCGGCAGCATCCTCCTCATTCCGGTCCGCCTTGACGAGTGCGAGTGCGACGTCCCGGACCTGGAGATCGACGCGACCACGACGCTTGAAAGCCTCCAGCGCGTGGACCTCTTTCCGTCGTCCAGGCGCGCGGACGGTCTGAAGCGGCTGGTCCAGGCGCTCAGGGCGGCATCCGGCAATCCCTGACCCAGCATGCCGGCTCCGGATCCCCGGATGCGCCACAGGCTTATCCGGGGCTATGGGGTTTCGGAGCATGAATCGGTCGGTCCTCTGAAACCCCATAGCCCAGGATAAGCGCATCCTGGGGTCTCCGGCGCATCCTGGGGTCTCCGGCGCATCCTGGGGTCCGCAAGAAGGCAAGAAGACGTCCCTTCGGGACGGGCGGGCGGGGCGCCTCGGCTCCCAGCGGTGGCCGAGCAGGTCCGAAAGCGGCCAAAATGACAACTTTTTCGGCGCGGATAAAACCTCAGTCAAGAAAATGACGACTTTTTCGGCGCGGGAAAGTTCCAAATCAGCCGAATTGGGACCTTCGCGGGCCGCGAAAAGGTCGAAAACGGCCGGATTGGCAACTTGCGCGGCGCCGAAAAGGTCGAAAACGGGACGATTGGGACCTCGAACAGGCCCGACAAGGTCCCAATTCGCTTGACTGAGGTTTTATCCGCGCCAAAAAAGTTCTCATTTTCTTGACTGAGGTTTTGTCGGCGCCAAAAAAGTTCTCGTTCACCTTGACTGAGGTTTTGTCGGCGCCGCGAGAGCTCTCGTTCATCTTGACTGAGGTTTTATCGGCGCCGCGAGAGTCCTCGTTCACCTTGACTGAGGTTTTATCGGCGCCGCGAGAGTCCTCGTTCACCTTGACTGAGGTTTTATCGGCGCCGCGAGAGTCCTCGTTCACCTTGACTGACGTTTTGTCGGCGCCGCGAGAGTCCTCGATTCTCTTGACTGGGGTTTTGTCGGCGCCGCGAGAGCTCCCGATTCCAGCCGACGCGTCCTCTCCGGCGTGGGTCCCCTGCTGGGAGCACAAAAAAGGCCCCGCCCCCCGTAGGGGACGGAGCCGTGGGCCGCACAAGCCGGCGGACCCGGCCCGGCAACCCGGACGAAAAGTCCGTCGACGCCTAGGTGCTCACCGGCTCGACGACGACGAGAGACTCCTTCGGAGCCTCGCCCTCGCCCTCGGCCGCGGACTCCTCCTCGCCGGGCCGGCGAGACATCGGACGCAACGCGGGACGCAGGCTCTCCGCCAAGTCCTCACGGCCCACCAGGTTGAACAACGACTCCTGGAAGTCGACGACGCTCTTGCGGACCTTGCGGAACCGCTTCAACGCCTTCTTGTAGGCCGCCCGCTTGACCTTGACGTCGGCCTTCGTCTCGTCGAGCCTCGTGAGGCCGCCGTCGAGGTCCGACACGGACTTCTCCTGCGTCTCGATCTCGGTCGCCATGTCGAGGGAGGTCGTGCCCTCGACAGCCTCGAACCCCTGCTCCGCGTAGGTAGGGACGCATTCGGGAGAGGATCTGCTTGCCGTGGCTCGACGCCGCGGTCCGCCGGGTCTCCGTCTTCTTGTCGAGCCCCAGGGTCCGCACCGCCTCCTCGCCGTGGTGCTCCCGCACGAGACGGCCCTGGCGCCGCAGCACCGAGTTCAAGGAGGTGGTCGCCTTCGTGCAGAAGGTGCTCGTGTTCTTGCGTTCCGCCTTCGCGGCCTGCAGATCCTGCTGCTTCACGAAGACGTCACCGTTGGCCTCCAGCAACAGGATCTTGTTGCCGTCCTGGACCGCGGCGTAGTCGGGAATCGGCCGGCCGTCCGGCCAGACCGGTGTCAAGAGCGCCGTGGCCGCCGCGGTCACCTCGTCGCGCTGGGCGTCGATGATCGTCGTGATGTCCCGCGTCTGCTCGTCGCCATACAGATGGGGCCTGGGAGTCAGGTTTGCCATGTACTGAGGTCCTCCATGTGTGCCCCGGACCCTCGGACGCCTCGACGCCTCCGGGACCGGGACGGTTACCAAGTTCGGAGGACACCGTGCCCTCCGTCCGAAATCGTCAGTCGGCGTCGCGGAAGCGGCACCTCTCGATCGCGGCGTCCAGCCGCTCTCGCTGCACCGTCCCCGATTCCAGGAGCTCCTCCGTCAAGGCCATGAGCCTCGTCTCCAGCTCCGTGGTCGGAGAGCCGTAGAAGTCGCCGAAGAACCGGTAGTGGGCCACGTCGAGGCCGTTGAGCACGGCGAGCATCTCGCCGAGCCCTGGGGACGGACCGCCCTCCGCCAACAAGGCCGACAAGTCGGGACCGGTCAGCCCGGCGCGGCGAGCCAGGATCTTGAGGTCCATCCCCGACGCTTCGACGAACGTCCTCAGGTTGCGTATTCCGAGCCAAGCCGACCACCGTTCCGACGCAAGGCGACCAACGATTCCGACGCAAGGCGACCACCGATTCCGACGGGAAGCCGACCACCTGGACGGCGGCTGTCGGAATGGGTGGTCGGCTTGGCTCGGAATGGGCTTGAGACCTCTGGGTAAAGGCGCAGGGTAGTCCTCACGACAGCGCTATCGTCGCGGCTCCAACGACCAAGGAGGCAGCAGCGACGATGGCGGCTAGGAGACTACCGATGAAGAAGATCCGAAGGATTCTGAAACTGCTGTGGGCGCATGGCCTTGGGGTCCGCCCGACGGCCCGCGCGTGCGGGGCGTCGCACAGCACGGTGCTGGAGTACGAGCGGCGAGCGACGGACGCTGAGCTCAGCTGGGAGCAGGTGGAAGAGATGGACTCGGGGACGCTGGAGCGCCGGCTGTTCCCGCACAAGGCGGCAGAGCCGCAGCGTGCGCTGCCGGACTGGGCCGAGGTTCATTGCGAGCTCAAGCGACCCGGTATCACGCTCCAGCTCCTCTGGGAGGAGTACCGGGAGGTCCACCCGGAGGGCTACCAGTACAGTCGCTTCTGCGACCTCTACCGGGCGTGGCGCGGCAAGCTGGATCTGAGCATGCGCC
>CBDUYN010000036.1:0-64197 GCA_965371445.1 uncultured bacterium | reverse complement strand
GAAGACGGCCTGACCCGGCCGAAGACGGCCTGACCCGGCCGAAGACGGCCTGACCCGGCCGAAGACGGCCTGACCGTCAGAGGCCACGTCACGAGGTCTGAGGGGCTAAGAATCCGGAGTCCATCGAGCGCAGGGGGAGCCGGAGGCGGTATCCTGGTGAACATGACAGGGATGATCTCGACGAACCGCGACGGGGAGACCCACCCGTGACCGTGAGCCAACGCCCACGCGATTGGGCGTTCGTCTTCGTCTTCGTGCTGGCCGTCCCCGCAAGCCTGGCCGTTCGGCTGCGTTACCCGGAGGAAACTTCATGGCAACTCGTGTGGACGTTCCTTTTTGCCCTGGCCGGAGTCTTGTTAGCGCTAAGAAACACCATGGTGCAGACAGAGCAGGCCAAGAAGCAAGATGAGCAGGCCGTGAAGCAAACAGAGCAGGCCGAGAGGCTTGCCGCCAAGCAAGTAGAGCTTGAAGCGCAGGACCGCAAGCTTGAAGCCGATCGGTTCCTAGATCAGGCTTGGGATCGCCTGGGAGGGAAGCCCGGAACCGAGGTCATCGTGAGTATCAACCAGGATCGAAGCGAGCGAGAGGAAGCCCGCCGCTTCATCCGCGACGCGCGCGAGCTCGCTCCGAATCTACCGCGAGCCCACAGGGTTCAAGGCGCCTACTTCGTGGCCCAGGGAAAGCACGAGGACGCGGAGGCAAGCTACCGCCGAGCCCTCAAGATCGAGCCCGACTTCGCCGCGGCCCACAGTAACCTGGGCCGCGTCCTTGCCGACCAGGGGAAGCACCAGGAAGCGGAGGAGAGCTGCCGCCGAGCCTTGGAACTCGATCCCAAGTTCGCCTCGGCCCACAACAACCTGGGCCACGTCTTTGCCATACAGGGGATGCACCAGGAAGCGGAGAATAGCTTCCGCCGAGCTCTGGAGATCGATCCCGACTCGGCCGCGGTCTACAACAACCTGGGCCTCGCCCTTGCTGAACAGGGGAAACACCAGGAAGCCGAGCTGAGACTCCGCCGAGCCCTACAGCTCGATCCCAGCCTCGCTAAAACCGACAGCAACCTGGGCTACGTCCTCGCCGCCCAGGGGAGGCACCAGGAAGCGGAGGAGAGCTACCGCCGAGTTCTGGAGATCGATCCCAACAACTCCGCGGCCCACTACAACCTGGGCTACGTCCTCGCCGCCCAGGGGAAGCCCGAGAAAGCGGAGCAGAGATTCCGCCGAGTTCTGGAGATCGATCCCGACTACGCCGCGGCCTACACCAACCTGGGCGACGCCCTTCGAGGCCAGGGCAAGCACGAGGAGGCAGAGGCGAGCTACCGCCGAGCCCTGGAGATCGATCCCGACGACGCCTCGGCCCCCAACAACCTGGGCCTCGCCCTTGCCGACCAAGGAAAGCACGAGGAGGCGGAAGAGAGCTACCGCCGAGCCCGCGAGCTCGATCCCAACTTCGCGGAGGCCCTCAACGACCTGGGCAGCACCCTTGCCGACCAGGGGAGGCCCAAGGAAGCCGAGAGGAGCTTCCTCCAAGCCCTGGAGATCGATCCCAACTACGCCGCGGCCCGCCAGAACCTCGAGATACTTCTCCAGCATCAGGCCGACGAGGTCAAAGGGGAGCCCGACCAAGGTCTGAAAGGCTCAAGAAGCCCGAGGCGGAGGGGAAGCTCGAGGAAGAGGACGAGAGCTAGGACCTGATGCCGCTGTAGCAGCGGCGATCGGTGGCGATCGACACCACGGCCGCGAGACGTCTGGACGCGCTCCAGGATCAGGAAATGCCTATTTTCATAGGCTGAACGCTCCGACCAGATGGACGCTGGCGTTTCCGCCGCGGCCGCGAGCTCGGAGGCGATCGCCGGCGTCGACGTCGCCACCTGGTCGAGGACCTGGAGATACGCCTATTAGAGCATCAGATCCGCAGCCCAACGGTCGAAGTCGCAGCCTTTTCGGCCGCTTTTCCCGACCGGTCGGTCGGTTCCAGGACATCGAAGGGCGGGCCACCGACCACCGGGCAGAATTGCGCCGCCGCTTCGAGCGCCAGGCGTGCCCAGTCGTCGAGGGTGCCGGCTCCCAGCGCCGCCGAGGTGCGGAGCGAGCCATAGGCCCAATGACGACCGGCGCCGATTGCGGAGTAGCGCACCGTGCCGAAGGCCTCCGGCTCCGTTACGGCGAGATCGAACACCGAGAGCGTCAGGATCTCCGGCCCGAGCGCGGCCAGGAGCATCGTCCGAGGGTTGAGCCCCTCTTGCTGTGCCTTGATCTGCCGGACGAGATCGGCAAACCGGACCGACGAGCCAGCGCCACAGCTGACCGTCAAAGGCCGGTAGCTCCCGCTGGATCAGCTGGCCGATCCGCCGGGATCCGGACAAGTCCAACACCACCCCCGACGCCTCGTCCTGCCAGACCTTGGGATGGTCCATCGTGTAGCACTCCGGCGGGGTGTGCTCACCCCCGAGGCCGGCCATCCGGCGATCCGCCGCAACGAGCGTCCTCTCTCCGTCCGAGACCGCGACGATGCAGGTCACTTCGGAAGCTCCTCGCCGAAGAGGCCGTTGAGGGATGCCGCAACTTTGAGGAGCGAGGAGACCTGCGAGGTCAGATCGCGCGCCGTCTCGCGCAGGCTATCCACGGCGGGGACCTTGCCGTAACCCAGTTCGATAAGCCCGGCCGCCTCCTCGGAGGTCGCAGACATCACCTCGAGCTTAGCCATTAGACGTTCGAGGAACCGGATCTGAGCCGTCCGGCGCGTCAGCTCGGAGATCTCCCGAGTCCACTCCTTGGACGGCTCGAGGTGAGCCGCGAGGAGGTCGTTGACCTCCAAACGCATCATGCCGGCCACCATGTCCCGCCTTTCGCCGCCCTCGACGTCCAGGACCTTGACGAGGCACCCACGGACCGCATCCAGGGCGACGGCCGCCCGGGCTAGGCCGTCTCCGGAGGGGCGGTCCCGAGGCCGTGGTCAGCCGGCTTCGTTCTTCTTCTTGCCAAGCCGTATCCGTGGACGGCGCCATTCCCACCACTCGAAGGCGATCCAGGCCAAGGCGACGGTGTACGCCGTGATCCAGGCCACGTCCACCATGCGTCCGTCGTTGAACCTCGTGACCCAGGCGCCGATCATGACGGCGCCGAGACCGAGGGCTCCGTACGACGTGGTCCAGGGGATCAGAAGCAGGACGGCGCCGGCGACCTCGATGAGCCCCACCAGGAGGCGTAGCGACACGGGATAGCCCCAGCGTTCAAAAGCGTCCGTCCAGAATCCGTCCGGGTCGAACTTCACCCAGCCCATCTTGAAGTACATCCACGCCAGGTAGGCGCCGACGAGCCAGGCGAGAAGTAGCCGGGCTTTGCGCGCTTTGCTTGTCATGGTCGTCATCGTCATCTCCCCGATTTCGGTAGCTGTTGTCCACCCCTGAATACGACGGCCGATCGGACAACGGATTGGGCCGAGAGCCCGGCCAGGTGGTAAGGTTCACTTTGTGGACGCCGTGAAACGGACGCTCGTCCTCGCAGCCGCGATCGCCGCCCTGCCGGCCGCAGCGACGGCCGAAGGCTTCCTCCTACGCGACGTTGCCCGCGAAGCCGGCATCGACGTCGAGGTGGTCTGCGGCTCGCACACCCGAAAGTACTTCATCATCGAGCAGCTGGGCGGCGGCGGCGCGCTCTTCGACTACGACGGCGACGGCGACCTCGACCTCTACGTCGGCACGAGCGGCGACTTGGAGATGCTGCGCGGCGAAAAAGAGCCGGTGCGCAACGTCCTCTACCGCAACGACGGAGACTGGCGCTTCGTCGACACGACCGACCAGGCCGGCGTCGGCGACACCTCCTGGGGCGTGGGGGTTGCTGTCGCCGACGTCGACGGCGACTCCGATCCCGACCTCTACGTCACCAACTGGGGCGAGAACGTCCTCTACCTGAACCAGGGCGACGGCACGTTTCGCGACGCCTCCGCCGCCTCCGGCACGGCCGACCCCGGCTACGGCGCCTCCGCCGCCTTTGGCGACGTCGACCACGACGGCGACATGGACCTCTACGTCACCAACTACCTGGTCTTCGACCTCGCCAAGCCGCCTCCCCAGTGCCCCTACGAGGGGGTCGACACCGCCTGCGGCCCCGTCGGTCTGCCGCGCCAGGCCGACCGCTTCTTCCGCAACGAAGGCGGCGGACGCTTCACCGACGCCTCGGCCTCCTCGGGCGTCCACGAGGTCTCCCCGGAGTACGGCCTCGGAGCGGTCTTCGGCGACTACGACGACGACGGATGGGTCGATCTCTTCGTCGGCAACGACTCCGGAGCGAACTTCCTCTTTCACAACCTGGGCGGCAGACGCTTCGAGGACGAGGCTCTCCTGGCCGGCGTCGCGACCCAGGCCGAGGGCCGCACCCAGGCCGGCATGGGCGTCGACATGGGCGACGCCGACGGCGACGGCCGTCTCGACATCTTCATCACCAACTTCGCGCTCGACCACAACACCCTCTACCGCAACCAGGGGGACGGCCTCTTCGAGGACGTGAGCCACCCGTCGGGCCTCGGGGGGCCGAGCCGCGTGCCGATGGGCTGGGGCACGGGATTTCACGACCTCGACAACGACGGCGACCAGGACCTCTACGTGGCCAACGGCCACATCTACCCCGAGGTCGACGGCCGTACCCGCGAGACCTACCGCCAGGCGAACCAGCTCTATCTGAACGACGGGCGAGGGCGCTTCACGGACGCCTCGGAGCGCATCGTCCGCCGCGCCGACGGCCCCCAGGTGAGCCGCGGGGTGGCGTTCGGCGACATCGACGACGACGGCGACGTCGACCTCGTCGTCCTGGAGATCGGGACGCGGCCGACGTTGCTGCGAAACGACGGCGGCTCGCCCGGCGGCGCTTTCCTCCAACTCGACCTGCGCGACCGCGCCGGGACGCGCGAGGGGGCGCGGGCCTGGGTGAGAGCCGGCGGCAAGATCCAGCGCCGCGAGGCGACGCGCGGCGGCTCTTTTTGCGCCGCGTCGGATTCGCGGCTACATTTCGGGCTCGGCTCGGCGCTGCGCGTCGAACGCATCGAGGTGCGCTGGCCGCTCGGCAAGCGGCTCGTCCTGGAAGGTTTGCGGGTCAACCGTAGGTATGTCGTCTACGAGCCGTGAAAGCTCAGAAAGCTCATGTCAGGCTCGACAAGAGCGCAGGATTGTGATATCTTAAGATCCGAGAGTGCTGTCGGGCAAGATGCGCGGTAGCGGGAAGTTTGGTCTTTTTGGTCGAAGGAGCCCGGCGTCTGCCGGACTTCCGTGGTCGAGTTGTCACCGGCGGTTCTTGCTTCCGGTGTCCATCCTCAGGTCAGGTGTCTGAAGGGGATGGATTCCCTTCAGTGAGCCGTCAAGCCACCCGAACGACAAAGATCGACCCAGCGAGGCGTCCGAAGCGTGCCTTGTCTGGCCTGTCTCAGGATCCCGTGACCCTACGGACCCCTCAGGGGGCTCATGTCGCCAATGGGGCCGTTTTCCGATTTTCAGGGGAAGAAGGATGCAGCTAGAAACCATCGGAGTCATCGGAGCCGGCGTCATGGGAGTCGGCGTGTCTCAGAACCTGGCCCAGACCGGACACCGGATCGTCCTGATCGACCTCGGCGAGGCCCAGCTCGAGCGAGCGCGCTCGGAGATCCGGCAGAACCTGCGCATGCAGAGCCTCTTCGCCAAGAAGAACGAGGGCGCGGAGAGCGCGGCCACGATCCTCGGGCGCATCGAGGCCACCACCGACTACGAGGCGCTCTCGAAGGCCGACTTCGTGGTCGAGAACGTGATCGAAAAATGGGAAGTGAAGGCCGAGGTCTACCCGCGGCTCGACGAGGTGTGCCCCGAGCCGTGCGTGTTGGCGGCCAACACCTCGTGCATCTCCATCACCCGTCTCGGATCCCTCACTCGGCGTCCCGACCGGGTCGTAGGGATGCATTTCATGAACCCGGTACCGCTCAAGCCCACGGTCGAGGTGATCCGCGGCCACCACACCTCGGAAGAGACCCTCGAGACGGCCCGCGCCTTCCTCGCCGGCATGGGCAAGGAAGGGATCGTGGTCAACGACATGCCGGGCTTCGTCACCAACCGGGTGCTGATGCTCACCATCAACGAGGCGATCTTCGTGGTCCAGGACGGGGTCGCGCCGGCCGAGGACGTCGACCGTCTCTTCAAGACCTGCTTTGGCCACAAGATGGGGCCGCTCGAGACCGGAGACCTGATCGGCCTCGACACCATCCTCGACTCGCTCGTGGTGCTCTGGGAGAGCTACCGGGACCCTAAGTTCCGTCCCTGCCCGCTGCTCGAGAAGATGGTTTTCGCTGGCGAGCTGGGCCGCAAGAGCGGCCGCGGATTCTACGACTACGCCACCACGCTCTAGAGGTTCGATTCCATGGACGACCGCAAGACCAAGACCAGGCAGTTCCTCGCCCGCTTCCTGCGCAACCACGAGCTTGCGGCCGACGAGGACATCTTCGCCCTCGGCTTCGTCAATTCGCTCCTGGCCATGCAACTCGTCCAGTTCGTCGAGAAGGAGTTTGGCATCACGGTCGAGGACGAGGACCTGGACCTCGACAACTTCCGGAGCCTGAACGCCATCGACGCCCTCGTCGAGCGCAAGAGAGGCGCGTCCGCATAGGAGGAGGACCGTGAGCGAATCCGGCATGTGGCTGAAGCTCTCCCCTGCCCAGCGCGCGGCCCGGGAGCGCTTTGCCCAGTTCGTCGACGAGCACGTCGCCCCCCACGCGGCGGCGTGGGACAAGGCGGGGGCCGTCCCGATGGAAATGCGCGAGAAGCTGCGCGACGCGGGCTACCTCGGCGCCGGCCTGCCCGAGGAGTCGGGCGGCGGCGGCATGGATCCGCTGCTCTACGGCTTCCTGACCGAGGAGATCGCCCGCGCCTGCTCCTCGACCCGGTCGCTCCTGACCGTCCACGACATGACCGCCTACACCGTGTGGCGCTGGGGCCGGACCCACCTCGACCCCGAGCTCCTGCGCCAGCTCACCAGCGGCGAGAAGCTCGCCGCCATCGGCCTCTCCGAGCCCAACGTGGGCAGCGACGCCACCGCGGTCGAGACCACCGCGCGCCTCGACGGCGAGAGCTTCGTCTTGAACGGCCGCAAGAAGTGGGTCACCTTCGGACAGGTGGCCGACGTTTTCATGGTCTTCGCGCGCTGTGAAGGATCAAAAGACGGCCAACCAGTCGGCGGCAAGCTCGTCGCGCTGCTCGTGCCGGGTGACACGCCGGGGATCACCCGCCGGCCGATGCGAACCATCACCGGTACGCGGGCGACGTGGGTGGCGGAGGTCTTCTTCGAGGACTGCCGGGTACCGGCGGAGCAGATCCTGGGGCGCATCGGCTTCGGCTTCTCGCACGTCGCGTCGACGGCGCTCGACCAGGGCCGCTTCAGCGTCGCCTGGGGCTCGGTGGGGATCGCCCGCGCCTGTGTGGAGGCGTCGTTTCAGTACACGGGCGAGCGGGTGCAGTTCGGCAAGCCGATCTCCGAGCACCAGCTGGTACGGCGCAAGCTCACCGAGATGCTTACCTCGACGCATGCCGCGCGGCTGCTCTGCTGCCGCGCCGCCACCCTGCGCCAGGACGGCGACCCCGCCGCGGCCGCCGAGACGATGATGGCGAAGTACGTGGCCTCGCGCACCGCGGTGGCCGCGGCAAATGCCGCGGTGCAGCTTTTCGGCGGCAACGGCCTGACCGAGGACTATCCCGTGGAACGTTACCTGCGCGACGCCAAGGTGACGGAGATCATCGAGGGGACGACCCAGATCCAGCAGAATCTCATTCCGCGGTTCCCGTTGCCGGAGCTCTGAGATCGCCAGGGAGGGAGGACGGACATGGAGAAAGAACGCGTCGTCAAGGTCCTGGTCTGGGACCTCGACGAAACCCTGTGGCACGGCACGCTGATCGAGGGCGACGAGCTGCGCCTGCGCGACGGCGCCCGCGAGACCTTGGAGGCGCTCGACCAGCGCGGCATCCTGTGCTCGATCGCCAGCAAGAACGACCCCGAGATGGCGATGGAGGCCCTGGCTCGCCTCGGCCTCGATCATTACTTCCTCTATCCGCAGATCAGCTGGTCGGCGAAGTCGGCCGGTATCAAGAGGATCGCCGAGTCGATCAACGTCGGCCTCGACGCCGTCGCGTTCGTCGACGACCAGCCCTTCGAGCGCGAAGAGGTGGCTTACGCCCTGCCGGAGGTGCTCGTCTACGACGCTGAGGAAGTTCCCGGGCTCGCAGAGCGGCCGGAGCTCATACCGCGCTTCTTGACCGACGAGTCGGCCCTCCGGCGCCGGATGTACCAGGCCGACGCCACGCGCAACAAGGTCCAGGAGGCATTTGAAGGACCCGACGAGGGGTTCCTCGCCTCCCTCGACATGCGTTTCACCATCGCTCCGGCGAGCGAAGAGGACTTGCAGCGTGCCGAGGAGCTGACGGTGCGCACCCATCAGCTCAACTCGACCGGCGTCACCTACTCCTACGAGAAGCTCGACGCGTGTCGCCAGTCGGACGACCACCTGCTGCTGGTCGCGAGCCTCGAGGACAAGTACGGCACCTACGGCAAGATCGGCCTCGCTCTCGTGGAGCTGGGACAGGTTGTCTGGACGCTCAAGCTGCTCTTGATGTCGTGCCGGGTGATGTCGCGGGGCGTCGGCTCGATCCTCCTCGGATACCTGATGAAGCGGGCACGCGGCGCCGGCGTCCGGCTACGGGCCGAGCTCGTCTCCACCGGCCGCAACCGGCTGATGGTGGTCACCTACCGCTTCGCCGGCTTCAAGGAAATCGAGCGGCGCGGCGACGTGGCGGTCCTCGAGAACGACCTGTCCCACATCCAGGACTACCCCGGCTACGTCGACTTGCGGACCGTGGAATAGACCTTGGAAGCCGTCGCGATGATCAACCCCAAGACCCTGGTCGAGCTACTGCGCGGCCATGCCGAGGAAG
This sequence comes from uncultured bacterium, assembly GCA_965371445.1. Classification (GTDB taxonomy): domain Bacteria; phylum Acidobacteriota; class Thermoanaerobaculia; order Multivoradales; family J023; genus DASWIG01. The sequence continues at coordinate 55,259 of CBDUYN010000036.1, read as the reverse complement.
ATCCGGAGCGCCGGGCCTACACCTTCCTGGCCGACGGGGAGGTCGAGGCGGCGCGGCTCACCTACGGCGAGCTCGACCGCCGGGCGCGGGCCGTCGCGGCGTGGCTCCAGGAGGTCGGCCTCCAGGGCGAGCGGGCGCTCTTGCTCTATCCGTCGGGTCTTGACTTCGTCGCCGCCTTCCTCGGCTGTCTCTACGCCGGGGTGGTGGCGGTGCCCGCCTATCCGCCGCGCCGGCGCCGGGTCCAGCCGCGGCTCCTGGCGATCCTCGGCGACTGCGCTCCGGCGGCCGTGCTCACCACGGCGGAGATCCGCGGGCGCTCCGACGTGCTCGCCGCCCAGAGCCCGCCGCTTGCGGCGGCGATCTGGGTGGAGACCGACGGGATCGACGACGCCGACGCCGGTGCCTGGCGAGCCGGCGGCGTCGCCGGCGACACGCTGGCCTTCCTCCAGTACACCTCGGGCTCGACCGGCGACCCCAAGGGCGCCATGGTGAGCCATTCGAACCTGCTGCACAACGAGGAGATGATCCGCCGTGCCTTCGGCATGACCGAGGAGTCGGTGGTGGTGGGCTGGCTGCCCCTCTACCACGACATGGGCCTGATCGGGAACCTCCTGCAACCGCTCTACGTCGCCGCGAGCTGTGTGCTGATGTCGCCGATGGCCTTTCTGGAAAAGCCCCTGCGCTGGCTCCGGGCGATCGACCGCTACCGCGCGACGACCGGCGGCGGACCGAACTTCGCCTACGACCTCTGCGTCGACCGCGTCGAGGCCAAGGAGCGCGAAGGCCTCGATCTGACGAGCTGGACCCTGGCCTTCAACGGCGCCGAGCCGGTGCGCGCTTCCACCCTGGAACGGTTCGCCGAGGCCTTTCGGCCGTGCGGTTTCCGGCGAGAGGCCTTCTACCCCTGCTACGGTCTGGCCGAGACGACGCTCCTCGTCACCGGCGGCGAGCGCTTTGAGCCGCCGGTGGTGCGCACCTTCGACGAGGCGGCCCTCGAGGAGCACCGTGCCGAGCCGGCCGCCGGATCGCCGGCCGCCACCGGCCGGGAGCTGGTGGGTAGCGGCCGGCCCTGGCTGGGTCAGGAGGTGGCGATCGTCGACCCGGTGAGCGAGCAGCGCCTCGCCGACGGTCAGGTGGGCGAGATCTGGGTACGGGGGCCGAGCGTCGCCGGCGGCTACTGGCAAAAAGTCGCGGCCAGCGCCCGCGACTTCTGCGCCCGCCCGGCCGGGGAAGAGGACGCCGGTTCCTACCTGCGCACCGGCGACCTCGGCTTCCTCACCGACGGCTCGCTTTTCGTCACCGGCCGGCTGAAAGAGCTCGTCATCCTGCGCGGCCGCAACCTCTATCCCCACGACCTCGAGGCGACCGCGGAGCGTAGCCACGGTGCGCTGCGCCTGGGCTCGAGCGCCGCGTTCTCGGTCGACGTCGAAGGCGGAGAGCGGTTGGTGCTGGTGATGGAGGGGCGGCGCGACGCCCGTCTCGGCAAAGACCCCCGGGACGTGGAGAGGGTGGCCGAGGCGGTACGCCGGGCGATCGCCGACGAGCACGAGGTGGGGGTGCACGCGGTGGTGCTGATCCGCACCGGGACCCTGCTCAAGACTTCGAGCGGCAAGATCCAGCGCCGCGCCTGCCGCGACGCCTACCTGGCCGGCGAGCTCCGGACGGTGGGGGAGAGCGTCCTGAGCTCGAGCGCCGCCGAACGCGACGGCGAGAGCGGTCGCGCCGGAGGCGCGCCCCCGTATGACTGGGGCGCCGAAGCCGAAGGCGAGGCGAGCCTCTCGCGACACGACCTCGAGGGCCTTGGCGCCGCCGAGCGCCGGACGCTCCTGCTCTCCTACCTGTGCCGTGAGGCGGCGCGCCGGCTGCGCGTCGCGACCGCCGAGATCGCCGTGGATCGTCCGCTGACCAGCTTCGGCCTCGACTCGCTGATGGCGATGGAGCTGCGCGGCCGGCTGGAGTCGGACCTGGGCTTCGCCCCCGAGCTGGCGGCGATGCTGGAAGGCGCCTCGCTCGCCGAGCTGGCCGACGAGGTCCTCGAAGGCCTCGCCGACGACGCTCCCGAGCCCATCCCGGCCACCGGCGAAACGGAGGGCGAGCATCCCCTCTCCTACGGCCAGGAGGCCCTCTACTTCCTCCACTGCCTGGCGCCGGAGAGCCCGGCCTACAACGTCGCGGCGGCGGCGCGCCTTCTCGGAGAGCTCGACACCGGCGCGCTGCGCCGCGCTTTTAGGCGCCTGGTCGAGCGCCATCCGGCGCTGCGCACCAGCTTCCGCGACCCCCACGGTGAGGTCACGCAGGAGGTCCACGCCGACGCCGCGAAGGGATTCAGCTTCCACGTCGAGGAGGCCGCAGGCTGGGACGAGGCGCGATGGCGCGACCGCCTGGCCGAGGAGGCCCATCGGCCATTCGACCTGCGCCAGTGCCCGCTGCTCAGGGTGAGAATCCTCGAGCGGGGGCCAGGCGAGCACTTCCTGCTCCTGGTGGTGCATCACGCCGTGGCCGACTTCTGGTCTCTGGCCGTGCTGCTCGAGGAGCTCGGCGTCGCCTATCTCGCCGAGAAGGAGAACCGGCCTCTACCCCTGGCACCGCTCGCGCTGCGCTACAGCGACTACGTCGCCTTCGAGCGCCGGGCGCTCGAAGGCGAAGAGCGCGAACGGCTGGAGGGCTATTGGCTCGACTCGCTCGCCGGCAGCCTGGAGCCTTTGGACCTCGCCACCGACAAGCCTCGGCCGCCGGTCCAGACCTGGAACGGCGCCGTGCGCCGCGCCGCGGTGCCGGCGGCGCTCGGCGAGCGGCTGAGCGAGCTCGCCGGACGCTCCGGCGCCACCCTCTACATGGTGCTCCTCGCCGCCTTTCAGGCCCTGCTCCACCGCTACACCGGGCAACGCCGGATCCTGGTGGGCTCGCCCACCGCGGGACGCCTGCGCCCGGAGCTCGAAGGGCTGGTGGGCTATTTCGTCAATTCGCTGGTGATGCGTGGCGACCTTGCCGGCGAGACGACGTGGCGCGGTTTCCTCTCGCAGACGCGGCGTACGGTGCTCGACGCCTTTCGTCACCAGGGCTACCCCTTCGACCTGCTGGTAGAGCGCCTCCACCCCGAGCGCGGGGTGAGCCGTTCGCCAATCTTCCAGGTCCTCTTCACCCTGCAGCAGGCCCCTCGCCTGCGCCGCGAGGGCCTCGACGCGTTCGCCTTGGGCCGGGAGGGTACCCGCCTGGTGCTCGGGGGGTTGGAGTGGGAGTCGATCGAGCTCGAGACCCGCGCCGCCCAGTTCGAGCTCTCCCTGACAGCGGCCGCCGTCGACGCTGAAGTCGGCCTTTCCCTACAGTATAACCGTGACCTCTTCGAGGGGAGCACCGTCGAGCGCCTGCTCGGCCACCTGCGCTGCCTCCTGGAGTCGGCCGTCGCCGAGCCCGAGCGGCGGCTCGCGGATCTCGAGATGCTCGCCGCCGCCGAGCGCCGGCAATTGCTCCACGACTGGAACGTCACGGCCGCCGACTACCCGCGCGAGCTCTGTCTCCACCAGCTGGTGGAGGCCCAGGCGCGGCGCACCCCCGAAGCCGTGGCGGTCGTCGCCTGCGAGGGCGGCGAGCTTAGCTACGGCGAGCTCGAGGCGCGCGCCGCGTGGTTGGCCGCGCGTCTGATCCGGCTGGGGGTGGGCCCCGACGTGGCGGTAGGCCTGGCCATCGAGCCCTCGCTCGACATGGTGGTGGCCCTCTTGGGGGTCTTGAAGGCGGGCGGCGCCTACGTGCCCCTCGACCCGGCCTATCCGGAGGAGCGGTTGACCTACATGCTGGAGGACGCCTGCCGCGCCCAGGAGCTGCGGCTGCTCGTGACGCGCCGTCGCGAGCGCCGTCTCTTGGACGGTCTCGCCGCGGCGGCGAGCGAGGTGCTGGAGATCGACGCCGAACCCTCCCCGGAGGCCGCGTCCGGCCCCGGCCCCCCGGCGCCGCGGGGCGAGAACCTGGCCTACGTAATCTACACCTCCGGCTCGACCGGCAAGCCCAAGGGCGTCGAGATCCCGCACCGGGCGGTGGTCAACTTCCTCGCGTCGATGCGCCGCCGTCCCGGCCTGGAGCCACGCGACGTACTGCTGGCGGTCACCACCCTGGCGTTCGACATCGCGGTGTTGGAGATCTTCCTACCGCTCACGGTGGGGGCGCGCCTCGTCCTTGCGGGCCGCGACCTGGTCACCGACGGCTTGCGCCTGGGCCAGGAGATCGCGCAGCGCGGCGTCACCGTCATGCAGGCGACGCCGGCCACCTGGCGGCTGCTGCTCGAAAGCGGCTGGCGCGGCCGGCCGGGCCTCAAGATGCTCTGCGGCGGCGAGGCGTTGCCGGCGGAGCTGGCGGCACGGCTCGTGGAGAAAGGGCAGAGCCTCTGGAACATGTACGGCCCCACCGAGACCACCATCTGGTCGGCGGTCCGGCGGGTGGGAGCCGGGGAGGAGCCGGTCCAGGTCGGCGGGGTGATCGCCAACACCCGGCTGCACGTGCTCGACGCCCGCCTCGAGGCGGTGCCGATCGGAGTGCCCGGCGAGGTGTGGATCGGCGGCGACGGCCTGGCGTGGGGGTACCGCGGCCGGCCGGGGCTCACCGCCGAACGTTTCGTGCCCGACCCCTTCGCCGCCGAGCTCGGCTCGGCGAGCGGCGAGCGCCTCTACCGCGTCGGCGACCTGGCGCGCTACCGCGACACCGGCAACCTCGAATTCCTCGGCCGCGTCGACTACCAGGTCAAGGTGCGCGGTTACCGCATCGAGCTGGGAGAGATCGAGGCGGCCCTCGCCGGCCATCCGGCCGTGCGCCAGGCGGTGGTCGTGGTACACGGCGACGATCCCGGCGATCCGCGCCTGGTGGCCTACCTCGTCGACGGCGAGGACGAGGCGGCCGACGACGGTGAGCTGCGCCGCTTCCTGCGCCACGGCCTGCCCGACTACATGGTGCCGTCGGCCTTCGTGCGCCTCGACGAGCTGCCGCTCCTGCCCAACGGCAAGGTCGATCGCAGGGCCCTGCCGGCTCCCCGGACGGCGGCGCCGCGGGCCACGGCGGCGGTGCGCAAGCTGCCGCGGACCGAGCTCGAGCAGACCCTCGCCGAGCTCTGGTGCAAAGTGCTGGACGTCGAGGTCGTGGGCCTGCACGACAACTTCTTCGACCTCGGCGGCCATTCGCTCCTCGCGGCGCGGCTGCACCGCCTGCTCGTCGAGCGCCTGGAGCGCGACGACGTCACCGTGGTCGACCTTTTCCAATATCCGACGATCGACGCCCTCGCCCGCCGCCTGGCGCCGGAGGAGGCCGTCCCCGAGCCTCACCGGGTACGCCGGAAGGCGCTGGCCGAGCGTATGGACGTGGCGATCGTCGGGATGGCCGGCCGCTTTCCCGGCGCCCGCGACGTCGACGCTTTCTGGCACAACCTCTGCGAAGGCGTCGAGTCGATCACCTTCTTCACCGACGACGAGCTCGCCGAGCGCGTGCCGGGTGAGGTCCTCGCCGATCCGCGCTACGTCCGGGCGCGCGGCGTGCTCGACGGTGCCGAGGACTTCGACGCCTCCTTCTTCGGCTTCACGCCGCGCGAGGCGGAGGTCATGGACCCGCAGCACCGGCTCTTCCTGGAGTGCGCCTACGAGGCCCTGGAGAACGCCGGCTACGACACCCGGCGCTACGACGGCAAGATCGGCCTCTACGTCGGTGTCGGCATGAACACCTACCTGCTCCACGCCGGAGAGGATCGCCTGTCGCGGCTGGCCGGCAGCTACCAGGCCTTCATCTCCAACGACAAGGACTTCGTCCCCACGCGGGCCTCCTACAAGCTCAACCTGCGCGGCCCCTCGATCAACGTGCAGACCGCCTGCTCGAGCTCGCTGGTGGCCGTCCACCTGGCCTGCCAGAGCTTGAAGGCCGGCGAGTCGGACATGGCGATGGCCGGCGGCGTGGCCGTGCGGGTGCCGCAGCGCCAGGGCTACTTCTACGAGGAGGGGGGCATCCTCTCGCCCGACGGACACTGCCGCGCTTTTTCCAAGGACTCCGCCGGTACGGTGCTCGGCAACGGCCTCGGCGTGGTGGTGCTGAAAGACCTCGAGCGTGCCCTCGCCGGCGGCGACTCTGTACTGGCGGTGATCAAGGGCTCGGCGATCAACAACGACGGCTCGTTCAAGGTCGGCTACACGGCGCCCTCGGTCGAGGGGCAGGAGGAGGTGATCACCGCCGCCCTCGACGCCGCCGGCGTCGAGCCGCGCTCGATCGGCTACGTCGAGGCCCACGGCACGGGCACCGAGCTCGGCGACCCGATCGAGGTGACGGCGCTGACCCAGGTCTTCCACCGCGGCGGCTCGCGCATCTCCCACGGCGGCGAGGTGACGCACGAGACCGGCTACTGCGCCCTGGGCTCGGTGAAGACCAACGTCGGCCATCTCGACACCGCCGCCGGCGTCGCCGGCCTGATCAAGGCGGTCGGAGCGCTGCGCCACGCGACGATCCCCCCGAGCCTGCACTTCGAGTCGGCGAACCCGAAGATCCCCTTCGCGGCGACCCCCTTCTTCGTCCCCCGCGAGCGGCGCGACTGGCGTTCCCACGGCCGGGTGCGGCGTGCCGGGGTGAGCTCTTTCGGCATCGGCGGGACCAACGCCCACGTGGTGCTGGAAGAAGCGCCGCCGCCAGCGCCGACGAGCGCCTCGAGCGGTGTGCACCTGCTGCTCCTCTCGGCCAAGACCTCGACCGCCCTCGACGCGGCGACCCGGCGCCTGGGCGAGCACCTGCGCACGAGCGACGCCGACCTGGCCGACGTCGCCTTCACCCTGCAGGTGGGACGAACGGCCTACGAGCACCGGCGCTTCATGGTGGCTCGCGACCGTGACGAAGCCGCCGCCGCGCTCGCCGCCGTCGATCCCGAGCGCCTGCGCCCGGGACGCCTCGACGTCCAGGCCGCCGCGCCGGTGCGCCCCGGCAGCTCCCAGGCGCGGCGCGGCGGCCTCGCCGCGGCGCGGCGGCGGGTGGTTTTCCTGTTCTCGGGCCAGGGCTCGCAGTACCTGGGGATGGGGCGTCAGCTCTACGACAACGAGCCGGTCTTCAAGAAGGAAATCGGCCGCTGCGCCGAGCTGCTCCAGGCCGAAATCGGTCTCGACCTGCGCGAGGTGCTCTACCCTCCGGCGGGGACCGACCTCGCGGCGGCCGCCGAGCGGCTGCGCGAGACGCGGCTCACCCAGCCGGCGCTTTTCGCGGTCGAGTACGCCCTGGCCCGGTTGTGGATGACCTGGGGCGTGACTCCGGCGGCGATGGCGGGGCATTCGATCGGCGAGTACGTGGCCGCTTGCCTGGCGGGTGTCTTCAACTTCGGCGACGCCCTGCGCCTGGTCGCGGCACGCGGCCGCATGATGCAGGAGCTGCCGCCGGGTGCCATGCTGGCGGTCGGCCTCGGCGAGGGGGAGCTGCTGGCGCTGCTCGACAGCACCACATCGCTGGCGGCGGTCAACGGTCCCGACGACTGTGTCGTGTCGGGACCGGAGCGGGAGATCCTCGCGCTGGCGTCCGAGCTCGAGAGCTCCGGAGTCCGCCACCGGCGGCTCCACACCTCTCACGCCTTCCATTCGTCGATGATGGCGCCGGCGGTCGACCCCTTCGTCCGAGAGGTGGCCCGGCTCGACCTGGGGGAGCCCGACATCCCCTTCGTCTCCAACCTCACCGGCACCTGGATCACCGACGAGGAAGCCACCGACCCTGGCTACTGGGGGCGCCACCTCGCCGAGCCGGTACGCTTCGCCGACGCCGTCTCGAGGCTGGCCGCCGATCCGGGCATTTTTCTCGAGGTCGGACCCGGGCACACGCTCACCACCCTCGCCCGGCCGCAGGCGCGCGGCCGCGTCTTCGTCTCCTCGTTGCCTCATCCCAAGGACCGCGACGGTGTGGAGGAGGTCATGTCAAGCGCCCTCGGCCGGCTGTGGCAGGCCGGGGTGGAGATCGACTGGGACGGCTTCTACTTCTACCGTGAGGAGCACCGGCGGCGCCTGGCGTTGCCGACCTATCCCTTCGAGCGCAAGACCTACTGGGTCACCGCGGCACCGCCCCGCGAAGCCCCCGCCGAGCGCCCGGCCCTCACCCGCCACGACGACGTCGGCCGTTGGCTCTACGCGCCGGTCTGGAAGCCGTCGTTCCTGGGTGCCGCCGCGGCCAGGCCGGCGTCTCCCGAGACCTGGTTGCTGCTCGTCGCCGGCGACGCCCTCGGCGTCCGTCTGGCCAAGCGGTTGGCGGCAAACGACCGGCGGCTCGTGACGGCCGACGTCGGCGAGCTGCGCGGGAGGGAGGGCTACGCGGCGTTTCTCGAGAAGCTCGGCGAGGCGCCGCACCGCGTCGTCTGTGCCTGGCCGCTCGACGCGCCGGCGGCGCAGCTCGCCGACGCGGAGGCCGCCGTGGCGGCGCTGCTCGCCCTGGTCCAGGCCCTGGCGGGGCTCGCCGGCGAGGCGCCGGTGGCGCTCGACCTGGTGACTCGCCGCGCTTGGCGAGTCCAGCCGCAGGAGGCCGTCGAGCCGGCCGGAGCGGCGCTATGGGGGCTGCTCGAGGCGGTGCCCCAGGAGCTGCGGCGGCTTCGCTGCCGCTCGATCGACGTCGACCCCGACTCGGAAGAGGACACGGGCGACCTGCTCGACGACCTCGCCGCAGAGCTCGAGACGGCCAGCGCCGCCGAACGCCGAGTGGCCTGGCGCGGCGGCGGCCGCTGGGTGCGTGCCTTCGAGCCCGTGACGCTGCCGCCGGCCGAGCCGTGGCTCGCGCCGGGGGCGGCCTACCTCGTCACCGGCGGCCTCGGGGGCGTCGGCCTCGTGCTGGCGCGCGCCCTTGTCGAGGCGACGCCGCTCGGCGACGACGGAGTCCGCGCCCGCCTGGCGCTCGTCGGCCGCCGCTCCTTGCCGCCGCGCGAGGCGTGGGACGCCACCGTCGCCGAGCGCGGCGAGAACGATCCCCTGTCGCGGGCGATCCGCGGCGTGCGCGAGCTCGAGGCGGCGGGCGCCGAGGTCTTCGCCGCCACCGCCGACGTTGCCGACAAGGACGCCCTGGCGGCGGTGCTCGAGGAGGCCCGCACGCGCCTGGGACCGATCCGCGGGGCGATCCACGCCGCCGGAATCGCCGGCGGCGGCCTCGTCGAGACGCGCTCCGCCGCGGCGGCGGCGGCAGTGCTGCGCCCCAAGGTCGCCGGCACGCGGGCGCTCTACGAAGCCCTCGCTGGCGAGCCCCTCGACTTCCTGGTGCTGTGCTCGTCGATCAACGCGGTCGCCGGCGGCTTCGGCCAGGCCGACTACTGCGCCGCCAACGCTTTTCTCGACGCCTTTGCCCAGGCCGAAACCCGGCGCCTGGGCGGCGGTCGCCGCGGGGCGCGGATCCTCTCCCTGGGCTGGGACCGGTGGCGCGGCGTCGGCATGGCGGCCGCGGGGGCGCCCGGCCATCCGTTGCTCGGCCTGCGCATGGTGAAGACCGCCGAGCGCGAAGTCTACCGGGCGATCTACACCGTCGCCGGTCAGTGGGTGCTCGCCGAGCACCGGATCGCCGGCCGGCCGACGGTGCCCGGTGCGACCTACCTGGAAATGGCGCGGGCGGCCTTTGCCGAGCGCGCCGCGAGCCGGCCGCTCGAGATCCGCGACGTGGTCTTCCCGGAGCCCCTCGTCGTCGACGACGGCGCAAGCCGCGAGGTGCTCACCGTCTTCGACCTGGAGGAGGCCGGGGAGGCCGCCCGCTTCCGGGTGCTGAGCCGGCCGGCCGGTTCCGCCGAGGGCTGGAAGGAGCATTGCCGCGGCGAGGTGGCGGTCGCCGCCAAGGCGCCGGCCGTCCTCGAGCAGGACTTCGGAGAGATAGAGAGGCGGATGAGCGGCGAAATCACCGCCGAAGACGCCGTGGCGCGCTCGAGCCGCGAGTTCCTCGTCACCGGGCGCCGCTGGCAGGGGTTGGAGCGCGTCCAGGTGGGCGAAGGGGAGCTGGTGGCGGAGATCTCCTTGCCCGACGACCTGGCCTCCGACCTCGTCCGGTGCGAGCTCCATCCGGCGCTTCTCGACATCGCCGTGGGTTACGTGCAGCTGGTCCGCGAGGGCGACTACCTGCCCCTCTCCTACGAGCGTCTGCGTTGCCACGCGGCGCTGCCGCAGCGCTTCCGCAGCCACTTGGTGCTACGTGGCAAGGAAGGGGGCGACACCCTCTCCTGCGACGCCGTCCTCTTCGACACGGAGGGTGCGGTGCGAGTCGTGGTCGAAGGATTCTCGATGAAGCGCCTCGAATTGGCGGCGGTCGAGGAGTTGGCACGGATGTCGTCCCCCGCGAACGGGTCCGCGGAGGAAGAGACGGACCTGGCGGCGGCGATCCTCGAGGGAACCGTCGAGCCGGCGGACGCCGCCGAAGTGCTGCGCCGGGTCCTCTCGGCGCCCCGGGTGCCGCCGCATCTGGTGGTCTCGCCGCGCGACCTCGCCGCGGTACAGAAAGCCTACGCGGACTTCGATCCCACCCGCCTGGCGACGGAGCTCGCCGGCCTCGACGCTCCCGCCGAGCGTCACGATCGGGGCGAGCTCAGCACCGAGTACGTCGCCCCGGTCGCCGGGCTGGAAAAAGTGATCGCCGAGGTCTGGCAGCGCTACCTGGGTGTCGACGAGATCGGTGTGCACGACAACTTCTTCGAGCTCGGCGGGACGTCGCTCGTCGGCGTCCAGGTGGTGGGCGAGCTCAAGCGCCGGCTGGGGCGCGAGATCGCCACGGTGAGCCTCTTCGAGGCCCCGTCGATCAAAGCCCTGGCACATCATCTCGAGCCCCCGGCCGAGGCCGAGGAGGCCTTTGCCAAAACCCGTTCTCGGGCAAGCCGGCGCAAGGCGGCTCTCGGGACAACCTTGAAAAGCCGCGGCAAGCGGCCGAGGCGCAAGATTCGATGAACGAGCTGCTGCACGACGAAGACACGTCCGCCGACGGCGCGGGCGACGAAACGTCCGAGCGCGACGTCGCCGTGATCGGCATGTCCGGGCGCTTTCCTGGTGCCCGCGACCTCGACGCTCTCTGGAAGCTCCTCGCGGAAGGCCGTGAGGCGGTCGAGCCGCTCACCGACGAGCAGCTGATCGCCGCCGGGGTCCCGCGCTCGGTCCTCGCCCGCGACGGCTACGTCAAGATGGCGAGCGCCATCGAAGGCGCCGAAGAGTTCGATGCCGACTTCTTCGGCTACAACGCCCGCGACGCCGCGCTCATGGATCCCCAGCAGCGGCTCTTCCTCGAGCATGCCTGGAGCGCGTTGGAGAACGCCGGCCATACGCCGGCCGGCTTCGACGGCTTGATCGGGGTCTACGCCGGGGTGGCCTGGAACACCTACCTGCTGTCGAACCTGATGACGCACCGCGAGCTTTTCGACGGCGCCGGGGCATTCCAGGTCTTCATCACCAACGACAAGGACTTCATGCCGACCCGGACATCCTACAAGCTCGACTTGAAGGGACCCTCGATAATCGTCCAGAGCAGCTGCTCGACATCGCTGGTGGCCACCCACCTGGCCTGCCTGGGGCTCTTGAGCTACGAGTGCGACATGGCGCTGGTCGGCGGCGTGACGGTGAAGGTCCCGGGCCGGATCGGCTACCTCCACCAGGAAGGCGGCCTCGCCTCGCCCGACGGCCATTGCCGCACCTTCGACGAACAAGCCGCCGGCACCATCTTCGGCAGCGGCATCGGCGTGGTCGCTCTGAAGCGCCTCGCCGACGCGATCGAGGACGGCGATTCGATCCGCGCGGTGATCAAGGGGACGGCGATCAACAACGACGGCTCGGCGAAAGTCAGCTACACCGCCCCCTCGGTCGAGGGCCAGGCGGAGGTCGTCGCCGCCGCCCAGGAGATGGCCGGGGTCGACCCCGAGGGCATCGGCTACGTCGAATGCCACGGCACCGCCACCTCGCTCGGCGATCCGATCGAGGTGCGCGCCCTCACCAAGGTCTTCCGCGAAGCGACCGCCGCCAAGGGCTTTTGCGCCCTCGGCTCGATCAAGTCGAACTTCGGCCACCTCGACGCCGCCGCCGGGGTCGCCGGGCTGATCAAGACGGTGCTCGCCCTGGAGCACCGGAAGATTCCCCCCACCGTGCACTTCGAACGTCCCAACCCGGCGCTCGACTTGGCCGCGAGCCCGTTCTACGTCGCCCAAAAGCTCGAGGAGTGGACCCGGCGAGACGCCATGCCGCGGCGCGCCGGCGTCAGCTCTTTCGGGGTCGGCGGCACCAACGCCCACGCCGTCCTCGAGGAGGCGCCGGAGCCGGAACCTTCCGGGGCGTCGCGGGAGTGGCAGCTCCTGGTCCTCTCGGCGCGAAGCGAGAGCGCCCTGGCGACGGCGTCGGAGAACCTGCGCACCCATCTCGCGGCCGAGGCCGGCGAAGAAACCATGGCTGACGTGGCCTTTACCCTGCGCCAGGGACGAACCGTTTTTCGCCACCGCCAGGCCCTCGTGGTCCGCGAGCGCGCCGAAGCAGTCGCGGCGCTTGCTGGCGAGCTGCCGCAGCACGTGTGGAGCGCCGCCGACCGCGAGGAGCCGCGGGAACGGCCGGTGGCCTTTCTGTTCTCGGGCCAGGGCAGCCAGTACGTTGGCATGGGACGCGGTCTCTACGCGGCCGAGGAGGTCTTTCGCGACGCCGTCGACCGCTCGGTCGGGACGCTGGAGCCGCTCCTGGGCGAGGATCTGCGGCGGATCCTGTGGCCGGAGGACGGCGAGGCCGAAGAGGCGGCGGCGAAGCTCGCCCGGACGCGTTTCACGCAGCCGGCTCTCTTCGTCCTCGGGCACGCCTTGGCCGAGCTCTGGAAGAGTTGGGGTGTCGTGCCCCAGGCGATGCTCGGCCATTCGATCGGCGAATACGTGGCGGCGTGCCTGGCCGGGACGCTCCGGCTCGACGACGCCCTGGCGCTCGTCGCGGCGCGCGGCCGGCTCATGGACGAGCTGCCGGCGGGCGCCATGCTCGCCGTACCGCTCGCCGGGGCGGAGCTCGCCGAGGAGCTCACCGGCGATCCGCGCCTCGCGGTCGCGGCGACCAACGAGCCGTCGCGCACCGTCGTTTCCGGCACTGTCGAGGCGATCGACGTCCTGGCCGAGAAGCTCGAAGGACGCGGCGTCGAGGGCCGCCGGCTCCATACCTCGCACGCCTTTCACTCGCCGATGATGGATCCGATCCTCGACGCTTTCACCGCCGAGGTCCGCCGGATCGAGCTGCATCCGCCCAAAATCCCCTGGGTCTCCAACGTCACCGGAACCTGGATCTCCCCCGAGGACGCCACCGATCCGGCCTATTGGGCGCGCCATCTGCGCCAGGGGGTCCGTTTTGCCGACGGCGTGGCCACCCTCCTCGCGGAGGAAGAGCGGGTGCTCCTGGAAGTGGGGCCGGGCCGGGCCCTCGCCACCCTGGCGTCGCGGCATCCGTCGCGGCGCCCGGAGCAACCCGTCTTCTCCTCGCTGCGCCACCCACAAGACGCCGCCGAGGGGCTCGGCGAAGACCAGGCCCACATGCTGGCGAGCCTCGGCCGCTTGTGGCTGGCCGGCGTCGAGCTCGATCCGGCGGCCCTCTATGCGGGCGAGCGGCGCCGGCGCGTCGCTTTGCCGACCTATCCCTTCGAGCGCCGGCGTTATTGGATCGAGGCGGGCGAAATGGCCGCGGCGGCGGACGCCGCGACATTGCGCCAGCAGCCGGAGATCGCCGACTGGTTCTACCTGCCGTCGTGGAAGCCGTCGCTTCTCCCGCCGGCGCCGGCAGATGCGGCCCTGGCGTCGACCTGGCTGGTCCTGGAGCGCTCCGCGGGGCTCGCGGCGGCGCTTGCCGAGCGCCTCGGCGAGAACACCGCCCGGGTGGTCCGTGTCGAGCCGGGCCGCGCCGGCGGAGGCCTTAAACGCCGCGGCGAAGGCGCCTACGCGGTCGATCCGGCGGACGCCGCCGCCTGGGAGGCGCTCGCCCAGGAGCTGGCCGCCGGCGGCGAGCTGCCGGGAGCGGTGGTCCACGCCTGGAGGCTCGGCGGTCTCGACGCGCCCCCTCTCGCGAGCGCCGCGGGCTTCGAGGCGGCGAGCGACGAGGGCCTCGCGAGCCTCCTCGCCCTCGCCCGCGCCTTTGCCACGCTTCCCGTTCCGGCCGCCGGGGTCGACGTGCTGGTGGTAGCGAGCGGCATGAAGCGACTCCTCCCCGGCGAGCCGCTACGGCCGGAGAGGGCGGCGCTCCTGGGACTCTGCCGGGTGCTGCCCGAGGAGCTTCCCGGGGTCCGCTGCCGAGCCCTCGACGCCGGGGCCGGCCTGGAGGGTGACGCCGCCGCCCTGGCCGCACGGCTCGTCGCCGAGGTGGCGGCGGGCGGTGACGAGGAGGTCGTCGCCTGGCGCGGCCGGCAGCGCTATGTCGAGGCCTTCGAGCCGGTGCGCACCGAGGAGCCGCCGGCAGTCCCGCTGCGCGAAGGCGGCGTCTACGTGCTGACCGGGGGGCTCCAGGGCAACGGCTACGCTTTCGCCCGCTACCTGGCGCGCTCCTGGCGCGCTCGGCTGGCGCTTTTCGAGGCGGCGAAGGCGGGGGACGACGAGGCGCTCCGGCGCCGCGTCGCGGCCCTCGAGGAGCTCGGTGCCGAGGTGGCGGTCTTCGACGTCGACCTCGCCGACGCCGCTTCCCTGGAAGGGGCCCTGGAGGGGGTCGAGGAGCGTTTCGCCGCTCTCCACGGCCTGCTCCACACCGCCGGTACCGCTGGCGAGGAGACTTTCCGCTCGCTCGCCGAGATCGACGCCGGGCACCTCGCCGCTCACTTCCGGCCCAAGGTCCAGGGTGCCCTGGCCCTGGAGGCGGCGCTCCAGGCTCGTGGAGCTCAGCTCGACTTCTGCCTGTTGCTCTCGTCGCTGGCCTCGGTCCTCGGCGGGCTGGCCTACGGCGCCTATGCCTCGGCCAACTCTTTCCTCGACGCCTTCGTCCAAGAGCGCTCCGGCCGGGGAGCGGCGATCCCCTGGAGGAGCGTCGGCTGGGACGTGTGGGAATTCGAGGACGAGGACGAGCAGCTCACAGGGCTGCGTCCCGACCTGGCGGAGCTCGCCATGACGCCGCGGCAGGGCGAGGAGGCCTTTCGGCGGCTCCTGGGGCTCGACGCCGAGCTGGTGCTGGTCTCGACCGGCGCCCTCGAAGCGCGCCTCGCCGAGCGCCGGCGCCGCATCGCGGCGCACGCCGTACCGGCCGCGGCCGGCACGCCGGCGGGGGAGCGCCATCCGCGCCCCGAGCTCCAGACCCCCTATGCCGCCCCCGACAGTGACCTCGAGCGGCGCATCGCGGAGGTGTGGCAGGACTTTCTCGGCTTCGAGCCGATCGGCGTCGACGACAACTTCTTCGAGCTGGGCGGCGATTCGTTCATCGCCGTCCGAGTGGCGGCCCGGCTGCGCGAGGTGCTCGCGGTCGAGCTCCCGGTGGCCCAGCTCTATCAACGGTTGACCGTGCGCTCTCTGGCCGAGCTCCTGGCCCAGGATGCCGGCGAAGCCGACGCCGAGCGCGCCGCCCACCTCGCCGAGCGGCGCGAGAGCATGGACCGCCGCCAGGAAATGTTGAAGCGTCGCCGGACGCGCAAGAAGGCAGGTTGAGGGAAACAGGGAAACGAAGATTATGGCTCAAGGCGACACGTACACCGGCTCCGAGATCGCCATCGTCGGCATGGCTTGCCGCTTTCCCGGCGCCTCGACCCCCGAGCAGTTCTGGCGTAACCTGCGCGACGGGGTCGAGTCGCTTGTTGAGCTCACCGACGAGGAGCTGCGCGCCGCCGGGGTGCCGGCCGAGCAGATCCAGGATCCGGCCTACGTACGCCGGGTCTCGGTGGTCGACGACATTGAGGATTTCGACGCCTCGTTTTTCGGCTACACGCCGCTCGAGGCGACGATCATGGACCCCCAGCACCGCCTCTTCCTGGAATGCGCCTGGGAGGTCTTCGAGCGGGCGGGCTACCATCCGGAGGCCTATGCGCACCCGGTAGGTGTCTTTACCGGCGCCAAGACCAACACCTACCTTTTCAACGTCGTCGCCCAGCGCGGGCGCTTCCCGTCGCTCGACAACTTCCAGATCGCCCTGGGCAGCGATCTCGCGATGATGGCGACGCGGGTCTCCTACAAGCTCGACCTGCGCGGCCCGAGCTATGCGCTGCACACAGCCTGCTCGACATCGCTGGTGGCAGTGCACCTGGCCTGCCAGAGCCTGTTGCTCGACGAGTGCAGGATGGCGGTGGCGGGCGGCGCGGCGATCAACGTGCCGCAGCGCCGCGGCTATCCCTACCAGAAGGGTGGAATCCTCTCGCCCGACGGCAGCTGCCGGACTTTTGACGAGGCGGCGGCGGGCTCGAACTTCGGCAACGGCGCCGGGGCAGTGCTCCTGAAACGCCTCGACGACGCGCTCGCCGACGGCGACCCGATCCAAGCGGTGATCCGCGGCTCGGCGACCAACAACGACGGCGCCCGCAAGGCGAGCTTCACGGCGCCGGGGGTGGAGGGCCAGACCGCGGTGCTGCTGGAGGCGATGGCGGTGGCCGGGGTCGAGGCCGACGACGTCTCCTACGTCGAGGCCCACGGCACCGCCACCGACCTGGGCGACTCGATCGAGATGTTGGCCCTGACCGAGGCTTTCCGGGCCTCGACGAAGCGCACCGGCTACTGCGCGATCGGCTCGGCCAAGACCAACGTCGGGCACCTGGAGACCGCCGCCGGCGTCGCCGGGCTGATCAAGACGGCGTCGGCCCTGGAGGCGAAGGAGCTGCCGCCGAGCCTCCACTTCGAGCGGCCCAACCCGAAGATCGACTTCGCGTCGAGCCCGTTCGTGGTCAACTCCGAGCTGCGTCCTTGGCCGGAGCCGCCGGCGGGCAAGAAGCGGATCGCCGGGTTGAGCTCTTTCGGCATCGGTTCGACCAACGCGCATATGATCCTCGAGGAGCCGCCGGCGCCGTCGCCGTCGGTGCCGGGCCGTCCCTGGCAGCAGCTGCTCCTCTCGGCGCGTTCCGAGAGCGCCCTCGCCACGATGGGCGAGAACCTCGGCCGCCACCTCGCCGAGCGCGGCGAGCTCGAGCTGGCCGACGTCGCTTATACCCTTCAGGTCGGCCGCAAGGCCTTCGAGCACCGCCGCGCCGTGGTCTGCCGCGACCTCGCCGCCGCCGTCGCCGCTCTGGCGCCCGGCGACGGCGAGGCCGGCGCTGAGCGCGACAGGAGCGCCGTGGTCGCGACCACCAGGCGGCGGACGGTCTTCCTCTTTCCCGGCCTCGGCGAGCAATACGTCGACATGGGCCTCGGCCTCTACCAGCGGGAGCCGGTCTTTCGGGCCGCCCTCGACTGGGCCGCCGAGCACCTCGCGCCGCTTCTCGGCACCGACCTGCGCGAAGTGATCTACCCGCGCGGCACCGAGGCCGAAGAGGCGGGCGGCGGCGGGATCGACCTGAAGGCGATGCTCGGCCGCGGCGGCGCCGTGGCCGACGCCGCGAGCCGGCGTCTCGACCGCACGGTCTTCGCCCAGCCGGCGACCTTTGCCGTCGAGCTGGCCTTGGCCGAGCTCTTTCGCCACCGCGGCGTCCGGCCGCAGGCGACGATCGGCTACAGCCTCGGCGAGTACGTCTGCGCCTGCCTGGGCGGTACCCTCTCTTTTGAGGACGCCCTCACCCTGGTGGCGCGCCGGGCGCAGCTCATCGACGCCCTGCCGGGCGGCGCGATGCTCGCCGTCACCCAGGGCGAGGCGGAGCTTACGCCCCGCCTCCAAAGCCACGGCCTGTCGCTGGCGGCGGTCAACGGTGTGACCGGCTGCGTCGCCGCCGGCCCCGAAGAGGCGATGGCGGCTCTCGAGGCGGCCCTCGACGAAGACGGCGTCGTCCACCGGCGCCTCGCCACTACCCACGCGTTTCACTCGGCGATGCTCGAGCCGGCGGCAGCCGAGCTCACCGAGCTCGCCCGCTCCTTCACCTTGAGCCGGCCCGAGATCCCCTGGGTGTCGAACGTCACTGGCGAGCGGATCACCCCCGAGGAGGCGGTCGATCCGTCGTATTGGGCGCGTCACATGTGCGCCCCGGTGCGCTTCGCGGACGGGGTGGGGACGCTGCTCGCCGAGGGCGGCGAGCGCGTCCTCCTCGAGGTGGGACCTGGCCAGAGCCTGGCGTCGTTCGCCCGCCTCCATCCCGAATGCGGCAAGACGCGTCCGGTCGTCGCCGCGATGCGCGGCCGCCACGACCGCTCGAGCGCCGTCGCCGCTTTTCTCGGCGCCGTCGGCGAGACGTGGCTCGCCGGCGTCGAAGTCGACTGGGCGGCGTCCTGGGAGGGCGAGCGCCGTCGCCGGGTGACGCTGCCGACCTACCCCTTCGAACGGCGTCGCCACTGGATCGATCCCGACGAGGCGACCCTGGCGCGTACGTCGGGCCGCGAGGTTGTCAAGGCGCCGGCAGCGCCGCGGAAGGTCGCCGACCTCGAGGAGTGGCTTTACCAACCGCGTTGGGCTTCCTGTCCCTGGCCCGCAGCGCCGGCGGCAAAAACGGACGAGCTTTGCCTGGTGCTCGCCGACGCCCTCGGCGTCGCCGACGCCCTCGTCCGGGAGCTCGACGTCGCCCAGGTGGCAGTGGCCGTTCCCGGCGACGCTTTCGCCCGGAGCGAGGATGGGCGCTTCAAGCTTCGTCCCGGCCACGCCGAGGACTACGAGGCGCTGCTCGGCGAGCTCGCCGGAGGCCCGCGGCTCGCCCGCGTGCTCCACCTGTGGAACGTGGCGCCGACGCCGCCGGTCCCCGGAGACGAGGCGGCCTTCCGCGCCGCCCAGGAGCTTGGCTTCTACAGTCTGATCGCCCTGGTCAAAGCCCTGTCCCGGCGGCCGGCGGCCGGCGCCTTGGAGATCGACGTGGTCACGAGCGGCGTTCAGGAGGTCACCGGAGACGAGCCCCTGGTGCCCGAGCGTTCGAGCGTCCTCGGAGCGGCGGTGGTGATCCCGCAGGAGCACCCGCAGATCCTCTGCCGGGTCATCGACATTGAGGTGGCGCCGCACACCGCCGGCGAGGACGGCGTCGATGCGGAAAGCCTGGCACGCCGTCTCGCCGCGGAGCTCGGCTCGCCGGAGGCCGAGCCGGTCGTCGCCCACCGCGGCGCCGAGCGCCTCGTCCGGAGCTTCGAGCGCCTGGCAATGCCGCCGGCAGAGGACAGGTTTCACTTCCGCGACGACGGCGTCTACCTGATCCTCGGCGGCCTCGGGGGGATCGGCTTGGCCCTTGCCGGACACCTGGCGAGGGAG
Source organism: uncultured bacterium (assembly GCA_965371445.1). Taxonomy (GTDB): domain Bacteria; phylum Acidobacteriota; class Thermoanaerobaculia; order Multivoradales; family J023; genus DASWIG01. The sequence goes on along the minus strand of CBDUYN010000036.1, from coordinate 36,045 downwards.
CACCGGGCGAAGCTGGTGCTCACCCGGCGCACGCCGCTGCCGAAGCGCGAGGAATGGGACGCTATCCTCGCCGGCGGCGACGCGGACGAACGCACGCGCCACGCCGTCGAGCAGGTACGCCTCCTCGAGGAGGCCGGCGCCGAGGTGCTCGCCGCCGCCGCCGACGTCGCCGACGAGGCGGCGATGCGCGCCGTGGTCGACAAGGCCCGGGAACGTTTCGGCACCCTCCACGGCGTCGTCCACGCTGCCGGTGTGCTGGCCCAGGATTCGTTCAAGACCGTCGCGTCGACCGGCCGCGAGGAGTGCGAGCGGCACTTCGTTCCGAAGGTCTACGGCCTCTACGTGCTGGAACGGGTCCTCGAGGGGATCGACCTCGACTTCTGCACCCTCTACTCCTCGCTGTCGACGATTCTCGGCGGTCTGGGCTACGTCGGCTACGCCGCCGCCAACCTCTTTATGGGCTTCTTTGCCGCGCGCCACAACCGCGAGGCCGCCACGGCCTGGCAGAGCGTCGACTGGGACAGCTGGCACTACGAGGAAGACGAAGCGGCTCGCGGCGGCCTCGGCACGACCTTGAGCGAGCTGGCGATGGCGCCGTCGGAGGGGATCGAGACCCTGCGACGGCTGCTGGCTCTCGAGGAGCCGCGCCACCTGGTGATCTCGACCGGCGCGCTCGAGCCGCGCATCGAGCAGTGGGTGACGATGCAAACCTTGCGCGACGCGGCCTCGGCCGCCGGGACCGCCCTGCGCCGGACGGAGGACCTCTTGGACATCGGCGCGCTCGAGCGCCGGATCGCCGAAACCTGGGGCCGGATCCTCGGTACCGAAGACGTGGGCCACGAGGAGAACTTCTTCGACCTCGGGGGCAATTCGCTCCTCGCCATGCAACTCGTCGGCGAGCTGAGCCGGGAGCTCGAGGTTCAGATCGCCCCGGTGGCGCTTTTCGAGGCGCCTACGGTGAGCGCCATGGCGCAACACCTGAGCGGCGAGCCGTCGCCTGGCGAAGGGACGGCGGCCGTCGAGGCACCGGCCGTCAAAGCGGCGCGGCGCGGCGCCGGGGAGCGCCGTGACCTTGCTGTCATCGGGATGAGCGGCCGTTTCCCAGGGGCAGGGTCGGTCTCGGCCTTCTGGGAGAACCTCTGCGCCGGGCGCGAGACGATCTCTTTTTTCACCGACGAGGAGCTCCTGGCCGCCGGAGCGGATCCCGAGGTGCTTTGTGATCCGTCCTACGTCAAGGCGCGGCCGATCCTCGAGGACATCGAGCTTTTCGACGCCGAGCTGTTCGGCTATTCGCCCCGCGAAGCGGAGATCATGGATCCACAGCACCGCCTGTTTCTGGAATGCGCCTGGGAGGCCTTCGAGGACGCCGGCTACGACACCCAGCGTTACCCCGGGCGGGTGGGTGTCTACGCCGGCGCCAGCATCAGCTCCTACATGCAGGGCCTCTACTCCGATCCAGAGCTTTTGAAGTCGGTGGACACGTTCCAGATCCTGGTCGGCAACGAGAAGGACTCGCTGACCACCCGGGTCTCCTACAAGCTGAACCTGCGGGGGCCGAGCGTCGCCGTCCAGACCTTCTGCTCGACGTCTCTGGTGGCGGTCCACATGGCCTGTCAGGGCTTGTGGACCGGAGAGGCCGACATGGCGCTGGCGGGCGGCATCTCGATCATCGTCCCCCAGGTCAGCGGCTACCGTCACCAGGAGGGGGGGATCAACTCCCGCGACGGGCACGTCCGGGCCTTCGACGCCAAGGCCACGGGTATGGTGTTCGGCAACGGCGCCGGGTTGGTGGTGTTGAAACCCCTGGAGGACGCCCTCGCCGAGGGCGACCAGGTCTACGCGGTGATCAAGGGCACGGCGGTCAACAACGACGGTTCGCTCAAGGCGGGGTATTCGGCGGCCAGCATCGAGGGGCAGTCCATGGTGGTGGCCGACGCCCTGGAGGTCTCCGGCGTCGATCCGAGGACGGTGACCTACGTCGAGGCCCACGGCTCCGGCACCGGGCTGGGAGACCCGGTGGAGATGGCGGCGCTCGCTCGGGCGTTTCCGGCCGGCCGGCCCCGTTCCTGCGCCGTCGGCTCGGTGAAGACCAACGTCGGCCACCTGGACCGGGCGGCCGGAGTCACCGGCCTGATCAAGACCGTCCTCGCCCTGCGGCACGGCAAGATCCCGCCGAGCCTCCACTTCGAGGAGCCCAATCCGGAGATCGACTTCACCAGCGGTCCCTTCTACGTCAACACCGAGTTGGCCGACTTCCCGGCGGTCGGGGACTCTCCCCGCCGGGCCGGGGTCACCTCGCTGGGCATCGGCGGAACCAACGCCCACGCCGTGTTGGAGCAAGCCCCGTCGCCGTCGCCGTCCGAGGCGTCGGGAGAGCTTCAGTTGCTGGTGCTCTCGGGACATACCGCGACCGCCCTGGAAGCCGCCACCGACCGGTTGGCTCACGCCCTCGCGGAGCAGGAGCTGAACCTGGACGACGTGGCCTTCACCCTCCAGGTGGGCCGCTGCGAGCTGGAGCACCGCCGCTTCCTGGTCGCGGCCAACGCGGCCGAAGCGGCGCGCCTGCTGCGTGCCGGCGGCCGGCGTAGCGGCGAGCCCGGCCGGGTGCGGAGCGCCGCCCACAAGGAGGGCCGTCGCCAGCTCGTCTTCCTCTTCCCCGGCCAGGGGAGCCAGCATCCCGGCATGGGTCGGGAGCTCTACGAGAGCGAGCCGGCCTTCCGGCGCGAGCTCGACCGCTGCGCCGAGATCCTCTCGCCGCACCTGGCGACGGACCTGCGCGAGCTGATCCATCCCGCGGAGGTGACGGAGGAGGCGAGCCGACGGCTCGCCGAGACCCGCTTCACCCAGCCGGCGCTTTTCGCCGTCGAATACGCTCTGGCGCGCACCTGGACGGCCTGGGGCTTGAAGCCGCAAGCGATGATCGGTCATTCGGTGGGCGAGTACGTCGCCGCCTGCCTGGCCGGCGTCTTCTCGCTCGAGGACGCCCTCGCCCTGGTGGCCGAGCGGGGGCGGTTGATCCAGGAGCTACCCGGCGGCGAGATGCTCGCCGTCCCCCTGGCGGAGGAGGAGGTGCTCGCCCGGCTGGAAGGTCGGGAGCTCTGGCTCGCCGCGGTCAACGCCGCCGATCGCGTGGTGGTCTCCGGGGCGCGGGAGACGGTGGCGGAGCTGGCGGCGGAGCTGGCGGCCGACGGCGTCGACGCGAGGCGCCTCCACACCTCCCACGCCTTCCACTCCGCCCGGCTCGAACCGGCGGTCGAACCTTTCGTCCGCTGCCTGGAGGGCGTCGAGCGCCGCCCGCCCAGGATTCCCTTTATCTCCTGCCTCACGGGTACCTGGATCACCGCCGAGCAGGCCGTCGATCCGCGGTACTGGGGCGCCCAGCTCCGGCAAGCGGTGCGTTTTTCCGACGGTGCCGGCGAGATCCTGGGCAACGCCGCCGCGGTCTTGCTCGAAGTGGGTCCCGGCAAGACCTTGACGACCCTGGCCCAGCGTCACCTCGAGCCCCGGCACGGCCGCTCGCTGATCGCCTCGCTTCCTTCTCCGAAGGAGGAGCGCTCGGCCTACGAGGCGGTGCTGGCGGCCCTGGGGGAGCTGTGGCTGGCGAGGCTTTCGCCCGACTGGGCCGCCGTCCACGGGGACGCGCGGCGCCGGCGGATCTCGCTTCCCACCTATCCCTTCGAGCGCCGGCGTCATTGGGTGGAGCCCGGTGCCGGCGCGGCCGGGCGGGGTGGCCTGACGGCCGGCCGCCGTCCCGAGGAGTGGCTCTTCCAACCCGTCTGGAAGACCTCCCGGCTGCCACGCGGCGGCGGCGGCGCCTCCGGCTACCTGGTGCTGGACGACGGCGGACCCCTGGCCGAGGCCCTGGAGCACCGGCTCGCCGGCGCCGGACGCGTCGTTCGCCGGGCCGGACCGGCGGAGGCGGAAGACGCCGAGAAGCTCCTCGACTCCCTCCCCGGGCTGCCGGAGGTGATCCTCGACCTGCGGCGCCTGGACACCGACGCCGAGGCGGCGGAGGATTTCGAACCCCTGCTGCGTTTCGCCCGCGCTCTCGACCGCCGGGCGGACGCTCCGCTCGCCCTCTGGGTCCTGACCGACGGTCTCCACGAGGTCCTCGTCCAGGAGATGCCGCGGCCGGGGGCGGCCGTCCTGCCCGCCGTCTGCCGCTCGCTCACCCGGGGCACGGCCCACGTCGTCTGCCGCCACCTGGACCTCTACGCCACCTCGGAGGCCGCTTCCCTGCCGCGGTTGTCGGCCCAGGTGGCCGCCGAGGTGGACGCCGCGCCGCAAGAGCTGACCGTCGCCTACCGGGGCGGACGGCGTTTCCTGCCGGCCGTCGAGGCGGCGGCCGGCGATCCGGCGTCCGGCGATCCGGCCGGCGAGACCGACGCGGGGCTGCCGGCGGGCACCTGGCTCCTCACCGGCGGCCTGAGCGAGCCCGGATTCAGCCTCGCCCAGGCGTTGAGCTACGGCGACGGCGCCGCGGGCGACGGCGTCCGGCGTCTCGTCCTCCTCGAGTCCGAGGCCCTGCCGCCGCGGCAAGAGTGGCCGGTCCTCCTGGAGGAGAAGCCGCCGTCGTCGGAGGAGATGAGCGCCTTTCTGGCGCAGCTCGCCGCCGACGCCGCCGGCATCGACATGTCGCGAGCCGAGATCTCGGTACGGATGGAGCGGCTCGCCGAGACCGTCGAGCGCCAGAGCGTGCCCGAGGACTTCGAGACCCTCGCCGACGCTCTGTGCGCCGCTTGGAGCTACCACTTCTTCGCCGAGCACGCCGACGCGCGTCCGGGGCTATGTACCACCCGCGGCGAGCTCATGGAGAAGCTCTCGGTGGTGCCGCGCTTCGAGCGCTTCTTCGACTACCTGCTCTACGTGCTGTGCCGCGCCGGGATCGTCGCGCTCGACGACGACGGCGTCACCTTCCGTGAGCTGCCGGAAGAGCTGTCGGATCCCAAGGCCCTGGGCGAGCTCGCCAAGGAGCTGCACCCCGACTTCGCGCCGGGCGTCGACTGCGTCGGCCATTGCGCGACCCGTTACCCGGAGGCTTTTCGGGGCGAGGTCGACCCGGTCAGCATCCTCTTCCCGGGCGGCAGCTCGGAGATGTTGCGCCAGGTGATGGAGACCCAGGACCGCTACTCCGTGAACCGGATCTTCTACCCTGTGATGGTCGAGGTGATCCGGGAGGCAGCCGCCGGGCTTTCCCACCGGCCGCTGCGCGTCCTGGAATTCGGTGCCGGCGACGGCAACCTGACCTGGGAGCTGGCCGAAGCCCTGCGGGGGGCAAACGTCGAGTACCACATGACCGACATCGGCCGCGCCTTCGTGGTCGCCGGTCAGAGAGAGGCGGCGGCACGGGGGCTCGACTTCCTGCGCTTCGGCGTCCTCGACGTGACGCGGGATCCGGCGGCGCAGGGCTACGAGCGCTACGGCTTCGACGTCCTGCTCGCCTTCGACGTGGTCCACGCCACCCCGGACGTCGCCGAGACGATGCGCAACCTGAGGCGCCTGCTGGCCCCCGGGGGCTGGACGATGATCCTCGAGCCGACCCGGGATCAGCATTGGATCAGCCTGATCTGGGGGCTGGCCGAGGGCTGGTGGCTCTACGCCGACGAGATCCGTACCTTGCACCCGCTCCTCGAGCCGGCCCGGTGGGAGGAGCTGCTCGCCGGGCTCGGCTTCTCCTACCACGGCGTCTTTCCCCTCGACGCCGAGGAGCGCGCCACGGTCGACCACTCGCTGCTGGTCGTCCAGCAGGACGTCGACCTGCGCGCCGGCGAGTACCTGGAGACGGTGGTGGAGCGCTGGCACGAACGGCGGCGGGAGCTGGCCGAGCGGGTCCGCAAAGTGGGTCGGTTGGAGGCGGCGGGAGCGGAGGTCGAGGTCTGGAAGAGCACGGCGGAGGAGATCCCGGCGGCCGTCGGCCGGGCCCGGGAACGCTGGGGTCGCCTCCGCGGCGTGCTGCACGCCGCCGGAGCCTGGAACGGTGCCGGGCTCGAGGACGAGCTCGACGCGGCGGCCTACGCCAGCGTCCTGGCGTCGGCGTCGGCCACCCTCAGCGCCCTGGAGGAGGGCCTGGCGGACGAGGAGCCGGAGATGAAGCTGCTCGTCTCGCCGCTCGCCGCGGCCGGCGACGAGCTCTCGGGTCCGGCCAACGCGACCGACCTCTACTTCGCGGCCCGCGCCTCGCGGGGGGAGGGCGCCGCCTGGCGGAGCCTGGCCTGGGGCGTGCCGATCGACGGCGGGACGGCCGGCGGGGGGCTCGCCCGGAGGGGGACAAACGGCGGGCTGCCGCCCCACCTGGGCGCTTCGGCCCTGGCCGCCGTGCTCCGTGCTCCGGAGCTCCGCCGGGTGCTTCTCACCCACCAGCCGGCAGCGGCCATGGCCGCCGCCTGGAACCGGCTCCCCACCCGCCGCCGTCCCCTCGAGGAGGCCCTCGCCATCGGCGGCGACGAGTACGTGGCACCGGAGAGCGAGCAGGAGAAGGGCGTCGCCGCCATCTGGGAGCAGGTCCTCGGCATCGCCCGGATCGGGCTCCACGACAACTTCTTCGAGGTCGGCGGTGATTCCCTGATCGCCACCCAGATCCACTCGCGGATCGTCGAGAGGTTCGACGTCGAGATGCCGGTCGACAAGCTCTTCATCCTCGCCACCGTGGAAGAACAGGCCCGAGAGGTGGCACAGATTCAGACCGTCCGGGAGAAAGAGGACCACGAGGAGATCATGGCCGTCCTGGCGGAATTGTCCGACGACGAGGTAGAGGAGACTCTCCTCGACCTCCATGCAACAGGCGACTAGGTGGAGATGATGAGCCATTCAGAAGACACGGCGAAGATGTCGCCGGCGAGAAAGAAGCTCTACGAGCTCTTGAAGGCGCGCGAGAAAGAGGCGCGTGGAGGGACGGGCAGCGGCGCCATCGCCCGGGTGGACCGCGGCGCTCCGCTGCCCCTGTCGTTTTCCCAGCAGCGGATCTGGTTCGTCGACTACCTGGAGCCGGGCAACCTGGCCTACAACGTGCCCGGGGCGCTGCGCCTCGCCGGGGAGCTGGGCGTCGCGGCCCTCGAAGCGAGCCTGAACCGGATCGTCGAGCGCCACGAGGTGCTGCGCACCCGCATCGTCGCCGAGGGCGGGCAGCCGCGGCAGGTGATCTTGAAGAGGCTCCACGTGGCTTTGCCGACGATCGACCTCTCGGGACTCGACGCGCCGCGCCGCCGCCGGCGCCTGGGGCGCCTGGCGACCGGGCAGAACCTGCGGCCCTACCGGCTCGACGAAGCGCCGCTGATGCGCGTCGAGCTGGTTCGCTTGAGCGAGCGCGAGCACGTGCTGCTGCTCAACATGCACCACAGCGTCGCCGACACCTGGGCGATCAACGTCTTCACCCAGGAGATGACGGCGCTCTACGAGGCCTACGTGGAAGGGCGTCCGGAGCCGCTGCCGCCGCTGCCGGTCCAGTACGCCGACTTCGCGGCCTGGCAGCGCCAGCAGCTCGCCGGGGACGCCTTGACCGACCAGATGAGCTACTGGTGCGAGGAGCTCGGGGGCGAGCTCCCGGTCCTCGAGCTGCCCACGGATCGGCCACGGCCCAACCTGCAGACCCTCCGCGGCCGGCGTCACTACCTGAGCGTTCCCCCGAAGATCGCCTCCGCCATCCGGGCGTTGGCGAATCGCCGGGAGACCACGCCCTTCGTCGTCAGCCTGGCCGCGTTCTACCTGACGCTCTATCGCCTTTCGCGGCAGACCGACCTGCTGGTCGGGGTGCCGGTGGCGGGGCGCCGGCGCTCGGAGCTGGAGCTTTTGATCGGGCTGTTCATGAACGTCGTGGTACTGCGCTCCGACCTCTCGGGGGAGCCCGGCGGCCGGCAACTGATCGCCGCCACGCACGAGCGGACGATGGAAGCCCTCCGGCACCAGGACCTGCCCTTCGAGCGGCTGGTGGAAGCGTTGAAGCTCCCCCGGGACCTGAGCCGGACGCCGGTCTACCAGGTGCTCTTCAACCTCCAGAACGCCGCCGCCGAGTCGGTGCGACGGGCCGGGGTGTCGATGAGCGTCGTCGACATCGACAGCGGCACGGCCCGCTTCGACATGGAGACCATCCTCTGGGACCAGGACGGCGGCTATCGGGGTTACCTGGAGTACAACACCGACCTCTTTGATCCGACGAGCATCCAGCGCCTGGCCGGGAGCTTCGAGCGGATCCTGCGCCGGCTGGTGGAGGATCCCGACACGGCCCTACCTTCGCTGATCGGGCTCAGCGCGGCGGAGACGCACCAACTGCTGGTGGAGCACGTCGACACCCGGGCCGCCGAGCTGGCCGAAGAGTCGATCCTGCCCTGGATTGCCGCCGCGGCCGCCACCCACGCGGAGGCCGACGCGGTGGTCTTCGAGGACACCCGGCTGAGCTACCGCGAGCTCGACCGCCGGGCCAACCAGTTGGCCCACCTGCTGGGCCGGCGCGGCGTCGGCCCGGAGTCGGTGGTGGGGGTTTGCATGGAGCGCTGTGCGCAACTGGTGGTCAGCCTGCTGGGGATCCTGAGAGCCGGGGCGGCCTACCTGCCGCTCGACCCCGAACACCCCGCCGAGCGCTGCCGCTGGCTGGCCGCGGACGCCGGGGTCCGCCTGGTCCTCCACCGTGCCGAGGCCCCGGCGCTGCCGGAGACGGACGCCGAGACCGTGGCGCTCGACGACGCCTGGGGGGCCCTCGCCGAAGAACCCGCCGAGGCTCCGGCGGTCGCCGTCCACGGCGCCGGCGCGGCCTACGTCATCTACACCTCGGGCTCCACCGGCACCCCCAAGGGGGTGGTCAGTTGCCACGCGGGGCTCGCCAATCGCCTGCTCTGGATGCAGGAGAGGTTCTCGCTCACCCCGCGGGACCGGGTCCTGCAAAAAACCACCTTCACCTTCGACGTCTCGGTCTGGGAGTTTTTCTGGCCGCTCATGACCGGGTCCACCCTGGTCCTTGCCCGTCCCGGCGGGCACCGGGATCCGTCCTACCTGGCCCGGACGATCGCCGAGAGGGAGATCACCACTCTGCACTTCGTCCCCTCCATGCTCCGGGTCTTCCTGGAAGCTCCCGAAACCGCGGATTGCGGCTGCCTGAAGCGGGCGATCCTGAGCGGCGAGGCGCTTCCCGCGGATCTCGCCCGGCGCTTTGCCGAGCGTCTGCCGGCGGCCGAGCTCCACAACCTCTACGGCCCCACCGAGGCGTCGATCGACGCCACGGCCTGGCGGTACCGGCCGCAGCCGGAGACCCGGGCCACCGTGCCCATCGGCAGGCCCATCGCCAACCTTCGCACCTGTCTGATCGATCCGGGGCTGCGGCCGCTTCCCCTGGGGGTGCCGGGCGAGCTTCTGCTCGGAGGTCCCGGCCTGGCCCGGGGGTACCTGGGCCGGCCGGGCCTGACCGCCCGCTGTTTCGTGCCCGATCCCCTGAGCCAGGTTCCCGGGGAGCGCCTCTACCGGACGGGCGACCTGGTCCGTCACCTGGCGGGAGGAGAGATGGAGTTCCTGAACCGCCTCGACCATCAGGTCAAGGTGCGGGGATTCCGCATCGAGCTGGGCGAGATTGAAGCCCATCTGCGCGAGCACCCGGCGGTGGCCGAGGGGGTGGTGGTGGTCGAGAGCCGCGCCGTCGGCGAGGGGGCGCTCTCGGTCCGGCTCATGGCCTGCGTCGTGGCGGGCCCAGAGGCCGGAGAGGAGCTGGAGACGCGGCTGCGCGCGTGGCTGGGGGAGCGTTTACCCGAGTACATGGTGCCGGCGAGCTTCGTGACCCTGGAGAGCCTGCCCCAAACCGCCAGCGGCAAGATCGACCGGGGCGCTCTCTCCCGCCTCACCGCGGCCAAGGAGCGCCGGGGCGAGGCCGTGGCGCCGCGGGGCGAGACCGAGCGGGCGGTGGCGAAGATCTGGCAGGAGGTCCTCGGGGTCGAGAGCGTCGCCGTGACCGACAACTTCTTCGACCTGGGCGGCGACTCCTTGCTCCTGGCGCAGGTGCACAGCCGGCTGCGCCAGGCCTTCGAGACCGACCTCTCCATGGTCGACCTCTTCCGCTTCACGACGGTCAAGAGCCTCGCCGAGCGCCTGCGTCAGGGCGGCGGGGAAGAAGGCGACGAGCGTCATGCCGCCGAGCGCGCCCGTTTCCGCCGCCGCCGCCTCGCCGGGCGCGGCACCGCGGAGGGCGGCACCGACGTCGCCGTCGTCGCCATGTCGCTTTACTTCCCCGACTCCCGCACCCCGGACGCGTTCTGGCAAAACCTCTGCGACGGCGTCGAGTCGGTCGGCTTCTTCACCGAGGAAGAGTGCCTGGAGGCCGGCGCCGATCCCGACATGCTGGCGAAGCCCGACTACGTGCGGGCGGAGTCCGTCGTCGAAGGCGTTGAGATGTTCGACTACTCGTTTTTCGGCCTCTCCCCCCGCGACGCCGAGCTCATCGACCCGCAGCAGCGCTGCATGCTGGAGCTCGGCTGGGAGGTCTTGGAGCGGGGCGGCTACCGTCCGGAGACCTACGACGGCTCGATCGGCGTTTTCGTGGGCTCCGCCATCAGCTCCTACCTCTTCAACAACCTCGGCTACCGCGCCATCGACATCTTCACCGACTTCAACACCCGGGTGCAGATGTTGACCGGCAACGACAAGGACTTCTGCGCCCAGCGTCTCTCCTACCAGCTCAAGCTCAACGGTCCCAGCGTCAACGTCCAGAGCGCCTGCTCGAGCTCCTTGACGGCGGTCCACGTCGCCTCCCAGAGCCTGCTCTCCGGCGAGTGCGACATGGCCCTCGCCGGGGGCGTCCAGATCCGGGTGCCGCTCAAGGTCGGCTACCTCTACCAGCCCGGCGGGCTCCCCTCGCCGGACGGTCATTGCCGCTCCTTCGACGCCAAGGGCATGGGCACCGTACACGGCAACGGCGCCGCCCTGGTGCTCTTGAAGCGTCTCGAGGACGCGCTGGCGGCGGGCGACGTGGTCCACGCCGTGATCAAGGGCTCGGCGATCAACAACGACGCCGGTGCCAAGGTCGGCTTCGCCGCCCCGAGCGTCGACGGCATCACCCGGGTGGCCGCCGAGGCCCTCGAGGTCTCCGGCGTCGATGCCTCGACCCTGGGTTTCGTCGAGGCCCACGGCACCGCCACGGACCTCGGCGACTCGATCGAAGTCGAGGCCCTGACCCGCGCCTTCCGGCGCTACACCGACCAGCGGCAGTTCTGTCGCCTGGGGGCCGTCAAGAGCAACATGGGCCACATGGACGCCGCCGCCGGCATGCCGAGCCTCTTCAAGGCGATCATGGCCTTGAAGCACGGCAAGGTCCCGCCGACCCTGCACTTCGAGGAGCCCAATCCCAAGCTCGCTCTGCCCACCACGCCCTTCCGGGTCAACGCCGAGCTCGAAGACTGGCCGCGGCAGGACGAGGCGCCGCGCCGGGCCGCGGTCAACATCTTCGGCATCGGCGGCAGCAACGCCTGCATGGTGCTGGAGGAGGCGCCTCCCCTACCGCCCGGCGACGAGGCGCCGCCCTGGCAGCTCCTGGTGCTCTCGGCGCGCAGCGTCACGGCTCTGGACGAGATCACGACGCGTCTGGCCGACGTCCTGCGCGACGGTCGCGCCGGAGGCGCGCTCCCGCAGGACGGCGGGCTCGAGCTGGCCGACGTGGCCTTCACCCTCCAGGTGGGGCGCCATCCCCTTCCCATACGCCGCGCCCTGGTCTGCCGTGACACCGCCGACGCCCTCGACGTCCTGGAGAGCCTGGACCCCGACCGGCTCATGGAGGATTTCTACGACGGCACCAGCCGGACGGTGACCTTCCTCTTTCCCGGCGAGCGGCTCGACCTGGGTCCCTGGGTCGGCGAGCTGTGCGCCACGGAGCCCACCTTCCGCCGTCTCGTCGAGGAGGGCGGCGAGCGCGCCCGCGCCGACCTGGACCTCGACCTCACGCCCCAGCTGGAGGGCGGCGGCGACGCCGCCTCGCCGGCCGGCGGTGTGGCGCGGCTCGTCGTCCAACACGCCCTGGCCCGGCTGTGGACGGAGTGGGGCGTCTTACCGCAGGCGATGCTCGGCCACGGCGTCGGCGAGCTGGCGGCGGCGGCGGTGGCCGGCCACCTGCCCTTCGAGCGCGCCCTGGCCCTGGCGGCGGCGCGCGGGCGCGTCCTGGGCTCCGGCGAGGTCGAGCCCGGACCGGCCGCCGTGGCGCTCTTTGCCAAGGCCCTGACCGGCCTCGACGCCGACGCCGACCTGCCGGCGCCGTCGATTCCCGTGGCCTCGGGGGTCACCGGCGAATGGCTCGAGGCGCGAGAGGCCGTGACGGCGGAATACTGGGGACGTCAGCTCGAGGCGGAGCGGTCCGTGGAGACGGCGGTCGAGAAGCTCTTCTCCGTCGGCGAAGGCGTCCTCCTGGAGCTGGGAGACGGCGCGGCGGCGGCGTGGATCGAGGAGCACCCGAGCTATCCGCCGGGCGCGGTCAAGGTGGCGTCGCTGGGGGACGACGAGGCGCCCGCCGCTGCCGCCGGGGCCCGGGCCGCCTTGCTGCGGGCCCTCGGCCGCGTCTGGCTCTCCGGCATCGACGTCGACTGGGCGGGCGCTCACCAGCACGAGGCGCGCCGCCGTCTCGTCTTGCCGACCTATCCCTTCGAGCGCCAGCGCTGCTGGGTCGACTCCGCGACCGGGCTGGCGGAGCCGGGCGGGGCGAAAGCGCGGGAGCGCGACGTCGCCGGCTGGTTCTACGCCCCGGCCTGGCGCCGGTCGCGGGTCTCCCGGCGCCGTCCGGCGGTCCGGGAGCCGTGCGCCTGGCTGGCCCTGGGCGCCGAGCAACCGCTCCTCGCCGAGCTGTGCGACGCCCTGACCCGGCAAGGCCACACGGTGGTGAAGGTGGTCGCTGGCGAGGCCTTCGCCGAGCACGACGGCGGCTTCGCCCTGCCCCCCGACCAGGACGAGAGCTACGCCCGGTTGTTCCAGGAGCTGGGCGCCGCCGAGCGGCTGCCGCGTCACGTCCTGCACGGCTGGGGCCTGGCCGGGGAGGGGGAAGCCGAGGACGAGCGCACCTCCCAGAGCCTCCTCGCCCTCGGCAGGAACCTCGGGCTGCTGCCGGGCGCGGACACCGTGACGCTCCACGTCCTCGTCTCCGGCGTCCACGAGGTGACCGGCGGTGAGCCGATCTGGCCGCAGCGGGCGGTGGCGCGGGGGATCTGCCGCGTGCTGCAAGCCGAGCTCGCTTCCCTGAGCTGCCACAGGATCGACCCGGGACCCGACGAGGGCCGTGCGGGGGCGCGTCGTCTCGAGGCGCTGCTGCGCGAGACGACGGACCCCAGGGACGAGGAGGTCGCCTGCCGCGGCGGCGACCGCTGGGTCCTGTCCTACGATCCGTTCGTGCCGCCGGAGAACGCGGCTGCGGTGTTGCCGCCGGAGCCGGTCGTGCTGCTGACGGGCCGGCCCGGCGCGGCGGCCGTCGCCTGGGCCGAGGAGCTGGTCCGCGGCGTCCAGGCCCGTCTGGTGCTCCTCACCGAGGAAGACGCCGACGACAGCGTACCGACGGAGCTGGTGGAGGCCAGGGTCTTCGCCGTCGACGTCATCGACCGCGAACGCGTCGCGGCGGTGCTGGAACGCGTCGTCGAAGAGCTCGGCCGCGTCGACGTGGCGCTCGACACCTTCGCTCTGGAGAGTCGGGAGACGCTCGACGCGGCGGGCCAACGAAGCGCCCTGGGGCGCGAGACCCGCCGCTTCGAGGTCCTCACCGAGGCCCTCGCCGAGCAGGACGACGTCCTGGCGACCGTTCTTTGCGACCTGGGGTCGATCGTTCCGGGCCCCGAGCGGCTGCTCCCCTTCTCCCTCCATGCGTGGCTGCAGGCCTTCGTCAGTCGCCACAACCGGACGGGAAGCTTCGTCTGGCAGTGGGTGGCGATGGATTCCTGGGATCCGGAGACACGGTTCTCCATGACCCTGGCGGAGGGACGCGAAGTCTGGCGACGCCTCCTGGCTGTGGACGATCGCGAGGCGGTCCTCGTCGCCACCGCGAATCCGGAGCCGAGGCTCTTGGGCGTGGTCGAGCCGGAAGCGGTGTCGGTCCAGCGGCTCTACGAGCGGCAGGTCGCCCGCGAGTACGTCGCTCCCCGGGACGAGACGGAACGATTCGTCGCCGAGATCTGGAGCGAGGTCCTCGGCATCGCCGAGATCGGCGTCGACGACGAGTTTTTCGAGCTGGGAGGCAATTCCCTCCTGGCCACCCAGATCGTCTCCCGGCTGCGGGACCTGTTCCAGGTCGACCTGCCGCTGCGGGAGCTGCTCGCGCTGCGCACGGTCGCCGGCATCGCCGGCGAATTGCGGCAACGACAGACCGGCCTGGCCGCCGAGGACGACCTGGAGAGCCTGCTCGACGAGCTGGAAGCCATGCCCGAAGACCAGGCACGACGAATCGTCGGTGTGGAATCTTCATGAGCCGTCCAACCTTCCCCCACCTGACCTCCGCCTTCACCTGCGGTCGCCTGAAGCTCAGGAACCGCATGGTGATGGCCCCCATGGACTGCGGCTTTGCGGAGCCGTCGGGGCAGGTGAGCGAGCGCATGGTCGAGGCGTATCGGGCGCGGGCCGAGGGCGGCGCCGGCCTGGTGCTGGTGGGGGCGACCTCGATCGAGGCACCGCGGGGACACCTGACGCCGCGCCAGTTGCGCGCCGACGGCGACGAGTTCCTGCCCGGCCTGCGGAAGCTGGCCCACGCCGTCCGCGGCGCCCGGGCCGCCGTGGTGTTGCAGCTCCACCACGCCGGCCGCAAGGCCACCTCGATGATCACCGGCGAGCAGCCCGTGGCCCCTTCGCCGATCCCCAACCACTTCGGCGAGACGCCCCGCGAGCTGCGCGCCGACGAGATCCCCGAGCTGGTCGAACGCTTCGCCGCGGCCGCGGCCCGCGTCCGGATGGCCGGCTTCGACGGCGTCGAGCTGCACGCCGCCCACGGCTATCTCCTCTCCCAATTCCTCTCCCCAACCTACAACCACCGCCGCGACGAGTACGGCGGCACGCTCGAGAACCGTGCCCGCTTCCTCCTCGAGGTCGTGGCGGCGGTCCAGCGGCGAGTGGGCACGAGCTACCCGCTGCTCTGCCGCCTGAGCGCCGTCGAATGCCGGTGCGTGGAGGGCTTTGAGCCGCTTGCCGACGGCATCACCCTCGGGGAGACGCGGCAGGTCGCGAAATGGCTCGAGGAGGCCGGGGTCCACGTCCTCGACATCTCGGTCTCCCTGGTCGGCGAGGTCCGGGTCGACCCCATGAGCTGGCCGGAGGGCGGGCTTTTGCCCTACGCCGAAGAGATCCGCCGGGCCGTCTCCATCCCGGTCGTCGCCTGCGGCCGGATACCGCCACCGCTCGCCGAGAGCGCCCTGGCGGCGGGTAAAATCGACCTGGTGGCCATGGGCCGCGCGTTGATCGCCGATCCGGAGCTGCCCCGCAAGGTGAGCGAAGGCCGTCTTGAGGACATCGTGCCCTGCACTTTCTGCGGTGTCTGCACCGACGCGGAGCTGGCCGCGGAGGGCTCGACCTGTACCGTCAACCCGGCTTTCGGCCACGAACGCGAGGCGCGGCTTCGGAAGATCTCTTCTTTTCCAACTTGAGGAAGGTGAAAATGCTAAGCAAAGACATCCGCAGTGGTCTCAGATCCTTTGCCAGACGCCCTCGGTTTACCTCTCTGGTGGTCCTCATCCTGGCCCTGGGAATCGGATTCGTAACGATGATCCTGTCTCTCGCGCAGTCCATCTATTTCGGCTCGGTGCCGTACCGAGACCCCGAGCGCATCATCATGATGTGGAGAAGGGGTCCCGAGCCGATCCATAATCGCGAGGCGATTTCCTACGTCGACATCCAGGACTGGAAAGAACGCGGCGTGGAGTTCTTCGACGGTCTGGCGGCCTTTACGAACTTCCCGTCGTCGGTCCAGCGGGACGACGGCGCCGAACGCGTCATGATGATGTTTGTCGATCCGTACTTCTTCGACACGCTCGACGTGGAGATGGCCCTCGGACGGCGGCTGACCGAGGCCGACAACCAGCCGCCGACCGGCATCCCGGTCGTCGTCTTGAGCTACGGTTTCTGGCAGTCGGAATACGGCGGCGACCCGGACATCGTCGGCCAGTCGATCGCCCTGGGAGGCAATCCCTACGAAGTCGTGGGGGTCATGGTGCAGAAGACCCGCTGGCTCCGCTATGAGCCCATGGAAGTCGTGGTGCCCTATCGGCGGAGTGCCGTCGAGGGGTCGCCAGGGTTCGTCGAGGACCGCCGCTTCTACACGTCGGTCGTCGTCGGACGTCTCCGCGAGGGTGTCACGGTCGAGCAGGCGCACGCCGGTATGAGGGCGGTGTCGATCGCTTTGCAGAACGAATATCCCGACACCAACAAGAACGTCGAGGCGCGCGTGACCTCGTTTTTGGACCTGCGTACCCAATTTGGCCGGTTAAACGACACCGTCACGGTGCTCGGCCTCGGGTCCGGCCTGGTTTTCTTCCTGAGCTGCATCAGTGTGACGCTTCTGCTGCTCGCCCGTTTCGTCGAGCGTCTCCGGGAATTCGCCGTCCGGATGGCCATGGGCGCCGGGCGCCGGAGCTTCGTCCATCAAGCGATGGCGGAGGGCGTGTCGATCGCGCTGGCCGCCGGCTTGGTGGGTTTCTTCCTGGCCTACGCCGGTGTCAAGCTGGTGTTCGCCAGCGATCCCTTGAACCTGTACAGCTTCGCCGAGGTGTCGGTCGACAAGAGCGTGTTCCTGGTCACCCTGCTCCTGGCTCTGGCCACGACGCTGCTTTTCGGCCTGGTGCCGGTGATCCGTGCCGCCAAGGTCAGCTTCCACGACCTCCTGCGGCCGAGTGGTGCGGGTACGGGCGGCGGCGGCCGGGAGCGTAACCTCTTGCGCCGTGGCCTGGTCGTCCTGCAGGTTGCCCTCTCCGTCGCCGTCCTGGTCGGCGCCGGTCTCATGGCCCGAAGCATCTACGAGTTCACGAAGACCGATTACGGCTTCGACACCGAAAACCTCGTGTACATGCGGCTGATCCTCGACGGCCCGCGTTACGAGGAGGACGAGGAGATCGCTCGGGTCTTCTTCCGCAACCTGGAGGAGGGTGTCTCCGCGCTACCGGGGGTGATCGACGCCGGCCTCTGGGGCATGGGGCTGCCGGGATCGAGCACGACGTTTCTGTACATGGTCCCGGAGGGCAAGGAAGCGGATCCGTCCTACAGCCGTCTGCACACCTGGATCCACTTCGTGACCCCGGGAGCGACGGAAAAGATCGGGCTGCGACTGCTCGCGGGGCGGATGCTCGACGAGACGGACCGCGCCGACGGCCTCGCGACCATCGTCATCAGCAAGGCGATTGCCGACGAGCTGTGGCCGGGCGAGAGCGCGATCGGGAAACGTGTGGTCAACGTCTTCGGCCAGGATGGGTGGCGTACGGTCGTCGGCGTCGTCTCCAACGCGCGCATGCGGGGCCTGGGACGTTCTCATTCCGAGATGCTCCGCGATTGCTACGTCACCTTCGACCAGCTCCCCGCGGCGCAGGTCAACGTCTTCGTCCGTACGGAAACCGACAAGGCCACCATGGTCGAAATGGTTCGCGACGTGGTCCGGAAAATCGATCCGACACGTGCCGTGTTCGAGGCCATCACCATGGAGGAGAGCATGGCGGAAGACGTGAGCGGGATACGTTTCAGGACGATCCTCATGCTGCTCTTCGCCGGCGCCGCGGTCGTCTTGACGACGCTGGGGATCTACAGCGTCATGTCGTATTCGGCCAGCCGTCGGACCCGTGAGATCGGAGTCCGTGTGGCGTTGGGAGCCAGGAAGGGAGAGGTCGTCGTGTTGGTGCTCAAGCAGTCGCTCCTCGACATGGTGATTGGAATCACGATCGGCGTCGGCGCGGCTTTCGCTTTGAGCCGCGTCATGTCGAGCCTGCTCTACGACGTGGCACCGACCGATCCGATCGCTTTCGTCCTGATCGTCCCGCCGCTCTTTCTGGTGACGCTCGTCGCGACGTTCATGCCGATCCGCAAGGCACTGGCCGTGGAGCCCTCCGAGGCCCTGCGCTACGAATAGCAGGGGTCTGAGCCTTGACGCCAGGAGTTGAAGATGAGCGAGATTCAAAAATCAGACATCGCCCGCCGCATGGAGAAGCTGTCGCCGGCGAAGCGGCAACTCCTGCTCAAGAAGCTGGCCGGGCGATCGGGTGAGGGTTCCCTGCAAGCCTTTCGGATCACGCCGCGCGACGGGGAGGAGGTCCCCCTCTCCTACGGCCAGAGCCGGCTGTGGCTCCTGGAGCAGTTGGACCCGGGCTCCCCGGCTTACGTCATCCTCGCCGCGGCCCGGCTGCGCGGCCGCCTCGACGTCGCGGCCCTGCGGCGCGGCCTGGGTATTGTCGTCGGCCGGCACGAGAGCCTGCGCACGATCCTCCGCGAAGGCGCGAACGGACCGTTCCAGGAGGTCCGGGACGTGATGCGCCTCGAGATGCCGGTGCTCTCCCTCGAAGCCCTGCCGCCGGAGCGGCGCGAGGCCCGCCTGGAACCCCTGGCCCGGCTCATGGCCAACGTCCCCTTCGAGCTGTCCCGGGGTCCGCTGCTGCGCCTGTTGCTGATCCGCCTGGGGCGCGAGGAGCACGTGCTCGTGCGCGCCGTGCACCACGTGGTCTCCGACGGCTGGTCCGACGCGATCTTCTACCGGGAGCTGCTCACCGTCTACCGCGCCCTGGCGGCGGGCGAGGAGCCGCGGCTGCCCGACTCGCAGATCCAGTATGCCGACTTCGTGCGCTGGCAGCGGCGGCAACTGGAGAGCGGCGCCTACGACGACCAGTTGGCCTACTGGCGCGAGCAGCTCGCCGGGGTGCCGTCGGTCCTGAGCTTGCCGACGGACCGGCCGCGTCCTTCGGTGGTTGCCCTGGACGGCGAGGTGATCCTGTGGCGTTGCCCAGGGCCGTTGCGCGAGGCCTTGCTTCGCCTGCGCCAGGAGAGCGGGAGCTCGCTTTTCACCCTCTGCCTCACCGCCTTTGCGGCGTTGTTGGGGCGCTGGACGCGGGCGCGGGAGGTCTGTGTGGGCACCCCGGTGGCCGGGCGCAACCGGACCGAGCTGGAAAACGTCGTCGGGCTCTTGCTCAATACGCTGGCTCTGCGCGCCGACCTCTCCGGGGACCCGCGGCTCTCGGAGCTTTTGAAGCGGCTCGACCAGACGACGCTCGACGCCCTGGCGAACCAGGAGGTGCCTTTCGGCCAGGTCGTCCGGGAGGTCCATCCCGAGCGCAGCGAAAGCCACACTCCCCTGTTTCAAGTCCTCTTCTCCTACCAGCCGGCGGTCGTCCCGACGTTTCGTCTGCCAGACCTGACCTTTTCGGTCATCGACGTCGGCACGGGCGGTGCTCAATTCGACCTGACCTTTCTGCTGGAAGAGCGCGGCGAAGAGCTCATGGGCACCCTGGTGTACAACCGGGTGCTCTTCCTGCCGACGACCCCGCGGCGCTTCCTGCGTCACTTCGAGAACGTGCTTTTGAGCCTGGTGGAAAATCCCGGCCTGCGGTTCGGCGAGCTCTCCCTGCTGAGCGCGGGCGAGCGCCACCAGGTCTTGACGGAGTGGAACGACACGCGTCAGGCATGGCGGGGAACCGGCTGCCTGCACGACCTCTTCGCGGCGCAGGCCAGGCGCACGCCCGACGCCACGGCGCTGTTGTTCGAGGAGCAGCGGCTGAGCTATGGCGAGCTGGAGGCGAAGGCGAACCAGTTGGCCCGTCACCTGCTTTCCCTGGGGCTTCAACCCGGGGAGATGGTCGGGGTCTGCCTGCCGCGCTCGCCGGAGATGGTCGTCGCCGTTTTGGCGGCCCTCAAGGCGGGAGGCGGCTACGTGCCTCTGGACGGCAAGCTGCCGGCCGAACGGTTGCGGTTCATGATCGAAGACGCCGGGGTCCGCCTGCTGGTGAGCCGGACGGGGTACGCTCCGGCGGAGCTCGGGGAAACGACGGAGCGTGTGCTTCTGGATCGGGAGTCGGAAGCCCTCAGCCGCCGCAGCGTCGAGCCCCCCTGCCCGGTAGAGCCGCGGAATTTCGCTTACGTGATCTTCACCTCGGGCTCGACCGGCAAGCCCAAGGGAGTCATGGTCCGCCACGAGCCGGCGATGCGCCTGATCGCATGGGTCAATCGGACCTTCGAGGTGGGCCCCGGCGACCGAATGCTCTTCGTCGCCTCCTTGAGCTTTGACCTGTCGGTCTACGACATCTTCGGAATGCTCGCCGCCGGCGGCTCGATCCGAATCGCTTCCGGGGAGGATTTGGAAGAGCCGGAGCGCCTGGTCCGTCTGCTCCAGGAGGACGGGATCACCTTCTGGGATTCCGCACCGGCGGCGCTGCAGCAGCTGGCACCTCTTTTCCCGAGCCCGGGGGAGGGGTCCGAGACGCTGCGTCGGGTCTTCTTGAGCGGCGACTGGATTCCCGTGCCGCTTCCGGATCAGGTGCGGGCCAGCTTTCCGCGGGCGCGAGTGATCAGCCTGGGTGGAGCGACGGAATGTACCGTATGGTCGAACTTCTACCCGATCGAACGCGTCGATCCCTCGTGGCCGAGCATTCCCTACGGCCGGCCCATGAAGAACGCCCGCTACCTCGTCCTGGACCCCCGGATGGGCCCCTGTCCGATCGGCGTGCCGGGTGATCTGTGTATCGGAGGGCATTGTCTGAGCGGCGGCTATGCCAGCGCTCCGGCGCTCGCCGCGGAGCGTTTCGTTCCGGATCCCTTCGCGGAGCATCCGGGAGATCGGCTCTACCGCACGGGGGATCTGGCCCGTTTCTTCAACGACGGGAACCTGGAGTTCCTCGGCCGCCAGGACGCGCAGGTCAAGATCCGTGGATTTCGCGTGGAGCTGGGAGAGATCGAGACGGCTCTCACCCGGTATGAAGGGGTGCGCGACGCGGTGGCTGTGATCGACGGACCCAGCGGGCCGGCGGCGGTGCGTGCGGGACGCCTGGTGGCCTACGTGGTGCCGCGCACGCCGGAGGCGGCGCCGCGCGTCGAGGACCTGCGAGTCTTTTTGGGCGACATCTTGCCGGAGTACATGGTGCCGTCGACGTTCATGTTTCTCGACGCCATCCCGTTGACCGCCAACGGCAAGTTGGACCGTAAGGCCCTGCCGTCGCCTTCCGGGCAAGAGGAAACGGCGGGCTTCGTGGCCCCGTCGACTCCGGCGGAGGAGCTTTTGGCCGGGATCTGGCGACAGGTGCTGGGGCTGCGCGACGTCGGGGTCCACGACAACTTCTTCGAGGTGGGCGGCGATTCGATCCTCAGCATCCAGGTGGTGTCGCAGGCGCGCGCCGCCGGGCTGCGGCTGAGCCCGCGGCAGGTCTTCCAGAATCCCACCGTCGCCGAGCAGGCGGCGGTGGCGGTCGCCGCGGGCTCGGCCGGCGACGAGGCGGCGTCGGTGACCGGTCCCGTTCCCCTGACGCCGATCCAGCAGTCCTTCTTCGCGTCGCGCTCCGCGGTCCACCAGCACTTCAACCAGGCCGTGCTGCTGGCGCCGGTCGAGCGCCTCGACGCCGGCCGGCTGGCCGCCGCGTCGGAGGTCCTGGTGCTCCACCACGACGCCCTGCGTCTGCGTTTCTTCCAGGACTCGGGAGCCCAGGACTCGGGAGCCTGGCACCAGGAGAGCCGCGCGCAAGGAGGTCCGTCTCCCTGCACCGTGATCGACCTCTCGCGGGTGCCGTCCGATCGGCAGGCGGGGGTCCTGGGCTCGGTGGCGGACGCTTCGCACCGCGGCTTCGACCCCTCGCGGGGTGCCCTGCAGCGCCTGGTGCTCCTGGATCTCGGCGCGGAGCGGGCACAGCGCCTGTTGTGGGTGATCCACCACCTGGCGGTGGACGGCGTGTCGTGGCGCGTCCTGCTGGCCGACCTGGAGAGCTGCTACCGGCAGTTGGAGCGCGGTGAGGCTCCGGTCTTGCCGCCGCGGACGGCGTCGTTCGGGCGTTGGGCGCAGGCCCTCGAGGAGCTCGGCCGCTCGGGGGACCTCGCCGAGGAGCTCGACTTCTGGACGGAGGCCGGGCGGGCCAGAGCCGCGTTGCCGGTGGACGACCCGCGGGCGCCGAACACCGTGGCCACGACCCGGAAGGTGGAGGTGGCTCTCGCGGAGGAGGAGACCCGGGCGCTGCTCTACGACGTGCCGGCGGTCTATCGCACGAACATCGACGAGGTGCTGCTGACGGCCCTGGTGCTGGCCTTCCGGAAGTGGACCGGCGAGCGTGGGCTGCGCCTCGCGCTGGAGGGTCACGGCCGGGAAGAGGAGCTGGTCGGGGGCCTCGACCTTTCTCGCACGGTGGGCTGGTTCACGAGCCTCTACCCGGTGTCGTTGGAGGTGGCCGAGGGCGGCCCGGGAGAGACCCTGAAGGCGGTCAAGGAGCGGCTGCGCTCGGTGCCCCACCATGGCGTCGGCTACGGGGTGCTGCGCTATCTGGGCGCCGCGGAGGCGCGGCAGCGGCTCGGCGCGCGGCCGGATCCGGAGGTGATCTTCAACTACCTCGGACAACTGGACACGGCGCTGTCGGCCTCGTTCTGGCGTCCGGCGGAGGAGGCGTCGGGTGCGCGGGCGGATTCACGGGGCCTGAGGGAGAGCCTGCTGGAGGTCAGCGGCGGTGTCCAGGCGGGCCGCCTGCGGCTGCGCTGGGAGCATGGGGCGCGGCACCGTCGCTCGACCGTGGAGACGCTCGCCCGGGGGTACCTGGAGTCACTGCGCGCGCTGATCGACCACTGCCGCACGGTCGGCTTCGGGGGCCACACGCCCTCGGACTTCCCGCTGGCGGACCTCGATCAGACGTCGCTCGACGCCCTGTTGGCGTCCCGCGGTCCGGTCGAGGACCTCTACCCGCTGACGTCCATGCAGCAGGGCATGCTCTTCCACACCCTCTACGAGCCGGGTTCGGGAACCTACGTCGAGCAGCTCAGCGCGACGCTTCGGGGGCCGTTGGACCCCGAGCGCCTGCGTCGGGCCTGGCGGTCGGTGGTCCGCCGCCATTCGGTGCTGCGCACGGCGTTCCTCTGGGAAGGGCTCGAGGAGCCGCTGCAGTTGGTGCTGGAGGAGCCGCGTCTCCCCTGGCGGGAGGAGGACTGGAGGGAGCTGTCGGCGGCCGAGCGGCGAGAGCGCCTGGACGCCGAGCTCGAAGACGACATCCGCCGGGGTTTCGATCTGGACGAAGCTCCCCTGATGCGGATCCTCCTGATCCGTGCGGGGGAGGAGAGCTGGCACTTCGCCTGGAGCTACCACCACCTGCTGCTCGACGGTTGGTCGTCGGGTCTGGTCTTCCGGGACGCCCTCGCGTACTACCGGGGCCAGGAGCCGCCGGGGATCCCTCCTTACCGGGCGTACGTCGCCTGGCTCCGCGAGCACGACCTCGCGGAGACCGAGGCGTTCTGGCGGGCGACCCTGGAGGGCTTCACCACCCCCACGCTCCTCGCCGAGGGCCGCCGCGGCGACACCCGCGACCTGGCCGCTTACCGGCAGCGGGAGACCCGCCTGGCCCCCGAGACGACCGAGGCGCTCCGCGCCGTGGCGGCGCGGCACTCTCTGACCCTCAACACCCTGTTGCAGGGGGCCTGGAGCTTGCTGCTGGCCGGTACCACGGGCCGGCGCGACGTCCTCTTCGGCGCCACCGTCTCCGGCCGCTCGGCAGGCCCGGAGGGCCGCGAGTCGATGGTGGGCCTTTTCATCAACACCCTCCCGGTGCGGGCCCGCGTGGAAGCGGAAGGGGAGTGTTTCCCCTGGCTGGCGGCCCAGCAGGCGGCGCACGCGGAGGCGCGCGAGCACGAGCACAGCCCGTTGGAGCGGGTGCAGCTCTGGAGCGGCTTCGGGGCCGAGCAGCCTCTCTTCGATCACATCCTGGTGTTCGAGAACTTTCCCGTGGGAGCCGCGCTCCAGGAGGACGAGGACCTGAGGCCGAGCGACGTGCGGGTCTTCGAGCGCACCAACTACCCCCTGACCGTCGACGTGGTGCCCGAGTCGGCCCTGCTGATGAAGCTCAGCTACGAGGCGAGCCTTTTCGAGGACACGGCCGCCTTGAGGATCCTCGGTCACTTCGGCCACCTGCTGAGCGGTCTGTCTCAGGACCCTTTGCGGCTCCGGGAGCTCTCCCTTCTCGGCCCCGCCGAACGGCACCAGCTGCTTCTGGAATGGAACGTGACCCCTCCGGCCGAGGCTCCGGCGGCCTTCGTCGAGCTCTTCGCCCGCCAGGCCGGCGCCACGCCGGAGGCCGTGGCGGCCGTCTGCGAGGATCGGAGGGCGACCTACCGTCAGTTGGACCGCCGGACGAACGCCGTCGCCCGCCGGTTGATCGACGCGGGGGTGGACGGCGAGACGGTGGTGACGATCCTGGCCGAGCGCGGGATCGACTTTCTCCTCGCCGTGCTGTCGATCTGGAAAGCCGGGGGCGCCTATCTGCCGCTCGATCCCCGCCATCCCGCCGGACGCCATCGTCAGGTGCTCGGGGCCAGCGGCTCGGGGCTCGTGCTGGTGTCGCGGGAGCTTCTGTCGTCCTTGACCGAGGCCCTCGGGGAGCCGGCCTCGTGCCGCGTCCAGGTGCTCGAGGACCTCGTGGAGGAGGCCGGGGAATCGTCCGAGCCGCTGCCCGCCCGCGGCCGTCCGGAGAACCTGGCCTACGTGCTCTACACTTCCGGATCGACCGGCTTGCCGAAGGGGGCCATGGTCGAGCAGCGGGGCATGGTCAACCACCTGCGGGCCAAGATCCTCGACCTCGGCATCGAGAGCGGCGACCGGGTGGCCCAGAACGCCTCGCAGTGCTTCGACATCTCGATCTGGCAATTCCTGGCGGCGCTTTGGGTCGGCGGCCGGGTGGTGATCTACCCCGACGAGGTGGCGCACGATCCGGCGCGGCTGCTCGCCGCGGTCCGCGAGGACGCCGTCACGATCCTCGAGGTGGTGCCTTCGATGATGCAGATGATGGTCGCCGACGAGGAGGAGGTGCCGTCGCCGCTGCCGCGGCTGCGCTGGCTGGTGCCCACCGGCGAGGCCCTGCCGGTGGAGCTGGCACGGCGCTGGCACGGTGTCTTCCCGCGGATTCCCCTGGTCAACGCCTACGGCCCCACCGAGTGCTCGGACGACGTCACTCACCATGTCCTGAGAGGCCCGGTCGATGCCGCGGCGCGGACGATTCCCATCGGCCGGCCGGTGCTGAGCCTGCGGCTCTACGTCCTGGCTCCGGACCTCTCTCCGGTGCCGTTCGGGCGGCCCGGAGAGCTCTTCGTGGCCGGCATCGGCGTGGGACGCGGCTACCTGAGCGATCCGCGGAGCACGGCCACGGCTTTCCTCCCCCACCCGTTCGCCACGGACGAGCGTCTCTACCGCACCGGGGACCTCGGGCGCTTCACGACGGAGGGCGAGCTGGAATTCCTCGGCCGCGTCGACCACCAGGTCAAGCTCCGGGGTTTCCGCATCGAGCTGGGAGAGATCGAGACGGCCCTCAGCCGGCACGAGACCGTGGAGCAGGCGGTCGTCGTGATGCGCGAAACGGCGTCGGGGAACCAACAGTTGGTGGCCTGGTTGGTGAGCTGCCCGGGAGAGGAGGTCGAACCGGCGGCCTTGCGGGAGTTTCTGCGCGAAAGGTTGCCGGAGCACATGGTGCCGGCCTTTTTCGCTCCCCTCGACGGGCTGCCGCTCAGCCCCAACGGCAAGGTGGATCGTCGGGCGTTGTCGGTACGCGAGCTCGCTGCCGACGCGCAGAGCACGGTCGCACCGCGGACCCCGCTCGAGGAGGAGCTGGTCGGGCTCTGGCGTGAGTTGCTGGCGATCGAAACGCTCGGCGTGCGGGACAACTTCTTCCACGTCGGCGGCCATTCGCTCCTGGTGACCCAGCTCTTCTCGAAGATAAGGAAAAAATATCTCGTCGAGCTTCCCCTGAGAGCTTTTTTTGAAGCGCCTACCGTGGAAGAGCTGGCGGAAAGAATCGAGCTGGCGCGTTGGGCAGACCGCGCGGAGCCGTCGTCGGCCGACCACTCTGCGAACGACCTGGCGGCGGAGGAAGTCGAGGAATTTGAGATCTGATCGCGACGGCACGCGAGGAGTTTGAAACGAGGTGGCGAATGCTCGAACAGCTACAACCTGAGAACACAGAAAGTGGGCGCCAACAGCGTACGCGTACAAGTGTCGCCGAGGCGATATTGACCCATTACGACTTTGATCACATCGTTCGCGTCGATGTGCAACAATCGCGGACGGGTCTGTCCTTTCGCGTCACCGCCAGCGCCACGGATGGAGTGGGGGAATATTTTCTGCGCGCCACCGCCCACCACTCGGCAGCGGCGACGTTATCGGAGCTACGCTGGCTGCAGGCGTTGCGCGCCGAAGAGAAGCTTACGGTTCAGGAACCGATACCGCGGCGTGACGGCGAGCTGCTGTCCTCGGAAACGACCGCCGACGGACGCGTCTGGCACTACGTGCTCTTTCGTTGGATTGCGGGAACGCATCTGACGGCGGAGGCGATCACGGCGGAGCAATGCGCGAAGCTGGGCGAGACGCTCGGGCGCATCCATCGCCACGGCGGACGGTTCGACGTCCCGGACGACTTCGAGCGGCCGCAGCTCGGCTGCGCCGACCTGATCGGTGAGGACGACTTCCGTCAGCCGTCCGGCGGGGATCGCTTCCTCTCCCGGGAGGACTTCCGGCGGCTCAACGACATGGCGGATGCGATTCGTGGTAAATGGCGCCTTTTCGACGCCGAGCGCGAGAGCTACGGATACGGCCTGACCCATGCCGACTTCACCTTCACCGAGAACGTCCTGTGGAACGGCGAGGCGTTTTGCCCGATCGATTTTACGGATTGTGCCTGGAGCTTTCACCTCAACGACATCGCGACCCCGCTTACCTTTCTCATCGAGCGCGACGATTTCGCGGTTCTTCGTCAGGCGTTTCTCTCCGGGTACCGAAGAGTGCGTCCGGCGTTCACCGTGTCGGACGACGTGCACGACGTTTTTCTGGCGACGCGGGGCCTTCTTGCGCTCCGGCTGATGTTGCGCGACGTCGACAGCGCGTTCACGTACAAGCGGCTCGCGAACATGGTGTCGCACGTTTTGGGTTCGACCGAGCGCCTCTTGGATCGCAGCGTCGTGCCGCGGGAGGATGTCACCCACGGAGATTTGCCGACCACCCGTTTCTTGAGCCAACTGCGCCGGGCCGGGGTCGGGATCACGCTCGACGAAGAGCGGGAGCGGCTGCGGATCCGCGCGCAAAAGGGGGTGCTCGACGCGGAGCTCCGTTCCGAGCTGAGCCGCCGTAAGGACGAGATCATGGCGTATCTGCGCGAGACGAAGCGGATCGCCGCGGATTCTCAGCTCTTCAAGGTGCCGCGTCCGGCCGACGGCCGGCTGCCGCTCTCTTTTGCCCAGGAGCGTATTTTTTTCCTTGACCAGTTGACGCCGGACAATTCGGCGTACAACATATCGATAGGCTTTTCGATATTGGGAAACCTCGATGTTACCAAGCTTGCCGCCAGCATCGCCGGCATCGTGGGTCGTCACGAAACTCTACGTACACATTTCTTGATCGCGGAAGGTCAGATGTTTCAGGTGATCGACGCGGAAGGCGCGGCGAAGTTGTCGGTGGTCGACCTCAGAGGGTTGCCCGAAGCGCGGCGTGAAACCGTCGGCCGGAGTCTTCTCGACCGGGAAGCGTGCCGGCCGTTCCATCTGAGCCGCGGTCACCTCTTGCGCACCTTGCTCGTCGACCTCGGCGGTGCCGAACACTTGTTGCTGGTCAACATGCACCACATCATTTCGGACGGCTGGTCGAGAGGAACCTTCAACGACGAGCTGATCGACCATTATCTGGCGTTTTCCGGTACCCAGCCGCTGCACTTACCGGAGCTCGAATTCCAATACGCTGACTTCGCGCTCTGGCAGCGGCAGTGGCTCACCGGCAAGGTGCTGGAGGAAGAGATCGACTACTGGCGCCGCCAACTCGCCGGGGCGAGCGGGACGTTGTCGTTGCCCACCGACCGCTTGCGCTCATCCGCGCCGGACTACAGCGGCGGTGTCGGCCAAGTCCACCTCTCGGAGGTGTCGCGAGAAGCCCTGGACAAGCTCGCCGAGGACTGTGACGCCACTCTTTTCATGGTGACGGTCGCGGTGATGGACGTTTTGCTGTGGCGTTATACAGGGCAAGACGACCTGCTGCTCGGAGCTCCGGTCGCGGGACGCAACCGCGCCGAGCTCGAAGACCTCGTGGGACTTTTCGTCAACACGCTGGTGCTGCGCGTCGACTTGAAGGGCGATCCGACGGTCGCCGAGCTTCTGGCGCGGGTGCGCGAGGTGACCCTGGGGGCTTATGCCCACCAGGATCTGCCGTTCACGAAACTGGTGGAGGAGTTGCGGCCGGAACGCGACATGTCGCAGACGCCGTTCTTTCAAGTCATGGTGGCTCTCGACAACGTCCCGAAGGCGTCCTGGGATCTGCCGGCGCTGACCTTGCGCCCGTTGCATCTCACCCCGGCGAGGAGGAACGAGGGCGCCGCCGATTTCGACCTGGCTCTCAACTGGGCAAGTCGCGACGGCGCGGTGCGTGCCGACCTGGTGTACAACAGCGACCTTTTCGACCGCACCACCGTCCTGCGCCTGATCCGCCATCTGCGGGCGATGCTCGCAGCCGTCGCCGAGGACGTCTCCCGCCCCCTCTCGGCCCTGCCCCTGCTGGCGCCCTCCGAGCGTCATCAGCTCCTCGTCGAGTGGCCGGCGCGACGGGCGGAGCAACCGCGAGTGATGGATGCGAGCGGCCGGCCGGTGCCGATCGGTGTCTGGGGGCGACGCTTCCGGCAGGGCAGCGAAGCGGGGGGTGAACCGGCGCAGGTGCGTTATCTCCCCGACGGCCGTCTCGAATCCGCGCCGACTTCGGCCGCTGCCGATGCGCCGGCCGAAACCGCTGCTCTGAGCTCGCGGGGAAAGCGCGATCGTCTCGCCGAACGCCGGGCCGCGGTAGCGGCCCGGCGTCGTCGTCTGTCGGCCGCCGGGCGGGCGCTGCTCACGGATCGGCTGCGCGGTGACCAAGCCGCGGCTGAGACTCGCGTGGAGCAGATGTTCCAGCCCCCGGAAGGCTCCGTGGCCGGCAGTCTGGTGGCGCTGCGGACGGCGGGCCGGGAGCCGCCGCTCTACTGTTTTCACGCGGTCGGCGGCACGGTCTTCTCCTACCAGGAGCTGGCCGGCACCGTGGGGCCGCAGCAACCGGTCTACGGCTTTCAGGCTTTGGGGCTCGACGGCCACGGCGCGGTCGTCGACGACATCGCCGAGATGGCCGCCGCCTATCTTGAAATCGTCGACGAGCAGGGCCTGGCGGAGCCCACGCGGCTTCTGGGATGGTGCTTCGGTGGCCTCTTGGCCTTCGAGATGGCCGCGCAACTGAGGACCCGCGGCTCGTCCCCCACCCTGGCGTTGATCGACACCCTGCTGCTGGATCCCGAGACTTCTGATCCGGACGACCTGGAGATTCTGGATCTGCTGATCCGCGATCTGGGAGGCGGGAAGCTGGTGATCGAAAAAGAGGAGCTGCGGGCCTTGGAGCCTGAGGCACGGATCCCGTACGTCCTGGAGAAGGCGCACGCCACGGGGCTTTTTCCCGTCGACGTCCGCACCCACCAGATCCGGCGTCTGATCGAGGTCCAGGCGGCCGGTCTGCGGGCCATGACCCGTTATCGGCCGTCGCCCTACCCCGGAGGCCTGACCCTTTTCTGCTCGGAGATGCTCGACGCCGAAGGGCGCCGCCAGGCCGCCGCCAGGTGGCGCTCTATGTGTGCAGGCCCGGTGACGGTCGAGGCGCTCGGGGGAGACCATTTCACGATCCTCGCCCAACCGCACGTCGAGGTTCTGGCAGCGCGTCTCGAAGCCCTTTTCGAGCCTTCACCCACGATGAGCTCCGGAGTGCCGAAGGGAGGATCGGCATGAACGAAACAGCCTTGGACCTCTTGGTGGAGTGGAACGACACCACGGCGCCTTTTCCTCAGAACGTCTGTGTGCATCAGCTCTTTGAGGCCCAGGCCGCCCTCACCCCCGAAGCGCCGGCGGTTCTCGCCCGCGGTGAGTTGCTGAGCTACGGTGAGCTCGACCGCCTGGCGAATCGGCTGGCGGAGGATCTCCGGGCCGGGGGCGTCGGCCCCGACGTCCCGGTGGCCATCTTCATGGAGCGTTCGCCGGAGATGGTGGTGGCGATCCTCGCTGCCTTGAAAGCCGGCGGTGCCTACCTGCCGATCGATCCGGCGTCGCCGCCCGAGCGGCTGGCCTTCATGCTCCAGGACGCCGCCGTTCCCGTGCTCCTGACCCGGGAGACGCCGCGGCAAGGGCTCGGGAAGCTCGCCGCGTGGGTGGTCTCCGTGGACCTCGGGGAGCTGCGTCCGGGGAGCGCGAAAAGACCGCTCGCCGAAACGCGGCCCGAGAACCTGGCCTACGTGATCTACACCTCGGGCTCGACGGGCCGTCCCAAGGGCACCGAGCTCGCCCACACCGGCCTCCTCAACCTGGTGGCCTGGCACCAGCGGACCTACGACGTGACGGCCGCGGACCGGGCGACCCAACTCGCCGGTCCCGGCTTCGACGCCGCCGTGTGGGAGCTGTGGCCTTATCTCACCGCCGGCGCGGCGATCCACATCCCACCGCCGGAGGTCGTCGCCGATCCGGCGCGGCTCTTGCCGTGGCTCGGGGAGGAGGGGATCACCCTCTCCTTCCTGCCGACGCCGCTCGCCGAGGCCGTGCTCGCCGAGCCGCTGCCGCCTGGGCTCGCGCTGCGCGCTCTGCTGACCGGCGGCGACCGGCTGCACCGGCGGCCCGAACGGCCGCTGCCCTTCGCCCTCGTCAACCACTACGGGCCGACGGAGTGCACCGTGGTGACCACCTGGACGCCGGTCGAGCCGGCGGTGGGCGAGAGGGCCGGGGATGAGGCCGCGCCGGCGATCGGCCGGCCCCTGGCCAATACCCGGGTCTACCTCCTGGCGGCCGACCTGGAGCCCGTGCCGTTCGGCGACGAAGGGGAGCTCCACGTCGCCGGCGTCGGCCTCGCCCGAGGCTACCGCAACCGGCCGGGGTTGACCGCGGAGAAGCTCGTCCCCGATCCTTTCGCCACCGAGCCCGGCGAGCGGCTGTACAAGACCGGCGACCTCGTCCGCCACCTGCCCGGTGGCGACCTCGAGTTCCTCGACCGTATCGACCACCAGGTGAAGATCCGCGGCTTCCGCATCGAGCTCGGCGAGGTGGAGGTGGCTCTCAGCCATCATCTAGCGGTACGCGAGGCGGCGGTGGTGCTCGCCGAGGCGGAGACCGGCGCCGAAGAGCGCAGGATGGTGGCGTACATGGTCGGCAAGAAGGGCGCCGGCGATCTCGACGCGGCCGCCCTACGCGATCACCTCGGCCGGAGCCTGCCGGACTACATGTTGCCGGCGGTCTTCATCCCCCTCGAGGCCCTGCCGCTGACGCCGAACGGCAAGGTCGACCGGGCGGCGCTCAGCCGGCGGCCGGTGACAGTGCCGTCGACTCCGGCCGGGGAGGGTCCGCCCTGCAGCCCGGTGGAGGAGCTCCTGGCGGGCATCTGGACCCAGGTGCTCGGCGTCGAAAGGGTGGGCCCGGACGACAACTTCTACGAGCTCGGCGGCCATTCCCTGCTCGCGACCCGGCTGGTGTCGAGGGTGCGCCAGGCCCTTGGCGTGGAGCTGGCGCTCCCCACCGTGCTGGAGAAGGCGACCTTCGCCGATCTGGCCACGGCCCTCGCCGAGCTCAGCGGCGCCACGCCTTCGGCGGCGACACCGCCGGAGCCGGTGTCGCGCGAGCTCCCGCTGCCCCTGTCCTTCGCCCAGCAGCGGCTGTGGTTCCTGGATCGGTTCGAGCCCGGCTCGGCCCTGTACAACATCCCCATTACCCTGCGTCTCACTGGCCGCCTCGAATGCGCCACCCTGGCCCGGGCGCTGAACGAAATCGCGAGCCGCCATGAGGTGCTGCGCACGTGCTTCGCAGCGCTGGACGAGATGCCGGTGCAGGTGATCCGGCCCGGCCCGGACCTGCCGCTGCCGCTCTCGGACCTGGCTGGCCTGCCGCCGTCGCGGCGGCGGACCGAGGCTCGCCGCTTGGTGCTCGAAGAGGCCCGCCGGCCCTTCGACCTGGCCCGGGGCCCGGTGCTGCGGACCCGCCTGTTGCGGCAGTCCACGACGCGCCATCTCCTGCTCCTCACGGTGCACCACATCGCCTTCGACGGCTGGTCCCTCGGCGTGTTTCTGCGCGAGCTGGCGGCGCTCTACCGGGCCTTCTCCGCCGGCGCGGCCGCTCGCGGCACGGCGTCGCCCCTGCCCGAGCTCGGCGTGCAGTACGCCGACTTCGCCGTCTGGCAACGGCGGTGGCTCGAGGGGGAGGTCCTGGAGAGGCAGCTGGCCTACTGGCGCCAGCAGCTCGCGGGTCTGCCCGTGCTCGAACTGCCCACCGACCGGCCGCGACCGGCGGTGCAGAGCTTCCGCGGCGCCGCCGAGCACTTCCGGCTGCCGCCGGAGCTCTCGAGGGGCCTGGAGGAGCTCGGCCGGCGGCACGGAAGCACACTCTTCATGACCCTCCTGGCAGCCTTCCAGACGCTCGCCGCACTTTACACCGGCCAGAGAGACGTCGCCGTCGGCTCGCCGATCGCCAACCGCAATCGGGCCGAGATCGAGGGGCTCATCGGATTCTTCGTCAACACCCTGGTGCTGCGCGGCGACCTCGGGGGCGATCCGACGTTCGCCGAGCTTTCGGCGCGCGTCCGCGCCACCGCCGTGGCGGCCTACGTCCACCAGGATCTGCCTTTCGAGAGATTAGTGGAGGAGCTGGAACCGGAGCGCAACCTCAGCCACAACCCGCTGGTGCAGGTGGTCTTTCTGCTGCAGAACGTGGCCATGGCGCCGCCGGAGCTCGCACCGGGGCTCGCCGCGAGCTTCGAGTACGTCTACAACGGCACGGCGAAGTTCGACCTGACCGTGGGTCTGGAGGAGGCGGAAGGGGGGCTGCGGGGCGACGTGGAGTACAACACCGATCTCTTCGACGGTGTGACCCTGCGGCGCCTGGCGGGGCATTACCGCACCCTCCTGGAGGGGTTGGTGGCGGCTCCGGAGCGGCGGCTCTCGGAGCTGTCCCTGTTGAGCGCGGCCGAGCGGCATCAGGTGTTGCCGGAGTGGAACGACACGGCGGTGACTTACCCCGCGGAGGCGCCGATCCACGAGCTTTTCGAGGCGCGGGTGGCGGCATCTCCGGAGGCGGTGGCCGTGGTCTGTGAGAATCCGGCCGAGCGCGGGGACGGTCTCTTGCAGGAGCAGGTGAGCTACCGGGAGCTCAACCGGCGGGCGAATCGGCTCGCCCATTACCTGCGGGCTCAGGGTGTGGGTCCGGAGGTGTGCGTGGCGCTGTGTCTCGAGCGCTCGGGGGAGATGGTGGTGGGGATCCTGGGCATCTTGAAGGCGGGAGGGGCCTACGTGCCCCTGGACCTGAGCTATCCGCCGGAGCGCCTGGCCTCCATGTTGGAGGATGCCGGCTCCTCGCTGCTGCTCACCCAGGAGCGGCTTTCGGAACGCTTCGCGAAGGTGCCGATCCGCCGGGTCTGCCTCGACAGCGAGTGGTCGACGATCTCCCGACACAGCCCGGAGAACCCGAGGGCCGGGGCTACGGCGGAGAACCTGGCCTACGTGATGTTCACTTCGGGCTCCACGGGCCGGCCGAAAGGGGTCAGCATCATCCACCGCGGGGTGGTGCGGCTGGTCCGGGGGGCGGGCTACGCCGAGCTGGGCGAGCAGGAGACCTTCCTGCAACTGGCGCCGATCTCCTTCGACGCCTCGACGCTGGAGATCTGGGCGGCGTTTCTGGGCGGAGGCCGGCTGGTGGTCTTTCCGCCGTACACGCCGTCGTTGCAGGAGCTGGGCGCGGTCCTCGAGCGCCAAGAGGTGACGATCCTGTGGCTGACGGCGGGCCTCTTCCACCAGATGGTCGACGAGAACCTCGAGGGTCTGCGAGGGGTGCGGCAGTTGCTGGCCGGGGGTGACGTGATCTCGGCGCGGCACGTGAAGCGCGTCCTGGAGGAGCTTCCGGGACGCACGGTGATCAACGGCTACGGACCGACCGAGAACACCACCTTCACCTGCTGCCACCCGATGGGGGAGCCCGGCGCGGTGGAGGATCCGGTTTCGATCGGACGCCCCATCTCGAGCACCCGGGTCTCGGTGCTGGACCGGCATCTCCGGCAACAGGGGGTGGGGATCCCCGGCGAGCTCTGCATCGGCGGCGACGGCCTGGCGCGCGGGTATCTGAAACGTCCGGGACTGACGGCGGAGAGCTTCATACCGGATCCCCGCGGCGCCGGTCCCGGTGCCCGCCTCTACCGGACGGGCGACGTGGTGCGCACCCTGGCGGACGGCCGGATCGACTTCCAGGGCCGGCGCGACCACCAGGTGAAGGTGCGGGGCTTCCGCATCGAGCTGGGGGAGGTGGAGGCGGTCCTGGGCGAGCACCCGGCGGTGCGCAAGGTGGCGGTGGTCGTTCATCAGGAGGTGTCGGGAGACCAGCGCCTGGTGGCCTACGTGGTGGCCGAGGGGGTAGGAGCGGCGGAGACCGAGCTGCGGGATTTCCTGCGTCCGAAGCTGCCCGGGTACATGGTGCCGTCGGCCTTCGTGTTCCTCGAGACCCTACCGCTCAATCCCAACGGCAAGGTGGACCGGGTGGCGCTCAGCCGTCGACCGTTGCCGGCGGCGGCGCCGGCAACGGCCCACGGCCAGGCGCCGGGCGACCCGTTGGAGGAGCTGCTGGCCAGCATCTGGGCGCGGGTGCTCGGCGTCGAGCGCGTGGGCGTCCACGACGATTTCTTCGAGCTCGGCGGCCACTCCCTGCTGGCGACCCAGGTGGTGTCGCGGATACACCGGGAGCTGGGGGTCGAGGCCCCGCTGCGCATCTTCTTCGAGCGCTCGACGGTGGCGGCCCTGGCGGAGTACGTCGCCGCGGCCCTGCGCCGCGTCGGGCCCCTCGAGACGTCCCCCGTGCGGCCGGCGGCGCGGCGCGGCCGCCTGCCGCTCTCCTTCGCTCAGCAGCGTCTGTGGTTCCTCGACCGCTTCGAGCCGGACTCGGTGCTCTACAACATCCCCACGGCCTTGCGCCTCGAGGGCCCCCTCGAGGCGGCCGCCCTGGCCCGCGCCCTGGGCGAGATCGTGCGCCGCCACGAGGTGCTGCGCACCGCCTACGAAACGGTGGACGGGGAAGCGTTCCAGGCGATCTCCTCGGCTCTCGTCCTGCTGTTGCCGGTTTTCGACCTGCAGGCGCTGCCGGCGGCGCCGCGCCGCGCCGCGGCTCAGCGTCTGGCCTGGGCTGAAGCGCACCAGCCCTTCGACCTGGCCCGCGGCCCTGTGCTGCGGGTCCGGCTGCTGCGGCTGGGCGTGGAGGAGCACGTCCTGCTCCTCACGGTGCACCACATCGCCTTCGACGGTTGGTCCCTGGGCGTGTTCCTGCGTGAGCTGGCGGCCCTCTACCGGGCCTTCTCCACGGGTACGGCCGCTCCCGGCACGGCGCCGCCCCTTCCCGAGTTGCCCGTGCAGTACGCCGACTTCGCCGTGTGGCAGCGCCAATGGCTGGCCGGCGAGGTTCTGGAGAGCCAACTGCCCTACTGGCGAGAGCAGCTCGCCGGGCTCCCCGTGCTCGAGCTGCCCACCGACCGGCCGCGGCCGGCGGTGCAGAGCTTCCGAGGTGCCACAGAGCATTTCCGGCTGCCGGCGGAGCTCTTCCTCAAGCTGCAGGAGCTCAGCCGGCGGCACGGAAGCACGCTCTTCATGACGCTCCTGGCGGCCTTCCAGACGCTCGCCGGGCGCTACACCGGCCAGGACGACTTCGCCGTCGGCTCGCCGATCGCCAACCGCAACCGGGCCGAGATCGAAGGGCTCGTCGGATTCTTCGTCAACACCCAGGTGCTGCGCGGCGACCTCCGAGGCGACCCGACCTTCGGCGAGCTGTCGGCGCGGGTCCGCGACGTCGCCCTGGCGGCTTACGCCCACCAGGACCTGCCCTTCGAGAAGCTGGTGGAAGAGCTGGAGCCGGAGCGCAACCTCAGCCAGAACCCGC
>CBDUYN010000035.1:0-66380 GCA_965371445.1 uncultured bacterium | reverse complement strand
GAAGAGCAGCTCAGGATGGAGGCCATGAAGGAGCAACTCGAAGAGCACCTGGTCCGGGAATCCGTCACGCGGGAGGAGGCCGCCGCCCTCGAGCAACAGTTGGAGCAGGTAGAGCTTCACTTGAAGCTCGGCAAGGACCAGAGCTGGAAGAAGAAGCAGAAGACCCTCGACCTGGAGGGCAGGATCGCCACCGTGCTCGAAGACGTCGAAACGCTGGAAAGCGTCCTCGACGAGCGCCTCGGCCTACGCTGATCAACCACCCCGTAAGAGCGGCAGGATCCCGGCACTGCGATGGATCTCGCCGTCGCCCTCACTTCTTGATCGCCGGCGCCGGGACGGACAAGGAGTGAGCTCCCCGACTTTCCCGGCCGGGCTCTATTTCTGAAAGGCGTAGGAAATCTTGAGAAAGAGCTGCCGGGCCGTGGGCTGGAGCTCCTCGTGCTCGTCGAGCACACGGTCGTCGCCATAGCCCACGAAGAGGACGCTCTGCCAGTTGATCTTGTAGGCGAAAAGCAGCGAGCCCGAAAGCGACGCGTCTTTCGCCGCCACCTCGTCGACGTAGAGCGACGGATCGCGCTCGGTCTCGACGTACTGGACGATCGCCCGGATCCAGCTGCGCGAGTTGAAGGCGTAGACGCCGCGCAGACGCGCCGTCTGGGCCGTGAACAGCCGCTGGCCTCCCTTGAGGTCGAGCGAGTTGCGGTTCAGGTTGAGCTGCAGCTCGACGTGGTCCGTCAGCCGTGAGATAGCGGTCGCCGTGATCCGGGTTCCCTGGCCGGGACGCGAGTGGGTGAAGTCGACCTCGTCGCCGAAAGAGGCCTCCAGGCCGATTTGCGAAAACCGCCGCGAGGGCCTCAGGAACAGGATGTAGTTGTAGCGGGTGCGGGAGAAGATCTGACCGCCGCTCTCGACTTCGTTGAAGAAGAGGAGAATCCGCGAAAAGAGGTCCCAGCGACCGTTCAGCATGACGGCGGGCGCGACGGTCCGCTCGAGAAGGGCGCCCTCGCGGTCTTCGCTCTGCCGGACGAACAAGAAGGGCCGCATGGCGGTCAGGAAACCGTCCTTGGGAAGGCCATGCTCCGGCCGGAAGGTGTAGCCGAGCTCGCCGACGCCCTCGCGGTAGCCGACCCGGGGCACGAAACCGTCGTCAGCGCGGAACTCGTCACCGACGTCGTTGTACTCCAGGAATGCGTCGACGTTTTCGGTCTGGTGGTACCACCAGAGCTTGGCGGCGTGCCCCCCGAGCTCGCGGCCGTCCCATTCCTCGGCCAGGTCCGGCCGGTCCGGCGTGTCGCTCTGGCTCAGGAGGACCTGGCCGGTGACGGTGTCGTGGTCGTTCGGGCGCCATTGGAAGTCGGGCCCGAAGACGTAGTTGGACCCGCCGCCGTCGATCTCGCGGCCGGTCACGAGGAAGCTGAGGAAGGAGCGCTCGCCAACGTCGCGGCGCAGGCGGCCCATGGCGACAAAGGACTCGAAGCCCTGCTCGGCGAGCCCGGAGCCGCTGGGGCCCGGCAAGATGGTGCTGCCGCCGCCCTCGTCTTCCCCGATCAGGAAGGTGTAGGCGTTCTTGCCCGTCCTTCCGGTGGCCCGCGTGCCCCAGCGCGGGGCGGTGAAGGTGCGGCTGTAGACCGCCTGGATCGGAGTCTTGAAAAGATCGGCGCCCTCCAGGAAGAAGGGCCGCTTCTCGGGGAAGAAGAGGGCGAAGCGCTCGTTCGCCGAGATCTGAGCCGTGTCGGACTCGATCTGCGAGAAGTCGGGATTCCACGTCAGGTCGATCACCGTGTTGGGGTTGGGAATCCACTTGACGTCGATGCTCGGCTCGACGTCGGCGTCGCCGTCCTTCAGGGGGGTTCCGAGATCGCCTTCCGGCTCCGACGCCTGGTTGGCGACGACGACCGGCGCGACGATGAAGTGGCCGCCGGTCGGGAGGTCTTGAAGGCCGACCAGGGGCCTCGCGTTGCAGATGAAGCAGCTGACATCGCGCGGCAGCCGCGAGCTGAAGAATTGATAGCGGAAGTCGCGCGGGTAGTTGCGGTAGAGGAGGATCCGCCAGTCGGGCGCCGAGTAGCGCAGCGACGAGAGCGGGACGCGGATCTCCAGGGTCCAGCCGCGGCCGTTGACCTTGCCAGCGGCATCCCAGAAGTAGTCGGGGGAGTCGTCCTCACCGGTGACGTCGGAGAGAATGGCGTCGTATTTGATGCCGCGCACGTTGGCGAGGAACATCTGCACCGTCTTGCCGTCGTTGTTGGTGTCGAGCAGGATGCCGGCGTAGTCGGTGTAGCCCGGCAAGTTGTCGTGGTCGCCCAGGGGCGCCCGGATCCGGTCTGGTTCCGGATCTTCGAGTTCGAAGCCGGCGTAGAAGTAGCTGTCGTCGTAGAGCAGGTAGGCCTTGTTGACCACCTGGGGCTCGACGTTGTCGCCGCGGTTGGTCTCGTACCAGACCTCGACCATCGGCGCTTCGCGCCAGGCGGCCTCCGAGAGCTCGCCGTCGATGACGATGTCGCCGCCGGCGCGGACGACCCTGAGCGGCGTCTCCTGTTCAGCCACCGGATCGCCGGCCGCCGGTTCGCCGGCCGCCGGCAGGACAGCGATCCCCGCGGCGAGCAGCAGGGCAAGACTCCTGGTCACGTAGGCGTTCGAGCTCATGGGTCCTCTCTTCGAGTCAGAATCGTCGGCACCCCCTCCTCTCTAACGACACCAAGCCGTGTTGCAGCCGTGGTAGGCTACTCCTCAATGGCCGCTCCACCGTCACCCCCGCGACAAGAAGGCTACCTCAGGCCGCACGAGGTACGCCGCACGACCCTCTCCCGCGACACCGATCCGCGGGCTGAGGCCGTCCAGCTTGAGATTTTCCGGCGGATGCCGTCATGGAGGAAGGTCCGGATCGTACAGGACGCCATCCTGACATCGCGGCGGCTGGCTTTGGCAGGCCTCCGGTCGCGCCATCCGGAAGCCGGCCCGGAAGAGCTGCACCACCGCCTCATGAGGCTACTCCACGGCGAAGAGCTGGCAACCAGGATCTGGGGACCTCTGGAGGACTTCGTCGACCGCTCCAAACCGCCATGAACGACGGACCGGTCTCCGTAGCCCTCGAAGTGATCGACGTCCTCGAAGAGCTGGACGTGGCGTATCACGTGGGGGGATCTTTTGCCAGCTCGATTCACGGCATTCCGCGCCAGACCCACGACTTGGATCTGGTCGTTGATTTAAAGCCTGCCAAGGTGGCTCTTTTCGTCCTCAAGTTACAGGACCGTTTCTACGTCGACTCCGAGATGATCCATGGCGCGATTCGGCGCCAGGGAAGCACCAACCTGGTCCATTTGGAAACGGGATTCAAGATCGATCTCTTCATTCACCGGCCTTCCCCGTTCGATCGCAGTGAGTTTCGGAGGCATCATCGACAGCAGCTGGTTGAAGAGAATCGGCGCGAGGTGGTCGTCAAATCCGCTGAGGATACGCTGCTCCGAAAAATCCAGTGGTACAGAGAAGGCAGGATGGTCTCAGATCAGCAATGGAAAGACATTCTCGGAATCGTCCGAACCCAAAAGGGGAAGCTCGACGACGACTACCTGCGGTATTGGGCCGGGGAGCTGGAAATCGACGATCTCCTCGACCGCGCCCTGGCACTGGAAGACGATCAGCCAGCCTGAGCTTTCCGCTTGGAAGGTTGCATGCGCGTTTTCATCACTTCAACCCCCGAAGAGCTCGAGCCGCGCCAGGCCGCGGCGCTTGGCGAGTCGAAATCGGGACGCCGTCGGACCGATAACTTTTGCCCGCGCGAGGAGTATTAGTGACGTAGAAGCGCGAACCGCCAACGCCACCGAGGAGGATCGAGCCATGAGCATGGACACGCTGGCCGGGGACATACGCCAGGCGGGCCGAACGC
This sequence comes from uncultured bacterium, assembly GCA_965371445.1. Taxonomy (GTDB): domain Bacteria; phylum Acidobacteriota; class Thermoanaerobaculia; order Multivoradales; family J023; genus DASWIG01. The sequence goes on along the minus strand of CBDUYN010000035.1, from coordinate 62,494 downwards.
TCGGCAGGAGCCCGGGATTTGTGCTGGTCACCACCCTCACCCTGGCGCTGGGCATCGGCGCCACGACCGCGATCTTCAGCGTCGTCGACGCCGTGCTGCTCACGCCGCTCCCCTTCGCCGAAGCCGAGCAGCTGGTCATGGTGTGGGAAGACGACCGGCTGACCGGTACCCTGCGGGAGGCCGCCTCGCTGCCCGACTTCCTCGACTTCGAAGAGCAGAACCGCTCCTTCGAGGGGATGGCCGCCTATCTCACCCGTGAGGTGAACCTGAGCCGCGACGACAGCGAGCCCCGACGCGTGACGCAGGCCGCCGTGACCTACGACATGGCGGCGGTGCTCGGTGTCGCGGTACAAATGGGGAGGACGATCCAGGCGGACGAGGACCAGCCCGGAGGTCCGCGGGTCGCGCTTTTGAGCGACGCCTTCTGGGCGCGCGGCTTCGGCCGCGATCCGGCGGTCCTCGACCGCGTCCTGAAGCTCGACGACGTCGACTACACCGTCGTCGGGGTGCTGCCCTCCGGACTCGACTTCCCGGCGGACGCCGACCTCTGGGTGCCGCTCCAACAGAGCCCGGCGACGTTGCCGCGGCACACCCATCCGATCCAGGTGATCGCACGGCTCTCCCCCGCGACGACGATCGAGGCGGCGCAGTCGGACATGACCGCGATCGCCACGCGGCTGGAGGCGGAGTATCCGGAAAACCGCGGCAGGGGCGTCTTCGTCGAGTCCCTGACCGACGTGCTTCGAGGCGAGGCCCGTCCGGTGCTCCTGTTGCTCGTCGGTGCCGTCGTGGCGGTTCTTCTCATCGCCTGCGCCAACGTCGCCAACCTTCTCCTGGTGCGCGGCGTCGCGCGTTCGCAGGAGATGGCGGTGCGCGTCGCCCTCGGGGCCGGCACGTGGGCATTGGCCCGGCGCTTCCTGGTGGAGAGCCTCCTTCTCACCGGTTTCGCTGCGGTCTGCGGTGTCGGCGTCGCCGTCCTCGGCCTCCGGGGGCTCCTGGCCCTGGCGCCGGCCGCCGTCCGCGACCTGGGGGACGTGAGCCTCGATGTCCGCGTCCTTCTTTTCACTCTGACGACCAGCGTCCTGATCGCCGTCGGCTTCTCGTTGGTCCCGCTCCTGCAGACGCTTCGCCTCGACCTTCAGAGCTCCCTCAAGGACGGCCGGGGCTCGGCCGGCGACAGCGCGGCGAAGCTACGCCTGCGCCGTCTGCTGGTGGTCGCGCAGACGTTCCTGGCGGTGGTCCTCCTCGTCGGCGCGGGGCTTCTGCTCACCAGCCTCTGGAAGCTCCGGCAGGTGGACCCCGGGTTCCGCACCGCGAACGTCGTGCGCCTCGATTTCCGACTGCCCGCGGCACGTTACCCGCGCGACTTCAGCGTCTGGCCCCACTGGACGGAGGTCCACGGCTTCAACAACGAGCTCATGCAACGCCTCCGGGCCCTTCCGGGCGTCGGCTCGGCGGCGCTCGCCATCAGCCACCCCCTGGACCCCGGCTTCACCAACAGCTTCGTGATCGTCGGCCGCGAGTCGGAGGCCGCCGACCAGGGCGAGCTCAAGACCCGCCTGGTGAGCGACGGTTATTTTCGGACGGCGGGCGTGGCGCTCCTCGAGGGACGCGTCTTCACCGACCGCGACACCGCCGACGCGCCAGGGGTCCTTCTCTTGAACCGGACCGCTCAGGAACGCTATTTCCCCGACAGTCCCGCGATCGGCCAGCGCGTCCGTTTCTGGGGCATCGAGCGTGAGGTGGTGGGAATCGTCGCCGACGAACGCATGCACGGCCTGAAGGAAGCGACGCCCCCGGCGATGTACGCGCCGCTGGCCCAGGCACCGCCGAGAGGGGCCGTGACACTCATGGTCCGCGCCAGCGGCGACCCTCTGCAGCTCGTACCGGCGCTGCGCGAGGCGGTCTGGGCGATCGACCGCGAGCTCGCCGTCTACAACGTCGCGACGATGGACGAGACGCTCGCCGAATCGCTCGCCCGCGAGAGCTTTGCGTCGCTGCTTCTCAGCGTTTTTGCGATCCTGGCCCTGGGGCTGGCGCTGCTCGGGATCCACGGCGTCATCAGCTACGTCGTGACCCTGCGCCACCGCGAGGTGGGGTTGCGCATGGCGCTCGGGGCGTCGCGTTCGCGGGTGATGCGGATGGTGCTGCGGGAAGGCCTGGTCTTGGCTGGCGCCGGCATCGCGGCCGGGCTGGCCGTGGCGCTTGCCGCGTCGCGCTTCGTCGCCGCGTTGCTTTACGGCGTCTCGCCCCAGGACTTGTCGATCTACGCGGGGGTCGCGGTTCTGCTGGCGGGGGCTGCCGTCGTAGCCTGCGCCCTGCCGGCGCGGCGCGCCACCCGGATCGATCCGGCGTCGGCGCTGCGGGCCGAGTAGTAAGGTTGCCAGAGCCTGCTTCGACAACGTCGCCAGGGTCGTCGGGTACGGTGATCAGGCCGTCAGCGTCCGCCCGGGCCAGGAGATGGGCCAGCACGACCTGGAGCTCCGGGACACGCGAGGCCTCGGGCCGGGCGAGTCGCGCTTCTCAAAGGGACCAGCTGAGATACCTTAGGGAGATGCGATGCCTCCGACTCCTGATCACGGCGCTGCTTGCCCTTGCGGCCTCTCCGGCGGCCGGTCAGGACGTCCGCGAGGTGGAGGAGCTCGGTCCGCCGCCCGACAACGTCCACTTCGAACGCCTGACGGTGGACGACGGCCTGCCGAACCGTCACGTCCGGACGATCCACCAGGACCGCTACGGCTACATCTGGCTCGGCACGCGCGACGGCCTGGCGCGCTTCGACGGCCGGCATTTCACCACCTACGTCCACGACCCGGCGGATCCCGACTCGGTCGGCGGCAGCTGGATCTCCAAGATCTTCGAGACCCGCGACGGCGATCTGTGGATCCTTCTCGGGGTCGGCGGCATCGACCGCTTCGACCGCGCCAGAGAGCGTTTCGTCCACTACGGGCAGGGACAAAACGGCTTGAGCAGCTCGGCCGTCTCGACCTTTCTCGAAGACGCCGCCGGCAACCGCTGGATCGGCACCGTCGCCGCCGGGCTCAATCGGATCTCCGGCGGGGAGATCCGTCACTTCCTCCCCGGCGACGCACCGGGAAGCCTCAGCCATTCCCAGGTCACGGCCCTCGCCGAGGACCGCGACGCTCGTCTCTGGGTCGCCACCTGCGGCGGTGGGCTGAACCTCTACGACGCGTCGAGCGAGAGCTTCACCGCCCTGCGCCACGACGAGGGCGACTTGACGAGCCTCGCCAGCGACTGCGTCCGCAACCTCTTGATCGCCCCGGACGGCCGTCTCTGGGCGGCGACCAGCAAGGGCTTGAACGGCCTCGTCGACGACGGCGCCGGGGGCTTTACGTTCGAGCGCCGCTTACCGGGACAGAGGATCACTAAAGTGGCCTTCGAAGCCGACGGCACCCTCTGGGCCGTGGCCTCCGGGCGCATCCTTTCGCTCGATCCCACGACCGAGCGCTTCCGCCTTTACCTCTACTCTTCGGACACCCCTGAGACGCGTCCCGGCCGGGTGAACGATCTGCTCGTCGACCACCGCCAAGTGGTCTGGATCGCCACCGAGCGGGGGCTGCGGCGCCTTCATCGCGCCGCCGGCTATTTCGAGATCTACCGACACTCGCCGACGGACCGGTACAGCCTGGGGAGCGATCCTATCGATTGGATTTTTGAGGACCGTTCCGGCACCCTCTGGTTGGGCACCCGCGGCCAGGGCGTCAGCCGTTTCGCGCGTTCGCGGTGGAAGTTCCTCACCTACCGCCACGACCCGCTCGACGAAGCGAGCCTCGTCCATGACGAGGTGACGGCACTCGTCGAGGCCCCCGATGCAAGGGGGCTCTGGGTGGCGACCCACGGCGGCGGTCTGAGCTTTTTCAACCCGCGCTCGGAAACGTTTCGCGCCGAGCGCCACGACCGCGAGCGGCCGTCGAGCCTGGCGAGCGACTTTCTAAATGACCTGGCGCTCGACCACGACGGCAACCTCTGGGTGGCGACCGCGGGCCGCGGCCTCGACCGACGACGAGGCGACGGCTCCTTCGCCCACTACCGCCACGACAGCGACGACCCGGCGACCCTCTCCTCCGACTTCGTCGGCTCCCTGGCCCTCGATTCCGCAGGCAACCTCTGGGCGACCTCAGGGTACTCGCCCCTCAGCCGACTCGACCCCGTCACCGGCGAGGTCGAGCGATTCCCCATCCACCTCGCCGCGCCGGTCAACGTCTGGACGGTGCTCCCCGACGACGATGGCCGGATCTGGCTCGGTACCGCCGGGCTCGGCCTGCTACGCCTCGATCCGCGGACCCGGGAGCTCGAACGGTTCACCTGGGATCCCGAAGACCCGGCGACGCTCAACAACCGAACTGTCTACGCCCTGCACCGCGACGCCGCGCGCCGGCTGTGGATCGGCACATTCAGCGGCGGGCTCGACCGCTTCGACGAGGCCGCCGCCGTTTTCGAGCACTTCACGATCCACGACGGCCTGCCGTCGAACCGGGTGACCGGCATCGTCGAGGACGGCGGGCAGATGTGGCTCGGTACCGGACAAGGCCTGGTGCAGCTCGACGTCCGAGAGCAAGCCCATCTCCTACGCACCTACGACCGCGCCGACGGCCTCCTCCACGCCGAGCTCTCCCCGCGGGCCGGCCTGCGCACCGCCGACGGGGAGATCTACTTCGGCGGCCCCGGCGGCCTCGTCCGCTTTCGCAGCGACGCTCTGGTGACCAATCCACACGATCCACCGGTGGTGCTGACGGGTTTTTCCAGGGGTGGAAGGAGGGTGCGCTACGACCGTCCCCTGGAGGAGGCCGAGGAGGTGGAGCTCGATCACGGCGACCGCGTCTTCGAGCTGACGTTCGCGGCGCTCGACTACGCCCAACCGGAACGCATCCGTTACCAATACCGCCTCGCGGGCTTCGACGAGGAGTGGATCGACGGCGGCGGCGAGGCTGCCGCGACGTATACCAACATCGATCCGGGACCCTACGTCTTCCAGGTCCGGGCGTCGAACAACGACGGCGTCTGGAACGACGAGGGCCTTTCCTTGAGGGTACGTATCCTGCCCCCCTTCTGGGCGACTCTATGGTTCCGGACGCTGCTCGCCCTCGCCCTCGTCGCGGGGCTCGGACTGGCTTTCCTCTACCAACGCCGCCGTCTCGAGACGGCGCAGCGCGAGGAGATCCGACGACTCGACCACCAGAGAAAGACCGAAGAGCTGGAGACCGCGCGCCGGGTGCAGCTCGCCATGCTGCCGCGCCGCGACCTGGAGCTTCGGTTCGGAGGCCGGGGGACGAGCTTGCAGGCCGTGGGCCGCATGGTCACCGCCGTCGAGGTCGGCGGCGACTACTACGACTTCATGTTGCCGAGCGGCACCTTGAGCGGCGAGACGCTGTCCCCCTGGGGGGATCAAGGGGGGAATACACCGTCCGGCGGCCTGGTCGTCGCCTGCGGCGACGCCCTCGGCCACGGCACGGCGGCGGGGCTGGTCGTGGGGATGGCCAAGGCGGCGTTACGCCACGAGTTGCTGCGCGGCCGGCCGGAGCTCCAGGACGTGCTCGTCGCCGTGAACGCCACCCTGTGCTCCGCGATCGCCGATCGTCAGTCCGGCATGGGGCTCGTCCTGGTGCGGCTCTCCCCCACCGGGGACGGGGCGGTGGTGGAGCTGGCGGCGAGCGCCATGCCGCCGGTCTACGTCTACACCGCGCGGCAGGAACGGCTCGTCAGCGTCGAGATGCATGGCCTGCCGCTGGGCCTGCGGGAGGCCGTCGCGGTTGCCTCCGAACAGACCATGCTCAAACACGGCGACACCCTCGTCCTCTTGAGCGACGGCCTGGCGGAGCGCCTCGACGCGTCCGACGAGCTGTGGGGCTACGACGGTGTCGAAGCGGCGCTTCTCGAAATCTGCCGGGAGGAGCGCGACGCGGCCGCCGTGGCCGAGCGTCTCCTCGCCGCTTGCGACGGTTTTGCCGGCGGACACGAGCCACAGGACGACATGACCGTCGTCGTCCTGCGGCTCACCTAGGAGGTCCGATTCCCTCTCCGTCAGGCTCGGGTCCAGGCTTTGAGCTCCCGATCACCGGGCCTCAGACATGCCGGTTCCCGCGTCCCGGACCGACGAAGGAATACAGCGCCGCCCCGGCCTCTTCGACAAGCTCCACCGCCAGGCTCGACGCCGCGCCGACGGCGACGATCGCCGGCACGCCGGCTCGCAGCGCCTTTTGCACCACCTCGAACCCCACCCGGCCGCTCAGGACAAGGATGCGCTCTCCCAGGGGCCAGCGCCCAGGCTCGGCGAGCAGCGCATGGCCGACCAGCTTGTCGACGGCGTTGTGGCGTCCGATGTCCTCGTAGAGGACGAGCAACTCCCCCGACAGGTCGAAAAGCGCCGCGGCATGGATACCACCGCTCAGCCGAAAAAGGCGCTGGTGCTCCCGCATTCGATCCGGGAGCTCGTGGACGAGCTGGCGCTCTGGCGCCACCGGAACGATCGACGGCAGATTCTGGCGCAGGCTGGCGATCGTTTTTTTCCCGCAAACGCCGCAGGCGCTGACCGCCCGGAAATCGCGGCCGGCGCTCTTACGGCGTTCCGGGAGCCGCATCGACGCTCGTTCCGTGACGAAGACGTTGACCGTGTTCTCGGGATGCGGCGCTTCAAAGACGTCCGACGCCATCTCGACGGAGAGAAAATCTTCGGGGGCGTCGACGAGACCCTCGGTGAAGACGAAGCCTGCCGCCAGCTCCCGGTCGTGGCCCGGGGTGCGCATGGTCACCGCCAGGGCCTCGCCCTCGACACGGATCTGGAGAGGCTCCTCGACCACCACCCAGTCCGGCTCGACCCCGCGCCCGGTCCGCTCGACCGACACGCGCGCCAGCCCCTGGGGAGGTTCCCGGAGGTAGTCCAGCTCTTTGCTTCGGCTCAATCGCCTGCTCCCATCGTCCGCAAGCCTAGCAGGCCCAGCGGGCGTCGGGAAGGACTGGCCCTTCGAACGTGAATCGTGTTCGTCAGGGTGTGGAGATCTGGACAAGACTTGCCCAGACGGACGGGACCAAGGAGCGCGTCAAACGGTCAGGAGGAACCGCGGGGAGGGAAGCCGGAGCCGGCGGGCCCCTGTCAGGTCTCGGCGAGCTCGAACGAGGACGGAGGGCCCGATGTCGCGGCAGGCAGCGGCAAGTCGGGCGGGCGACATTCCTCCTCGTCTTCGGCGCTCGCCGCCTCGGCGACCGAGCCCAGCTTCAGCTGTGCCAGCTCACACTGCACCCACAGCTCGTGCCCGTAATGCTGGGCAAGGAAAAACAGCGGCTCGATCTCCATCTTCGGCAAGCGCAGGGGCAGATCACCCCAAACCTTTTGGAAGTTCTGCCCCGCTTGCGCGTAGATCTGGCGCAGTTGGCGCGGATCTTCGAACCAGCGATTGCTTTCGGCGTTGCAGTCTTTGCAGTAGAAACCCCAGTGTACGCTCATCTGACCTCCGGCGGTAGACCGCGCCCGTTGACTCAGTAAGCCTAGGGGCCGGACATTACAGCCGGCATTACGAAATGAAAAAACGCCCAGAATTCTGTGCGTCACCGGGGGTGAGGGCGTTCAGTTGCCGGAGCCGTCGCGCTCTTGCCTTTCTCCGCGCGGCGGCTTGCGAGGGCGCTCGTCATGGAGCGACGCCTCGTCCGCAGCGCGGGGTGGGTCGAAGGGACCGGCGAGCTCCGAGAGGGCCCGGCTGCCGCCGCGCAGGGTGATGTGTGTCTCGGTTCCCACCCGGAGCGCCTCTTCCTCGGCATCGAGGCCTCGAACGATCCACGGCGTCACCGTCAGGACGACTTCGCTGCCGGCATCCTCCCCCGGGTCCGCGAACGGATCGCGAAGGTACGCGCGCGCCGCGGTGGCGCCACGGGACGCCTTCGCACCGGAAACGTCGTCGCCCGCCTTGAGGCCCGTCAGGAGATAGGTCTCGCCGTCGCCCAGGCGGGCGCTGAGCTCCACCCCCCGGCTCGTGAAGACGGGTAGCGAGCCACCCGTCGTAGCCAGGTCGTAGGCAGGGTGGCTGAGCTCGAGCTGCAAATGGAGAGTCACCTCCCGGTGTCTGGGATGGACCTGGGCGCCTATCCGGACATCGAGACCAACGTCCTGGTACTGGTAGCTTTCCTCGCCGGCGGAAACGAGGAGCGGGACCCGATCCGTGGCGCGCAGCCGCGCCTGCTCACCGTGGAGGACGCTCAATTGAAGGTCCGCCAGAGTCCGCGGCGAAGCGGCCTGCTTGAGCTCAGCGAGCTCCGGTGCCGTCAGGCGCAACACTTTCGTGCCCTCCCGCTCTTCGCTCTTGCGGCGCTCCAGGACCTTGCGCAGAGCTTCTGAGTCGAGCCGTAGGAGCTCGACGTCGATCGCCACCTCGCCGCGCGGACGGTCGTGCATGTCGACGAGCTTTTCGGCCACGGCCACCTTGTCGGCCGTGTCACGCAGAGTCAAAGAGCTCAACGTCTCGTTGGCAGATACGTTTTTCGCCCCCAGCAGGCTCCGAACGGCCGTCATCATGTCCTTGACCTCGACGTTTTCGAGGTAGAAGGTCCGAACCACCTGGTCTTCGTAGGTTCGCCGATTCCGGGGCGTATCGTCGAGGATCAGGATGGTGTTGCCGTCGAGCACCTTGTAGAAGTGGCTCGCCACGTGCATCACGGTGTCGAGAGCCTCGCGCGGCGTGACCGCTTCGAGCTCGACGTCGACTTTCATGTCCTTCAACCTGGCGTCGAGCTGGACGTTGAAGCTGCAAGCCTTGGCGAGAGCGCGGTAAACGTCCAAAACGGAGGTCGCTGCGGGGAAGCTCAGGTCGATTACCTGGTCGGAATACGCCTTCAACTGGGGCAATCGGGCCGTATCGGCCGAGACGCGGGGCCGCTCTCCGGCCCCGGCAGCGAAGGCCGGAAACGCCAAGAGGAAGACGAGGACGAGAACAAGGACGGGGGTCAAGCTTCTGGGATTCATCTTTCGGATCTCCTTGTCGAAAGAGGTTCTTCGACAATCGATACGAGCACCCGTCGCGATTCGTCCAGGGATGGGGCGAGTTTTCTCCAGGGCGGCGCGGCATCGACGGCCGCGGTAGAGGACGGCACCTCCAGGGTATGACTGCGGTCATAGGGGGAGGATCCGCGCCCCTGTTACGGTAGCGGCGAGAACACCGGAGGTCAGCATCTATGGTCAAGCCCTGCAAACCCCAGCCCAGAGCCATCGACGTAACACCCTCGCAGGTAGCCTTCACCGCCAGCGGCGAGCGCCACACCTTTGCGCGTATCCACCTCCCGGAGAGCTTCCTCGGGTGGCTGACCGAAGGGCGGCGGGCGATGTACGACCGGCTCGAAGGCAAAGGGGCGGCGTCTTTTTTCGGCACCCACCTGCCAGTCGTCGTCACCTGGAATCGTGGCGCTGCGTTCCCGTTCAACACGGGAAACAAGGGTGTCGGGCCGGTCCCGGTGGCCGCCAAGGTCGCCGAGTACTCCGCCCTCTACGAGGAGACCTTCTCCCGTTGCGAGGCGATGGAATGGGAGGAGAGCTTGCCGCTTCGCCTCGGAGCCGTACGTCGCTTCATCGTCGGCGACGACGTCTCCCGGGAAGCGCTCTCAAGCCTCGAGATCTTCGAGAAGACGACGTTTCGAAACCTCTGCGACTTCCCCATCGCCACCCTCCACTACACCGGCAGCGGCCCCGGCTACCGGAGCTTCCAGGTCAACACGGTCGTCGACGTCCTGGCTCCCGAGGCGCCTTACTATCGCTTCGCCTTCTGGAGCCGGCGACTCTTCGAGTACGACTCGTTTCACATCACCCAGACGATGTTTCCCTACGCCTACCTCTTCTATCCCGTCGAGATCCGCGACAAGACGCCGCAGCCGCGCAGGTAGGGAGAGAAGGCTCGATCTCCCCGACGCAGGGCGGGCCTCGGTCCTTGGGGCCGCTTCCCCCTCCGTTTCTCTCTGCGGTGCCAGAATCTTGGTGGTCGAAAGACGTTCGGTGCCAGTGTGGCCCTTCCTGGGCGTGGGCGCCACCGTATAGGATCCCGAGATGTCATGAGCTCGACTTCCAGCCCCCTACCGAACAGCCAACCCCTCTGGCGAACCCTGCTGGACGACCGGCTCGTCCAGGTGAACCTCTTCGCCTTGCTTGCCTATGCGGGCCTGGTGGTAGCTGGCGTCGACCTGCCGTCTCGGATCCGCAACGCCGCCGCGGTCTTCTTCGTGGCCCTGACCTTCCTGGCGCTACGCTTCAAGTTGTCGCAAATCCGGGCCCCTGAGGACCGGGCCTTCTGGAACGACCTGAGCCGGGCCACGGTGTGCTGGCTGGCGGCTCCCGTCCTTTACCTGGTCTATCCGCAAGCTCCGTTGTGGACGAGTTGGACCGCGGACGTCCTCTACGCCCTCTTTTACGGAGGCCTCTATCTCGCGCTCTCGGTCCGGCCCCACCACCGGCACCGCTGGCGGCCTGTGGCGCTGGAACGATCTCTGACCTGGGCGACGGTCACGGTGGCCGTCACAGGGCTTTTCCTGTACTTCCTGGTGCCCGTCTTCGTCGACCCGGCTTCCTACGACAGCCGCCGGTCTGCGACCGGCCTCTTCCTCATCCTCGACGCCTATTTCTCGGGTCGGCTGCTCCACCTGAGCCGCACCGTACGCTCGCCTCGCTGGCGGCTGGTCTACTCGTTCCTGGCGGCCACGACGCTGGCGGTGCTTGGCAACGACCTCCTGGGAAGCCTCCACCGGAGCTCGCTCGTCGCCGACTGGCCCTGGGAGCGCTTCTTCGACGTGAGTTGGAAGCTTCCGGCCGTCTTCCTTCTGCTCGGCGCCAGGACACGCCACCATCCCTTCCCGATGGAGACCCCGGCGACCTACGCCGGCTATCAGGGCGACGACAGCTTTCCGGGCCCTCTGGGTCAGACCATGATCTTCGCGCTGCTCTTCCCGCTGGTCCACTTCACGGGCTACCAGGCGGAATGGATGAACGCGGCGAGCAAAGCGCCGCGCTCGTGGGTGGTCCTTGTGTGGCTCCTGCTGCTCGGCATGGTGGCTTTTTATCAGCACCGCCGCCTGGCCCGCACCACGGCCGATTTGCGGACGGAACGAGGACGCACCGAGCGGGCTTTGCGGCGGATCGAGGACGACCTGCGGCTACGCAAACAGCTCCAGGGTGTCGAGGCCAAGCGCGCCGCCGCCAACGAGATCTTCGCCCAGGCGTTTCAGGCCTCCCCCGACGTGATGGCGATCACCCGTCTCGACGACGGCCGGCTGATCGACATAAACGCCAGCTCCGGCGAGATCTTCGGCTTCGCTCCGCAAGAGCTCGTGGGCCGCAGCTTAAAAGAGCTCGAGATCTGGGCGCGGCCCCGTGACCGGACCACTCTTGAGAGCTGGTTCTCGGAGAACCCTTCGGTACGAGAAATCGAGAGCCTCTTCCGCAGGAAGTCGGGCAAGCTCGGGGTAGGGCTTTTCTCGGCGGAGAGGATCGACCTAAGCGGCGTACCTCACGTCTTTTCCGTCGTCCACGACGTCACCGGCAACCGGCACCGTGACAAAGGCCTCGAACGCCGTGCGATGCTTCTCGACAGCGCCCGGAGCGCGGTCTGCGCCCTCGACGCCGCGGGCCGGATCCACTATTGGAACGAGGCCGCGGAGCGGCTTTTCGGTCTCGAGGCCGGAGACGCCCTGGGCCGTGACGCGAGCGACCTGCCGGGCTGCGGCGAATGGTTGGCGGCAGCCAAGGACGACGACGGCGCCGCCACGGCGGCGGCCACCCTGCCAAACGGTCACCGCATCCTGAGCCGCACTTTCCCGGTGGCCGAAGCGCGCGGCGAATGGCGGCTCATCGTCGCGGTCCGGGCTCCGGCGTCGGCGCCGGCCACGGAGTCCGGGAGCTAAGCATGCTCGGCCACGGCGATTTGGTACGCATCCTGAGCGCCGCCGCGGCGAGCGTGAGCCACGAGCGCCTCTCCCAGGCGGCGGCCTTGGCCTTCGTCGCCACGAGTAGCCTCTACGCGGCCCAGGATCTGGGGATCGCCCTCCCGGAACCCCTGAGAATCGACGCCGTCCCCTTCCTCTACCCACTGCTGGCGATCGTCGCGATACGCCTGACGCTCCACCATGCGCGAGGCCCGGAACGGCGATTCTGGAACGAGCTTTCTCTGGCCTTCGGCTGCTGGCTCGTTCCGGACCTCCTGAGGCTCGTCCAAGTCCCCCACCAGCTCTCGGCGGTGGCCAAGGTGGCTCCGCAGGTGATGTTCGCCGCCGCCTACGTCTTGCTCGTCCTCGCGGTCGACCGGCAGCCCCATCGCCGTTTCGTCGATCGTCCCCTGACGGCCCTGGAGCGCCTCTACACGTGGCCGGCGGTGAGCTTTTTTGTGCTCGGCCTGGTGCTTTACTTGCCGCTCGTCCCGCTCTACTATCCGGAAGAGCGCCCAGGAGAACCGAGCGGTTCCTATCTGCTGATCGTGTTGAACGGCATGCTGGCCCTGCGACTTCTCATCCTGGCGGGGGCGGCGCCGTCGCTTCGCTGGCGGGTGAGCTACGGCCTGCTGGCCTGGGTCCCTGCCACGTTGGTCGTTTCCTACACCGTCGCTGAGCTCCTGCGTTTCCACCCGGACTGGCCGATCGCCCACGCCCCCCGCGCCTTGCTGGAGCTCGCCTTCGTCTTCCTGGTGATCGCGGCGCGGCTGCAGCAGCCGTCTCCGCTCCCCTCGGAAGGTTCGCTCAGCGGGCCGCGCGGCGAGGACGCGGCTCTTGCCCTGACCTCCCGGACGCTGTCTTTTGCCCTCGCTTTCCCCCTGCTGCATTTCGCCGGCTACGGCTCCAAGCTCTTCGACGGCCCTAGCGAGCCGCTCAGAGAGCTCGTGGTCCTCACCTGGCTGCTGCTGCTCGGCGCGATGGCCGTTTTTCAGCACCGCCTGCTCGAGCGGCGGGCCGAGGAGCTCTGGCTCGAACGTAAGAGGTTCGAAGAAAAGCTCTCGGACAGCCAGCAAGACCTGCGGCTGATCCTCGAGCGTTACAAGGCCGAGGAGGCGCAACGACTCGCGCACGAGAAATTCGAGATCGCTTTCCAGGCCTGCCCTTACGCGATCTCGATCAACCGCCTCGACGACGCCACCTTCATCGAAGTCAATCCGGCCTTTGAAAAGGCCCTCGCCCGCCGCCGCGACGAAATCGTCGGACGGACTCCGGAAGAGCTCGACCTGTGGTCGAACCCAGGCGACCGCATCCGGCTCTGTCGCCGGCTGGAGGTCTCCGACACCCTTCGGCGTTTCCTGCTCATCCTGCGCACGGGCTCCGGCGCGCCGGCGATCATGCTCCTGTCCTTGCAGAAGATGGCGATCCGTGGCGTCCAGGCGGTGCTGTCGATCTCGCGTGAGACTTCGCAGTGGGAAAAAGTCGAAGCGCTGCGGCGGCCGGCGGGGCTCGTCGACCACCTGCGTGCGGCGGTCTACGCCGTCGACGGCCAGGGCCGGGTACGTCACTGGAACCGCGCCGCCGAGGACCTGCTCGGGTTTTCCCCCGCCGAGATCCGAGGACGCTCGGCGGCCGCGACCCTGTCGCCGCCAGGAACGACGGCTCTCGACGACACCCTCGACGAAATCGACGGCCTTGGCCACTGGCAGGGCCAGCTCGTCCACCTCGACCGGCGGGGCCAAGAAGTCCGCCTCGCCGGCTGGGGGACCCTGGTCGAGGGTCCGGGCGGAGGCGGGGGCTACCGGTTGCTGATCCTGGAGGCGCGGTAGCCGCTACGGCCCAGGGGCCACGGGCTGGGTCTCGGCAGGTGGTTTCGCCACTGTCGCGGACAAGGCCCGAATCGAGCGGTTGAAGAGGACCTCAAGGGGGCCCAGGAGCTCTTTGACCTCGCTCAGGTCTCCTTCGGCAGCCGCTTCCTCGATCGTCGCGCAGACGAACGCCATCTTTCGCGCCCCCAGGTTCCCGGCGTTCGACTTGAGCATGTGGGCCATCTCCTGCACGCCACGGGTGTCGCCGCGGTCAAAGGACTCCCGCATCGACGCCAGCCGTTCCGGGGTCATCTCGCGAAACATCTCGACCAGCTCTCGTAAGACCTCGTGCCGCTTGCCGGCCTTGAGCTTTTTCAGCTTCTCTACGGCGCGCACCTCGAGGGTGGGCATTCCGGTCTCGATCTGCGCCGTCCAGATGGCACCCGACGCCATGCCTTCCTCGCCTCGCAAGAGCCGTTGGAGCTCGTGGAGCGGGAAGGGTTTCGTCAGGTAGTCGTCCATGCCCGCCTCGAAGCACTTCTCCCGGACATCGCGGGTGGCCCTGGCGGTCAGGGCGACGATGCGAGGCCTTCCGGTGGCCGGAGGGTTCACCTTGAGGCGGTTCGCGACCTCGAAGCCGTCGAGCACCGGCATGTGGAGGTCGAGCAAGAGCAGGTCGAAGCTCCGTGCCGCGAGCTCGGCGAGCGCCTCGGCACCGTCGGTGGCGAAGCGCGGCTCGTAGCCCAGCGTGTGAAGCGTCTCGCCGATCACCTGGCGGTTGATGGCGTCGTCTTCCGCTACCAGGATCGACAACGGAAAGAAGCGGGCGAAGTCCGGAGAAAGCTCCACCGCGGCCTCGCCTCCCGTCTCGATGACCGTTCCGCCCTCGGCCACCGTTGCGACGATCGTGAAATAAAAGGAGCTCCCCTGCCCCGCCTCGCTCTCGACCCAGATCTTGCCGCCCATCAGCTCTACGAGGTTGCGCGAGATCATCAGGCCCAGTCCGCTGCCACCGAACCGGCGGGCGGTCGACGCCTCGGCCTGGGCAAACGCCTGGAAGAGCTTCCCCTGCTTTTCGGCTGGAATCCCCACCCCGGTGTCGCGGACGTGGAAGAGCATCTCCACCTCGCCGTCGCGCTCGTAGCGCGGTGCGGCGGTGACGGTGATCTCGCCGTGGTAGGTGAATTTGAGCGCGTTGCTGACGAGGTTCGTGAGCACCTGGCCGAGCCGCGTCGCGTCACCGACGAGCCAGCGCGGCGTTTTGGGGTCGAAGGAAGAGACGAGCCGGAGCCCTCGGCGCTCCGCCTCGACCGCAAAGGGCTCCAGCAACTGTTCGAGGAGCTGCGGGAGGTCAAAGGACCGGCGCTCGAGCTGCAGGGCTCCAGCCTCGATCTTCGAGAGGTCGAGGATGTCGTTGACGATGACCTGCAGGTTGTCGCAGCTACGGCGCAGGGTCTCGACCCATTCGTGCTGGCGTTCGTCGAGGTCGCTGCGCAGCAGGAGGTTCGTCATCCCGAACACACCGTTGAGCGGCGTACGGATCTCGTGGCTCATGCTCGACAGGAACGCCGACTTGGCTTGAGTGGCGGCCTCGGCCGCCTTCTTCTCCACTTCGGCGGCCTCCTCGGCCCTGACAAGCTCGCTGCAGCGTTCGCCGAGCGTCGCCTCCGAGCGCTGGCGCCTCGCAAGCTCCCGCGCCAGAAGGACAATCCCTCCTGCCCCGGCCATCAGGATCGAGGCCGTGACCCACCGTATCGCGGCGACGGGCGACGCCGGATCGTCGGCGGCAGGGACGTAGATGAGACTCAGGAGGCCGACGACACAAAGCGCTGCCGCAAGGGTCAATGCCAACGGCCAATGGAATCGGTTCATGACTGCACCCTCCTATCCAGCCCTGTCATCGTGAGATGGCAAAGAGAGAGTGTAGCACACCAATGGACCGCGTGGAAGGGGTGTCTGGCACTTCTCGCCGATGCCTGCGAAGACACCGGGCAAAGAATTTGACTTCAACCACTAGGAAAACGTAAAGATTTACCCGTCGATCGCACAACGGGACACCCACCGGTCCGATCAAAGCAGCCGTAGCTGCCGGACGTCTTCGCCGCGGCGACGCCGTCGCACCGGCTCATTGCGGCGACGGCTCAGGAGGGTCTCCTCAATGTCGCACAGGAAAGGCGAGGGCCGCCTCTTCACCACCTCGGAGCGCAGCCGGCGGCGGCGCGCCCACGAAAGATAGAGGCGCGAACGTGCCCGGGTCATGCCGACGAAAAAGAGCCTTCGCTCCTCGGCCACGTCGACGTCGGCGTCCTCCCACGGTGGCGAAAAGGGCATCAGTCCCTCCTCACAGCCGACGAGGAAGACCACGGGGAACTCCAGGCCCTTCGCCGCGTGGAGCGTCAAAAGCGACAAGCGTTCCGCCCGCGGGTCCCAGGTGTCGACCTCGGCTCCCAGGGCGATCTCGGCGAGGAAGGCGGCGAGGTCGCTACCGTGCCGCTCGGCGAGCGGCGCGACAAGCTCCAGGGCCTGGTCGAGGGCACAATCGCCGACCCCACCGGCTTCCTGCCGCGCTTGGCGGAGTCTCTCGAGGACGCTCGTCTCGTCCGCCGACGCCTGGGACTCCAGGACGTGGACGAGGAGGCGAACCTCGTCGCGCTCCATCAGCCGTTCGTGGGAGCGCTTCTGGTAGGGCATGCCGGCCCGCTCCAGGGCCTCGACGAGCGCCTCCGCCTGGGCGTGGGTCCGATAGAGGATCGCGAAGTCGTCGAAGGAGAGCTCGCCCATGAGCGCCGCGTCCTCGGAGCGGACGCGTCCGCTGTCGATCGAGAAGTAGGAGGTCCCCCCCAGCTGCTCCTCGATCGTGCGGACCACGAGCTCCGCCTCGGCCCGCTCACTCGCCGCCTCGAGGACGACGACCGGCTCTGCCTTGTGCTCCCCCACCGGCTCCAGCTGACGGCCGGCCACAAGGCTCGACGGCGCGATGGCCTGGAGGGCCGCCCGAAGCACCGTCGGCTGCGAACGGTAGTTACGCCGCAGCTCGACGAGCCGAGCCGGCGCGAAGTCCTCCTGGAAACGCAGGAAGAAGCCCACGTCGGCGCCACGGAAGCGGTAGATCGACTGGTCCGGGTCGCCGATCGCGCAGAGGTTGCCGCCCTCGCCAGCCAGCAGGCGGATGAGGCGGTACTGGAGCGCGTCGATGTCCTGGTACTCGTCGATCGAGAGGTGGCGAAAGCGCTGCCGGTAGCCCTCCAGGACCTCGGGACGCTCGGCGAAGAGCTCCACCGGCAGGGCGAGCAGATCGTCGAAATCGACGAGCTCCCGTTCCCAGAGCGCCAGGCGGTAGGCAGGCAGGCGTTCGTGGGCCTCCCCGTCGCGCCGCGCCGCGGCGAGATCGGCGATGAGCCGGACCGCCTCCGAACGGGACAAGGCAAAAACCTGCGCCGCGACCTCCAGGCGCATCGCCTCGTCGGCGACGCGGAAGGCGCGGTCGAGCCCGACTTCGGCGTGCTGCTCGCGCAGGATGCGAAGCCCCAGACCGTGAAACGTGGTCACGAGGATTCGGCCCGCGGCCGGCAGCAACGCGTCGAGCCGCTCGCGCATCTCCGTCGCGGCGCGGCGGGTGAAGGTCAGCGCCAGACACCTCGAGGCCGGCGTACCCCGGGCGATGAGATGGGCGATGCGGTGCGTCAGGGTCCGGGTCTTGCCGGTACCGGGGCCGGCAACGATCAGGAGCGCCCCGTCGAGGACCTCGGCGGCGGCTCGCTGGTCGGGGTCGAGCGCCGCGAGCAGGGGCGGTCCGGACGCAAGAGGGAGGCTCTCTTGGACGGTATGGACCGCGGCAAGCTCCGAGGCCACGGGCTCGGGCGCCGGTACCGGTTCCGGCGTCGGCTCCGGCTTGGGAGGCTCTCGCAACGCGAACAGCCGCAGCTGCGACGTCACTTCCTCGGGCTCGAAGAGACGGATCGTGCCGTACTCTCCGTCGTAGCCTCCCTCGCAACGCACCTGGCCGCGGCGAAGCCGCCGGAGGGCCTCCGCGAGGAGCGGATCGGCGGTGCGCTCGACATCCTCCAGCGGCACCTCTTCGAGGATCTCCATCTCCGGTCCGAGGCGGGAGACGAGGGCCGAGACCGCGCGCTCGACCGTCTTCGACTTCGGCCCCACGCCGTGGAGCTCCGAGAGGATCTCCGGCAGTTGGACGAGGCTGCGGAAGGGCGCCGCGGTCTCAGGCCGGGCTCCCTCCGGACGGTCCGCGAGAGTCTCCACCCGGTGAAGCACCCCGATTGTCACGGCCTTGCCGCAGGACGGGCAGAGCCCGCCGCGACGGCGCGTTTCCTCCGGTTCGAGACGCACGGCGCAGGCGCGGTGGCCGTCGAGGTGATACTTCCCCTCTTCGGGAAAAAACTCCACGGTGCCACCGAAGCCCTCGCGGGTCTCCAAAGCCCGGCGCATGGCGAAGTAGTCGAGCTCGGTGTCAAAAACGCAGGCCTCGCGGCCGAGCATCGGCGGCGAGTGGGCGTCGGAATTCGAGACCAGGGTGTAGCGGTCGAGGTCCGAAACGCGCCAGTTCATCGGCGGATCCGACGACAGGCCCGTCTCCACCGCGAAGATGTGCTCCGCCAAGTCGCCATAGCAGTCGGTGACCGAGTCGAAACCCGACTTCGAACCCAGGACGGCGAACCAAGGCGTCCAGACGTGGGCCGGGACGAGGTAGGCGTCCTCGCCGCTCTCGAGGGTGATCTCCAAGAGGTGACGTGAGTCGAGGCCGAGGATCGGGCGGCCGTCGGAAGCGATGTTGCCCACCGTGGCCAGGCGGTCGCGGAAGCGCGACGCGGTGTCGATCGTCGCCGCGTAGATCAGGTGATGGACCTTGCGGGTCCGGTCGTCTTTCTTGTAGATGGTCGAAATCTCGACTTCGAGCAGGAAGCGCACCGGCCCCTGGCAGGCGGCCGGCAGCGTCGAGAGGACCTCGCGCTCGATGTCGCCGCGCAGCCGGAAGAGCCCCGGCTCGGCGGGGACGAGCTTCTCCCGGATCTCCTCGAACCAGGCCGGGTGGGTGAAGTCGCCGGTGGCGACGACCGTCAGGCCCTTGCGACGGGCCCACCAGGCCAGGTGCTCCAAGTCGCAGTCGCGGCTGGTGGCGCGGGAATGCTTCGAATGAATGTGCAGGTCGGCGTGGTAGCGCACGGCACCGTCCTTTACGCTCGGCGTAATCGTGCGCCGAGCATCTCAGGGACACCCGAGGTTGTCCAGGGAAATGTTGCCAGGAAGGCTCGGCGCACAACGTCGGCCCAAGAGCCCATCGACGGGTTATACTAGGCCTCCGAGCCTCCGGACCCTGATTCTATGTCGAAGCACAGACCAGCCCTCCTCAACGTCCTACGATTCCTCCTGGCGTGGCTCGCCGCCGTCGGCATCGAGTGGGGCAACTACGCGCTCGACCAGAAGATCTTGCTCACCGCCCTGGAGGCCGTACCGGCCGGCGCCTTCCTCGCAGGGGTCCTGTGGGGCTGGCCAGGGATCGTCGGCTGGTCCGCGGGTCTGGCGACGAGCCACTACGTCCGTCTTCTCCAAGTTGCGACGCTAACCGAAACGGAAAACGCCCTCGCCCTCAGAGGTGACGCCCTGGGGCAGGCAGTCTTTGCAGAGTCGAACGCCGTCAGCCTTTGGGTGGCCGTACCGATCTCCTACGCCCTGCTCGGGATCGTTGGCTACCTGGTCTTCCGCCACGTCGGCCGAATCGGCAGAGGCTTCCCCGACGCGCGCTCGGTCCTCGCCCTCGCCGCCGCCGCGGCGGTCGGAGGCGTCTTGACCGCGGCCGCGACCCAGTTGCTCTTTCCCGTCGAGCTCAGCCTGAGCGGGTTGATGACCCACGCCGCCAGCAACCTGGCCTCGGTCCTTTTTTTCGCCCCCCCGTTGATGCTCCTCGCCGGACGCTTCACACAACCGCTGCTCGTCCCGATGCCCAGGGAGCTCTCGCCAGCGAAGCGGTTTCCCGAGAACCTGCAGATCCAACCTTCGAAATCGGAAGTCCCGATCGCAGGTCAGTTGATGCTCCTCGCCCTGGGCCTGCTGGCCAGCACGGCTCTCGTCATCGTCATCCGGTCGAACCCCGAGGCCGGCAACTGGCCGCTGCTGACGTACCTGGGCCTCATCCTCTGGTCGGCGCTTTCCTACGGGCTGCGCGGCGGGCTCCTCTCGGCTTCGCTCGCCAGCATCCTCTACCTCGCGGCCCGGACCTACACCGACGGCGACTACCTGCCGGACAACGCCGACATCTACTCCGTCGGGCTCTACGCCGAGATGGTCGTCTTCTTCCTGGCCGCGGTGGTCCTCGGTGCCGGACGCGAAATCGAGGTCCGGCTCCGCCACCAGATGCACCGCCGCGACCGAATGAGCGAATTGCTCCAGGTCGCGGTCAGCTCCGAGGAAGCCTACAAGATCATCGCGGCGGAGATGGCGCAGCTGCTGCCGACAACGCCCGGGGCTCTGTTCGAGCTCAAGGACGGGACCATCCTCAAGGAAGTCGTCACCTGGGGCGAGCCGCCCCGGCCTGGAAGAGCGTTCACCGTTGAGGATTGCTGGGCGCTGCGCCGCGGCCGGGTCCATCAAGTCTCCAATGCCGAAGAGCCCGCCGTCTGCGCTCATGTCGAAGGAGCCGAGGCCTATATCTGCCTGCCTCTCATCGCCCAGGGAGAGGCGGTCGGCGTCCTCTACCTCGCCACGGAAGAGCCCGACGGAGCTTTCTTGCGCACCTTGGCGCGAACGATGTCGCTTTCCCTCGGCAACATCCGCGCCCATCAGGAGCTCAAGGAACAATCGATCCGCGACGCCCTGACAGGGCTCGTCAACCGCCGGTACTTGAACGAGCAGTTGGGGCTCGAGGTCGCCCGAGCATCGCGCGACGCCTCGACGATCGGGCTCCTCATCCTCGACATCGACCACTTCAAACGCTTCAACGACACCTGGGGACACGAGGCGGGAGACGTCGTCCTGCGCGAGGTCGCCAGGTTCCTGGAAACCGCGGCGCGTCAAGGCGACGTGGTCTGCCGCTACGGCGGCGAGGAGTTCGTCGTCGTCCTGCCGGGCGCTCCGCTCGAGGTCGTCCGCCGCCGCGCCGACGAGATGCGCCACGGCGTCCGGGGACTCAAACCGCGCTCCGACGGCCAGACCCTGGGCGCGATCACCGCCTCTTTTGGCGCTGCCCTCTGGCCTCTCCACGGCGCCAGTTGGCGCGACGTTTTGGAACACGCCGATCACGCCCTCTACGAGGCCAAACGCTCCGGACGCGACCGGGTCGTCGTGGCGGCCGAACCGTCGAGTACCTCGAGCTTTCGTCCTTCGCACGCCTCGCCGTAGAGCACCTTTCCAGACTCTATCCGTCGCGGCGCAAGAGCTCGGATCTGAGACGTTCGAGCAAGTCACGGGCC
Source organism: uncultured bacterium (assembly GCA_965371445.1). Taxonomy (GTDB): domain Bacteria; phylum Acidobacteriota; class Thermoanaerobaculia; order Multivoradales; family J023; genus DASWIG01. The sequence continues at coordinate 41,352 of CBDUYN010000035.1, read as the reverse complement.
TTCTTCGCCTCACGGCTCACCTCGGGAAGAGTCGCCAGGAGCTCCTCCAAGATTCGAGCGCCCGCCGCGTAGTCGCGGGCGTTGAAGCGCGCGACGGCCCGGTTGTAGACTTCGGCGAAACGGTTGTGGAGCTCGACACCGGCCGCCGCTTCCACCTGAGCCAGAAGCTCGCGAGCCCGCTCGGCTTCGGCACCGTCGCTTGCCGCGGCCAATTCCTGGAGAAGAGTCCGCGCCGGTGCGAAGTCGCCAGAGCCCATGAGCGCCAGAGCCTTGTTGTAGCGCGCGGCGAAAGAGCTCGCCCCGAAACCTTCCCAGTCTTCGGTCTCCCCAGGCAACTGCTCCAGGGAGGCCCGGACCTCCTCGCGCCGTCCCTCGCGGACGAAAGCCTGAGACTCCCGGAGCTTCGCCTCCAGGAGAAAGGTCCGCGCCCGCTCGTAGAGCTGCGGTGCGCTTCGACCTACAAGGTCGCGCTGCATCAGCTCCTCGATCGCCTGGCTGTCGCCGCGTCCGGCGTAGATGGCGAGCAGGTTCTCCACGGCCTCGTCGCTTTCCGGAAGAAGCCGGCGGGCGGTCTCCGCTGCCTCCACCGCCTCCGGAGGCGGCTCGCCCTCCAAGGTGTAGACGTAGGCCAGAAGCGACCATGCCGGCGGAAAAGAGGGATTTTTGGCGACGCTTCGTCGCAGGAGCTCTCGTGCCTCGGACGCCTGGGCCGTCCCCTGATCGACGAGCAGCCAGGCGTGGCGATAGAGGGTCATGAAATCGGCCTCGGCCGACGCCGTCACCGCTTTGTAGAGGTCGAGTGCTTCCTCGAAGCGCTCGTCGAGCTCCGCCAGGTAGCCCAGCCCGGCCATGGCCACCGGATCGCCGGCCGCCGGATCGCCCGGACGCTCGGCGAGCGCCGCCTGAAAATGATCGGTGGCTTCCGCTTCGTGGTCCTCGACTCGGACAAGCAGGTCCCCGAGCCGGCCGAGGACCTCGTAACGCTCCAGCGGACGAACCTTGAAGGCAGGGATCTCCACCTCGTCGATCGGCACCGTCACCCATCCCAAGGACGGCCGCCGAACGTATCCCGCGATCTCGGTCTCCAGCCGTGAGGTCCCGATCCCAAAGGCCCCGGCGAAAGCCTCCTCGACGCCCTCGTTTTCCGAGCTCAGCTCCAAGAAGCGCAGGAACTCGTCGCTTTTCTCCTTCCGGCCGACCAGGAAGTAATGGACGAGGGCCCAGGACTGAGCGTAGAAGACCCCGCGCCGCTTGCCTTCCTGGAAGCCGGGCGAGTCGGAGTCCATGGCGAAGAGCTCGGGAAGAGGAATCAGCCGGTTCTGGCGGAGCCAGAGCACGTGCTCCTCAATGGCCCGGCCAACCTCGGCCTTCCCACCCCTTATCCGAAAGCTGCTGAAGTACTCGGCCAGGCCTTCGTTGAGCCAGAGCGGCAGGTCGGGGAGATTCTTGCGAACGACGAAGTGAGTGTATTCGTGGTAGACGGTCGACACCGGATCGGTGACGAAGTCTCCGTTGATGGCGATGTAGCTTCCGCCTTCGTGGCGCAGGAAGTAGCCGCCGGCCTGCAGGGGCCGGCCGTCGTGGAGAGGCTTGTAGGGCGTGAACTGGCGGTCGGTGGCGAAGACGTAGACCCAGGTCGGGACCGGCGAATCGAGGTCGAAGCGGGTAATCTGGCCGAAGACGGCGCGCATCTGTTCGAGATGAATCGCGACTTTCTGGGCGGTCGCCTCGCCAGCGGCGCTCAAGATGGTGAAGTGCGGCGTGCGCAGCTCGATCCAGCGCTCTTTGGCGCGTGGCAGCGCGCCTGAGGGCGCCGTGGCAAGGAGAGTGAAGAAAAGCGTAGCCGTGAGCCTTGCGATCGAGCGCATACCGAGAAGCTAGCATGTCGCTCCACTCTCCTCTCGGCCCTTTGCCCCGCCAGGGACGCTTCCTGTACCATCGCCGCTTCATGAGGAGAGCCATGACGATGGATCAGCAGAGAGCATCCCAGCGAAGGAAGAAAGCAGGCGAGACGCCTGCGCTCCCAGCGAATCGCCTTCCCGCCGCGGCCGTCCTGCTCCTCCTTGCCGTGGCCCCCACGGCCCACGCCGAGGACGGGAAGCGTCTGACGATCGTCCACACCAACGACCTCCAGTCGCGCCTCCTGGGCTTTGCCCCCAATCGCGACTACACCCCGGAGACCTTGAACGACGACGCGACCCTCGGCGGCATCTCGCGCGTCGCCACGGTGATCCGCGAGGTCCGTGCCCGCGCTCCCGAGCGCACGCTCGTCGTCGACGCCGGGGACATCATGATGGGGACCCTCTTCCAGACACTGGCCGAGCAACACGCTGTGGAGCTCCGGCTGATGCAGGCCATCGGCTACGACGCCGCCACCCTCGGCAACCACGACTTCGACTTCCATTCGGACGGCCTGGCACGCATCGTCGAAGCCGCGGGCCGCCAGGGAGCGTTTCCGCAGCTTCTCCTCGCCAACATCCGCTTCGACCCCGACGACGAGGGCGACGACGAGCTGGCGGCGCTTTACGAGCGCGGCGTCCTGCGCCGCTTCACCCTCGTCGAGCGCGGCGGCTTGAGGATCGCCCTCTTCGGCCTCCTGGGGTACCACGCTTCGGAAGTCTCGGCCTACGCCCGCCCGGCAAGCTTCGACGACCCCGTGGAGACAGCACGTAGGATGGTCGCGGTGCTGCGCGAGCAGGAGGGCGCCGACCTCGTCGTCTGCCTCTACCACGGCGCGCTCCGCAAGGTCGGACCGCGCTGGGTCGGTGACAGCATCGAGCTTTTACGTGAGCTCCCGGGCATCGACGTCGTGGTCAGCGGCCACACCCACCAGCCGGTCCCCGTTCCACCTCTCGTCGATGGCCGGCCGGTCGTCCAGGCAGGCTCGGAGGCCCGGTTCGTCGGCGTCCTGGAGCTTGAGGTCCGCGACGGGCGAAGCCGGGTGCTCGACTACGAGCTCGTGACGATCGACGACTCGATCGCGAGCGCTCCCGACATCGAGGAGACGGTCGCGGCCTACGTGGAGAGGATCGACGAAGAGGTCCTCGCACCCTACGGCCGCGGCTTTCGCGACGTCGTCGTCGAAACCGGCTTCGACCTCGTCGACGACCCGGCCGACCCGGCCGGCGGCAACCTCGGCCCCCTGGTGGCCGACGCCGTCCGCTGGTCGATCGACCGCTACTTCGACGAGCCCACCGATGTCGTCCTGACCACCGCGGGTATGATCCGCGACAACGTCCGCCGCGGTGAGACCGGCCGCCAGCAGACCTCGGACCTTTTCCGGGTGATGCCGCTCGGCATCGGCACCGTCGAGTCGAGCCCAGGCTACCCGCTTTCCCGGGTCTATTTCACGGCACCGGAGCTCAAGAGCATCGTCGAGGTGCTCCTGATCGGCACTCGCCTCAAAGGAAAGAGTTATTTTCCCTTCTTCTCAGGCCTGCGCTTCCGTTACAACCCGTACCGTCCGCCGCTCGACCAGGTTTTCGAAATCGAATTGGGCGACGAGCGCCGCGGCTACGAGACGATCGACCTCGACGACGAGGAACGGCTCTTCAGCTTCGGCATGAGCGCCTATTTCCTGAGCTACATGCATTATGCGAGCGAGCTCAGCGCCGGTCTCTTTTCTCTCGCTCCCAGGGACGCCACAGGACGACCGATCCCGAGCGTCGAGTCGGCGCTCGTCGACGCCGACCCCACCACGCCGGGAGTCCAGGAGGCCAAGGAATGGCTCGCTCTGGTCGACTATCTCGACCAGCTCCCGGACACGGACGGCGACAGCGTCGCCGACGTGCCGGAACGCTACCGCGTCCCGGAGGCGAGGCGGACCGCGGTGGCGAGCCTGAACCCGGCGGTCTACTTTCGCAACGCCACCGCCGTCACGTGGACGGCGATGCTCGCCCTCCTCCTCGCCGCCCTTCTGGCCATCCTCGCCGTACGGTGGATCCGGCGGCGGCGTGGCGCCGGCTAGAGGACGCGCCGACCCGAGGTCAGGCTCGGAGACGCGCCGGCCGCCGGCTCCGCGGTGCTCTCGCCCGCGTGCTGAGCCGCGGCACGGGCCTCGCGGGCGCCTTCCACGTCGCCGACCTGCTCGTGGTATTCGGCCATCAGGACGTAGTCCTCGCGTCCGAGCTGTCCGGCGAGCGCCTGGGCGATGTGGTCGAGCAAAACATGGACCCGATCCGGAGCGCGACGCTCGTTGAGGTAGAGGCGCGCGAGGGCACGCAGCGACGGCAAGTGCTTCGGCACCCGGCCGCAGGTGGCCGGCGCACAGCTTGGGGCGACCGACCCTTCCAGGCAGTCGATGGCCTCGTCTGTACGGCCTTGGCGCTTCAGGACCACTGCCAGTTGGAACGGGAAGTCCGAATCCTGGGAGAACGTGCCGGTCGCCTGGACGAGAAAGCGCTCGGCGTCGTCGAGCTTTTCCTCCTGGACGAGGGCGGCCGCGTAGCGGCGGCAGAGGTTGGGGTCGCCGTGGCTCGGGTCGGCGACGCCGTCGAGGCGTTCGAGAAGCTCGGCGGTCTTGCTCAGTCCCAGCATGGCCTCGGCCCAGAGGCCGGGCACCGAGAGGGTCCCTACGCGGTCGATTGGCTCGTCGCCGAAGCTCTGCCACACCGCTTCGAAATCCTCGCGGGCCCCCTGGTATTCGCCGTCGTGGAGCCGGCAACGGCCGCGCTCAAAGCGCCTTACGGTGTCCCCGGGGCCCTCGTCGGCGAGCTCTTCGAGGACCGGACGCGCCGCCTCGGCACGGCCTTCGTTCAGATCGACGAAAGCGCGCCGAAAGGCCTCCGGCTGCTCGTCGTAGCGATCGGCGAGGTCGTCGTCGAGCATGCCGACGAGGGCGTCGTAGGCGACGTCGACCTTGCTGATGCCGCCGTCCTCGGCGGCATCAGCGACGGGCTCGGACGCGGCGAGCGCCTGCGCGGCGCGGCGCTCGGCCTCGGACTCGGCCCGCTTGAGCAGCGCCTCGGCACGGGCCAAGAGCTCCTCGCGGCGCGCGCCGTCGACGTTCTCGGCGGCGTTGCGGATCCATTCCACGGCGTCGTCGAGGTAATCCGACTCCTCGGCCTTCTTGGCGCGTTCGAGACCGGCCTCGACCAGGGCTTCGCGGGCACGGCGCACGATCTCGCCAGCGCGCGGGTCTGCTCCCGCCTGGCGGGCCAGCCGCAGCGCCTGGGCCGGATCGCCGCGTTCGAGGAGTTTCCCGGCGCGCTCGAGGAGCTTCTCCGGGTCTTTCTTGAAGAGGTCAAAAAGTCCCATCAGTATTCGAATCCTTCCGGCCTGCCGCCAACCGCTCCGGCCGGCGGCATTTCCGGCGCGGGCAAGTCGGCGCGGTAGACCACGACGTAGATCAGGTCGCCCATGCCGGAGCTTGAACCCGGCTCGTGAGCCAAGGCGATCTTGACGTCCATGACCTGGATAGTGGCGCCCTGCGCCAGGACCCAGGCGTTGACCTCGCTGTCGATCTCGCTGATGCGGTCCTCGTAGCCTTTGAATGATTTGATGAAAAGCATCTTCTTCCTTTTGAATGACAGGCTGGTTTAATCCGCCACCAACTCTTCTACCAGCTGCCAGGCGCCGGTCGCCGTCAACCTGGCCTTGAGCTGCTCAGCGACGGCCTCGTCGCGCCACAGGGCTCGATAGAAGTCACCGTGACCGTGGCGTTGAGCATACCACTTGGCGAAATAGGACATGCCGTAGTTCTTGTGATTCGTGTTCTCCTCGACTGGCTCAGCCTCGAGCCAACGCTGGACCGGTTCACCTCGTTCCGCATAAGCAGCTACGATTGCGGCAGCTGCAAGCCGTTCGAGTGTTTGCTGGCGGGGGATCCCAGGAATCTCGCCAGAGTCGAGACATTCCCAGACGACAGGCCAAACCTCAACATCGTCGATGGAATGGGGGCCATCCAGATCACCGACGGCTCCTCCGTCGTAGTCGCGGACGATACCCGCGATGACCTCACGCGCGCTCGACGTACGGCCCTCTCCTTCGGCGTCCGAGTCAATGTTGACAATCATTCGACCGATCGGTTTGGTATTGTGCTGACGGAAGTAGGTCATCGCCGTTGCCCGGACCTCGCTCCCTCCATGGACCGGGTCGACTAAGACGTTCGAGGCGCCACGCGTCGTGAAGAGATACTTTCCGTTCTTGACCTCTTCGCCCCAAGCGTCGTATACGGGGCGACGCCGTCCTTGATCCTGGCACCCGAGGTAGATAAGCCAACCGGCCCAGAACGCTCGATCGTCGAAGCCTTCGCAAAGGATGACGTGCTGACGCGTCATCGCAGATCCTTCTCCATGGATTCGCGAGCAAAGGCGACATCCGGCCCGGGAAAACGGCTGGATTTGAGCTCGCCGTCGCTGAGCAGGAGATTGAACAGCACGAGTCGTTCGCGGTCCTCCTCCTCAGATTCGCCGAGTATGGCGTCGATCAGTTCCAGGCTGTGAGTCGTAACGACGATCTGGACACCGCGGCGAACGGCCGCGACCAGAGCTCGGGCAGACTGTCGGATGGCGCGCAAATGCTGAAAGACTTCAGGCTCCTCGACGAGGACGAGACCTCCGGGGCTTGCAGCGAGCTCCAGAGCCAGCTGAAGAAAAGCGTATATGCCGTCTCCTGAGAGACTGGCGGGAACGCGGTTCCGACCGTCATCGACGTACACCATCGGTGTCCTGTCGTCCTCGACGAGGATCTCGACTCCGTCCAGATCCGAGACGAGAGCTTCCAGAAGCGCCAATACGTCCTTCTTGCGGCCTTGCCGGAAAGTTCCGGAAAACGCCTCGTCGAGGGGGACGGGTGTAGAGGAATCCACTAGCCGGACGTGACCCAGAGGAGAAGAGGGAATGGGAATGCCACCACTCTGCCCCGGTGTATAGGAACCATCCCCGGAGAACACTATCTCCTTGTAGCCGGCGGCGAAGAATGTATTCTCCTGCAAGTCCCCGACGTAATCAACCACGGTAATCCATATCCGGCTGTGAGGCGGAATGCCGCCAGATGCCTCGGCAATCGGAATCCGTTCCCATTTCAACTCGCTGCCTCTTGTGCGTTGTGTTTTCACGAAGATCCTTGCCGCCTCACCCTCGCGCCCGATGAGCCAACGAGCGCCGTCGTGGGTCGCCCGATGACGCTCCACGGCTTGCCCGACACCCTCCCAGGGCTTCGGGCTCGCCGCGATCAACAGAGCATCGACGATCGTGCTCTTGCCGCAGCCGTTGGGCCCGGTAAGGATCGTCAACGCGCCCAGGTCCTTCAAGGCTCCCCGGCGAATCCCGCGGAAGTTCTCGATCTCGACGGAGTTGATCATGAGATCGATCCTAGCAGATCCTCACTCCCCGGCCTCAAGGCTCTCCGCCGGCGGATACCGCTGCGACGCCATCGGCTTCGACGCCACCCAGACCCCGGGGACGCTCTCGCCCAGGACCCGCAGGAGGCCGTCGCGGTTTGAGGCTGGCGAGAAGTAGTCCGGCGGCGCGCCCCGGTGCGGGACGTGCATGGCGACGACAAGGCGCGGACGGATCTCCTCCATGTCGTCCTGGCCGCCCAGAAGGCGCCAGTAGGGCAGGAAGGCGAAATCGATTCCCTCCTCCGCCAAGTCGTAGGCACCCAATTCGTCGCGGGTCACCTCCGTGTCGCCGATGTGGAGGAGCTTCCACCCTCCGATCGCGATCACGAAGCCGAGGTGCTGCACCGCCGGCCGGCGGCCGTGCCCGTGGTGGAGGTTCAGCACGGTCAGACGGATTCCGGCATGGACGAACGACTCGCGCTCCCCCACCGCCGGAGAAAACGCGGTCACCCGCTCGGCCACCGCGGCGAAGTCCTCGCCCAGGGTCTCGCGCAGCCGTTCGACGGCCTGCCCGGTCGAGACGAACCTGGCCCCCGGGTTCCTCGCCAGGTGACGGCCGACGGAGCGCGGGTCGAAGTGATCGCCGTGGTAGTGGGTGGCCAGCACGAGGTCGACGCCGGCAAAGGGCCCTTCGCCGGCCTCAAGGCGGCCAAGCTTCTCCGAGGGGAGCACCTGATAACCGCCGAGGCCGTCGGTGAAGAGCGCGTCGACGAGGACACACGTCTCCCCGGCGGCGAGCAGGAAGCCCTCGTTGGCCAGGTAGGTCACCTCGACGCCGCCAGGCGCCGGAGCCTGCGCGGCGGCGGCGTGGGCCACGGCCACGAGGGCCAAGATCAGGACGGGAATTCGCAGAAAGATCGTCATCGCGAGGCATTCTACCAGGAAGCATGCTCCTGGGGACACACCTGCAACGCCTTGTGGAACGGCTCGACCGTAGGCTTCTATCGCTCCGGCGGAGGTTCGTCCCGGTGCCCCTCCGGTGCCGAAAATTCTCGAAATATGTCTTGACAGCGGCAGGCCTTCGCGACCTGCTCGGCGGTCCCCTGAGCGGGACTTCTTTTCGGAGCCCTCACCCGGCCACTCCCCGTCCTCCCTGTGCCGACCTCCACGGCGGGGAGCTCACCGCCGAGGACAACCTGGGTCGTTGACCCCTTCTCGGTCTTTGGGGCCGAAGCAGCAGATCAGGCTCCCGCGGTCGCGGCGAGCCATCGCGGCAGCTCGGCGACGCTGTCGAGGACCGTGCGGGGCCCACAGGTAGCCAGCCTCTCGCGGTCGTGGGCGCCGGTCAGGACGCCGACCGAGGCGACGCCGGCGTTGCCGGCCATCTCGAGGTCGAACGTCGTGTCGCCGATCATCAGTGTCTCCTCGGGCGTTGTACCCAGCTCCTCCATCAGCTCGAGAAGCATCTGCGGATGGGGCTTCGAGGCCGACTCGTCGGCCGTACGGCTGGCGAGGAAGCGGCTGCGGAGCCCCGTCGTCTCCAGGTCACGGTCAAGCCCGACGCGGCTCTTGCCGGTGGCGACGGCCAGGTAATAGTCGCCGTTCGCGAGCTCGACGATCGTCCTGGCGGCGCCGTCGAAGAGGCGTCCCTGGAAGCTGTAGGTCTCGAGCCAGTGATGGCGGATGCGCTCGCGGATCCTGCGCTCCTCCTCGGCCGAGGCTCCAGGGAAGAGACGCGCCAACGACTCTTGGGGCGAGAGGCCGATGGCGTCGCGGATCTCCTGCTGCGACGGACCGTCGAGCCGGAGCTCCGCAAGCGCCGCCAGGGTCGCGCCGACGATGCCGTCGGTCGAGTCGATCAGCGTCCCGTCCCAGTCGAAGACCAGCAGGCGGAAGGGCGTGTCGGGGTGGCTCATGGCGGCGTTTCTTCGCTCGGCCGGCTGATGGTAGCCGATCGGAGCCGCCGGTGCACCCAGGAAGTCTCCGCTGTCGCCTCCGGGGCCCCTCTTCGTCCCGAAGGAACGACAGCGTCCAGCCCTGTGTTTCAACCCAGGGCAACGAGGGCTCGCTAGCTACAGCGCCCGATGGGCCTTCTTCCGGCCTTGACGTTCGTCTTGAGATTCATGGTCTTCACCTCCTTTCGTATGAATGATTCCTCTCAAAGCAAGCCGCATGCCAGGGAAGACCGCAGCGCAGTCCCGAGCCGCACGGATTCGTCGCCAAGCCCGTCTCGCCGTACTTCCAGCAACGCAGCGAGGGCTCCTTCTCGGCCTGGCAAACCCCGCCGAGCTCCCGGCCGACGTCTCGCCGTGCCCACTTCCTGGGCAGAAAACGCCCAGTCCGTGCGCAGCCAGACCATCCGCCAGGTAGTGGCAAACGGAGGGATCTGGCCTATGATGAGAGGGCTGCTCTGACTTCCCGCGACTCTTGCGGCAGGACTGGATGAAACCCACCGAGACGAAGCTCTTCTACCGGCTGCGCGGTCAGCTCGACGGCGTCGAGCGCACCTTTGAGCTCGCCGACGGCGAGAACCGCGTCGGCACCGAAGGCCGGCAGGTGCGGGCCGCCCGGCTGCTGGGCCTGTCGCGCAACGGCCTGGCCGAAAAGCTCAAGCGGCTCGGGATCGATCCGCGGACGTTTCGCGGCCAGGGCGCAGGCGATCGGGAGGAAGGATGAAAGACGACCTGCACGAGCCTACCCAGACGCTGACCACGCCGGAGGCCGGGATCGCCTCCGGCGGCGCGCCGACGGTCGCGACCTTCGCGCCGGGCGAGGAGGTCGGCGAGCGCTTCCGCATCGTCCGGCTGCTGGGCCAGGGGGGGATGGGACAGGTCTTCGAGGCCGAGGACCTGGAGCTCGGCACCGCGGTGGCTTTGAAGGTGATCCGTCCCGACCTCGTCCGGCAGAAGGGATCGGCCGAGCGCTTCAAGCGCGAGATCCACCTCGCCCGCCAGGTGACCCATCCCAACGTCTGCCGGATCTTCGACCTCTTCCAACACCGGGACCGCTTGGCCTGGGGCCAGGAGAGCCCGTCGATCCTTTTCCTCACCATGGAGCTCGTGCGGGGCGAGACCATGGCCGAGCGACTTCGCCGCGAAGGACCGTTCGAGCTTGAGGAGGCCTTTCCCCTGATCCGGGAGATGGCCGCGGCGCTCGACGCGGCCCATCAGGCCGGCGTGATCCATCGCGACTTCAAGAGCTCCAACGTCCTGCTGGTCGAATCCGACGCGGGGATCCGCGTCGTGGTGACCGACTTCGGCGTCGCTCAGGAGATGCTCGGGGGACCCCGCGGCCGATCCGACACGACGGCCTCCGGCGGCGGGACGCCGGCCTACGCGGCTCCCGAAATGGTAGCGGGTGCGGCGGCGACGCCGGCTGCCGACGTCTACTCGTTCGGGGTGGTGATCTACGAGATGCTGACCGGCGTCCTGCCCTTTCGCGGCACAACGCCGCAAGAGACCGCGCGGCTTCGTCTCACGGAGGATCCGCCGGCTCTCACGATGCATCGGCCAGAGCTCGATCGCCGGTGGGAAGCGGCCGTGCTGCGTTGTCTGCGACGGCGCCCCGACGAGCGCTTCCGGCACGCCGGTGAGCTCGCCGCGCAACTGGCGGAGGAGAGAGCACTGTCCCCGAGGACTTTCGGCGCCGTGGGCGGCGCGGCGGCGCTCCTCGCCGTCCTCCTCGTTGCGGCGCTCTTCCTCAGGCGCCCAACCGTCGAGACCCGCCCCTCCGATTCCGCCTCTCAGGTCCTCGCCCCGGCGGCCGGCGAGCCCCGGACGGCTCAAGCCGGCCTGCCGGTGAGCGCCGAGGGAAAGCGGCTCTACACCTGGGGATTGGAGAGGCTGCGCCGCTACGACCTCCGGGAAGCCAGCGAGTTGCTGACGGCGGCGGCCGCCGCCGAGCCCGAAGCGGTGAAGGTCCACTCGGCGCTGGCGAGTTGCTGGTCGGAGATCGGCTGGGAGACCCGGGCCACGGCGGCGGCTCGCCGGGCGTTCGAGATGACGGAGCCGTTGCCGCGGGAAGAACGGCTGCTGATCGAGGGACTCTACCGGGAGCTGGCGCGAGACTGGCAGCCGGCGCGGCGGATCTACGAGGAGCTGTGGCACGAGCACCCCGAAGAGGTCGAGCACGGCCTGCGCCTGGCGGCGGTGGAGACGGCTTCCGGCGATCCCCTGGCGGCTCTTGCGACGGTGGTGGAGCTCCGGCGCCACAACCGGCGGATGGGCGGCGGCCCGTACGTCGAGGCGCGCATGGACCTCGCCGAAGCGGCGGCGGCCCGCAAGCGCGGCGTGCTGGAGCGTCAACGCCGGGCCGCCGGACGGGCCGCGGAGGCCGCCGAGGCCCTGGACGCCGAAGCGCTCCTCGCCGAGGCCCGGCTTCACGAGGCCGAGGCCCTGTTCGGCCTGGGACGGGGCGAGGAGGCGAGGAGCGCTCTCGCCCAGGCCCGCGAGATCTTCGAGGAGCGCGGTGACCGCCTCGCCCTGGCACGGGCTCTGCTCCACCTCGCCGTCGTCTTGCGGCACCTCCCCGCCGAGCGGGCGGGGCTCGCCTTGACGTACTGGGACGCCCTGGAGACGTTCCGCGAAGTCGGCGACCTGCGAGGTACGGCCCTGGCGCTCGTCTGGCTGGCAAGGGAATCGGACGAAGAGCGCCCGGCCCAGGAGATGCTCGCCGAAGCTCTGGAGCTCGCTCGAAAGACCGGCGACCGCCAGACGGAAGCCGAGGCCTTGAGCCTCCAGGGGGCCCGGCTCCACCTTTCCGATCCGGCCCGCAGCGTCGAGCTCTTTGAAGAGGCGGCACAAAAGGCTCGGGAGGCGGGAAACCTCACCATGACGGCCGGCTTCCTCTCCAACCTGGCCGGCCAGATCTCGACCGAAGATCCGCCGCGCTCCGCGGAGCTGTTCGAGGAAGCGCTGCTCAACGCCCGGCAGGGAGGCCACCTCTTCGCCGTCGGCATGTCCGCGAGCAAGTCGGCGAGGCTCCTCGTCGAGCTAGGGCAGCTCGAACGGGCCGAGCGAAGAGCCAGAGAAGCGCTCGCCGCGGGCCGAGAGATGGAAGCCGAGCTCATCCTGGCCATGGCGTCGGAAACCTTGGCCTACGTCTACTATTACCGTGGGGAGGATCGCGAAGCCCGCCGCCTCTTTGAAACCGCGGCCCAGCACTGGGGCGCCACCGGGAACGCCTGGATGCAGACCCAGCTCGACCTCACGGCAGCGACTCTCCTGGGGAGCCCGTCACAGGCCGAGGCACGGATACGTGAGCTGACGGCAGCGAGCCCGGAGCTTCCTCCCCCGCTTGCACGGAGAGCGCTGGCCCAGGTCCTCCTGGACCAAGGGAAGCCCCAAGAGGCCCGGCAGGTTTTGGCACCGCTACTCGAGCAACCAGGGCTCTCCCAGGAAGCCTTCCCCGTCCGGCTGGACCGGCTCGGGGTCTCTGCCCGGATCGACCTGGCCGGCGGCAACGTGGAAGCCGCGCGGCAGACCCTGGAAGCCCTGGTCGCCGAAGGCGACGTCACGCGACATTTTCCGGCTCTTCGGTTCCGTCCCCGCCTCGCGCTCGGACGGATGCTGCTGGAGACCGGCGACGAGGAGGCGGGCAGAGATCTGCTCACGCCGCTCGCCGAGGAGGCACGCGCCCTGGGCTTTCCACGCTTCGCCGACCAGGCGGCGGAAGCGCTCTCCTCCCTGGACGATTCAAGCGGGCTCGCTAGTCACGAAGAAGTCCGACGATCTTCGGGACGAGACTCGTGGCGGCTTCGCGGGAATAGCGGGCTGCCTTGAGATGTCGACGGATCCTCCGTTCCACCTCGGAGCGGATTTTTTCGGCATCCGTCCAACTGGCGATTCGGGTCCAGGGCAGGACGGCTTCTTGGATGAGAGAAGCGAGCTCGGCACGAGGCTCGTCGATTTCGTCGCCGTAGGGGGTCCGAGGCTCTGCCACTTCACTGCCTGTGCCCTGATCGTCGAGCAGCCGGTAGAGGCGCGGATCTACGAGTTTGGAGGCAGATCTCGGCCTCCCACTCAAAAGCCAGGCTTCCGTCTCGGAAGGCTCCGGCGCCGCGGTGGCGGGGGGCAAAGGCTCTCCGTCCTCGTGGAAGGTCTGAATCCATCCGTCGACGACCTCGCAAAGCTCCCGATACACCTCCACCTCGTCGTCGCCGTGAACGCCACCCAGGACGAAGCCAGGGCAAGTGCCGACATAGCACTGGTCCACTTCAGACCACTGGACGACTTTGAGATACTGGTCACGTTCCTTCATCGCTGAGACTCCTGAATCGCGCGGGTCACTTCCAGCTCCTGGTAGGCTTTGGCGTCTGCGCCCAGATTTCCGCTGACCGTCACCTTGGCTCCACCGGTGTGCTTGAATCTCCTGTGGCTGCCCTTGCCTCCTGACTCGACGAACCCCGCCTTCGTCAAGTCCCTGACCAGCTCTCTGACTTTCCTCGGCATCTGGTGGGTTTCGCCAATCTTGTGCAGGACGATTGTAGCTACTCTCGGGCGTTCGGACAAGTCCTGGCGCTCAAGACGACTCCGAGCCGGTCAGCCTCTTCGCATCCGGGACGGACTGAGAAGGAGCCAGAGCGCACCCGAGGCTCCTTCGCCCTCCGCTCCGGACGCGTGCTCCCATTCAGCCTCCGTGGGCAGCCGATATCCTTCGCAGGTCAGATCCTTCAACTCTACCGTGGAGCAGACGTATCCCTTCTCACCCGGGGATCCCTCGCAGGTCAGCTCATAGCAACCGGGCAGTTCGGCCTTTTCCGACAGCCGGTTCGCGAACGTCACCGCGTCGTACCAGCTTACGGTTTCCACCGGACAGTCATCTCCGCAGCTTGAGAAAGCGGAAGGGTTGTTTCCCATCAGCTCCAGCCACTGTCCGTGGGTCACCTCCGTCTCTCCCATCCAGTAGCCTCGGGTCAGCTCTACCTCGTGCCGGATTTCATCCTCCTCGCGATCGACTTCGTCTTTGGGGCTTCCCATCATGAACTTTCCAGCCGGAATGTATCGCAGGGTCATTCCGGTTCCGGGATCCGTCCACTCCTGTCCGGGCCGCGGCTGCCTCGGCGGCAAAATCTCAAGCTTAAGAACCCGCAGGCGCGCAAGCTCCGAGAAAGTGCCCTCGGGATAGCTCCTCAGGTAGGCCCGTAACTCTGCGACGGCTTCGCTGTCCTTGACTTCTTCCCACAGGGCAAGCTCGAGCGCGCCTTCCTGCACGACGGGTGGCGGAGGCGACGCGGGTGCGGGCTCCTTCTTCGCGAGCACCAGCTCTCCGACCAGCGACGAGGACGTCCAAGGCACTTGCCGTCCGCCGGTCGCCGCATCGACGGCCTCGCGCGCCTTCTTGAAGACCTGCTCGATCTGGAGGCCCGGTTCGCGGAACGCCTGGAGCAGATGCCCCGTGAAGATGCCGTTCCGGCCGTCGCCGTCGGCCGCCACGTCGCCCGGCGCGGTGGCGTAGGCGATCAGCGTCCCTTTCGGCGCACGGGTCTGCGCCAAGCCGCGGCTCAAGGTCCGGAAGCCGCGGAAGGGATTGTCGCGGCAAGCGTCGAGGACGACGACGTTGACGCCGTTCTGCGCCTCTCCCATTCGTCAACTACCTCGTCCGTGGGCTGGCACGTAACGTCGAGGTGGGGACGGTCCCGGAAAAAGCTCGTGGGAAAGGGTCCGCCGACGCGGATATCGCCCTCGTAGCGCAGGACGGTGGAACCGTCGCGGCCGTCCGGTTTCGATTGCGGCACGAGGGATGAGAGAAGCGGAGGGCCGAAGACAAGGCCAAGGTGAGGCACGTTCGAGTCGCCATCGCCCATGATGCGTGATCAATGCGGGCCACGGTTTGTGTCCCTTGACCTTGCCACCCATGGGTCTTTATGTCCCAGGACTCCAAGGCCAACCTAAGGGGCCGACTTTCTCGGCGCACGGTTCGGCGGCCTCTTCGCCGCCATTTTCTTCTTCGCTCCCGCCGCTTTCCTCGCCTGCGCCGCGATTTTCGCCTTCGCCGCCTTCTCCTTCGAAGACTTCATCGAATGACGTATCCGCCCGAGCATCTGATTGAGGAAATTGTTCCGCGAGAGGAACGGGACCGCCGCCGGACGCCGGGCGCCCAGCTTGGCGTGAAGCTGCAGCAGCAGCGGAAAGTTGGCGTCGACCTTGAGCCCTTTGGCCACCGCCTTCATGGCCCCGGACCGGTTCCCCGCCAGGAGGTAGGTCTGCGCCAGGTTGCAGTAGTTCTCAGGCTGGTAGAACTCCTGCTTGATGGCGTATCGGCAGAGCTTGATTCCCTCACGGAGCTTCTTCTCCCGCAGCGCGATGGCGTAGCCCAGGTAGGAGTAGTAGCGGCTCGGCTTGGCGTCGCCCGACGGCATCCTCTCGGCCGCCATCCGCAGTTGCTCCAGGCCGTCCTCCCAGTTGCCCCGGCGGCAGAGCTCCAGGCCTTTTTCCATCTGGTCGGCAGGATTCGCGAAGGGAACGTAGGTTTCGTCGAGTCGCATGGCTGGTCTCCGGATTATGATCGGCACGATCATAGCATCCGGAACGCGACCAGCATACGGAGGAGCTCGAGGAGCCCCACCGGTTCCACTCCGCGGTCGCGATTTCGAGCCCCCGCCTCGAAGGCCAGGCGCCACTGCTCGAAGAGCACCCGGTAGGCGTCGACGAGACGAACCTGCGGATCGTAGACGTGGGTCGCTTCCGAGGTCACGCCGTTCAGCTCCAGGACCTTCAGGTCACGTCCGGCTTCGAAGGCCTCGTAGGACGGCGCCTTCAGGTCGTAGCGCCCGAAGTAGAAGCCGTCGAAGCTGCGGCTGATCCGCTCGACGGCCTCGGTGAGCCGCGGCGTGGCGAAGCGCGCGCCGTCGAGGAAGACGGCGCCGCGGCAGTGCGTGCCGAGCTCGGTGAGCCGCACCTCTTCCCCCGCCGCAGGCACCTCCGCGCTCCGCTCCCCCAATGCCTTCAGGTAGACCGGTGCCATCGCCACCGCGCGCTCGTCGTCCAGGACGAGCTCCTCCAGGGTCGAGCGAGCGTCGCCCACGACCGACGGCAGCCGCTTGTCGGTGACGGAGAAGATCCGTCCCTGCTCCTCGCCCGGCAGCCGCACGTAGAAGACCCCGAGCTCCGGCCCCGGGACGTACTCCTGGACGATCGCGTCCTGCGGCGTCGTCCTGAAGAAGTGGACGACGTCCTCCTCGGAGCGGGCGATCCTCACCCCGGCGCCGCGCTGTCCCTGGTCGACCTTGAGGACCACCGGGAAGCCGAAGCCATTCCTTTTCCGGAAGGCACGCACCGCCGCCAGCCGCTCGGCGAGGGCCAGCTCTCCCGGTACCGGACGAAACGTTGCCACCCAGCGCGGATCGAGCCGCGACAAGATCTCCGCCTTGGACTCGCCGATGAAGCCGCCCCCCGCCGGTATCCCCGGGTTCGCCGCCGTGAAGAGCGTCAGCCCCCGGTACCGGATGCCGAGCCCCAGGACCCGAGCCACGACGGGCAGATAGAAGAGCCAGACCGGCCAGAGCTTCCACTCCACTTTGCGCCGCCACCAACCGCGCAAGAGCCGCCGGCCGCGGTGGGTGGCGAGTGAACGGCCCAGGGTCAGGACGGTCCAGACCCCGAGCAGGAGGCCGACGAAACCCGGCAGGGCGTAGCGCTCGAAGAGGTCGAGCGACGCGAAGGCCTGCTCGCCCAGGAGCTGCGCGGCGCCCACCAGGAGCGGCGTCCAGAGGGCGACCGGGACCAGCAGCTGGAGGGTGAACCAAAAAGCGTTCATCCGCAGGAGGCCCGCCGTCACGTAGGTGGGCAGGCGAGTCCCCGGCAGGAAGCGGCTGAGGAAGATGACGAGCCCACCACGGCGCTCGAACCACGCCCGGCTGCGCTCGACGTCGGCCGGACGCACGATCCAGCGCAGCGGTGCCCGGCCGAGCCACCCTCGTCCGAGCCGGCCCGCGAAATAGAGCATGAGGTCACCCAGGAAAATGCCCAGAAAGCAGGCCAGGGCCGCGGGGAAAAAAGCCACCCGCCCCTTGGCGATCAAGA
Organism: uncultured bacterium; assembly: GCA_965371445.1. Lineage (GTDB taxonomy): Bacteria > Acidobacteriota > Thermoanaerobaculia > Multivoradales > J023 > DASWIG01. Next base: position 24,048 of record CBDUYN010000035.1, on the reverse strand, counting down.
GACCCGCTCCGATACAGGTCAAGTCCTCGCTCACCAGCGTCGCCGCCGCGGCGAGCGCCATCCAGACCACGAGGCCGAAGCCGTGGATCTCGGGCAGAGCGACGCGCTCCGCGGCGGCCGCGGCCACTCGTTCGGGATCGGCCGCAGCCCGCCTGCGTCCCTCCCCCCGTTCCACCCGCTCGACGAACGCGGCGAGGGCTTCGGCGAGCTCCTCGGGTTGGAGGAAGACCATGAAGTGGCTCGCGTCAAACAGCTCCAGCTCGCTTTGCGGTACCAATCGATGATGCTCGTACGCCGCCTCCACGCCCACCAAGACGTCGTCTTCGCCGTGGACGATCAGGACCGGCATCTCCAGGGTCTTCAAGATCCCCTCGAGAGGACGCTGGTCGGTGTCGTAGAAGTTCCGGGCGTAGGCGACCGCGCCGACGTCGAAGACGCCGAAGTGAGGCACCGTCTCGCGGAGGAGCCACAGGGCGCCCAGCTGCAGGCCGTGGACCGCATGGTTCAGGTGGTAGCTCCCCAGGAGCTCGAGCTCCTGGACGCCGATCGACGAGAGTAGCGTCAGGGAACGCAGACGCTCCGGCTGCCGGGCGGCCATCTCCAGGGCCACGCCGCCCCCCATGCTGAAGCCCACGACGTGGACCTCGTCGATCCCGAGCTCGTCGAGAAAGGCCTCGACGTAGCGGGCGTGGGCGCGGATCGAGTAGTCGGGGATCCGGCGTTCGGACGACGCAAAGCCCGGCAGGTCGGGTCCGAGGACGCGAAAGCGCTCGGCAAGAAGCGGCGCCAGGCGCGCGAAGCTCCCTCCCCTTCCCGGGCTGCCGTGGAGCAAAAGGACCACCGGGGGTGCCGCCTGCGGCCGCGGCGTACCGTCGTCCCACTCGTAGTAGGCGAGGCGAACCTTTTCGCCCTCGACCTCACGGTCACCCACGAAGGCCGGAAGCTCCATCTCCCGGGCACCGGGTGGCAGCTCGGCGTCGTCCGCCGTCCACCAGCGGACGAGGTGCGAGGTGGCCAGCAGCGCCAGGTAGAGGACGGCGAGGAGCCGTAGCCACCTTCGCCGCGGCGACGCCTCAGCCGGGGGCGCCTCAGCCGGGGGCGCCTCAGCCGACGGGCGCGGCATGATGCGTTGGCAGGGCCCAGCGCGACGGCGCGGCCCGGCGCATCAGGGTCAGCGGGTGCGAAAGCTCGGCCGAGCACGGCGGACCGTCGGCGTAGCTCACGGCGACCGCCGCCGGCGTCACCCGGACGTGGGTGAGGCTCACCGTGCGTGCGTCGTCGCGGTGCATGCAAGGCGAGTACGCTCCGCGCTCCGGCTCGTGGCTGCGGTGGAAGCCCACCAGCACGGAGGACGACGGCGCCTCCCCCACCAACCGGCGCCACAACCGCCGCCGCACCGGAGCGACCTCCTGCGGATGAAGCGACGACGACGACAGCGGCGGCGCCACGGCCTCGGTGACCTGGGCGAGGAGCTCCCCGTCCCAGAGGAGGACGGTCGGCTCGCTCTCGGGCTCCAGGAGCAGGAGAGTGAAAGGCCGGTAGTTGAGGGCGTCGTGCCCGCGCTCGGTCAAGCGCTCGACGGCCTCCTCGACGCTCGTCGAGGTCGCCAGCTCCTTGGTCAGGAGACCACGGCTGACGAAAACTCCGCCGCGGTCGGGATAGCGATTGAGCAGCGCCACGGTCATTCCGAGCTCGTTGACGGCGATCCAGGTGCCTCCGGCGTCGCCGTCCTCGGGGGCCAGGTAGGCCACGCCTTGGCGCTCGAAGCGCCGCGGCGCGACCGCCCAGCTCCGGCGGCGGAGCTCGTCACGGTTCATCAGGAGCTCGTAGCCGCCGGCGCCGTAGAGCCAGCTCACCGTACACATCAGGACTTCCGACGCCGGTAGTCGAGCGTCGACGGCGCGACACCAAAGGCTTCCCCGGGATCGATACCGTGCTGGCGCAGCTGGATCGCGATGAGCGCGTAGTGATGCACGGTGTGACTGATCAGGAACTGGAGCTCGCGGGCCACCGTCGAGCGGCTCCAGACGTCGCCTTCGTCTTCCCGGGTGTCGACCTTGATCTCCAAGGGACGTCCGCCGCCGTCGCGGTCGAGGCCCTTGAAGCGTTCCACGAGGTCTTGGAGCGCCGTCGACGCCTGCTTCGGATCGGTCTCGATCCCGGGGTCGCGCTCGCGGCCGTCGTAGTCGACGCGTCCGTCTTCGAGGCCCCGCAGGAAACAGCGGTAATAGTCGACCACGTGGCGCAGGTGAGCGCCGATCGGCGACCGTCCAGCGCTCGGGGTGGAGTAGGTCTCCGCATCCAGAGAGGCCAAGAGCTCCAGCCCCTGGAGTAGGAAGTGGATGTTTCGATTCGGGGTCAAGAGGTCTTACTCCTCGTAGGCTTGTGGCTCAGCCGAAGAAGGTCCGCACTTGGCGCTCGCTCATCGCCTCGACGTCAAAGAGCACCAGGTAGTCGATGGTCTTGAACTGCCGGTCGATGGCCGGCGCTCCGCAGACCTTGGCGCCGTGGCGCAGGTAGATCCGGAACAGCTTCGGGATCTTGACGCGAAACCGGGGGTCGGGCTCCGCGTCGGCAGGATAGCACCGCAGCCCCGGCTGCGGCTCCAGGCGAAGCTCCGGGTGGAGGTGACCGTGCTTCTCCAGGTAAGCCGTCACCGCGCGTCCCTCCACGGGATCCTGGCTGGTCAGCGAGCAGCAGCCGAAGAAGTACCGCTTCTGGTTGTAGGCGACGTAGAGGGCCAACCCCTTCCACAGCAAGAAAAGCACCTGGGTGTTGCGGTGCTCGTGGGCCACACAGGCCCGTCCGAGCTCGACGGACTGCCGGAGCACGTCCTTGCCGAAAGCGGCGAGGTCGAACTCTCCCGACGAGTAGAAACCCACGTGGGCCTCGGCCATGGCGTTCGTCTGCAAGCGGTAGGTGCCGATGATGGCGCCCCCGGCTCGCTCGCAGACGATCAGGTGGTGGCAAACAGGATCGAATTCGTCAGCGTCGCGGCCCGTTTCGTAGGAGGCCTCAAGCCCCTCCCCCATCTCCAGGTTGAAGACCTCGAAGCGCAGCCGCTGAAGCTCGTCGAGCCCCTCCGAGGTGCGCGCAAAGCGCAGCTCGTAGCGGCCCTCGGTGAGGGTCTGCTCCGGTAGCAGCTCGGCAAAGGTCGGGTAGGTCAGGGTCCCACGGTCCAGGGCTGTCTCGGTCATTGCATCGGGCATACGGGCTCGCCTCGTCGGTGGTTTGGCGTATCTTACGCCGAAACCACGCCGAGGTTCACCCGCAACCCGGCCTCCTGGGCGATCCCCCCCGCCGGCGCAGGAATTCTCTGGAAAAAGCGCGCCGCAGATGACAGGAAAGGCTCGGTTTTTTCGCGTAATCAAGTGAGGGCGATCGGAAATGGCGCCCGATTGCGATTGCCCTGGTAGAGGCGCCCGGCAATGCAGCCGATCGCTTCGCGCCGAAAGGAGGCCAGCCATGACCCGCCCAGCGACGAGCCGTCTCCCCTTCCCCGTTCGACCGAAGGTGCTCGTAGCCGTGGGAGTCGTGGCCGGGGCGCTCGCCATGGCGAGCGTCGCCGGGGCCAACCAGGTCTACAAGGCCTGCGGCAAGAAGTGGGCTCGCAAGGCCGCCAAGCTCGAGACCGAGCAGCTTGCCTGGATGATGAAGAGAAGCTCCGCCGAGATCCTGCGCGACGTCGACGGCGACGGCCGAGAAGACCGAATCGTCATGACCAGCACGCCGAGCTTCCGCACCTGCGAGGTTCGAGAAGACTGGGACCGCAAGGAGAACACGATCCGCATCGAATACGCCGGCGGACGGGTGCGTCTTTTCCACTGGATCAACACCCAGCTGGTCGAGACGATGACCCACTACCCCCAGATCGGCCGCATCCTGGTGGCCGGAGTCGACGCCGAGGGTCACGCGGTCAGCAAGTGGGTCGACTACGGCGAAGACGCCGGCGCACCTCAGCCGGCGCTGCTCGCCGCCGCTCCGGCAGCCACCGCGAGGAACGGTCCCATCGAGTAGCCGAAGCTCTCCGCAGGTGCTCGAGCGCCGTCAGCAAGGCGTCGACGAACGCCGGCCGCGAAGCGAGGACGAGAACGACGAGCGCCCGCCGTGATAACCTCGGTGCTAAACGTAAGGTCCCGGCGGCGTCGCCGTGGGCCGCGTCTTCCGAAGAGAATCCCATCGAGGAGGCCTTCCGATGCTACTTGCGGACGTGGACCGGTCGATCCTGGTCGTCGTCGACCTTCAGGGCAAGCTCGTGGACATGGTCTACCGGCCCGAGCTCATGAAGGCGGCCAACCAGCGGCTGCTGAGATTCGCCGAGCTTTTCCAGGTCCCGGTCGTCCTGACCGAGCAGTACCCCAAGGGGCTGGGGCCGACCCACCCGGACCTTCTGGCCGACTTCGAAGCTCTCACCACCGAAAAACGGCGGGTGACCAAGACCAGCTTCGGTTGTTGTGGCGATCCGGGCTTCGAGCGGGCCTTGCAGGAGGTTCGTCCGGGCCTCGGGCCCGCCGAGCGACAGCTCGTCGTCGGTGGCCTCGAGACCCATGTCTGCGTGATGCAGACGGTCCTCGCGGCGCTCGAAGCCGGAAGCGCCGTCCACGTCTGCTGGGAGGCGGTCAGCGGCCGCGGCGCCGAGCACCGGCAATGGGCCCTGGAGCGCATGCAGCAGGCGGGCGCCGTCCTGACCAACCTCGAGTCGGTGGGCTTTGAGTGGGCCCGCGACAAGAACCACCCGCAGTTCAAGGCCATGAGCCGAATCCTCCGGGAGGGCCAGCTCGGCTAGGCCACCCAGATTCAAGCTACGTCAGCCCATCATGTTGAGGAAATCCTCGATCTCGGCCTCGGTCTGAGGCGGCGCGAGCACGACCCGGATGCTCTTCAAGCTGCCCAGGACGTCGACGAGCGTTTCGAGGTGACCTTCGAGCTCGGCGAATTCCGCCGCCTCGTCGAGCGCCTGGATTTCCTGGCAGGCCTGGCGAAGCCTCGCGGCGCTGTCGGCGGGAATGCCCTCGACCTCGGCATAGGTCGAGATCCGCTCGAGGCGAGGCGCGATCTCGCGGGTGAGGAACTCGAGGAAGCCGTCCAGCCCCGTCCACTCCTCGACCTCGATGGCCTCGAGCGCGGCGATGCGGCAGCGCACGGCCTCGAAGGCCTGATAGCGCCGCATGGAGCCGAGGCGGGAGAGCTGATACTCGAGCTCGAGGACGGCAAGGCGCTTCTCCGCCGTCGAGACCTCTCTCTGGTCGACCTCGAGCAGCTGCAGGTCGCGGTTCTGGATCTGGCCGTAGAGGAGCATCAGATAGGTCTTTAGGCCCTCCTCCGAATCGACGACGAGAGGATGGACGTGCTCGAGATGGGCGTACGTCTCCGGCAAGGGGGCTCGGATTCGGAGCTGGTCGACCAGGCGCCGTCCCTTGATCACCTCGACGGCCGAGCGGACGAGCATCTCTTTCCGGTCGTCGAGCTCTGGCAGGGGCACGTCCTCGACCGCCGCCGCCCTGAGCTCCAGGAGCTCATTTTGCTCGGCCCGCGAGATCTCGAGCTTCGTGATCTCACGTTCGTTGATCGAGCGCAGCAGCGCCAGGAGGTCGCGCCGATCGACGCCGAACAACATCTCGTGCCCGAGGATCTCGGCCAGCATGTCGCTGTCGAGCACGGCGGCAACCTCCTTGGTCAAGGTGTCCTCGACGAGCTCGTTGCCCAGGCGCTCGCGCAGGCCCTCGCTGCAACCCCGGAGATGGGAGATCCAGTCGGAAAGCCGGTAGTAGCTGTCGACGTAGAGGGCCTTGCGGTAGTCGCGCTCGAGCATGCTGGCGAGGGAGCGGATCAGCATGTCGATCTCGGCCAGGGCCGAGGATCCCCAGACCTCGCCGCAACGCCACTGACGGATCACTTCGGCGATGGGCATCCGCCGTTCCGATCCCTGGAAGCTCTCCATGGTCTCGACCAGGCGATCCTTCAAGCGCTGGCTGTCCGCCAGCTCCTGGTTCTTGCGCGGGAAGAGAACGACCTCGACCGCATTGGCGTCGAACGCCTTGCTGGCGACGACAAAAGCGGCGAAGCGGCGCAGGTCGCTACGTAGCTTCCCGACGGCCTCGGCGATCACCATACAGAGCTCGCTTCGGCGCGCTTTCCCGCGCTCTGCGGGCAGCTTGCGTCCCGCCTCCTCCTCCTCGGTCAGAGAGCTGACCAAACGACGGCTCAAGACGGTGAGCGTCTGCTGCATGCCGTTTTCGATCTGCTTGCTGCCCCAGAAAAGGTGGTCCTCCAGCTCCTCCGGCGTCGCCTCGCTCGGGGCGCCGTGGAGGTCGGGCTCGTCGACGATCTCCCGAATCCGCCGGGTCGCGACCGGGATGGCCTCTTCGACGAAAAGACCGCACGTGACGTATTCGGCGAGCTCCGCGTCGCCGTCGTAGATCCCCTCCCAGTCGACCTTGGCCTCGATCTCGGCGAGCACCTCCTCGACGACTTCGAAGACTCGCCAACGCTTGCCGCTCGTCACGGCACGGATCTCGTCCAGCGACTCCGGCAGCGGCAAGCCGCCGTGCCCGCCGGAAGGCGCCACGACAGGATCCCTCACAGGGTCCTCCTCCTGCAGAGCACCCACCGCGGGGGCGAATCTTCTGGAATCACGACTTGAGTCTCCGAGCCAGGTTCCGGCCTCTTCGATTCCTCAGTCTATCCGAGCGAGGCGCCGGAGGGCATTCGACACCAGCACATTGGCAGTATAATCGACCCATGTCCCGAGCAAGGAACATTCCTCGTCCTGTCCTCGTCGGCCTGGCTTGTCTCGTTGCCCTGGCCCTTGAGGTCACCAGCGCGGCCGGTGCGACGGTTCCCGATCCCCCCTCCGGCCTCTGGGCACGAACCTCCCTGGCGCTGCTCGGTCACAGTCAGGAGCGCTGCGCCGGGATCGGTGAAGGGATCCTGCAGCACTGGGGGACCCTCTCGGGATCGACCGAACGGCAGCGCAACGCTCTGGACCGCTACGTGCTCCGGCGTACGACCGCCGACATGTCGGCCGCCCGCGAGGCTCTCGACGTCGCCCGCCGGTTCCTGGCGACGACGACGCGGGAGAGCGACGCCGACACCGGCTCGGCGCTCCTACGCCTTTACGAGGCGGCCACCGGGCTCTGCAACGCCGTCGCCCAACCGGCTCCACCCCGTGCCGATTTCGAGGCCCGCCTGGCGGAAATCCGCCAGAAGGTCGAAGACGCCGAGCGCACTCTGGGCCGGCTCGTCGCGGCCTCCCCCGAGGACCTCGCGGACGATCTGGCACCCTATCTCCCGGCTCTCCAGGAAGCCGCCGACCGGGCCGAGGAGAAAAACCGGCGCGATCTCGCCGTCGAGCCCGAGAAAGTCACCGGCCCGACGCTCCAAGAGCGAATGGTGACCTGGCACCAGGGCTACACCCAGGCGGTCACGCCCACCAAGCTCGCCTTGCGCCGCTACGTCGAAGCTCGCCGGGCCAACGACAGCCGAGCCATCCAGGCGTCCTGCCGGGAGCTTCTCACCCATGTCCAAGCCGTCCTCGACCAGCCCGGGATCTTTCAGGCACCGGACGGCGTGGTCACAGAACCGCTCCTCGCGGTCTACCGCTCCATGCGCCTCCTCGGAGGACAGTGCACCGCCGGCCGCTTCGGCCAGGTCGACGAGCAGTACTCGCGGATGACCAACTCGTTGAGGAAAGCCGCCGAAGCGCTCGCTCCTTACCGCCTTCAGCCCTGACGGAGCGACGCCCTACCCTGGGCGTCGATTTGGCGATAACCTCGGTCGAGCAAACCGGAGAACGAAAGGATCCACGATTGATGAAACGCGCCCCTGCGCCCCTCTTGCTCCTCGCCTTCCTCGTCGGATGCTCGCCAAGCGAGCCCCCGGCAGAGACGGCGTCCACCTCCGCCCCGGCCGCCACGTCCTCCACCGCACCGAGCCCGCCGCCGGCCGCCACACCCGGCGAGGGCAGGGTGATCCTCGCTCCCGGCGCCACCTTTCCACTTCCGGAGAGCTGGGCCCCCGAGCCCCCCTCCTCGCAGATGCGCCTCGCCCAGGCCCGTATCCCGGGTCCCGGCGGCGAAGGACAGCTCGCGGTCTTTTTCTTCGGTGCCGGCAGCGGCGGCGGCGTGGAAGCGAACCTCAACCGCTGGGCCGGGCAGATGGAGGCCGACGCCGCACCGCAACGCGGCAGCTTCGTCCTCGGCACCTGGAAGGTCAGCTGGATCGAGGTCGCGGGGACTCTGAAGCCCAGCACCATGGGCGGCGGGCCCACCGAGCCTCAGCCGGGCTCGATCCTGCTCGGCGCCGTCGTCGAGGGCGAGGGCGGTCCCTGGTTTTTCAAGGCCACCGGTCCGGCCGCGACGATCGAAGCCGAGCGGGAGAGCTTCATGAACCTCCTAAAAAGCGGCCGCCCGCGTTCCTGACGGAGACGGAAAATGCGTTGCCCCGAGCCTTTCCCGCGACGTCTCACGTCGCTCGCCCTCCTCGCTCTGCTCACCACGACGGCTCCGATCGCCGGCCAGGGAGAGACCGCAAAGCAGGACGACGTTCGCCGCGAGATCACCCTCGAGCTCATCATGTCGCACCCCGACTGGCTCGGAAACGCGCCCGAGTCGCCCTACTGGGCCGACGACGGGGGCTCCGTCTACTACTCCCGGAAGCGTCCGGGCGAAGAGGAGCGAGACCTCCTCCACGTCGACCTCGACGGGGACCTGCTCGCCGTCGTGGGCGACGCCGAGCGGGGCGACGCCGACTTCGACGGCGGCGAGTGGAGCCGCGACCGTCAGCGCAAGGTCTACTCGCGGCAGGGAGACCTCTTCCTGAAAGACGTGGCCGGCGGCGAGATCCGCCAGCTGACCCGCACCGCCGCGGCCGAAAGCCGGCCACGCTTCCTCCTCGACGGCCGTGTGGCTTTCGAACGCGGCGACGCCGTCCTGATCCGTGATCTCGAAAGCGGCCTCGAGCTCCAGGCCGCGGACCTGCGCCTCGCCGAAGAGCCCGCCGAGGAGAACCCGAAGGGATACCTGGCCGAGCAGCAACCGCGCCTGATCGACTGGGTCCGCGAGCAGCAGGAGAAGAAGAAGAAACGCCGCGAACGTGACCGCGAAGCCCAGGCCGCCGACCCGACCCGACTCGCGCTCCCCTTCTACCTCGGCGACGGCGTCGAGATTTTTTCCCAGCAACTGGCGGCGACCGGCGACTGGATGCTCCTCGCCCTGCGGGAAAAGGACCGCCAGCGCGGCCGCCGCGACAAGATGTCCAACTACATCTCCGACGACGGCTATGTGAGTCTGAGCGACGTCCGTCCCAAGGTGGGGACCGGCAAGCCCTCGGGGGTCAGCTTTTCGATCCTCGACCTCGAACGGCACGTCCGCCATGAGCTCGACCTGGCCGATCTCCCCGGAATCACCGAGGATCCCCTCGCCGACCTGCGCCGCCAGGCCGAAGAGCGACGCCAACGCCGAGAGGAAAAAGCCGGCGAGGAAACGGAAGACACCGAGGAGGGGCAGGAAGCGGATACGGTGGACGCGGAAGAGGAAGCCGGCGAATCGAAGGGCGACGCCGAGGAAAAGCCGCGGCCGGTCTTCCCGCTCGGATTCGAGTGGAGCGCCGACGGCCGACACGTGGCGATGCAGCTGCGCAGCCTCGACAACAAGGACCGGTGGATCGTCCTCGTCGGGCGCGACGAGGAGGGCCAACCTGAGCTGCGGGTGATCCACCACCTCTTCGACGAGGCCTGGATCAACTGGTCCCACAACGACTTCGGATGGCTTGCCGGCTCTCGCCACCTCTACTTCCTGTCGGAGGAAAGCGGCTACTCGCAGCTCTACCTCTACGACCTCGAGGACGGCAACACCCGGCGGCTCACCGAGGGCGAGCATGTGGTGGAGGCCCCGGAGCCGAGCGCCAACGGCCGCTACCTCTACTACACGGCCAACCCCCAACACCCGGGGCTCTGCGAGACCTTTCGCGTCGAGACGAATAGCGGCTCGATCGAGCAGCTGACCCAGCTCGGCGGCCGCAACCGCTCGCAGCTCTCCCCGGACGGCAAGCGGCTCCTCGTCACCCATTCGAGGACCACCGCGCCGCCCGAGCTCTACCTCCAGGAGACGCGGCCCGGAGCGGCGGCGCTCCGGCTGACCTGGACGACGAGCGACGCCTTCGCTTCCCAGCCCTGGGTCGAGCCCCAGATCGTCGAGGTGGCGTCCTCGCACCACGACCGGCCGATCTACTCGCGGTTCTATCCGAGCGAAAGCCCGCGGACCCGGGGTGCCGGCGGCAAACGCGGTGCCGTGGTCTTCGTCCATGGCGCCGGCTACCTGCAAAACGCCCACCAGGGTTGGTCCAGCTACTTCCGGGAGCTCATGTTCCACACCTTTCTCGCCCGGCACGGCTACGTGGTGCTCGACATGGACTACCGCGCCTCGCAGGGCTACGGCCGCGACTGGCGTACCGCGATCTACCGGCAGATGGGCACCCCGGAGCTCGAGGACCTGGAGGACGGCGTGGCCTGGCTCGTCAAGAACCACGACGTGGACCCGGAGCGAGTGGGGGTCTACGGCGGCTCCTACGGCGGCTTCATGACCTTCATGGCGCTTTTCAAGCGTCCGGAGCTCTTCGCCTGCGGGGCGGCGCTGCGGCCGGTGACCGACTGGGCCCACTACAACTCCGGCTACACGTCGAACATCCTGAACACACCGGAGATCGACCCGGAGGCCTACGAGCGCAGCTCGCCGATCGAGCTCGCCGAGGGCCTGGAGAAACCGCTCCTCATGTGTTCCGGGATGCAGGACGGCAACGTCCTCTTCCAGGACACGGTGCGCCTGGTCCAGCGGCTCATCGAGCTCGGCAAGGAGGACTGGGAGCTGGCCATCTACCCCGTCGAGCCGCACAGCTTTCGCGAGCCTTCGAGCTGGCTCGACGAGTATCGGAGGATCTTCAAGCTCTTCGAGACCCATCTGCTACCCTAGGCTGCGATGCTGAGTGAGTGGATCGGGCGAAAAAAGCCGCTTGCCTATGGCCGAATCGCCCGCACTCCTGTAGAATACGCCGCGAATGCACGTGACGAAGCTGGCGACCCCTCCTCCCTTCCGGCCCGGACGTACCGGCTGGGTGATGGTGTACGCCAACCGTTTTCCGCCAACGTCAGCTCGTCTTCGCCAGCCGAGGACGAGGGGAGGTTCCCATTAGAAGGCCATTTCGACCCATCCCCCCCAACAAGAACGAGCCGCGCGTCAACGACCGGATCCGCAAGAGCCCGGTCCGCCTGATTGGCGAGGACGGCACCCAGCACGGCATCGTGCCGCTGGACCAGGCCAAGACCAGGGCCCGCGAAGCCGCGCTCGACCTGGTCGAGGTCGACGCCAAGGCCGACCCACCGGTCGTCCGCATCATGGATTGGGGGAAGGTCAAGTTCGACCGCGACAAGAAGGCTCGCGAGTCCCGCAAAAAAGCCCAGGTCATCGAGGTCAAGGAAGTCAAGTTCCGCCCCACCATCGGTGAGAACGACTTCAACATCAAGCTCAACCGGGCCATCAAGTTCCTCGAAAAAGGCAAAAAGGTCAAGGTGACCGTCTTTTTCCGCTACCGGCAGCTGCGCCGGCCGGAGCTCGGTGTCCAGATCATGGACAAGGTCGTCGAGAAGACGGCGGAGCTTGCCGACGTCGAGACCCGCTCGCGCCTCGAAGGCCGTCAGATGACCATGGTCCTCGCCCCTTCGGCCTTCGCCAAGGAAGCGGCGGCCAAGCCCAAAGAGTCCAAGAGCGAAAAAGACCCCGCTGTCGAGGCCCAGGCCTAGGCCCACCTCCCTGTCGCGTCCATGAAAAAGGCGATCCTCGAGCTACTCGGGCTGGCGGGCCGTGAAAAGGCGGCGGCGCAGAGCTCGACCGTGGGCAAGATCGTCGCGGCCCTCGACGCCCTCGACGAGGAACGCGCCCGCTACGTCGCCACATTCGCCTACCTGCTCGGCCGGGTCGCCAACGCGGACCTTTCGATCAGCGCCGAAGAGACCCGGAAAATGGAGGAGATGGTCGCCGAGCTCGGCGGCCTGCCCGCCGAGCAGGCGAAGCTCGTGGTCGAGCTCGCCAAGGAGGAAAACCACCTCTTCGGCGGTACGCAGAACTTCCAGGTGGCGCGGGAGTTCCGTGAGCTGTCGAGCCGCGAGGAGCGCCGGCAGATGCTCCACTACCTCTTCGCCGTCTCCGCCGCCGACGAGACCATCTCGGGCGAGGAAGAGCGGCAGCTCTCGCAGATCGCCGAGGAGATGGGGTTCTCTCACCGCGAGTACGTCGAGATCCGGTCCCAGTACAACGAGCTCCGTTCCGTCGTGAAGCGGATGCGGCGCGGGAGCTGAGCTGCGCGATTCCCCGCCGTGGGCTCCAAACCTTCTCGTGGCGCGCCCTACAAGGCGGCCTCTTCCGGGTGGAGTTGGTGGGGATAGGCGCGCATCATCCAGACGAGAAGCACCATCCCCGGCAGGGCCACGGCGGTCGAGACGGCAAAAAACGTCACCCAACCGACCTGGTCGGCCAGCCAGCCGCTCGACGCAGAGAGCACCGTCCGGCCCACCGACATGAGCGAGGAGAGGAGCGCGTACTGCGTCCCGGTGAAGCCGCTTGAGCAGAGGCTCGACATGTAGGCTACGAAGGCGGCGGAGCCCATGCCGCCGGCCACGTTCTCGACGCCGATCGTCAAGATCAGCAGGTGCAGGTCGTGCCCGACGACCGCCTGCAGGCAGTAGACGAGGTTCGAGAGCATCTGGAGCAGTCCGCAGACGAAAAGCCCCTTCAGGACACCCAGGCGGTAGACCACGACACCGCCGAGGAAGACCCCGCCGAGAGTCGCCAGCATGCCGAAGATCTTCGACACCTCGGCGATCTCGGTCTTGGTAAACCCCATCTCCAGGTAGAAAGGATTGGCCATGATGGCGATGAAGGCGTCGCCGAACTTGAAGAGCAGGATGAAGAGCAGGATCGCCGCCCAGCCCGGATGGCGCATGAAATCGGCGAAGGGTTCGATCACCGCCCGGCGGAACCAGTCGACAACGTCGTGCCAGCCGACGCTCGCTCTCTTCGGCGCCGCTCCCCTCTCCACCCCGCCGGGCTCGGGGGCAAGGAGGATCGTCACCATGCCGACGACGAGCAGCGCTCCCTCGATCGCGTAGACCCAGCGCCAGGGAATCGACTCCGCCAGGAAAAGCGCCCCGGCCCCCGCGCCGAGCATGCCGACGCGATAGCCCACCTGGATCGAGGCCGCACCGGCACCCTGCTCGGCGTCGTCGTCCAGGATGTCGATGCGGTAGGCGTCGATGACGATGTCCTGGCTCGCCGAGAAGAAGGCCACCGCGAGCGCCGCCACCGCCACGGCAAAGAGGTTCGTCTGGGGATCGATGCTCCCGAGCACGACGATCGAGGTCATCAGAAGGACCTGGATCAGCAACGTCCAACCACGGCGACGCCCTAGCCAGCGGGTGAGGAGGGGGATCCGTCCGTGGTCGATCACCGGCGCCCAGAGGAACTTCAACGAGTACGGCATGCCGACGATGGCGAAAAGCCCGATGGCGGTCTTCGAGATCCCCTCTTCCTTGAGCCAGACGGAGAGCGTTCCCAGGGTCAGGAGCAGGGGCAGGCCGCTCGCGAAGCCCAGAAGCACGATGGTCAGCTGCCGCCACGTCCAGTAGACGGCGAGAGATTCGAGGGATTTCAATCCACCGATCTCCCGCTACATCTGGGTCAGCACCCGGCGCAGGTGACCCGTCCAGATGGCAGCGGTCACGCCTTCGGGCTCGTCGAGCAGGACATCGAGGCCGGGGTCGCGGCCATAGAGGTCCCCGAAGCGCTCGAGGATCTCCGCGGTCACGCCGTGGCGCTGGATCGTGTCGATACCCCAGACCAGGAGCTGCTGGTCGAAGCTGACGAGGTCGCTGCGGTCGTTGATCTCCGCCAGATAGCCGACGAAGGCCAGGATCCCCGACCAGATCCTCGCGGCCCCGTCGGCCCGGCGACCGCCGGCGACCCACTCCTCGACGTGCTCCTTGAGCAGGTTGCAGCGCACCTGCTCGTCGACCCGGATCTCCGCGAAGCTGGGCGAGCCGGCCATCCATTCGAAGCCGGCGGCAGCCCGGTCCAGCCGATCGCCGACGCGGCCGTGGTCGACCGCGGGATCGGCGCCGATCTGGCGGCGGAACTTGCCGAAGAGGTGACGAATGCGCAGCGATTCGGAAGCGGCGCCCGGTGACGGCGGGGTGATCAGCGGAGACGCCGGCGGAGCGGAATCGGTGTTGTAGAGGCCCTTTTTCTGCGCCACCAGGACCCGGACCGCGGCGAGCGTTTGAGAATCGACGGCCTCGGCGGTGTCGACGTTGCCCGAAGGCTCTCTCACCGGCGGGAGCGAGCCCTCCTGCTCGCGTTCCTGGTAGCGCTTGGCACGATCCACGAAGCCGCTCAAGATCTTGCCGTGAACCTCCTTCATACGAGCGCGGATCGCTTCCTCGTCCTCGCTCTCGCCCTCCTCCAGCCCCAGCGACGTTTCCCGGGTGGCGACGATCTTCCCGCCGACGAAGACCTCGGTACGCGCCGACCCCATCCCGCCGCCCGTGAGCTCCGTCTGGAAGTGAAACGTCTTGCCGAGGATGTCGACTTCCTGATTGAGGCCGCTGATCATACTTTTCTCTATCCTCTTCTCTACCCTCCGGCCTCAGCGTATCACATCTCCCCTCTCCCGCCGCCGGCCACGTCCTTTACAGGGTCTTGACAAACCCGGCGTCCGGAATCTGCGTACAAGGGCACAGAGGTCTCCAGGTACCGCAGAGGAGCTCAGCCATGATGTCTTTCCGCAGAAGCGTCCCCTTCGCCGCTCTCGCCCTACTCCTTGCCGCGGCCCCGGCGATCGCCGAGGAGCCGGACGCCCGGACGCCCGGCTCCTCGGTCGTCATCGCAGGAACCGACGAGCCCGGCGAACGCCTCCACCTCGCGGGGACTGTCTTCGCCGACGACGGCGAGACCCCGGTGGCCGGAGCCGAGCTCTACGTCTACCATACTGACGCCCGGGGCTATTACTCGGGCGAGACCACCTCGTCGGCCAACCCGCGCCTCAAGGCGACGCTTCAAACCGACGCCGAGGGCCGCTACGAGATCTCCACCATCCGGCCCGGCGCCTACCCCGGCGGCGGAGTGCCCGCCCACGTCCATTTCGTAATCACCGCCGACGGCTTCAAGAGCGAGCAACGCCACGACCTCCACTTCGAAGGCGATCCGCAGATCTCGGAGAGCACCGTCGAGCGATCTCGAAGGCTGGGAAGGTTCGGCGGAATCCGGCCGCTCGCGAAAGACGAGGACGGCGTCTGGCACTGCGTACGGGACTTCCGGTTGCGCAGGTGAAGGGAGCCCCGCTCTCCGAAGGGAGAGCGGGGATGGCCGCTGTCCTAGAAGACGAAACGCAGCCCGAGCTGGAACTGGCGCGGATCGCCGAGGCCGCTCTGCACCGTGCCGTCGAAGTTGAAGATCAGGCTCGTCACCTCGGGGGCGCGCGCGTTGCGCCCGTTGAAGAGGTTGAAGGTCTCGAAGATGCCCTCGATCCGAACGTCGCCGGCGTTGAAGTATTTCGAGATGCGCAAGTCGAGCGAAGAGAACTTGTTGTCCTTGCGCCCGAGGTTGCGTTGCGTCACCGTGCCGTCGGCGTTGATGCGTTCCTGCGGGGTGTTGGCGACCGCACCGGTCTCGGTGATCGACTGCGGCTGCGCCGAACGGTACGAATAGCGCGCGTTGACGTTCAAGCCCCAGGGCGCCTGCCAGAGGAGCCAGCCGTTGAAGCGGTCGCGCTGGTCGCGGTCCGAGTAGCCCCACTCCGCGTCGAGGTCGGTGATCCGCGCATAGCGGAAGGAGAAGGGATCGCGCTCGTTGTCGTCGTCGCTCTTGTCTTCCGAGTAGGTGTAGTAGGCCTGGAACTGGATCGTGCCCGCCCGCTTCTCGAGACCCACGGTCAGGCCCTGGTAGCGGCTCGAAGCCGTTGACTCGACCGTCGTCAGGACGCCGACGCCGTTCGGCCCCCCGTTGAGCCCCGTCGACCACGGCCCCAGGCCGTCGCTCGGGTCCGCGGAGAGGAGCGGGTCGTTGCGGTTGGCGAAGCGGGTCAGGTGGTCCGTCTCGGCGTAGTTGTACTTCACGAGCATCGAGTAGTTGCTGCCCAACTGGTGCTCGAAAGCGAGCGCCGCCGAGGTGGTCCGGGGGTTCGAGAAGTCCTCGTCGAAGATGAAGACGTCGGGACGGAAGGGGTCGCCCACCTGGGCGGGACCGAGGATCTGGTCGTAGGGCGGCGGCGCTCCGAGGATGGGGATGAGCTCGCTGTTGCGAAACAGCGTCTGGCCGAGGCTGCCGTTGGTCGAGCGGCTCGAGGCGAGCGCGAGGCCCGGGATGCGCGCGTAGAACAGGCCCGCGTTGACGCGGATCACCGTCCGGCCGTCGCCTTTGGGATCCCAGGCGAGGCCGAACCGCGGCTGCCACATGTCGTAGTCCGACGGGATCTCGCCGTCCGAGAGAAAGACCTGCCCCTCCTGGGTCCGGCCGATGAAGTCGGAGTAGAAGACCTCGCTCGCCGGCGTGATCGGGTTGGGCTCGATCTGGGCTTCCCAGCGCAGGCCGAGCTGTACCGTCACGTTGGCGCTCGGCTGCCAGGTGTCCTGGATGAAAACCGCCGGCTCTTCCTGGATGATGGTCTGGGTGCCGGCCTCCTCCACCGTCGTCGAGCCGACACCGGCCTGCTGGAGGTAGAGGAGCACAGGTCCGGTGATCGACGACCCCTCCGGACAGGTGCCGTCGCCCGAGGAGCTGCCGTCGGAGCACTCGACGTAGTTGGGGTTCTCGACGTAGCTCAAAAAACCGTCGGTCGAGCCGAAGATGAAGCGGCCGTTGGCGAACCCGATGAAGGTCTGGAACGCCGCCGTCTGGTTGTACTCGACACCGGCCTTGAGCTCGTGCGCGTCCATCAGCCACGAGAGGTTGTCGTTGAGCTGCCAGCGGGTGTCGTGGTAGACGACCGGGATGAAGAACGGCATACCGAACCGGTAGTTGCGGCCGAAGTCGAAAGCCGTGTCTGGCAAAGGGCGGTCCGTGCCCGGAAAGGTCGGCCCGTCGTAGGGCCGCGGACGGTCCTCCCGCGCGAACTGGAAGCGCAGCTCGTTGAAGATGTTGTCCTTCAAGACCGACGTGAAAGAGCCCGAGATCGCGTAGGAGGAGTCTTTCTCCACGGCGTTCGCGCTCACACCCCAGGAGTCGACGTCGAACGTGCCGTTGTCCTGCTCCGCCTCGGTGTAGCTGAAGCGCAGGGTCAGGAGATCCGAAGACGAGGTGGCGAAGTCGAGCTTCGCAAGGCCGGCGATGGAGTCGTCCGTCCGGTCGATGGGGGCGTTCTCGTTGGGGCTGCCCAGAGCGGCCAGGGCGTCGACGACACGCGGCTCGATACGGGTCGGGTCCCTCTGCTTGATGGACTCGCCGTCCTGGTAGTCGAAGGCCAGGAAGAAGAAGGTCTTGTCCTGCTTCAAGGGGCCGCCGAGGGTGAAGCCGATCTGCTGCCGTTCGAAGTCGAACTTGGGCTCCTTCGTGCCGTCGGCCCGCTCGGCCTCGGTGGAGAGCGAGTCGTCCTGGTAGAAGAGGTGGGCGGTGCCGGAGAGGTCGTTGGTCCCCGACTTCGTCACCACGCTCACGAAGCCGGCCGAAGCCCGTCCGAACTCCGCCGGCGCGCCGTCGGCCACCACGACGAACTCCTGCACCGAGTCGATGTTGAACGTGAAGGCCGGACGCTGGCCGCCCCGCTGCTCGCCAAAAAACGGGTTGTTGAAGTCGGCGCCGTCGACCATGATGTTGTTCTGGATGCCCTTCTGGCCGTTGACGGTGAGCTCCTCGCCGTCCGGTCCCTGGACGATCGAGACCCCCGGCGTCAGGCGCGTGAACTCCAGGAAGTTGCGGCCGTTGTTGGGGATGCCGTCGATCGTTGCCCGGTCGATGCGGACCGAGCTCGCGGCCTCGGTGGTCTCGACCAGCGGCGCCTCGCCGGTGACCACGATTTCGTCTTCGGTACCGGAGATCCGGAGGGTGAGCGCCAGGTTGACCGTCGCGCCGACGGTGAGCTGGATGCCTTCGCGGACCAGCGTCGCGAAGCCTTCGAAGCTCGCGGTGACCGTGTAAGGCCCGAGCGGCAGGAGCAGAGCGCGGAAACGGCCGCGCTCGTTGGTCACGGTGACCTTCTCGAAGTTGGTCGCGGTGTTGGTGAGGACGACCGTGACGCCGGGCAGCACGGCGCCGCTCTCGTCGGACAGAGTTCCCTCGATGACGCCCGTCGTGGCCTGCGACTGGGCGAGCGTCGCAGCCGCGGCCACAAGCGCCACGACCAGGGTAGTCAGGATGAGCCTCGCACTTTTTCTCATGGATCTCTCCTTGTTGACTTCGGTTGAACGTGCCGGATCGTGGCCACCAATCTACGACGAACGAGAAACGCTGTCTAGAGGGCTAAAGACCGTAACGGTAGCCGCGGCGCGCCCGGATCAGGATCGACTCGTCGCGCGCCTTGACCTCGACCTGCTCGTAGCCGATCTCCCCCGCCGGATGCTGCGACTGGAAGCTCAGGACGTAGTAGCCGAAGCTCTCGGCGCCGATCGTGGTGAGCGGTGCAAGGAAGTGGTCGAGGTTCTCGTAGTAGAAGCCGCCGGTCGACTCGGCGAGCTCGGCCAGGTAGCCGCTCTGGGGCTGGCCGGAGCCACGCCCGCCGAGGTGGATCGGATAGACGGCGACGTTGTGGTCGTTTAGGGCCACCTGGGGATCGCGCCCCGGGTAGCGGCGCCGCTCGCGGGCCTCCGCGTCGTTCTGACCGAAGCCGTGGGTAAAGAGCAGGAGGTTCTTGCGTCCCACGATGTAGCCCACGGCTCCGGCGAGCAAGCTCAGGGCGTCGTTCATGTCGCGGCTCGCCCGGCGCAGGGCTTTGCCGCTCGGCAGGCGGCGCAGCAGCGAAGGCAGCCCCGAGGCCGGCGGCCGGCGCCTCGGATCCAGCTTCTCGGGATCGCGTCGGCTCATCGCCTGCTCGACGGCGAAGAGCAACGCGTCGCGGTCCTGCGTGAAGTCCTGGTGCACCTTGAGCCGCGAATCCCAGCTCACCACGGCGACCCAGTCGGATCCGGACATCTCCGTCTCGATCCAGCTCTGGGCGTCGCGCCCGGCGACGAGCTTCTGGCGGATGCGCCGCGCCTGATAGGCCGCGTTGGGTATCGGGTCGTGGAAGAAGAGGACGAAGTAGCGGCTCGCGGGGACCTCGCCCGGCGCCGCGCCCTCCTCGCCGTAGCGGGTCGTGTAGTAGCTCAGGCCCGTCAGCTCGACCGGACGCCCCCCCTCCTCGACGACAAAATCTTCGAGCGTAAGGCCACGGACCAGGTGCCCTTCGCCGTCGGTAGCCAGGACGTCGATCAGGACCTCCGAGACCTCCACCAGGCCCTCGAAGGCTTCGGAGGGCTTGTTCTGCGCGGCCAAGGGCGGCGCGGCCCATGCCACGAAGGCGATCACCGCCCACCGGAATGCCTTCTCCCGACCTGTGCCGGATCTGGGTTTCATGGTCTCCTCCAAGATCAGTGGACCTCTTCGCCGGATTCGCGGCGCGCAATGTCGTAGAGCTGGCCGAAAAACCGGCCGGGCTCGACTCCGAGGACGTCGAGCAAGGTCAGCACCATTCCCACCTTCATGGTCTTGCTGCTGATCAGCATCTTGCTCAACGATCCATGGTCCCAGCCACATCGGCGCTGGATCTCGGTCTGGGTCAACCCGCTTTCCTCGATCTTCTTCCGGAGCAGGAGTCGTAGCTTCTCCAGGTCGCGGTCGACGTCTTGCATACCGGGAGGCTACCGCCGTGGCCTCCCGGCCGTCAACTGGAACAACGCTTCCGCCCCACCTGGTGATACCCTGACGCCGGACCTGGGAGAAAGACCTTGCAGACGAGCGATCGCCCGAGGCGACAAGACATCCTCCGAAAGCTGCGACCCTTGCCCGACGGGGCGGATCCCGCCGAGCTCTGGCGACGGTTCGAGCCGCAGGAGCTCCCGACGCTCTTTCGCCTGCTCGACGTCGCGGCCGGCTTGCCGCGGCTCGCCGGTCAGGAGGTCCTCGCCGAGCTCGACGAGGACCTCTGGCCGGAGCTCGCCACCGTCGCTGGCGATCTCGTCGCCCTTCAGCTCCTGGCCGAGAGCCCCGCGGTGCTGGCGACCGGCCAGCCGGCCCGGTGCCGGACTTGCGAGGAGCTCGAGGATGCCGTCCAAGACCTCGCCGAGGAGCACTGCACCACGATCGACTTCCTTTTCGCCAAGGCCGAGAGGCCGAGGATCGAAGCCCTCGTCGAGAAAATCGCCGCCCGGAGGAAGGAGAGCTGGGGCCAGTTGGAGCGGGACGCCGTCCCCGAGCTTTTCGAGCTCGCCGACCAAGCGCTCGGAAGCGGCCCTTTCCGGCGGCTCACCGGCTTCGACTTGGAGCGAGACGAATACACTCTGACGCTCTCGCTTCAGGATCTCGAGGCGAGCGGCATCGGCTGGCACCGCGACCTCTATTGGCCCCGCGAGTGGGTCGGAGAGGACGTCTTCGCGATCCTCTACGGCCTGACGAGCGACACGCCGGAGCTCGGCGGCGCCTTTCTCTACTGGGCTCCCAACCGCGGCTGCGTCCGCTCGATCTACCGCCAGCGCCACCAGGCGACGGTGATCTGGAACGGCCGCACCACGGCGTCGCGCCCCCTGCACGCGGTCTCTGCCTACCTCACTGAACGCACCTCCCGCCACCACCTACACCTACAATGTCTTCGCCGATCCACTTGAACCTGTTCGCGGGACGCCTCCCTGTGTAGAATCGCCAGCACGACGCCACCGACGAGAACGGCCGAGAACCGATGAGACAACGTAGCTGGTACCTTGAAGGCTTCGAGGGCTCCGACTCCAACCGGCCGGACATCCGCACGCCGGTGCGGACGACCCCCTTCAGTGTCGGCCGCCGTCCGAGCTGCGACCTGACGCTCGGCTCCAAGATGGTCTCGCAGCACCACGCCGAGATCGTCGGCCGCGAGGGAGCCCTCTACCTGCGGGACCTGGAATCGACCAACGGCACCTTCATCAACGGCAAGCAGCTCAAGGGGGAGCAACGCATCGAAACCGGCGACATCCTCCACTTCGCGGACTTGGAGTTCCGGCTGGTGGAAGACGAAGTCGAGCCGTCGTGGATGCCGGCCACCAGAACCGTCGAGATCAAGGACGCCATGGCCCCCGGCGGTGTCGTGGCCCGCTACCGCGAGCTTCGGGAGATGCTCCAGGAGGGCCACATCCGCACCATGTTCCAGCCGATCGTCAAGCTCTCCGACCGCACGCTCCTCGGCCACGAGGTCCTTGGGCGCGGCATCCTGGCCGGCCAGGAGACCTCGCCGGGGGAGCTTTTCATGACGGCGGAGTCGATCGGCCTCGCCGAGGAGCTGAGCGTCGCTTTCCGGGTCAAGGGCATGCAAGAAGCGAAGGCCCTGCCGGCGGAGCAGGCGATTTTTCTCAACACCCATCCCGCGGAGCTGCAGGCCGAGCACGAGCTCATCGCCTCGATCCGGGCGCTGCGCGACGCGGATCCCGAGCGCAGCCTGGTGCTGGAGATCCACGAGGGCGCGGTGGCGAGCGTGGCGGCCCTCCAGGGCCTGCGCGACGAGCTCGACCGACTCTCGATCCGCGTCGCCTTCGACGACTTCGGCACCGGGCAGGCGCGCTTGGCCGAGCTCACCGACGCCGCCCCCGACTACCTCAAGTTCGACATCGCCTTCATCCGCAACATCCACCAGGCAAAGCCCCAGCGCCGCGAGATGGTGCGCACGCTCGTCAAGCTCGTCGTCGACATGGGGATCACCACCCTCGCCGAAGGGATCGAATGCGAGGAAGAAGCCCAGGCCTGCCTCGAGATGGGCTTCGAGTACGCCCAGGGCTACCACCTGGGCCATCCGGCGCCGGTCGAGACCTTCCTCTAAGGCTCAGGAGGCGCCGATCGCCAACAGGTGCTTCTCCGTCCGGAAGTACCAGCGGCCGTCCACCAGGGCCGGTGACGCCAGGACCCGCTCGCCAAGCCGGTTGACCTTCAAGACCTCGAGCTCCGGACCCGCCTTCAGGACGAAGGTCTCGCCGTCGTCGTTGGTAAAGAAGACCTTGCCGCCCAGGGCCACGGGGGAAGCTGAAAATCCCTCGCGGCGCGCCGTGCCAAGGCGTCCCTGCCAGAGCGTCTCGCCGGTCTTGGCCTCGAAGCAGCTGGCGATCGCCGCCATGTCGTTGACCATGAAGAGGTAGGGACCGTCGAGGACGGTCGACGGCACGAACGGCGAACCCTTCGGCGTCTGCCAGGTGACGTGAGACTTCGTGACGTCGCCCGAGCCGCCGGGACGGATGGCGAGCGTCGGGCCGGCGCGTCCCGAGGAGGCGTAGAGGTGGCCGTGGCCGACCACCGGCGTCGGGATGGCCTCGAAGGTGTTGCCCTCGGCCCGCCACAGCTCCTTGCCGGTCTCCGGGTCGTAGGCGACGACCGCTTTTTGGCCGGAGAGGACGATCTCGTCGCGTCCGCCGGCATCGACGGCGATCGGCGAGCTCCACCCCACCCGGGCGTCGCGCGGCGTGCGCCAGAGCTGCCGGCCGGTCTTCGTGTCGAGCGCCGCGATGAACGACCCCGACTCCCCGCCGTGGTCCTGGGCGACGATGAGCTTGCCCCGATAGAGGAGCGGCGAGGAGGCCGTACCGTGATAGGCCTGAAAACCGCCCTCGAAAGCGACGCGCCACACGCTCTTGCCGGCGAGATCGACCGCCAGGACGCCGTGATTTCCCAGGTAGGCGTAAACGCGCTCGCCGTCGGTCGTCGGCGTCGAGGAGGCGTGTCCGTTCTTGCCGTGGGCCGCCTCGGGCTCCGTGGCGGGTGCGAAAGCCTCCCACAGGAGCTTGCCGTCGCTGCGCTGAAACGAAAGGATCGAGCGGCGATTGCCGCCGTCGTAGGCCGTAGTGAGGAAGATCCGGTCGCCCCAGACGATGGGCGACGAGTTGCCCTGCCCCGGTACCGGCACTTTCCACAGGACGTTCTCATTCTCGGACCAGGTGTCGACGTAGCCCTCGCCGCGGACCTGACCCTGCCCCGAGGGGCCACGCCAACGCGGCCAGAAGGCGGCGGCTTCGCCCGTGGCCTCGATCATCGCCACCTCGCCGCTCTCCGCGGCGGCAAGGGGGACGAGGAGGGCAAGACAGATCGCCGCGACACACGGCAGGCGGCGGTTGTGGGGATGTCGTAGAAGCTCCATGGCTCGTCTCCTGGAAGTTGCTCGGCCCTCCGGAGTCTACGACATCTTGGCCGCTGTGGATCTGCCGCTGTGGATCTGCCACCCATTTCCAGCGTCCGTGGCGACGCTGGGCGGCGTCCTCCAGGTCTTGAGCGTCAACGTCGGTCATGACGTCGCGACCGGCAATGTCCTCTGGGAGCATCCCTGGCCCGCATCGCCGAGGAAGCGGCGGCCTACCGGCTGCCGCTGGCTTGAGCCGCGGCAGTGAGGCCCTTTGGCTGGGAGAGGGCTCGTCGTATGGCTTTGCCGGTATGGTAGGCTTCCCAAGCCTGGGACCTCGCCCTGTGGACGCGTTCGGCCGATGGCCGGCGGCGCGGCGGGTGCTCGTCGCCGAAAGCGCCGCCATGGCCCAGGGCCGCCCGCCTCGAGGGCCGCGTCGGCGAACGCGCCCGCGACCTGGACCTGCCGCTCGCTCCGGGGCAGGCTGGTGCCTGCCGATTCCGCATGCTTCTTTAGCACCGCCGCCCCCCGAAGATTTGCCGGACGGGACTTGGGCGCCGACCATATGCTATAGTCGGCATGCCAGAGAACCTTGGGGGAGGTCAAAGAATAGGAGACTTGCTTTATGACCCACACATCGCTGTACCGAATGAAGGGCCTCTTGACGCTCGCCGAGCTCCTCGCTCAGATGGGATCGGAGATCGCCGAGAGGACGACGGCCTGGCTCCGCGAAGCCCTGGAGCCGGGCGA
>CBDUYN010000034.1:0-66623 GCA_965371445.1 uncultured bacterium | reverse complement strand
GCGCGGGGACTTGCACCCCGCAAGACTCGCAGCCTTGTCGGCTGCTCCAACCCCACCGAGGCCTCTCCTCAGGACGTCGAACGGATGGATCCGTTCCCTGAAAAAGAATTCCATGGAATCTGACGGCTCAGTCCTTTGCCCAAGATGCTCCAACAGCTTTTCGGCATCGAAGCCCTCCGCCGTCAGATCGGCGAGTTCCTTGAACGCCGTCTCGGGACTCGGCAGAAGAATACGCGCCAGCCGTCGTTGCTCGGTGAAGTACCGGTCTGCCGAGATCCAAGCCGCCAACGCCACCAGGACCACGATCGCCGCCGCCGTCCCCCAACGAATCCGTCGCCGCCGCCGGTCTGCGCGACGCCGTTCCCCGCAGGCCGCCCACCAACGTCGCTGCTCGTCCTCCCATGGCAACGCTTCCGCGTTCTCCTCAATGCCTCGATAGTCCCGACGATTCAAGCCGGTCGCCTGCTCTTCCTCACCCGTCACGAAGAGCTGACTCTGGGGCACCACCAGCCGCCGCAAACGCAACAGCTCCCGGTCGACCCCAAGATCGGCGTAAGCCTCCTCCTCGTCTACCAGCCGGACGACGACCTCCGCCATCCGGTCGTGGGAGAGGACGTAGCCCCAGCCGTCCGGACGCTCCTCGCGGATGACGACGCGCGTCGTGCCGGTCGCCAGCCGGTCGAGGACATCGCGGCCCTCCGGGCCGATGGCAAGGGCCAGGACATCGACGGAGAGCCCCGCGTCACGGCGTCCGTAGACGTCGGCGAGCTCACGCAGGGCCAGGAGCGCCCGCGCCCGGCGGCAGCGGGCACTGCGGCCCCGCGCCGGGAAGGCCACGTCCAGAGTCCGCTTCAGGTGCCTCTCCAGGGCTTGCTCGATCAGCGGACCGGGGTCCTCCGGCACCGCGACCGTGACGACGTCCCCGTCGTCCGGCTCGCCGGCGGCGTCCAGGAGGTGGGCGAGCACCACCTGGAGCTCCGGCACCAGGGGCGCGTCCGGACGCCGTCGCCGCGCTTCGGCGAAGGCGCCGGCGAGGCGTTCAGCGTCCCCTTCCCGGAATCGCCACGGGTAACGCGGGGCTTCGTCCCTTTGGGACGAAGCCGTAAGATGCAGGCGGGACGCCTGCGGTCCCAGCGAAGAAGAAGAGCAGAGCGGCTTTTCGATCGCGTCCAGGAAGACGTCGGCGGCGCTGTCGGCGGCGGCGGCGAAGCGGGGAAGGGGCCAGGGCCGGAAGCGGTCCGGTCCGGAGAGGTCGTGCGGCAAGGCGACGTCGAGGCCGTCGGCGCGGGCGTCGGCGAGGACGTCTCCGAGCCAGCGGACGACCTCGCCGTGAAGCTCCTGACGATAGGCCAGGTCAAGCTCCGGGGACGTCGAGGTGACGAAGACGCGCATGGCGTTACTCAATGTATAGCATCCTGCCGGCTCCTTGCCTTCGGCGACTCTGCTAGACTTCGTCCATGGCCCTCCCTGCCCTCAATCCCGAGCCCGAAGCCGAAGAGAACTGCCTCGCGGTCGACGACGAGCCCCAAGGTGCCGTCTTGCGCGTGGTCGAGCTCGACGACGGCAGCGTCGAGGAGCAGGAGCTCCCGCTGACGATGGAGCTCCTCCTCCATCCCCAGGAAGGTGACAAGGTGACCCAAACCGATTTCCACCTCACCCTTGTCTTCTCGGTGCTCGGCCGGCTCCGCCGCTGGCTAGAGCGGACCCCCGGCGTCGGCGTCTTCTCCGACCTTAGGTTCGACTGGCACCGAGAAGGACTCAAGCCGTCGGGCCCCGACATCGCAGTGGTCCAGGGCCTTCCGGCCACCCGGGCGGAGATCTCCGAGCAGATCGGCGGGACGTTCGACACCACGTTCTGGGGGGTGCGTCCTCACCTGGTGATCGAGGTGGTCTCGCCCGAGCATGGCCGCCTGCGCAAGAAGGACCTGGAGGAAAACGTCGACGTCTATGCGCGGGCGGGCGTCGAGGAGTATCTCGTCTTCAACCCGATCCGGATCGGTTCCGAAGAGCCGTTGGAGCTGCTGGGCTTCCACCTGGCAGGCGGCCTGCGTTATTCCGAGATCCAAGGCGACCCCCAGGGTCGGATCCTCTCGCAGACGACGGGGCTTTTTTTCTGGTCGGATCCCAATGCCCGACGCATCGAGATCTTCGACCAGACGACCGAAAAGAGGCTCTTGACCGACGAAGAGGAGAAGGCCCGGGCCGATGCCGCCGAGGCCGCCCTTCGGGCCGCTCAAGCAGAGATCGCGCGACTCAAAGCTCGGGAATCGAAGACAAGGCCAAGGTGAGGCTCGCGGGGACGTCCTCGGCCGGGATCCAAAGATTCTGCCGCGAGCCATGGTCTGTGTCCCTTGACCTTGCCATCCCGGTCCAGCCTACGAAGAGCGACGGACTTTCAAGAGGCGACGCGACGCGCGGCCCGACTCGTCCATTACCAGGAACTGGTGACGGCCGGGGCTCGGCGTCCACCAGAGCTCCTCCTCCGGCGCGACCGTCCCCAGGAACTCCCCGTCGACGAACCAGGAGAGGCGTCCCGCAGCCTCGGTGTCGGCCCTTAGCGGTACCTCCTGATCCGAGGCCGCCACGCCGGGCAAGAGCACCAGGACCTGGTCCGGCGGCGGCGAAAGGATGCGCGGTGCCCGGCCGCCGTCCGGCGGCTCGCAGCCCGGCATCAGCGACGGCGGCTGCGCCAGGACGCGGTGGTGTGCCGTCAGGTAGCGGCGCACGTCCGCCGGCCACACGACGAAAGAACGCGTCTCGTAGCGCCGTCCGCCGCGGCACGACGGGTTGAGCCGCAGGCCCGTCGCAAGGTCGACGTCGGCTGCCAGGTGGTACGGACACCTCCGGGTCGGCACCCGTCGCCGGAGCGCCCAGGCCTCGCGCCGCTCGGGACACGCCGCGCTCGGCAAGAAGCCCGAGTAGGCGCAGACCTCGATCCGCTTCAAATCGTGCGGACGCGTCCGCACCACCGGCGGTCCCGAACGGTCGGCCAGCGCCTCCAGCAGGTCGAAAAGGATCGGACCCGCGGCGTCCGCGCCTACCAGATCGACGCTCGGCGTCATGTCGAAGTTGCCGAGCCAGACGACCGCTGTATGACGCGGCCCCGAGCCGGCGGCCCAGGCGTCGCGGTGACCGTAGCTCGTCCCGGTCTTCCAGTGGACGCGAGCCGGCGCCCCCGAGAAACGCCGCCGGGCCGGGAAGTCGGGACGGTCGCGGCGCGAAAGAGCCCGCCGCGTCAGGTACGCGGCGCCGGGGCTCAGGACCTCGGCCGCCGGCGGCATCTTCCCGGGCACGACGCGCAGCTCCCGGGCGCCTCCGTCCTGGGCGAGGGCCGTGTAGAAGCCCGCGAGCTCCAGCGGGGTCACCTCCATCGCTCCGATCGCCGCCGAGAGGCCGTAGTAGCCCGGGTCGTCACGCAGGCTCGTCGCTCCCAGGCGTCGCAGCGTCGCGGCGAAACGTTCCACGCCGACCTGGCCGAGGAGCCGTACGAAAGGCACGTTGAGCGACTCCGAAAGCGCGTCCTCCGCCCGGACGAGGCCTGCGAAATCGCCGTCGTAGTTCGACGGTGCGTAGGGACCGTAGCTCGTCGGCACGTCGATGACCAGGTGCTCGGGCAAGACGAGCCCGCGGTCGAGGGCGAGGGCGTAGATGAAGGGCTTCAAGGCCGAGCCCGGCGAGCGGGCGATGGCAAAGCCCGGGATCTGCCCGCCGTTTTCCTCGTCCCAGAAGTCGAAGCTGCCGGCGAGGGCGAGCACCTCCGCCGTCTCGTGGTCGACGACGACGGCAGCGCCGTTGTGGATGCCCAGGGGCGCGAGCTCCGTGCGCGCCGCGTCGAGTCGCCGGTCGACGAGGAGCTGGACGCCTCGATCCAGGGTGGTCGGGATCTCGGCGCCCGGGTGGCGCGAGCGCAGCCACCAGGCGGCGTGCGGGGCGTGGCGCGGCAGGGGACGAAACCCCCGCGGCACGCTTGTCGTCCGCACCTGGGCGAGCACCTCCTCGGCCGGACGCTCGCCGCCGAGGACGCCGCGCTCGGCCAGCCAGGCGGCGATCGCGTCGCGCGCCTCTTGCAGAGCCGGGGCGTTCCTCACCGACGGGTGGCGCCGGGTGGGCAGCTGCGGTACGGCGAGGAGTGTCGCGACCTCCTCGGGCGCGAGGTCGCGGGCCGAGTGTCCGAAGTAGGCGAAGGAGGCCGCTTCGAGGCCCTCGACGTTCTTCCCGAAGGGGAGGAAGGTTAGGTAGGCAGCGAGGATCTCGTCTTTCGAGAGAAGTAGCTCCAGTTGGACCGCGCGAAGCGCCTCGACCGCCTTCGAAAAAAGCGTTCGCGGGCGCGGCTCGAGGATCCGGACGAGCTGCATCGTGATCGTCGAGGCGCCGGTCAGGACCCGACGCGCGGCAAGGTTCGTGCGAACGGAACGCGCGAGGGCGAGCGGGTCGACCCCGGGATGAAGGTAGAAGCGCTTGTCCTCGAAGCGCAGCAGAGCCGTAAGGTAGGCCGGGGCGACCGCGGCGGGATCGGTCACGATGCGGTACTTGTCGTCGGGGGAGAGGAAGGCGTAGGCGGGGGAGCCGTCGCGAAAGCGCACCACCGTCGAGGGCGGCTCGTCGAGGCGAGAAGGCAGCGGGATCGTCCAGCCGAGGACAAGTGCCAGGGCGAGGAGGACGGCGGCGGCGGCGATGGCACGGCGGAGTCGGGGAGCCTGCATCGTCTCCAGTCTACTTCCTTTCCCGGGGCTGAAGCCCCGGGCTACATTTCAAAGGACGCCCTACGGGCTTGGCGGCTGAAGCCGCGGGATTCTTCCGGCTTTAGCCGGAAAGCCCGCAGGGCGCCTTCTAAGATGTAGCCCGGGGCTTCAGCCCCGGGAAAAGGCGACGCGGCGAGCAACCGCAGTTGTTCCGATGAAGTCGATTCCGTGAGAAGATCTCCTTGCAAAGCCTTCCGAAATCGATTCCGCGCTCCGGCGGGAATCGTCGACAAAACGAGCAAAAGAGGATCCTGCAATGGAGATACGCAACAGTGTGGCTCTGGTGACCGGCGGCGCGTCGGGCCTGGGCGAGGCGACGGTGCGCCGGCTGGCCTCGGCCGGCGCCAAGGTGGTGATCGTGGACCTGAACGAGGAGCGCGGTACGGCGCTCGCCGACGAGCTCGGCGAGGGCGTGCGCTTCGTCAAGGCCGACGTCTCGTCGGCCGACGACGTCACCGCGGCGGTCGACGCTGCGAAAGAGCTCGGCGACCTGCGCATCGCGGTCAGCTGCGCCGGCATCGGCCCACCCGCCAAGGTCGTCGGCCGCGACGGCACCCCGCACGACCTGGGCCTCTTCCAGAAGGTGATCCAGGTCAACCTGGTCGGCACCTTCAACGTCCTGCGCCTGGCGGCGGCGGCGATGTCGTCGAACGAGCCCAACGACGACGGCGAACGCGGCGTCATCGTCAGCACCGCGTCGGTGGCGGCTTTTGACGGCCAGATCGGCCAGGCGGCCTACTCGGCGTCCAAGGGCGGGGTCGTCGCCATGACGCTGCCGGCGGCACGCGACCTCATGAAGACGGGCGTCCGGGTGATGACGATCGCCCCGGGCACTTTTGACACGCCGCTTCTGGCCGGGCTGCCGCAGAAGGTCACCGAGGCCCTGGCGGCCGGTATTCCCTTCCCCAGCCGCCTCGGCCGTCCCGACGAGTACGCCCAGCTCGTCGAGACGATCGCGCGCAACGCCTACTTGAACGCCGAGGTCATCCGCATCGACGGTGCGTTGCGGATGCCGCCGCGGTAACCGACTCCCCGCGAACGGGTCACCTCCCGGCACCCAGGAGGTAGAGGTCGAGAACGAAAGCGTCGACACCGTCGAGCTCGCCGCGCTCCGCCGCCTCGCGGTGCCGTTCGGCGAAGCGCCGCAGCCTCCCTCGGGCCCCTGAGTCGCGGCGCGAGCAGGCCTCGGCGACCCGGCAGGTCCGGCAACGCGGCGGCTCGACGTCCTCGTCGGCGGCGACGAGGCGCGGGAAAAAGACCCCCGCGTCCCAGGCGGCGAGAAGCTTCCCGACGCTACTGTCGAAGGAGGCGGCAAGCTCCCGGTCGCCTCCAGACAGCGAGACGACACGCTCCGCCTCGTCGAGGTCGGGCCGCAGAAAGAGATAACGGCCTTCCGCGCCGGCGCCCCCGCCGTGGACGTAGGCCGCGGCCTGGAGCCACTGCCCGGCGCGCAGCCAGCCGAGGACGCTCTCGCGGACCTCGGCGCCGGTCCGGGGACGCGCCCCGGTCTTGTAGTCCGTGTAGCGCCGGCGCTCGCCTTGCGCGTCGAGGCGGTCGGCGCGAAAGCGGATGCTCCGCGCCTCGCCCGCGCGGTCGGTGACCCGAAGCGAGCCCGTCGTCTCGACGCCCGCGAGGGGCAGGACAGGAGTCGTCTGGTCCAGGCGCCGGGCGGCCTCCAGGAAGGGCCGTGCCTGCTCGGCCGCCGCCCGGACGAGGCCCTTCAGGCCCAGGCCCTGCTCGTCAAGCACCCGAGCCGCTTCCGTCGCCACCAGCACGTCCAGCTCCTTCGGTAGCGGCCAGGCCGGACCGCCGCCCTCGGCCGCCTTGCCGACACGCTCCAGCACCCGGTGGACGAGGCTTCCCACCAGGAGACCCCGCAGAGAGGGCAACGAGCCGAGAGGGTCCGGCATCGGCCGCAGGCCAAGGAGGCGGCGCAGAAAGGTTTGCCAGGGACAGGCCGCGAGGCTCTCCAGCGTCGTCACGTAAAGCGGCTCGCGCCGCGGGTCCGCCTCGGCGAGGACGGGACCGACGAAACCGAAGTAAGGACCCAGGCCGCGGGCACGCGCCGCACCGTCGCGGCCGCGGCGGTCGGGGTCGAGCTCGTTCAAGACGGCGAGGCGTCCGGCGGCGAGGGCGTCGACGTCGGGGAATAGCCCTTCGTCTTCTTCGCCGCGGGCTTCGGCGAGGGCCGCGCCCAGCAGCTCGCCCAGGGAGCTTCGCGAGGCATGGATGCCGCGCAGCAGGAGCTCCTCGACGAGCGGTCTTTCGAACGTCCCGGCGGCGAGGACCTGAGGTGCCCGCGCGGTCTCGACGTCCTGGCGGCGCAGGCGTTCCAGGAGCGGTGAGGGCGAGCGTGGCGAGCCCGAAGCGTCCTCCTCGTGCCAGGAGAGGGTGACGCCAGGCGCGGCCGAGAGGAGCTCGGCGAAGAGATGGCGCTCCTCGTCAAAGAGCGCCGGGCGCGCCTGCAGATCGGGCAGCAGACGGGCGAGGCCGTGACGCAGCCGGTCGCCGAGCAACGCCTCCTCGCGCAGAGGACGAGGGAAGACATCGCGGGTCATGGCGCAGAGGAAGAGGTGCTCGAACGTACGGCCCCGCGCTTCAGAGGCCGAGAGCACCTGGACGCCGCCGCCGCGTCCGCCCAGGGGCTCGCGTTCGACGCGCCGGAAGGCCGCGGCGAGCACCAGCATCAGCTCGTCGTGGTCGAGGGGCAGGGTGCCGGGAATCGCGAGGCCGGTGAGGGCCTCCTCCAGCACCTGCCGCGGCTCGCCGTCCGCCGGCCAGCCCAGGTGCTCGCCCAGCAGACGCTCCAGCCGTGCCCGGTGCTCGGTAAAAGACGCCTCACTCTGGCGCCAGGACTGAAGCTCCGCGGCGAGGCTCCGTCCCGCGGCGGCGGCCGCGAGGATCTCTTCCTCCCCGCTCGACGGGAGATCCAGGCGAGTCAGGTCTTCCAGGCGGCTGGCCCCGAGGGCAGAAAAAGCCAGGCGTGCTTCGGTGCGCCCGGTCCCCGTAAGGGCGTCGCCGCCAAGGTCGACGAGGGCGTCGAGCCAGCGCTCCAGGGTCAGCGCCGGCCCGCGGCGAAGGAGCTCCAGGAGGAGCGCCAGGCGGCGGCCGGCGCCGCGCAGCGGCCCTTCGGCCGAGACCCCCGAAAAAGGAATCCCCAGAGCCTTGAAGTGACGGCGGATCGTGGGTCCGACGGCTGCCGCGCTCCGCGCCACGACGCCGATCGACTCGGGCCGCACGCCACCGTCGAGGAGGCGGCCGAGGCGGCGTGCCACCTCGCGCATCTCGGCGTCGGCGTCCGGCGCGGCGACGAGGGCGTAGCTCGGCGGGGACGGCTCCTCTGCGGCCGCAACCGTCCGCGGGGGACCCGCCACCGCAGCGAGGCGCAGGGCAAGGCGCAGGGTGTGAGCGCTTTCGAAAGCGCCGGTGCCGTCGGGGGGGCAGTCGAGGTAGACGTCGCCGCCCAGAACCCGCAGGAGCGATTCCAAAAGGTCCGCCTCGACACCGGTCGCCCCGGCGAAGCCGTGAACGAGGAGGGCGCGCGACACGAGGGCCTCGGGCCCCTCGGCCTCGAGCCGGTCGCGCCCGGCGCGGAGCAGGGTCGAACGGTGGCCGATGCCGAGCTCCTCCAAGGCGATCTCGACGGCCACCGCGGTGCGCACGAGCGCGCCGGCGCGTTCGACCTTCGCGGCGGTGGCAAGCTGACTACCGTCCGTGCGCAGGAATTCGTCAACCGCCTCGACATGGACCGGCTCGAGACCGGCGTCGAGGAGGTCGCTGACGTTTTTCGATACGACGGCGTAGCCGTCGTGGAGGTCGTCGAGCTTGCGGTGAAGTGACGGCTCGGCGCGGGCGAACCGGCGGACGAGGACGTCGTAAAGCGCTGGCGAGCGCGGCGCCGGACGGCCGGCGCGGGCGGCGAGCTCCAGGGCGACGTTCAAGAGCGTCATCACCCGTACGCCGACCATGGCGCGTCCCGTGCGGCGGACGATCGCCGCCGCCAGGTGGTCGCGCAGGCTGATCGACGGCACCACCACACGGACCGGCTGAGCCAGAAGCGCCGGATCGTGGCGTGTTTCCTCGGCAAGCTCCGACAGCCGCGCGAGGAGGAGGTCCTCCACCGCTCGGGCACCGTGGGCGACGAGGAGCCGGGAAGCCGTCATGGCGTCCATTCTGGCACAATCGCGCAAGTCCTACCAGAGGGCGGCGCACGGGCCGTCTTCTTGGCCGGCAAGGCCCGCCGGCTATTCGAATTTTCCGGACAGCATCAAGCGGATCTCGCCGCCGATTTCCTCGTAGGTAAAGGGTTTGCCTAGGACCCGGGTGCGCTGGATGTTACGGACGTGCTCATCCATTTCTCTCCGATAGGCGGTCACAAAGAGAATGGGGGTGTCGTCGAACTCCTTGGACGAACGCAATTCGTCCTGAACCCACTTGATGACCTCGAATTTCTCTCCGCGCAAGACGATGTCAAGCACGAAGAGGTCCGGCTTGAAGGTCTTCAGGATTTCCCGCGCCTCGGCGATGTCCTTGACCATCTCGATCCCGTATTGGGCGTCTTCCAGCTCGTCTCGCAGCAACGTCCGATGAAGGGGGTTGTCATCCACGAGAAGGATTTTCGACTTCTTCATGCCTCGATCCTTTCTGCGTCTTGGGTAAAGTCAAAAAGAAACGTGACCCACATGACTTCGAATCGTTAACATCGGCTCTGAAGGAATCTTCAGCGACAGGCTCATAGGATAGATCACCTCCTAGCATAGAGACGTAGCTCTTCGACACATACAGCCCGAGCCCCAGACCCTCCTGCTCACGGACCCCCTTATCATCGCTACGGAAAAACATGTTGAAGATGTCCTCTCGATCCTTAGGTCGCACGCCGATACCGGTATCGGATACGGAAATCTTGACATAGTCGAGCTTGTCGACCGCTCGAAGGAAGATCTTCCCCTCCTTGGTATACTTCAGCGCGTTGTCGATCAGGTTGTTCATGACGATGCGGAACATATCCAAGTCCACCGGAATCAACAGCTTATCCGGAATGCTAGATCCAAAATCAAGGCCTTGTTCTCTTGTTCGCTCCGCTGTCACCTTGGCGACACTACGCAGTGTTTGACTTATGTTTTCCACCTTCCCGGTTCGTCCCAAAGTTCTCAATTTCAACTCCGAGAAATAGAGAACGTTGTCGATCAGTTTGGAGAATTCTCGAATTTGATTCTCCATCAAAGAATAGTAATGTTTAAAATTGCGATAACCTCTCTTTCGGCGAAAGGTATCCGCAATGAGTAGAATACTATGAGCTGGGGTCTTCAAGGCGTGAGAGAAGCCATGGATGAATTTCGAGCCGATCGTCACTTCAAGCTCCTCCGAGGGAAGAAAGATTAGCATGCTCGAGCCTGCAAGCTCTCCTCGGGCGATTGGCGAGCTGGCGATAATAACTGGCCGGCTGTCGCCGGATGCTTCGCGAACTTTTCCGGGGAACTCAAAGCCGTCAGGCGAGGCCAACGCGGAGTATTCATTATAACTGTCAGTTGTTAAAATTGATTTCAGATAAGCTCCTTTTAAGCTCCCGCGTCGCCCCACCATCTCGAGTATCCGGTCGTTATGCAGGAGGATCAGTCCAGAGCTATCGACGACAAGAAAACCTCCGTGAAGATTCGAGACGACTTCAGAATAGAGGGCCTCGACTTCTTCTCCGTGGCGCTCGGCAATTTGACTTCTTCTGAAGAAGTAGAAGAATAGAATTACGATCGGAATTAGAGCGAGCGAACCCACATAGACGACCATTAGATTTCTATATTTAAGCTCAATCTTATGTGCATCAAAAGTGAAGCAGCCAATCTGCCCGTCTCCCAGAGGTACCGTAAATATGGTCTTCTCTTCATGAAACCACTCCTCCTGCTCAACGGAAGACCATCTCTTGATACCCTGCGAAGCTTCGGCTGAATTTTTGTCTAGCTCCGTGGCAACCCAGTCTTCAAAGCTCTCGCTGGAGGAGGGCTCGACGCGAGTGCCGGGATCTTTGAGCTGGTGAATGTCAAAGTGAAAATCCCTCAGAGTCAGCGCACTGAGATAGGCGCTGAGACCTGAGCTTGAGTCGAGATCTGGCCAAAGTTCAGTCAGAGTTCCTAGGTTCCGATCTATACCGATGATGCCAATGATGTTCAGCGTTTCGTTGAAGATGTAGATAGTATAGGTGACAACAACGCCACCCCCGGCCGTATCGACGTAAGGCTCCGTTCGTCGGAAAATTTTATCTCGCGTCTTCGAGAAGTAAGTCCTATCTGAAGAACTCTTGAGTGGGTAGAACTTCCCCTCGTAGTGCTTAAGTTGATCAGCTGACTTGTAAGACATTATTCGGGTGAGTCCGGAGTATGGAATAAAGTATGCCTGATCGACCTCAATGAGGTCACTCAGCTCCTTCTTAGCATTCAGGATGTAGGTCTCGGCGAGTTTTGAAAATACAATCTCCTTCTTCATCAGAAGGGGCACGTCGACCTTACCGCTCTCCGCGTCCATACTGACGAGTGGAGCTGGTACGAACACGAAAGATTTCATCGAAAATCGATCATCCCTGAAAGACTCGAGATGTGGTCGACCTGGCGCGGCGTCGTTCGCCTGTTTGGCCAACCCCAGCTGTGCTACGGAAAACGATGCTAGTTCGGGGTCGACAAGCAGGTTGACGAGAGTTTTCCTGTCGCTTATGTATTCTAAGACGTCAACCACTCTTTCGGCAGTAACAGGGCTCGGCGCTGCAGATTCCAGCGCTCCCTTAACGCTCCTTAGGTAAACTTCTACACTTTCGGTTTTGGCGGTCTCTTCCCTGCTCTCGAAATCGTAATTTTGAGAGATTTCCGTCGCAAGGACGGTCAAAAAACCAAGATTCTCTGATAGTGAACCTTCGTACTTCCTCTCGATCAGCCGATCTTGAGACCTTACTACCTTGTCGATTCCCAAGTAGGAGTAGGTGGCACTTGACAGAGCCACCAAGGCCAGGAAAGAAACGGCCGGAAGTACGAAACGTTGAGGCCGTCCCATGATCGAGGTCATGCGACCGCCCCGTCCATGTGCGCCCCGGACCCCTTCTGCGTGTTCTTCATCCATTCCGTGAACTCTTCTGAGATGTCTTTCTCCCACTCCTGAGCCCGACGATAGTTGTCTCTAGCCTTCTCGAGCCATCCCGCCAGGCGAATTTCTGCTTCGCCAAATTCCCCGGCGCTAGGTGACGTGCAAACGTGAAGCATCAAGCTCTTGAGAGCTTCAGGCTGAGAAAAACTGGGAATACACTGATATACCGTCGTCGCTTCGATGTCTGTCAATCCGCCGCCGTAGGCGACGGCGCAATGTCGAAAGGCCTCAGCGCTTCCCTCGCTCAAGAAGAGCATGCCCAGCATGAAGCTGGACTTCCTCGGTTCCGGGAGTATCTCCAGCAACTCTCTCGCCAGAATTCTCTCGCCCTGCCGGAACAATTCACGCGCCGCACGAAGTACCACCGGCAAGTCGTCCCACGACTTGAGGGAACCCGAAGTCGGCGTCGGAGGCCTCAGACCCCTGATCGCCTCCAAGACTTGACCTTCGGCCATGGCGTACCCGGAACGCTCCGCCAGAATAGTGTTCAGCAAGAGGTTCAAGCTGACGTCCTGCCGGGACGCCAGTCTCGCCAGTTGTGCGTGGAGCGCCGGCATCATCCGCAGAGACATCCGCCCGCTCAACTCCTGAGGTAGGGGGTCCGGGATGGGCAGGTCGTCCTCCCACCGGACTTCGATCCAGAGTTGGCGCGCAACGTCCAGATTGGCGACCGCCTCCTCAGCCGTTTCGCCCTGTGCAGCGCATCCGTCAAGATCCGGATGCTGGGCGAAGTAACCGCCCTCTTCTTTGTCTGGAATGAGCTCGATCGGGTAGTTGCGCGACAGGTAGTCTTCCAAAGAGTTCTTCTTCACGGTCCGCCTTTTACGTCAGAGGTCCTTAGTCCTTGTCGATTCATCGACCTTCCGCAGGATCAGGGCGACGTAGCCGATCTTGAGGTGCTTGTCATGAGGCGTGGGCAGAGTTAGCGTGATCGCGCCGTGCGACCAGACTGCCCCCTCCTTCTTAGCCTTCCGCTTCGTAAATCCGAACGCCTGGAGGAGACGCTCCGCATCGTCGACTGTCCAGTGCTTTTTCCGCTGTCTGAGCTTGGCCAGAAGGTGATGCTTGTCTAGAGACCCTCGTTTCCTCCAGAGTCGCCAAGCGTGCCTGGCGAGGGCCAAAAGAGACGTTCAGACGCCCGAACGCCGCTGGAACCACCCTGCCGCGCCCGGCGAAAGACCATAGCTTGGCTGCCAACCAGGGTCTCCGAAGGTCAGAGGCTTCCTGGCAGAGCCAAGTCATTCGCACCAAATGCGATGTCATAGATCCCGTCAGCGCGCCGAAATTCAATGCCCAGGAGGTTCGGGAAGCACTTCGGGGAAGCTCTCCTCATTCGGCGCACCACATACGGTATCAGCGGTTTTCCCGCCTGTCAACCCCTTTCTCGGAGAAAGTTCTCTCCGCGTTGAGACCGAAACCGGCGGTTGCGGGTCCCCCCGGTTAGCCCCTCTCCACATCGCAGAAGTCCTTCAGCACACCGCAGATGGCCTCCCGGGCGGGGTGGCACTCTGGTCGGTGCTGGGGCGCCGGGAATCGCGAGGCCGGTGAGGGCTTCTTCCAGCACCTGCCACGGCTCGCCGTCCGCCGGCCAGCCCAGGTGGTCGCCCAGCAGACGATCCAGCCGTGCCCGATGCTCGGTAAAAGACGCCTCACTCTGGCGCCAGGACTGAAGCTCCGCGGCGAGGCTCCGTCCCGCGGCGGCGGCCGCGAGGATCTCTTCCTCCCCGCTCGACGGGAGATCCAGGCGAGTCAGGTCTTCCAGGCGGCTGGCCCCGAGGGCAGAAAAAGCCAGGCGTGCTTCGGTGCGCCCGGTCCCCGTAAGGGCGTCGCCGCCAAGGTCGACGAGGGCGTCGAGCCAGCGCTCCAGGGTCAGCGCCGGCCCGCGGCGAAGGAGC
Organism: uncultured bacterium; assembly: GCA_965371445.1. Classification (GTDB taxonomy): domain Bacteria; phylum Acidobacteriota; class Thermoanaerobaculia; order Multivoradales; family J023; genus DASWIG01. The sequence goes on along the minus strand of CBDUYN010000034.1, from coordinate 52,861 downwards.
TCCAGGAGGAGCGCCAGGCGGCGGCCGGCGCCGCGCAGCGGCCCTTCGGCCGAGACCCCCGAAAAAGGAATCCCCAGAGCCTTGAAGTGACGGCGGATCGTGGGTCCGACGGCTGCCGCGCTCCGCGCCACGACGCCGATCGACTCGGGCCGCACGCCACCGTCGAGGAGGCGGCCGAGGCGGCGTGCCACCTCGCGCATCTCGGCGTCGGCGTCCGGCGCGGCGACGAGGGCGTAGCTCGGCGGGGACGGCTCCTCTGCGGCCGCAACCGTCCGCGGGGGACCCGCCACCGCAGCGAGGCGCAGGGCAAGGCGCAGGGTGTGAGCGCTTTCGAAAGCGCCGGTGCCGTCGGGGGGGCAGTCGAGGTAGACGTCGCCGCCCAGAACCCGCAGGAGCGATTCCAAAAGGTCCGCCTCGACACCGGTCGCCCCGGCGAAGCCGTGAACGAGCAAGGCGCGTGACACGAGAGCCTCGGGCCCCTCGGCCTCGAGCCGGTCGCACGCGGCGCGGAGCAGGGTCGAACGGTGGCCGACGCCGAGCTCCTCCAGGGCGAGCTCGACGGCCACCGCGGTGCGGACGAGCGCGCCGGCGCGTTCGACCTTCGCGGCGGTGGCGAGATGACGACCGTCGGTGCGCAGGAATTCCTCGACCGCCTCGACATGGACCGGCTCGAGGCCGGCGTCGAGGAGGTCGCTGACGTTTTTCGACACGACGGCGTAGCCGTCGTGGAGGTCGTCGAGCTTGCGGTGAAGCGCCGGCTCGGCGCGGGCGAAACGGCGGACGAGGACGTCGAAAAGCGCTGGCGAGCGCGGCGCCGGACGGCCGGCGCGGGCGGCGAGCATCAGGGCGACGTTCAAGAGCGTCATCACCTGTACGCCGACCATGCGCGTCCCGTGAGGCGGACGATCGCCGCCGCCAGGTGGTCGCGCAGGCTGATCGACGGCACCACCACACGGACCGGCTGAGCCAGAAGCGCCGGATCGTGGCGTGCTTCCTCGGCAAGCTCCGACAGCCGCGCGAGGAGGAGGTCCTCTACCGCCCGGGCACCGTGGGCGACGAGGAGCCGGGAAGCCGTCATGGCGTCCATTCTGGCAGGTTTCGGGGAGAGCGGTGCTAAGATGACCTCGGCAAAGCCCCAACCCAAGCTGAGCGCCGAGGAGTCGTCCCGATCTCCGATGAGCCGCCCGGGGTCCTCCTTCCTGACAGCGCAGGTCACGGTGATCTCCGCGAAAAACCTGGTCGCCTAGCGCATACAGGGGCAAAGGCAGCTATCGACGAGATCATCTTCATGAACACCAATCGAAAGGAGTCAACATGAACCGTAAGCTTTCCCTTGCCACCCTCGCCGTGGCCCTGATCCTTCTGGCGGCGGCGAGCGCTCAGGCGCAGTATGCCGTGATCAGCAGCACCTCGACCCAGGTCGGTCCGCTGGAGCGGACGGAGTGGATCGTCGCCGCGAGCCCCGACCCGATCGACACGTTCAGGATGACCCGCTGGGTCAAGAGCGCCCCGAGCGAACCGATCCGGGGTTCGATCCTCTTCCTGCCGTCGCTCGGCAGCACCTTCGCGCTCTACGAGCAGCGGGACCAGGGCCAGATTCCAGGAACCTCGATCGCCGAGCTCTTCGCCCTGCGCAACTACGACGTCTACGGCTACTCCCCCCGCTTCGAAGGAATCCCCGCCGGCAGCTGCGAAGTCGGCGCGGTGAACTGCTCGGTGATGGCGGGCTGGGACCTCCAGTCGATGCTCTACGACATCTCTTACATACGCGACCAGATCGACGTCCTCCAGCCGGGCTCTGGGGTGGTGGCCGGCGGACTCTCTCTCGGCGGCATCCTGGCGGTGGCCGTCGCCAACGCCGACGGCACCCGCTACGACGGGGTCTTTCCTTGGGAAGGCATGCTGGTGAGCAACGATCCGGTGGTCCAGGACCTCAACGCGGGCTACTGCGCCGCCCTCGAGGCCCAGCTCGCGGCCGGCATCATCTTCGACGGCGTCGGCATCGGATTGTTCAAGGCGGTTACCCAGTACGCCCGTACCCAGCCCGGCTCCCTGAACACCATCCCCTTTTTCCCGCCGACCTTCACCAGCCACCAGGTGCTGGTGCTGACCGGCAGCCTGCCAGCGCCCGGCCCGGTCTCCATGCCCGTGCCGGGCTACATTCTGGTGGCGGGCAGCCTGGAGGAAGACCGCTTCTTCTTCGCCTCCGAGGACCGCTACACGGAGAACGTCGTCGGCGCCTTCAACAACTACGTGCCCAGTGCCGTCGTGCGCGATATCCCGTGCGCCCTGGCCGGCCTCGACACGACGCATACGAGCAACCTGGGAGCCTTCACCGGCTCGGTGCTGATGATCGGCGGAGGCAAGGGCTTCGGCGCCTTCATGCAGGATCAGCTCGACGCCTTCACCGGCGCCAGCGACAAGGTGCTCCTGGTCGAGCCCGAGTTCGGGCACGTGGACCATTTCATGTCGCCGCATCACCGGAAATTCGTCGAATTTCCGATTCTGGAGTGGTTGACCGACGTCCTGGACTGAACCGAGGAGGTCTAGCCGGGTTGAGGGTCACGCGCCGGGAGCATGCTCGTGACCCTCACCCAACTCGCGTCGGGCGAACTGAGGTGAGGTGGTCGACCAGGCGGGTGCTCTACTCTCGCGTGCATCGTGGGCGACGAGGAGCCGGGAATCCGTCATGGCGTCCATTCTGGCAGCTTTCGGGGAGAGGAGTGCTAAGATGGCCTCATGTCGGCAGAGCCCCAAAGTAAGTTGAGCGTCAAGGAGTACCTCGCCTTCGAGCGGCAAAGCGAGAGCAAGCACGAGTTTCTCGACGGCGAGATCGTCGCCATGTCGGGCGCCAGCCGGGCGCACGGCCGGATCAGCTGGAACCTCACCGTCTCGCTGGATGCGCAACTAAAAGGCCAGGGATGTGAAGGCTTCGCCGGAGACATGCGGGTTCACATCCCCGTCACCGATCGCTACACCTATCCCGACCTCGTCGTCGCCTGTGGCGAACCCCATTTCGAAGACGCTGAGCTCGACACGCTGACGAACCCCACCTTGATCGTCGAGATCCTCTCTCCCACGACCGAGGACAAGGACCGCGGGACCAAGCTCTTCCAGTACCGCAGCATCCCGTCGCTCCAGGTCATCCTCCTCGTCGCCCAAGCCGAAGTCCACGTCGAGCAGTACCTGCGCCAGGAGGACGGCACCTGGATCCTGACGGACTTCGACGACCGCGCGGACGTCCTCGAGTTGCCGGCGATCGGATCGCGCCTGGCGCTCGCCGACGTTTACCGGCGTGTCCCGGGGCTCTGACCCGAGCATGTCGAACGAGTCGGTCCTCTTGGAGAGACGCGGCGCCGTCGCCGTCGTCCGCCTCAACCGTCCCGAGGTCCACAACGCCGTCGACGCCGCCGTGATCGAGGGGTTGGAGGCCGCGGTCGATGCGGTAGAGGACGACCCGGACGTCCGGGCCGTGGTCCTCGCCGGAGCCGGAGAACGGACGTTTTGCGCCGGCGGAGACCTCTCCTACTTCGAGCACCTCCCCACCGGCCGCGACGCCGTCGCGATGTCGCGCCGCGTCCAGGCCGTCCTGAGCCGCCTGGAGGACGGTCCCCGGCCGGTGATCGGAGCCCTGGCGGGCGACGTCCTGGGCGGCGGTTGCGAGATCGCCGTCGCCTGTCACCTGCGGATCGCCGGCGAGGGGATCCGGTTCAGCTTTCGCCCCGCGGCCCTCGGCATCGTCACGGGCTGGGGCGGCGGACGGCGTCTCTTTCGTCTCGTGGGCCGCTCGGCGGCGCTGCGGCTCTTCCTCCTTGCCGAGACGATCACCAGCGACGAGGCGCTGCGCCTGGGTCTCGTCGACCGGGTGGTGCCGCGCGGCCAGGTCGACGAGGAGGCGGTGGCCTGGGGTGAGAGGATCGCGGCGGTCTCGTCGGCGTCGGTTCGCTCCTTCCTGGAGCTCGACCGCACGATCCGCACCGCCGCACCGGAAGAAGTCGTCGTCGAGACGGAAACGCGGCTTTTCGGCGAGCTCTGGGACGGCGAGGATTTCCGCCGCTCCCACGACGACTGGCTCCGGCGTCGCGAGCTACGAGCCCGCGGGGGCGGCTAACCGCCCGTGCTCTGGCTGCCGCTCGCCGAGCCGGCAGAGCCCGAACGCCAGCGCGGCAACTTCGGGGTCTTCGGCCGCCTCAAGCACGGTGTCTCCGTCGAACGGATTGATTCGTTCCTTGCAGGCCAACTGGGCCGCGGAGGCCCGATTTCGCCCTTTACACCCGCCTGGCCTCTGCTACACTATGGCGCCTACAGAGGGTTGCGAGGTGAGCCAGAGACTCAAGAGACTAAGAGACCAGGCCGCTGAACCTGTGCTCCAACGGATCCGCCGCGACCGCGACGGATCGTACCCGCGCCTCCACGATCACCTGGACACGATCGCTCACCGGCTCTTCGACCTCGACTTCGACGTCGCCGCCCTGTGGCGGGAAACCGGGACGGCGGACCACAACGCCTCCACGTGGTTCGCCGATCTCGACGCCACACCCCTGACCTACATCACCGAGCAGCGCCTTCAAACGGCGGCTCGCCTCCTCTTGCTGGACCGGAAGATCCCCGTCTGGAAGCTCCCGGAGCTTGTCGGTTTCGGTTCCCTCAGCAACTTCAACCGGACCTTCAAGAGGCGGTTCGGGCTTTCCCCGGAACGCTACCGCGAGGAGACGAAAGCTCCGCCGGAAGACTTCGCCGCCGCGGACCTGGCGCTCGCGGCCGGTGCTCCTTGGGCCGCTCTCGACCGGCTTGCCGGAGACGACGCGGCCCGCCCCGCGGTGGCCGCCCGCCTCGGGCTGGCCTGGCACGGCTGCGGCGCCGACAAGCTGCTCGGCGGACACTTCGATGTCGCCTACGACCACCTCTGCCGCGCGCGAGAGCATTATGCCGTCGCCGGCGAGCTGCCGCCGAGCATTGCCCGCCAGCGACTCCTGACGGCTGTCTCCTGCAAGACCGACAACGCCCTTCTCGACGACCTCTGCTTCCCTTGCCGCGGCGAGCTTCTCGGCGACGCCGGTGCCTCCTTGCGACAACACCTCCGCAACGCTCTCCAGCTCCTACCCCTCGACCTGGAGTGGTTCGACGTCTGCTGCGAGGACTGCTACCGCGTCGTCTGGAAGGCCGTCCCCCTGGCCCGGCTCGGCTTCCTGGACGACGCCTGGAAAGCGTGGTGGCTCGTCCGACACGCGGACCTCGCCGGCGCCGGCGGCCCGCCCTCCGTCGGCCGGTTCCTCGCCTACCTCTCCCGGGTCGAAGGCCTGGACTTTCCATCTCAGGCCGATCGGCTCGCCGCGGTCGACCGCGCGCTGGCCGAGGCGAGGGCCCTGAGACAGCCGCTCCTGGAATCCGAAGCTCGATACTTTCGCGGCAACGTCCTGCGGGCCATGGCTCGTTTCTCCGAGGCGAGCGAGGAGCTGAAGGTGGCGAAGAGCCCCAACCCGTGGCTCCGGGCCCTGCACGGGCGATTCTCGGGAATCCTGGAGCAGTTCAGAAACGACTACAAGCAAGCCCTGGTTCTTCTCAGATCCGCCGCCAACCTCTACAAGACTCTCGACCCGCACGTCACCGGCTTGCTCTTGACCCAACAAGGCAGCGTCTATTTCGAGCTTGGCGACTACGAAAGAGACTTTCAGCTCAACCGAGAGGCTCTGAGCTTCCTCGACAACCGGCGCGATCCGGTACCCGGGAAAGCCGGTGTGCCGATCAGCCTTGCAGTCGCCGCGGCGCACCTCGGCGGCTACAAGCAGGCCGAGGGAGAGCTCGACCGATGCTGCTACGACCGCGAAGCATTCCCCAGCCTGGCGGCGAACGAGGTTTTCACGCGCGGTTGTCTTTCCCTGATCCAAGGGTACCCTGAAGATTCTCTCAGGTTTTTCACCGAGGCAAGCCGACGATTCGACGATCTCGGGCAGCCCCGTGACGCGGCCCTGGCCGTGACGCATTCGGTGGAGGCGAGCTACGACCTCGGCCGATCCGCCGAGGCGATCGAAGCCTGTGCTTCAGCGCTGCGCTTCTTCGAGGCGGCGGGATGCCCGTTGGACACCCTGGAAGCGGTCGCCAACCTACAGGTGCTGGTCCGGGAAAAAGCCGACGCGAGGTCGGTGGCGGCCAGTGCCCGCAAGCTCGCACGACGCCACGGCGGCTGGCTGCCGGACCCGGCCTGAGCAGGAGCCGGTAGCCAGCCCGCAAAGGCGGTGGCTAGCCCGCCAAATCCGGGTGGGGACCGGCACCTGAAAGTACGTGGGTCTTCGTCTTCATCGCGTTTCTCCTTCTTGGGTGGGCGTCTGTCTCGTCGCGCCTGTCATCCGGTTCCTAGCCTGCCAAGTCCACCTGGGGACCGCGGCCTGAAAGTACGTGGGTCTTCGTCTTCATCGCGTTTCTCCTGTGGTTTGCCCGGCACCTCCATGGGTCCGGGCGCTCCCAAGATAGCAGCGGAACTGCAAAGCCCTCTTCGCAGTTTCGCTGAACCAGGCGCCGCGAGCAAAGCCAGGCGGTCAAGATGGGCAGCCAGGCCTCTTGGTTCCTGCGATGCTCCGTGGTCATGACCGAGTACGCCGAAACCCGGAGGGAAGGGTGCCCGCCGCAGAGCTCGAGCCGTGCCCGGCTTGACCATCTCGCGAAGCGGCTCACACAGCTCGCCGCGGACGTCCGCGACGAGCTCGCCGAGGCGTCGGCCCTGCGTACGGTGGGCGTCTTGAGCTACCTCGAAGAGGTGGCGTCTCTCCTGGATCACGTCGGGCTCCGAATGGAATGGTGGTTTCCCGGCGGCGAGCCGACGGGCGACGGGCTCACCGACAGCGAGCTCTACGCGGCAGTGCGCTACGTCGCGAGCAACTCGCCGTCGCTGGCCCCGGCTCTGACTTGGGCCATCTGCTCCGCCCCCGACCTGGTGGCCGAGCTCTCCAGCGCGCCCCCGGCACCGGGCGAGCTCGCCGCTCTGGCGGATCTCGACGAGGCGATCGCCGCCATCGTCGCGGCCAGCCCTGCCGGCTTTCGGCGCAGCGGTCAGGTCTGGCAGAAGCTCGCCGCGAACGAGGTGAAGGCCGCAGCTGAGGTCGAGGCCGAGGCCTCGGCCGGCCGGCTGGTCTTGACCGCGGCGGGGGTCGCCCGCTCCGTGACGGCGGTGGCGAAGACTCGGCCGGATCTCGTCCCGGCCTGTCTGTGGTTGATCGTGCGGCGGCCGGCGTCGCGTCTCGCGGTCGGGGCTTATACGCCCGAGCACAGCGAGCTGATTGAGCTCGGGGACCTTTTTCACCTTGACGGGCGCACCCGCCGCCTGGGAGAACCGTCATGAAAACGAAACGAAGAGACCTTGCCGAGATCACAGCCGACCTGGAGACCAGGGTCTTGCCGGGTGTTGCGGCGGACCTTGACGCTCTGCGGCGGAAAGTTCTGGAGGCTCGCCGCCGACTCCCGCGGAAATACCCCGAGATCGAGAAAGGGGAGCTCTCTCGGACGGCGATCCTCCACGGGGATCTCGGAATCCTCGCGGCTGCGGTCGAGGAAGCGGCGAGAAAGGCACGCACGGCGGCGACCGGACAGGTCGAGTCGGAACCCGAATGAAGCACCCCGGAGGAGGGCAGAAGTGGAAGATCAAAAAAAGCACACGCGGAGAGGCTCCGCCGCCGCCATGATGGAAGACTGGGAAGGGGAAGTGGAGCCTATTCGAACGCTCCTTCGGGACCGGGTCCGTCAGTCCAAGGTGACGAGAGCAGAGCTTGCCCAAAGGGTAGAGCTAAGCCGCAGCGCCGTGAACAAGACCTTGAGATCGGGCGGCAGCCGTTTGACCGTCGAGCGGTTGCTGACCATCTTGAATGCCATAGGCGTCACACCTGCGGAATTCTACAGAGATCTCTACGGTTGGCCGCGAAGCCGGGCTGGTCGGTCCTTCGATCGGTAGCCTGGACGGAGCTGTGGACTGGGACTGGATCTGGGATCTGAGAGCCTTGCTGGAAGTTCTCCACGGTGAGGGAATTCTCGGGCCGCTGGTCGAGGGTCGGATCCCCGTCGAAAAGGGCGCGACGATGTCGTCGGGTTTGCAGGCGAAAGGGTCCGCGCTCCTGGAGGGTCTCGAAGAGCTAGAGGTGATTCCCGTCCCGAGTCGCCTGCGCAAGGCGTTCGAGGCCAAACACACGGCGCCGGCCGACTACCAGGATGAGTCGCGCCAGATGGTGGGCTCGACCTCGTGGAAGGGAAGATGAGCCACCTCGCCGCCGCGTTTTCGGGAACGCGATTTCCGGGCGTGGTCGATGAGGATGCGCCGCATGGTGGTCGCGGCGAGACCAAAAAACTGGGCACGGCTTTTCCACTCGAGCTGCTCGTGCCCGAGGAGCCGTAGATAGGCCTCATGGACGAGCGCGGTGGGCTGGAGGGTATGCCCGGTGCGCTCGCCGCGCAGGTATCCCGATGCCATGCGTCGAAGCTCCGCGTAGACGAGCTGCATCAGACGCTCGCCGGCTTCGCGGTCGCCCTGACTCCAGGCAGCGAGGAAGCGGGTGATCTCCGGGCCGTCGGCTGACAAGGATCCCTCCAGGGGTACCGGCCGAGAATAGCAGATCCCCCGGAGGTCGCGCCAGGACGCTACGTGTCGAACGGCGCGAAAATAGTCGGCGTCGCGGCGGAAGTCCCGCCAGCGATCCGGAGCAAATCGCTCTCGCACCTCGAGGCCGTGGGCGAGGACCTCGGCGGCCGTCGTCATCTCGCCACTCGCCAGATCGCGGGCCCGGCGAACGACCGTCGTGCCCTCGCTCTCGACCTCGGCGGCGAGCATGGCGGCATAGAGGTCGGTGTAGCCGAGCTCGGGGAAATAGCGGGCGCCGAGATAGTAGTGCCCGGTGTCGTGGTAGTGGACGAAAGCGCCACCGCCATGAAAGTCGAAGAAGTCGGTGAAGGCGACGACGGCGAAAACGGCGAGCGCGGCGGCGGTCAGCGTGATGAAGATCTCACTCATGGGAAAGCTCCGATGTGGGAAGCCGGGTCCGGCGCCGGGCCGGACCCGAACGTCTTCAGGAAATCGGCTCGGCGGACGGAGCCGTCGGCTGGCCTTCGCACAACGGCGGACAGGGAGGTGGCGAGCCGAGCTCACCGTCCAGGAGATCGGCGGGGAATTGGAACTCGCTTCCCAAGGGTCGGTCTGCCGGGGACGGGAACTGGAATTCGGCACCGCGCGGGCGGCCGTCGGCCAGGTTCGTGCTCGCCGGCATGGACAGGACTACCAGGCCGGCAACCAACAGATACGAGGCGAGCAAGATACGTTTCAGGACGGGTCTCTTCATGGAGCGTCGCCTTGTAGCTGTGCCACGACGTCATCGCCGGGGCTACTTCTTGGCAGGGAAGGCGAAAAAGGAGACGCGGATCGATCAAGAAATCACGAATCACGAACGAGTGGCGCAGGATCTGGCCGATTTCCGTCAGCCGTGCCCTAAAGGCGCAGCCTGACCTACGAGGAGCCCTCGCCGGAAGCCTCGTCGGTGATCCAACCGTCTTTCAGGCGGACGATGCGGTTCGAATACGAGGCGTTGGACTCGGAGTGGGTGACCTGGACGATGGTCGTCCCCTCCTTGTTGAGCTGGGTGAAAAGCTCCATGATCTCGGCCGCCTGCGCCGAATGGAGGTTGCCGGTGGGCTCGTCGGCGAAGATGACCTTGGGGTTCATGATCACCGCCCGCGCCACGCCCACCAGCTGCTGCTGCCCGCCGGAGAGCTGCGACGGGAAAAGGTCCTTTTTGCCGACGATCTGGAACCGGTCGAGGACGTCGCAGACGATGGACTGGCGCTCCGAGCGCTTGACGTTGCGGTAGGAGAGTGGCACCTCGAGGTTCTCGTAGACCGTCAGGTCGTCGAGCAGGTGGTAGCTCTGAAAGACGAAGCCCATGTACTCCTTGTGCAGCGCGTTGCGCTGCTTGGGCTTCATCTTGTGGATCGCATGGCCGGCGAACTCGTACTCCCCCTCCCACTTGCCGTCGAGCATGCCCAGGATGTGGAGCAGCGTCGACTTCCCGGCGCCCGAGGGGCCCATGAAGGTGACGAACTCGCCTTCCTCGATCTCGACGCCGATACGGCGCAGGACGTAGGTTCGGCCGTAGCCGGTCTCGTAGAACTTGTCGAGGTTGTGGGTATGGATGATCGGAGGCATGGCTTCTCCTTCGGAGGGCGTTGGCCGACCGATTCTGTCTGAGACGAGAGGTGTCTACAAGGGGGCTGGGTCAAGACGTAGGGGCGAACGGCTGTGCGCCCGGTGGTCTGGTCAGGGGCGCACGGCCGTGCGCCCCTACCCGAGGCTAGGCGGCGGCGCTCTCTTCTTCGACGACGCGGCCGTCGAAAAGCTGGATCGAGCGCTCGGCGTGACGAGCGTAGCGCGGGTCGTGGGTCACCATGCAGACCGTAGAGCCGGCGTCGTGAAGCTCCTTCAGGAGGTTCATCACGGCTTCGCCGTTCGAGGAGTCGAGGTTTCCCGTGGGCTCGTCGGCGAGCAGGATCGACGGGTCGCCGACGACAGCCCGCGCCACCGCGACGCGCTGCTGCTGGCCGCCCGAGAGCTGGGCCGGGTAGTGCTTCATACGGTGTGCCATGCCGACTCGCTCCAGGGACTCCTGGACCCGCTTCTTACGTTCCGCCGAGGGCGTGCCGCGGTAGGTCAGCGGCAGCTCGACGTTCTCGTAGACGGTCAGGTCGCCGATCAGGTTGAAGGCCTGGAAGACGAAGCCCACCTCGCGGTTGCGGATCCGGGCGCGCTCGGAGAGGCTCAGGTTCGCCACCGCTTTGCCGTTCAGGACGTACTCGCCCTCGGTCGGCGTGTCGAGCAGGCCCAGGATCGAGAGCAGGGTCGACTTGCCGCAGCCCGAGGGGCCGGCGATCGAGACGTACTCGCCCGGCCTGATGTCGAGATGGATCCCGGAAAGCGCATGGGTCTCGACCTCCTCGGTGTAAAAGACCTTGGTCACAGCCTCCAGGTGAATTAGCGAATCGGCCATCCTTCTTCTCCTTCGTGTCGAAGCGTGACCGGGGGCCACGCCGTGTGGGTCGTCGTCATCCTTGTCGCCTAAGTATACGCTACCGGCGTGGATTGGTTACATGGGAGAACGCTCCGTCGTCCACCTCAGCGCAGCCGGATCCGGTCCACGTCGTCCCATTGGCTGGAGTCCGAGAGGATGACCACGTCGCCCTCGGAGAGGCCGGCGAGGATCTCGACGCTCTGCACGGAGAGACGCCCCAGCTTGACCTGCACCCGGGTCGCGATACCGTCCTCGTCGACCTTGAAGAGGCCGATGGTCTGGTTCGACTGGCCGTAGGCCGGGCGTCCCATCTGGAGCGCGTCGGCAACGCGCTCGATCTCGACGATGCCGTCGACCGAGAGGTCGGGGCGGGCGCCCTTGGGGAGCTCCTTGGTGTCGAGGCGCACGTCGACCAGGACCGAGCCGTTCTGCACCGCCGGATCGATCCGCGACACGTGGCCCGCGATGATGCCGTTTCGCGTGTCGATCGAGGCCACCTGACCGATGAGGATGTCTTTGGCCTGGGTCTCGGGAATGCGGAGCTCGGCCTTGAGCTTCTCGGGCTGGGCGACCCGCGCCAGGATCGTTGCGCGGACGACACGCTGACCCTCTTCGATCGGCACGTCCTGGAGCACTCCGGGGATGCCGGCTCTCACCGTCAGGGCTGCGAGCTGGCTCTTGCGCAGCTCGAAGACGGCCCGCGCCTGGTCGACCCGGATGCGCTCGACCTCCAGCTGGGCGTCGATCGAGGCGCTCGTCTTCTTGAGCCGCTGCTCTTCGATCTCGAAGCGCACGGCCAGCTGCTCGGCGGTGAGCTCGGACTGGCGGCGAGTGATGTCGGCGACCAGACCCTCTTTGTTGAGCTGGTTGTCGGCCTCGGCCTGGAGCTCGGCGCTCTCCCTGTCCGCCCGGACCCGGGCGAGGTTGGCCTGCTGGTCGAGGAGCTGGCTCTCGAGGCGTACGGTGAGGTCGGCGAGGGCGGCCTCGGCGGCGGCCAGGGCCAGCTTGGCGTCGCCCACCCGCTGTTCGAGCTCGGGGTTCGAGAGGACGAGGATCACCGTCTCGGCCTCCACCCGGGCGCCGGGCTCGATGACGCGCTCCTCGACCAGACCCTCGGTCTCGGGATAGATCCAGCGGATCTCCTCGGGGACCAGGGTCCCCGGACCGCGTACCGAGCGCAGGAATTCTCCGCGGTGCACCGTGCCCTTCCACACCGAGGCGTCGTCGACCTCGCGGGCCGCGGGCTCGAGGGTGGAAAGGCCCCAGGTCACCAGAGCCAGTGCGGCAACGCCGAGCGTGCTCAAGATGATGCGCCGGCGGCGGATTTCCTTCTTTCTGGATGGGCGTGCTACGTCCATGACGTCGATTCCTCCTGAAGGGTGCTAGGGCAATCCCCGTGCCAGATCGGTCCAACCCTTCTACGTGAAGGCCCGAGCCGTGTTTCTCCGGACCGTGGATCGCCGTCCCGGTAGGCGGGCGAGCCGCGACCTGTCCGCTTGCGGGACACGCCGATCCCAGAAACGGACAGCCGGGCGGGTCAGTAGCGAGATCCCGAGCGCGAAGGTCAGACAGGGGGCGGCCATGCGGATCGCGGCGTGGAACATGAAGAGCAGAGACCAGGCAATGAGCCCCGCCGCCAGGGCCTTCTGCAAAGGAGGTACCGGCTGGCGAAGACCCTTCCAGACCATCCAGGCGAGCAACACGAGCGACGCGAGGCCGAAAAGGCCGTGCTCGGCCAGCAGGCGCGAGTACTCCGTGTGGGCCGTGATCCGGCGAAAGGTCCGGTCGTGGTAGAGCTTCGACCTCCCCGGGCCGACACCCAGGAGCGGATGGTCGCGAAACGCCAGGAGGTCGGCCTCGATCAGCCGGTCACGGCCGGTCAGGTTGCGGTCGCTGAAGCGGTCGCGGAGCGTCCCGGAAGTGACCGTATCGAGGAAGGGGACCACGACGTAGGTCGCAAGGGCCAGTAGGAGGAGAGTACGGAAGACGAAAACGCCCCGCGAACGCCGGTCGCGCAGCAGGAAAAAACCCGCCGCCGCGATCGCTCCGATCGTCGTGGCGACACCGCCCCGCGAAAACGTCAGCGCCGCCAAGGCCATGCACCAGATGCCGAGGCCCCCCAGGAGGATCCGCTGCAGCTTCTGACGCTTCTCGACGCACAGGAACAGAAAGGCCACGAGACCCGCCAAAGCGAGGGCCGAGGACGCCTGGTTCTTGCCAAGGCCGGCCGAGGGGAGCTTCGAAACGTAGAAGTTGATGTTCTCGTTCGTCGTCAGGGTCGACACCGTGCCCAGGAAGGCCATTCCGGAGAGCGGAGCGATGATCATGACGAAGATCCGCAGGAGCGTACGTTCCGAGACCCGGTAGGCGCTCATCAAGAGCGTCGCCGAGGCCAAAGCGAAGGGTCCGCTTAAGTTGAACGAGATCTGCTGGCGATCGAGCTCCGGTAGGACCAGAAGCGACGGCAGCAGGAGAAGGAAGTAGACGAGGGCCGTCTTGTCGGCCCGGTGCCACAAACGGAACCGCAAAAGGGCGAGGCCCGCCAGGGCGGCCAGGGCATACTTGCCCGTCTCGTGGAAGATCATAGCCTCGTTGGCACGCCACAACGGCTCGCAGGCCACCACGTAGCCCAGGATGGCCAGCAGGGCGTCCGGCCTCCTGGACGTGGCGATCGATCGCACGCCGATCAAGAGCGTCATCAAGGCGTGCAGCGTCGCCACGAGCGGATGGATCGTCATCGCCAGGACCAGCGGGACGTGAAGCGCCAGAAAAAAAAGAACCGAGCTCGTCGTCGGTGCCGTCCGAAGCGTCGGAGCCGGACGCCGGAGCGCCGGGGCTGCGGGCGCAAGCCGCGCGGCAAGAGTCGCGGTGTGCTGCTGGGTCGTCATCGTCGTCGCCCTTCCAGTCCGTCGCTAACGGCGCAAGGAGGTTCATGATCTCATGAACCGCCGTCGGCCGACTCGGTGAAGCTTGAACCGCGGCTCCGGTCCCGAAGCCACCCGGAGAGCTCGCGGGCAAGCCGTGTGTAGGTCGCTTCGAAGCTGTAGCGCTCTACGACCTCGCGCCGGGCCAGGCGTCCCTGCTCGTCGGCGAGCTCGCTCCGGCCGAGAAGCGCGAGCGAGCGTTCGGCCATCGCCGCGTCGTCTTCGGCGAGCAGAAGCCCACGGCCGTCCTCAAGCTCCATCCCCGCGACCGCCTCGCTCGACGCCACCGCCGGCACCCCCGTCGCCATCACCTCGACCAGGCGGCTGCGGAAGCCGTAGGTGCCGGTGAAGGGACACAGGACGGCGCGCATCGTCGCGAGAAGGCGGCCGACGTCCTCGACGTAGCCCGTGACCTGGAGGCGTGAATCGCGCTCGGCCAGCTCCAGGAGCTTCGGAGGCGGAGAGCTGCCCACGAGCCACAGCTCGACCTCCGGCCGCTCGCTCCAGATCCGCGGCATCACCGCCTCGTACACCCGCCGCGCCGCGTCTTGGTTGCGCCGTGTCTTGAAGCTTCCGAAGTAGGCCAGGCGCGGCGGTTCGGCGGGCGCGGGACGGAAGGGCCAGCTTTCGAGGTCGACCCCCATGGGAGCGTAGAAGAGGGGAAAGCCCGGAGGCAGGAGCCGGCGGACGTAGGCGTCCTCTTCGCGGTTGATGGTGACGAGCGCGTCGAAGCGTCGCCAGGCCGCTTCCTCGCGCGACTTGTAGGCGGCGAGACGCGCCTCGCGGAACCAGCCGGGAAGGCCGCGGCCCAGCTGCCGCTCGTAGGAACGCCACAGGACGTCGTGCATGTCGAGCACCGAGGCGACGCCGTGGCGGCTGAGCTCGGCCGCGGACCGCCACGCGTGCCAGTACTCGAAAAGCGCGGCGTCGAAACGCCGGGGGCCGAGCGCCGCCAGGACGCGCCGGGGGGAAAGCTCCAGCCGGCCGACGACGTAGTTCGACACCTTGAGCCCGGTCGCCGCGGCGTAGCCGGTCGCCGCAACGCGATGGAAGAGGCGGGTAAGAGGGCTGCGCCAGTAGAGCGAGTCGAGGAGCAGGGTCTCGTCGACGAGCTCGCCGAGCCGGGCGCCGACCTCGTCGCGCTCCTCGCGGCGGACCTGGGTGAGGAAGGTGACCGTGAAGCGCTCCCGAAACGCCAGGAGCTTGTGGCGTACCCGCTGTTGCTGACCCGCGGTCCCCGGAAAGGGCAGGACGCTGGAAACCACGAGGAGGCGCGGCCGTTCCGGTGTTGGACGGGACACGGCTCTGGCTCCGGGCTCAGCGGCCCTCGGGGCGCGGCACGGCACAACGCCCGCAGACATAGGCCTTGGGACCGTTGGCCTTGCTGCAGACCGGACACATCCACGGCGGCTCGGGACGCAGCTCCGCACAGCCGACGCAGATCGCGACGTGGCGTCCGTACGACCTGCCGCAGCCCGGACATTTCCATTTCCGGCCCCGGAGCCGGCCCCAAAGCGTCTCCAGAGGGCTCGCCTCTGCCACGTCGGAGGAGGCGAGGGCCTGCACCGTGAAAATCAGGACGATCCAGGTCGGGATCAGCCAGCGGAAGATCGGCCACAGGACGTCGAAGAGCTCGGGACGGTAGAGGCCGGCCAGGAGGCTTGCGGCCAACATGGCGAGCGTGAGGTGACGGATGAAGCGGACGAGGGACATCGCACCCTGGATTCTACCAGGCGCCGAGCCAGAGCTTGGACAAGAGAAAATAGCCCGTGGCGAGGCGGGCTGTCCTCTACCGTCGGCTTGGCCCTTTCTTAGCGGACGCGCCGCTCGAGGACCTCGTAGGCGTGCTCCGCCGACAGGCTACCTCCGAGGACGAGCGAACGCGGCTCCGACCAGCCGTCGGCCTCGGTCTCGACGTAGCCGAGGATCCCACCGTCGTCTTCCCAGCTCACCAGGACGTGGCGGCCGTCGGAGGAAGCGAAGAGGGCCGTTCGGCCGTCGCCGATTTCCGGCGCCGCCAGCGAACGCAGGACACGCAGGTCGATCAGGGGCGGCGGTCCTGTCGCCTCGAGGGGGAGGTTGCCGACGTCGACTTCCAGGATCGTGGATCCGTTCGCGGCGCGGGTGGACCTCGTCGAGGCGGTCACCAGCGGTGCCGCCGTCTCCAGGGTGAAAGCTCGCAGATGCTCCACCAACTCGTCGTAGCTCAACGGTGTGTACTCTCCACCGACGACGAGGATCTCCTGGACGACCTCTTCCGCCACGTAGTCGACGAAAGCCGGATGCATCCGGTGCCGCCTCCCGACGCCCACGATCTCCAGACGTCCGTTGTCGGCAAAGGAGGACAGGTCGTCGGTGGCGAAAGAAGCCGCCAGCCCGCTCAGTCCCTCCCGGACTTCCTCGCCCAGGTAGCTGAGCTCCAAAGGCAGCACGCCGATCTCGACGACACGGAGCTTCTCGTCGAGGTTGTTGACGAAGCTTGCCACGACCCGCTGACCGTTTTCGCTCACCGCCAGGTCCAGCGTCGCCAGCAGCGCCTCGCTTGGCGACGCCGCCAAGAGCTCCTCGCCGCCGGCTGTCGTGTCGCGCAGCGAGACGACCTGGTTCCAGCCGCTGTAGACACCTTCGACGAAGATCAGTGGGCTGTAGCGGACGTCCATCCCGAATTCGTCCCGGGCCGCCCAAAGGAGGTGGAGGATCGTGCGCTCGATCGACTCCCACTCGGTCTCCGAAAGCTGGATGTCGTAACGGTCGTGGGTGATCACGACACGAGGCGGGGCGATCGCGGCGAGGGTCGGGTCCGCGACCTCGTAAGCCTCCGAGAAGCTCCCATCGGCGAAGGTGACGACGTTTAGGAGCTCGTCCTCACCGGCTCTGCCGCTTCGCCAGAGGGCGACGAGGCTGCCGCGGGCGCGCTCGTAGAAAAGCGACGTGCCGCTCTCCGCCTCGCGGGATCCCGTTCCCGGAAGCAGGTGGTGCTCACGGGTGTCGCCGCGGGTGACGGCCAGGGCGAGGACCTTGTTTCTTCCGGTGAATTCGTCGCCTTCCGGGAACAGCTCTTCGTAGCGGCCGCTCACGATCTCGTAGAGCTCGCCGGAGTTGCCGAGCGCGGAGGAGGCAAGCTCCCGGGCGTTGGCGGCACCCGCGACGAAAACCAGGATGGTCAGGATGGTAACGGTGGTCTTTCTGCTCATGATCAGGCTCTCAGGTTGACCATCTGACGGAAGTCGTTCGTCATCAGGAGGTGGGGAATCATGCCGTTGTCGGGATAGAACTCGTCTTGAAGGCGCGAGAAGTAGGCGTAGGCCGCGCGGCTCTCGCCGGAGAGCTTCGCGACGTCACCCAGGAGGTACAGACAGTTCTTGGTCTGCCGCTCGTCACCCAGCTCTTCGGCGCCCTGCAAGGCGATCCGGCCGTGACGCTCCGCCCGCTCGAGCCGGCCGATCTCCAGGTACGCGTAGCAGAGGTCGAGATGCATCTGGGACTCGCCGTTACTCAGACCCAGGCGGCGCAGCATCCTGAAGCCCGCGAAGATCGCCGCGAAACCGCTCCGCGTGTCGCCCAGCACAGTGTGGCAATAGCCCAGGTTGTCGAGGACGAACGCCCGGTCGAAGGAGTCCTCCTCGCCGAGCGCCTCCAGGGCCTCGGAGTAACATCCACAGGCGTCCTCGAACTGGCTTTGGGCCGTCAGCGTATTGCCCAGCCGGTTGAGGCCGTGCGCCAAGAGCTCCGGTCTGTCCCCCCGGCGGGCGTGGTCGCAGGCCAGCCGGGCGTAGAAAAGCCCCTTCTCGTAATCCTGGAGGTCCTCCCTGTAATGCTGGGAGACGGTGTAAGCCGCCAGGTGCTTGTTGACCGGGTCGGGGCTTGCCATCAGGATCCGCTTCAACTGCGTGACGACCTCGGCGCCCCGCCCCAGGACCTGGAGCACGGCGGCCCGGCAGCAGGTCGCCAGGTCCTTCTCTGGCCGATCGCCGTACCGCTCGGCCCACTCCAACGCTTCCTCGTAGGTGGCCAGAGCCTCCAAGTACTGGGCCCGGGCTACCTGATCGAGACCCCGCTCGCGCAGGGATTCGAACTGCTCGGAAGAATTCAACTCGGTTTCGCTCACCAGGTTAGCCCTCCACGGTGTCGGTTGCCAGACGTTCGTTGGATCGTACGAGAGCATACCCCCTATGTCAATACCATCGTCGGGATTTTCCCGAGATTTTTTTCACCCCCTGGCGCGGATACCATGGCGGGGAACATCCGGAGGATCCGATGAGCACCCGATCGACTCCCGCCGAAAAGTGTCCCGCCGAAAAGTGTCCCGCCGAAAAGTGTCTGGACCGCCTACGCGAGGCGGCGGCGCTTCTCCTCTGGCAATACGAGGCCGTCCGCGTCCGTCCCGAGGAGCCGTTTCGCCTCGCCTCCGGCAATCGGAGCCCGATTTACGTCAACTGCCGTCGGCTCATCTCGGAGCCTGTGTTTTTGGGGCTCTTCACCTCAGCGGCTCGACTCTTGTTGGAGCGGCGCGGCGCCTTGCCTGACGTCGTCGCCGGCGGCGAGACGGCGGGGATCCCCTTCGCCTCGGTCCTCGCCTCCGCTCTCGGACGTCCCATGGTCTATGTCCGCAGGAAAGCGAAGGGGTACGGCCTGGCCTCTCGCGTCGAGGGGCACCTCGAGGCGGGGAGCCGCGTCCTCCTGGTCGAGGACCTGATCACCGACGGCGGCTCGAAGCTGGGCTTCCTCGATGCCCTGGCCGAGGCCGGCGGCGAGGTCGGCCACGCCCTCGTGGTCTTCGACCGCGAGCAAGGAGGCGCCGAGCTCCTGGGGGAGCGCGGCGTGCGCCTCCACGCCGTCACCGACCGGAGCGCGGCGCTCGCCGCCGGAGAAGCGGCGGGACTCTTGGACGACGAAGCGCGCCGCTCGGTCGAGGGGTACTTCGCGGATCCCGAGGCCTGGCACCGAGAGCGCGGCCTTCCCTTCCAGGCGGCCTAGATGACTGTCGCCGTCATTGCCGAGAAACCGTCCGTCGCCCGCGACCTCGCCCGGGTGCTCGGAGCTGGGAAATCCGGCGACGGCTTCCTCCACGGCAACGGCTACGCCGTGACCTGGGCGATCGGCCACCTGGTGGCGCTCGCCCAACCCCATGAGATCGATCCCGAGTGGAAACGCTGGCGCCGGGACCTCTTGCCGATGCTTCCCTCGAGCTGGCCTCTGGTCGTCTCCGACGACACCCGAGACCAGTTCGAGGTCGTGCGCCGCATGCTGCGCTCCGCAAAGGTCGAGGAGGTGATCTGCGCCACCGACGCCGGACGCGAAGGCGAGCTCATCTTCCGCTACATCTACGAGGCCGCCGGCTGCCGCAAGCCGGTCCGGCGCCTGTGGATCTCCTCGCTGACCGCCGACGCCGTGCGCACGGGCTTCGCGCGGCTGCGCCCAGGCGGCGACTTCGACCCCCTGGCCGACGCCGCCCGCGGCCGCAGCCGCGCCGACTGGCTCGTCGGCATGAACCTCTCCCGCGCCTGCACCCTGGCCTACGGCACGGGCGACGAGGTCCTCTCGGTCGGACGCGTCCAGACGCCGACGCTCGCCATGGTCGTCGAACGCGAATTGGAGATCCGCGCCTTCGTCCCCGAGCGCTACCTCGAAGTCCTCGCCACTTTCGAACCCACCGGCCGCGGCGAAACCTACCGGGGGACCTGGTTCCGGGGCGAGAAGCCCACCACGGAAGGACGGCGTTTCAAGCCCGAAAGCGTTGAGGTCACGGCGATCGTCGAGCGCACAAGAACGGGCGAGGCGGCGATCGAGTCGGTCCGCTCGGAAAAGAAGCGCATCCCGCCGCCGCTCCTCTACGACCTGACCGAGCTCCAGCGCCACGCCAACCGACTCTGGGGCTGGAGCGCCAAAAAGACCCTCGGCGTCGCCCAGAAGCTCTACGAGGAAAAGAAGCTCCTGAGCTACCCGCGTACGGCCAGCCGTCACCTGACCGAGGACGTGGCCAAGACCCTCGGCGAGGTCGTCGGGGCGATCGGTGACCGCTACCCGGGAAAGCTCGCCCGGGGGACCGGGGAGCGGCCGCTCGGCCGGCGCTTCGTCAACGACGCCAAGGTCTCGGACCACCATGCCATCCTGCCGACGACGGCGCGGGCACCGGCGAGCCTCGGGGGCGACGAGGAACGCCTTTACGACCTCGTCTGCCGGCGTCTTCTCGAGGCCTGGCACGACGAGCACGTCTACTCGGTGACGAATGTCGTTACCGCTGTCGTCTCCCCGGATGACGGAGGACCGATCGTCGACCGCTACGCGAGCCGCGGCTCGATGGTCATCGAGGAGGGCTGGAAGGTGCTCGACCCGGTCCTGCCGAAGAAAGTGCCAGCCAAGGGGAAGGAGAAAAAAGACGAGGAGGTCCTGCCCCCCGGCCTCGCCCGGAGCGAGCCCCTGAACGTGCTCGACGTCGAGGCCGTGGCCAAGCAGACCCGGCCACCGAAACGCTTCACCGAGGCGACGCTCCTGACCGCCATGGAGACCGCCGGCAAGGCCCTCGACGACAGGGAGCTTTCCGAGGCCATGCGCGAGTCGGGCCTCGGCACCCCGGCCACCCGCGCCGAGATCATCGAAACGCTCCTGCGCCGCAAGTACCTGGAGCGCGAGAAGAAAGTCCTCCTGGCGACGGACAAGGGAATCCGGTTGATCGAGCGCGTCCACCCTCACGTCAAGAGCCCGGCGATGACCGGGGAGTGGGAGGCGAAGCTCAAGGGAATCGAGCGGGGACGCGGGGAGCTTGGGGCGTTCATGGAGGGGATCGAGCGGTTCGTCAGGGAGGTGGTGGGGGAGATTTTCGAAGGGCGTCGAGCTTCTGGCTTTGAAGCCCCAACCCCTCCGCTCCCGGCCGGCTCCCTGAGGGGAGAGGGGAGTAAGAGCCAGAGGGAAATCGTGTCGACGCCGGCCCGGGAACCGCGCGAGCCCGTTCCCCCCGAACGTCTCGGCGAGCTGCTGCGTGGCGCTTTTGGCCTCGAAGAGTTCCGCCCCTACCAGGAGCCCGTCTGCCGGACGGTTACGGAGGGACGCGACGCGCTCGTCGTCATGCCCACCGGCGCCGGCAAGTCGCTCTGCTACCAGCTGCCGGGGATCGCCCGAGCCGGGACGACGCTGGTCGTCTCGCCGCTCATCGCGCTGATGGAGGACCAGGTCTCGAAGCTCCGCGAGCAGGGCTTTGCCGCCGAGCGCATCCACTCGGGACGCGGCCGCACCGTCTCGCGCCAGGTCTCGGCCGACTACCTCGCCGGCCGGCTCGACTTCCTCTTCATCGCCCCCGAGCGGCTTTCGGTGCCAGGCTTCCCGGAGATGCTCGCCAGGCGTAAGCCGGCCGTGATCGCCATCGACGAGGCGCACTGCATCTCGCACTGGGGACACGACTTCCGTCCCGACTACCGGCTCCTCGGCGGACGCCTGCCGCTATTGCGGCCGGCGCCGGTCGTGGCCCTGACGGCGACGGCGACGCCGGTCGTCCAGGACGACGTCGTCGCGCAGCTCGGCCTCGAGGGTCCGGCGCGCTTCATCCACGGCTTCCGGCGTACCAACATCGCGGTCGAGGTGGCCGAGATGCTGCCCTCGGCGCGGCGCGACGAGGTGCGCCGCCTCCTCTCCGACCCGGCGCGGCGGCCGGCGATCGTCTACGCCCCGTCGAGGAAGGAGGCCGACGCCCTGGGCGCCGAGCTGCGCGCGGAGCTGCCGGCCGCGGCCTACCACGCCGGCATGACGGCCTCGGACCGTGACCGTGTGCAGGCCGAGTTCCTCTCGGGACGCGTCGACACGATCGTCGCCACGATCGCCTTCGGCATGGGGATTGACAAAGCCGACGTACGCACGGTCGTCCACACCGGCCTGCCGGGCTCGATCGAGGGCTACTACCAGGAGATCGGCCGCGCCGGACGCGATGGCGAGATGTCGCGTGCCGTGCTCCTCCACTCCTTCACCGACCGGCGGACCCACGAGTTCTTCCGCGGCCGCGACTACCCCGACCTCAGCGTCCTGGCAGGGCTCCACTCTCGTTTGACGGATCGGTGGATTCCCAAGGAGGCGCTTTTCGCCACCGTCTCCGAGACGGACTCCGAGGTCCTCGAAAAGGCCCTGGAAAAGCTCTGGATCCACCACGGCGCCGAGGTCGACCCCGAGGAGAACGTCCGGCGGGGGCCGGCCGAGGACTGGCGCGACGCCTTCCAGATGCAGAGCGCCCACCGCCTGGAGCAGCTCGCCGGCATCGGCCGCCTCGCCGAGTCGCACGGCTGCCGCATGCTTGACTTGGTGCGGCACTTCGGCGACCGCGAGGACAGCGGTGAGCCCTGCGGGATCTGCGACGTTTGCGCTCCACAGGATTGTGTGGTCCGGGTCTTTCGGCAGGCCACGGCGGCTGAAAACGAGGTCGCCGCGCGGGTGCTCCAGGAGCTGCGCCGCTGGGACGGCCAGGGTACGGGCGGCCTCTACAAGAAGGCCTGTCCGAGCCAGGAGCTCGACCGCAACGGCTTCGAGTCCGTCCTCGGGGGGCTGGTGCGCGCCGGACTGCTCTACCTCGCCGCCGCGTCTTTTGAAAAGGACGGCCGCGAGATCCACTTCAAGCGCGCGACGCTCTCCGCCGACGGCCGGCGAACAAACCCGCGAACGGTGGAGCTGGAGCTGACGGCTACCCCCGCAAAGGCGAAAAGACGGCCGCGCAAGACGACAAAGAAGAAACCTGCGACGAAGAGGAAAAAGGCGGCGGCGAAGAAGCCGTCCACGGCGGCAGCGAGGAGGCCGGCGGCGAGGAAAAAGGCGCCGCCTGCGCCGGGAGCTCCCATGGGGCTGGTCGAGGAGCTCAAGGCCTGGCGCCTCAAGGAGGCCCGGCGACGACGGGTGCCGGCGTTTCGCATCCTGAAGGACCAGGTGATCCAGGCGCTTGCGGCCAAGCGTCCGACGGACGAGGCGTCGCTCTTGCGGGTGCCGGGCATGGGGCCGGCGGTGGTCAAGAAGCACGGCGAGAAGATCCTCGCGATCCTCGGCCGAGCGGAAGATGCGATATGATGGGGACGAGAAGGGCGTCGGCCCTCCGTTGCGTCGAGTACCGAAAACGAATAGAAGGAGGCCTCTACCGTGGACTTCTCCCTCACCGCCGACCAGGAGGCGATCCGCGACGCCGCCCGGGAGTTCGCCCTGGGCGAGATCGACCCCATCGTCGACGAGATCGACGAGGCCCAGCGTTTCCCCATGGAGGAGATCAAGAAAGCCGGCGAGCTCGGCTTTCTCGGCATCATCTTCCCCGAAGAATACGGCGGCGTGGGCCTCGGCTACGTCGAGTACGTGCTCGTCATCACCGAGCTTTCCAAAGTCGACCCCTCGGTGGGGATCACGATCGCCGCCCACAACTCCCTGTGCTCGAACCACATCTACAAATTCGGCAACGAGGAGCAGAAGCAGAAGTGGCTCGTACCGCTGGCGAGCGGCGAAAAAATCGGCGCCTGGAGCCTCACCGAGCCCGACGCCGGCTCCGACGCCGCCGGCACCCGCACCCACGCCAAGAAAGTCGACGGCGGCTGGATCCTAAACGGCTCGAAGACCTTCACCACCCACGGCTCGGTGGGCGATGTCTGTGTGGTCTTCGCGGTCACCGACCCCGACGGCCGGCGGCATCACAACATCTCGGCGTTTGCCGTCGAGAAGGGCACCGAAGGCTTCCGGCCCGGCAAGAAGGAGTCGAAGCTCGGCATCCGTGCCTCCGACACCGCCGAGGTGATCATGGAGAGCTGCTTCTTGCCCGACGAGAACCTCCTCGGCGAACGCGGCGAGGGCTTCGTCCAGGCGCTCCACATCCTCGACGGCGGCCGGATCTCGATCGCCGCCCTGGGCCTCGGCACGGCGATCGGCGCCTACGAGACAGCTCTTGCCTACTCCAAGGAGCGCCAGCAGTTCGGCAAGCCCATCGCGTCGTTTCAGGCGGTGCAGTTCCACCTCGCCGAGATGGCGACCCGGATCGCCGCCTCCGAGGCCCTGACGCTCGCCGCGGCGCTGGCCATGGACAGCGGCGCTCCGGTGTCGCGCCTGTCGGCCGAAGCCAAGCTCCACGCTGGCGAGACTTCGGTCTTCTGCGCGGAACGTGGCGTCCAGATCCATGGCGGCTACGGGTTCATCAAGGACTACCGGGCCGAGAAGTACTTCAGAGACTGCAAGATCTGCACGATCGGCGAGGGGACCTCGGAGATCCAGCGCACGGTCATCGCCAGAAACCTCCTGGGGATGCGATGATTTCCAAGATCGCCCACGTCGGCATCGCCGTCGCCTCGATCGAGGAGGCGCGCAAGACCTACGAGGCCCTGGGGCTCCACGTCGAGGAGATCGAGGAGGTCGCCTCGGAAGGTGTCCGGGTGGCGCTCATTCCCTGCGGCGAAAGCATGATCGAGCTCCTGGAGCCCATGGGCGATTCCTCGCCGATCGTCCGCTTCCTCGAAAAGCGCGGCCCCGGCATCCACCACTTGTGTTTTTCGACGGATGACGTCACGGGCGACGACGAGCGGCTGCGCGCCGCGGGGCTTCAACTGTTGCGCGACGCCCCTGCCCCCGGCGCCGGCGGCTGCCGGGTCCAGTTCGTCCACCCGCGTTCGGCCGGGGGCGTCCTGGTGGAGCTCTCCGAGCCGCCGTCCTCGTCATGAAGCCGGGCGAGATCGTCGTCGTCCACCTGCAAAGCCCCCCGGAGAAGCAGTGGGGGGTGCTCCTGGACTTGCAGCCCTTCGGCCTGACGCTGCGCTGTTTGAACGTCGCGAGCTTCGAGGACTGGGCACGCTCGATCGCCCGTGAGATGGAGCCGCCGCTGGGGCTGGCGACGGTTTTTTTTCCCATGGCCCGCGTCGAGCGCATGGCGCTCGACGAGAGGGTGGGAGAGGTCGAGAGCATGAGCGAGTCTTTTGAGCGGCTGGTGGGGCGTAGCGTCGAGGCGTACATCAAGGAGAGCGGGGACGGGCTTTCGCAATCACAGGCGTGAGCCCGTGGTGGCACGGAGATAGTGGTTGATGCCGATCAGCAGGGCGAGCGTCGGCTCATGCAGCGGTCTCGGAAGAGCCTTGGAGGAGTCGGACCTCGTCTCGGAAGTCGGCCGGCAGCGGGCTTTCGATGCACAAGGCTTCACCGGAAACGGGGTGCTCCAGGGTGAGGCTCGCGGCATGGAGCATGAGGCGCGGCGCCGGAATCCTCGGCCGGGCTTCCCGGCCGTAGAGCCGGTCACCGAGCACCGGCAAGCCGCAGTCCGCGAGGTGGACCCGGATCTGGTGGGTGCGTCCGGTCTTCGGAACCGCTTCGATCCACACGGCTCCGGGAAAGACGCGCAGCGGGCGGAAATCGGTCTCCGCGGGGCGGCCTTCCGCGGGGCGGCCTTCCACGGAGTTTGCGGAGTCGAGGGCCACGACTTTCCGGATTCCGTCAATCGTCCGCGGGGCGGCGAGTTGGTTGCTGACCGTCCAGGCACCGCCGGGCACGGTGACCGACGCGACGACCGAAAGAGCGTGGTAGAGCTTTCGCACCCGTTGATCGGTAAACGCCATACCGAGGTGCCGGTTGACGCTTCGGTCCTTGGCGAAGAGCATCACCCCGGAGGTCCCGGTGTCGAGCCGGTGGTGAAGCGCGAGGTAGGGGGCGGGAGAGCCGTCGCGTCGCTTCAAGAAGCGACGCACCTGGGAGTAGAGGTCGTGGACGGCGTCGCCCCGGGTCGCCTGGGCCGGGATCCCGGAGGGCTTGTCGATGGCGATCAACAGCTCGTCCTCGTAGAGGACGTGATCGCTCCCGATCTCCACCGCGGCGGCCGGCTGGTCTTCGACATAGACCTCCACGCGGGAGGTGCTCCGGATCCTGCGCGAGGCCACCCGCACCCGCTTGCCGTCCAGATAGACGGCTCCGGCGTCGATCAACCGGCGTGCCTCGCGCCGCGAGACGTTCTCGGGGTCGGCGGGCAAGGCCCGGGCCAGGAACTGGTCGAGGCGCAAGTCACGGTGCTCCCGACCTGGGTGGCAGACATGCTTCTGGGCCGGCATGGCCTCTGGATTATGGGCGCCTGGGCGCCTGAGGGCATCCTCTTCGACCGGGCCTCAGGAGCCCATCTGGCGCCGCAGCAATTCGTTTTCAAACGCCACGCCGACCTGGGCGGTGGCGAGCTCCAGGAGCTCGATGTCCTCGATGGCGCGGCTGTTGGAGCCGTTGTCGGTGTAGACGACGGAGATCACCCGTTCGGCTCCGAGGACCGGAAAGATGACGATCTGGCCGCTGTGGGGGCGTCCGATCAGGTTGGCGAACGACGCCGGCAGGTTGGCGTTCTCGAAGCTCATGGAGCGTGGCTGGCCGTCGGCGATACAGCGGGTCAGGACGTTTTCTTCCTGCAGGTTGATGACGACAGCGCGGGTCACCTCGGCGAGAGGCCGGCCTTCGGCGCTGAAGCCGAAGGCGCCCAGCGTCGAGAGGTCGTTCTGGCGGACGAGGAAGAGGATGGCCCGCTCGACCGACTCCGAGATGATGTGCATGAGGTTGAGCGCCATGGTGGCCGAGAGCAGGCCGGAGCGGATGTCGGCCAGCACCCGGCGAAGCCGGGCGAAGCCGGCCTTGACCGTCGCCTGGCCACGGCTGCCGTTGGCGTCGGGGAGGTTGCGGATCAGGCTGTGGAAACAAGCGGCCAGGGCTCCGGGGTTGGCGGGAATGGCGGCGACGGCTCCGGAGTCGAAAGCCCGGGTGGTCATCTCCTGGGAGTCGATCAACGCGATGGCCGACGAACGGGGCCGCGAGCGGCGGATGGCGAGAAGGTCCTCGACCGTGTGGCAACCCTCCCGCATGTCGAGCACCACTACGGTCGGCGTCGGCTCGCCGGGCAGGCGGTTGCCGGCTTCGCGTAGGGGGACGCGAATCACCTGGGCGATCTCGGGCAGGATGATCTCGGCGACTTGTTCGGAGATCTGGCGGTCGGGCGAGACGATCTGCAAGCGCCGATGGCCGGCGGCGGGCAGGATGTCCTCGTCGGAGGCCAGCGGGATGTGGATGTCGTCGAATCCTTCGAGCGTGTCCGCGACGGAGGAGAGCGAGAGCTCCTCGCCGCGGGCCGGCGCCATGGTCGGCTCCGGCCTGGGCTCGATCACCGCCGGCCGGCCTCCGCGGGCTCGTTCGAGCTCGTCCGCGTCCCGATTGTCTTCGTCGAGGAGCCGGGCGGCCTCCAGGAGCACCATCTGGGTGTTCAGGTTGAGCTTGGGGATGACGTCGCCAGGGTACATGGCGATGTCGTCGATGGGCTTGAGCTCGTCCAGGGCGAACTCGAACGACCCCGAGCTCCAGCGCACGAGGTCGTAGATGGTCACCTCGATCTGTTCCTCGATGGCTTTGCGGATGGTCTCGAAGTCAAGCGTTCCGGAGCTGACGAGCACCTGCCCCAGGGAGCGCCGCGGGAGCTCCGAGCTCTGGGCCCGGACGAGCTCACCCATGACCGCGGCGTCGACCAGGCCCTTGTCGACCAAGAGCGCTGCAAGGCGCTTCGAGCCGGGGGCCCAGGCGCTGACGATCTGGCCGCGGTGGAAGCCGATCTCCGCTTCTTTCCGGCCTCGGGTGAGCGAAAGGGTCCCCGTCCGCCGGCCCAGATGGATGAATTGCATGACGTCGCTTAAAGAGACGTCTTCGAGCTTGCCGTTGAGGCTCACCGCTGCGCCCTATCCCGTTCGACTCATAGCGCCCGGCGTCCTCACTGGGGGCCGGGCGGTCATTCTCGTCAAGTTCCGCGCACCAGTTGCACCAGGCTTTCCAGAGTGCGGAGCTTCCGGTCGGTGTTGGAGTAGACCCTGGCGGCGAAGAGCGCCGAGGCCGCGTGGGCCGCCAGCAGGTCCAGGAGATCCCGGTCCTCGGTCCGCAGGATCGCCTTGTGGTCAAAAAGCTTGGTGATCACGAGCACCCCGACGATCGCATCCTGGACGCGGAGGGGGACCGCCGCGACGACTTCCGAGAATTCCTCGGGCCCCATCCGCAGCACGCCGTCCTCCAGGGCGGCGTCGACCAGCGGGTCGCCGCCCTCGTAGCGGTTGTTGGCATAGAGGCCGCTGATCTCGTCTTCCAGCCCGCGGTGGAGCGCCACCTCGCAGTCGTTCGTCTCCTCCTCGCGCAACAGGAGCATGAAGCGCTCCGCCCCCAGTAGGTCGACCGCGATCTCGGCGATCGTGGCCTGGACTTCCGTGGGATCGAGCGTGGCGTGCAACTGGAAGGTGGCCACGTAAAGGCCCATCAGCCGGCTGAGCTGGTTCTCGGCCTCCACGAGCCGGGTTGTCAAGTCCTCACGGTCGCGATCGATCGCTTCGAGCTCACGCTCGAGCTCGCCGACGCGTTCTTTCTCGGGCGCTGCGGCCGCACCGCCGCTCGCCGGATCGCCGGCCGCCGGATCGCCGGCCGCCGGATCGCCGGCCGCCGCGAGCCCCTCGGAGAGGTCCTTCACGAGCTGGCGAGCCCTCTCCAGGGTCGAGCTCAGCTCCGAGATCACCTTTCCGGCGGGGACTGCCGTCGCCTCTGCTGCCGCTTTCTCCATCGCCTCGATCCGAATCCTACAGACGCTGGATCACTTCCAACAGCTCCTGGTTACCGAAGGGCTTCTTGATGTAGGCCGCCGCCCCTGCTTCGAGGCCTCGGATGGTGTCTTCCTCCTTCCCCTCGGTGCTGATGATGACGACGGGGATGTCCTTGAAAACCGCGTCGCTCTTGATCTGGCTGAGGAACTCCAGCCCGCTCATCCTCGGCATGTTGATGTCGAGGAGGATCAGGTCGATGTCCGCGTGGTTGCCGAGGGCCTGCAGAGCTTCCAGGCCGTCGTGGGCGTGGACCAGGTTGTACTGCCGCAGGAGAACCTCGAACATCTTGTGGATCAGCTTCGAATCATCTGTGACCAGAATCTTCCGCGGTTGCACTCAACGTCCTCCTATTGCCTGGTTCCGTCCCTGCCCTCTGATGGCCGCCGGCCGGGCTGCGAGCGCTCCTCGTGGCCTTCCGTCGTCCTCCGGGAGGGAGGATCGGCACCGGCCCGCTGGCCCGGCAGGGTGTCCTGAACGCTCCAGTCCTCGGTGCCGGTACACCAGCCCCTACACTAGCCCATGCGCTGCTGGCTGTGCAAGCAACGCAAAGTCCCTGGCCGCCAGCGGAGCCTCCTCCCGGTGTCCGTGAGGGCGCCCAAAGTTGCCCGCGGCCACCGCCGGAGCCGCCGCTGGCCGCTCCGTGGCTGGCTTTCTCCCGCTTGACACGACCCCGTCTTCCCGACGAGGCTTGCCTGCGGATCCACGTATTGTACCCTATCTACGCCATGATGGATTCTGGATTTCAAGAGCTGCTAGAGGAATTCCTCCTCGAGGCCCGGGAACGGGCCGACGAGGTGGAGACGTTGATGCTCCGGATAGCCTCCGCGGATTCCGAATCGCGTCAAGCGTCGATGGCTCAGGTCAAGCGGGAGCTGCACACCTTGAAGGGCAACTCAGGCATGATGGGCTTTACCGACCTCCAGCAACTGGCCCACCTGCTGGAGGACGAGGTCGAGTCGCTCGATCTGGAGGCTCCTCACCTGGACGACATTCTAAGCGGCCTCGACACGATGCGCTCCATGATGGAGTCGATCCGCGCGCCCGAGAGCGCCGCGCCGGGGGCGCAAGAGGCGTCGGCCGAGCCGGAGGCCGTGCCGTTGGCACCCACCGAAGTCGTGGCGACGAGTGTCCGGGTGCCGTTCACGAAGATCGACCAGATGGTCGAGTACCAGGCCGAATCGCTGATTTTCCGCAACCGGCTCGCCGACGCGGTCGGCCGCGGCTTCGAGCTGATGCGTGAGCCTCCGGAGGAGATGGAGGATCTCGTCGCCCGCTCGATCGAGGCCTGGGACGAGGTCGACTCGGCGCAGCAGGCCCTGGAGAAGACCCTGAACGTCTTGCAAGAGCAGGTGACCGAGCTCGGCATGGTCCCTCTGCAGAGTCTCTTCCGTTCGCTCGGCCGCATCATCCACGACGAGTCGGCTCGCGAGCGCAAGAAAGTCGACCTCGCGATCCGCGGCGGCGAGACGCCGATCGACAAGGGGCTCCTGGAGGTGGCGAGCGAGGTCCTTGGGCATTTGGTGCGCAACTCGGTCAATCATGGCATCGAGCCGTTGCAGGAGCGCCGGCGGCTTGGCAAGTCGGAAACCGGCCAGGTGCAGGTCTCCGCCGTCCTGGAGGCCGGAGAGGTGCGCATCGAAGTCGCCGACGACGGCGCCGGCATCGACCTCGAGAGACTGCGTGCCAAGGCTACCCAGCTCGGCGCCGAGCTCGACGCGGCGGGCTCGGAGTACGACCTGATCTTCGCCGACGGAATCTCGACCCGCGAGGACGCCGATCTCGGTGCCGGGCGCGGCGTCGGCATGTCGGCCGTCAAGCGCGGCGTCGACCGTCACGGCGGCCGCATCGAGGTCCATTCCGAGCGCGGCGTCGGATCGCGCTTCACTCTGCGGCTGCCGTTGACGACATCGATCTTGCGCTCGCTGCTCGTCACCGTCGACGGCGAAGGGTACGCCCTGCCGCTCAACGCGATCACCGAGTTGAAGCGCCTGGAAAGCCACGAGCACCACGAGGTCAACCACGCCCGCGTCGTCTCCTGGCGCGGTCAGCTGGTCCCGCTTCTCGACGTCGGGCTGGCCTTTGGCACCGCCGCCGGGGTCCGCGAGCAAGGCTACGCGATCATCATCAACGTCCACGGCCGCTGCCGGGGCCTCGCAATCGACGACATCGTCGGCATTCGTGATATCGTCTTCAAGGGCTTGGACAGCATCGTCGGACAACCGACCGGCGTCTCGGGTTCCACGATTCTCGGGGACGGCCGTGTCGTGATGATCCTCGACCCCAACGCCCTGGTGACCATCCCGCCCTTCCTCAGTGCCGGGAAGGGCATGGAGGCTTCGGCGGCGGATCGCGACAGTCGAGGGAAAGCTGGATGAGCAGCAAGAAAGGCGGCGGAAAAAGAAACGCAGGAAAGGCCGGAGAGGCCTCAGCGGGGCGGCCATCCGCGAGCGAGGGCACAGCGGCCAAGTCGACCCCTGCGGCCAAGAAAAAACCTTCACTGCCCGCTTTCGGCTTTGCCGCAGACCTCCTGAAAGGCCGCCAGGCGCCGGCCGCCGGTTCGCCAGCCGCCGGCTCGCCGGAAAAGCGTCCTCCGGCGAAGTCCGCTCGCGAAACGCCGAAGGCGAGCGAAGGCGAGGCGTCGGTGCCATCCGCAGCCGTCGAGGCGGCTGAAAAAGCCGCGGCGCAAGTGTCGAACACCGACCCGGAGCGGGTCTTCGCCTTTGCCGACAGCCTGAGCGCGGGGCAGGTTGAGGAGCAGGCGAAGAAAGTGCGCCGGGAGACTTGGGTGACCCTGTCCCTCGCCAGCGAGACGTTCGCGCTGCCCGTGTCCCCGGTCCGCGAGATCCTGCGCATCTCCTCGATCACACGTGTTCCTCATGCGCCGTACCCGATCCGTGGCGTCACGAACCTGCGCGGGCGTGTCATCCCGGTCCTCGACCTGCGAATTCGCCTCGAGCTTCCGGAGGGCGAGCTGACCCGCATGAGCCGCATCATCGTCGTCAGCTCCCGCGGCCGTCTCCTCGGGCTCCTGGTGGATGCCGTCCATCAGGTCTTGCACCTCGACGTCGATCGCATCCAACCGCCGCCGGAGGACGTGATGACGGTTCAGTCGGACTACATCTCCGGGGTCTACCACGTCGAGCAGGGGCTGATCCTGCTGCTCGACGTGGACCGGGCCCTCGTGATCCGAGACGCGCCGGTGGCGCCCGCCGCGCTCCTCGGCGACGCCGCAGCGGCTCCGCCGTCCGAAGGGACTGCGCCATGAGCGGCCAAGCAGCAGCATGGCGCCCTCGAAGCGCTGTCCCGACGAGAGCCACGAGAATCGTCCACCCAAGGACAAACGGCCGGCCGCGCAACGCCAGGCGTCGTCCTCTACATGACTGCCCGAGACCAATGAAGATATCAACGATCGCCCTCTGGGTACTCCTCTTTCTCTTTCTTGGGTCGGGCGTGTCGGCCCAGGAGAGCGCTCCATCGGCCGAGGACCCCGGCTTCAAGGTCGTCATCCATCAAGACAACCCCACGACGACTTTGGAGCCGAAGACGGTGGAAAGGATGTTCTTAAAGAAGTGGAAGCGTTGGGAGGACGGCGAGCTCGTCGTCCCTGTGAACCAGGTGGATTCCGCGGTCCGCGATGCTTTCACCAAGGGCGTGCACAAAAAGGACGTCTCGGCCATCATGAAGTACTGGCAGCGGATGATCTTCTCCGGACGCGACGTGCCGCCTCGCGAGCTCTCGAGCGACGCCGAGGTCCTGGAGTTCGTGAAGGCGAACCGTGGGGCGATCGGCTACGTCTCGTCGGCAACAGAGCTCGTCGAGGGTGTCAAGGAGCTCAAGATCGTCGAGAAGGAAAAGTAAGGAGACAAGGTTGGTGACCTACCGTGACCGATCAACGGCCGATTTCCGGGGCTTCTTTCCGGCGGCATGTCGCAAGGCTTGAGGGATTTCACATGGCAAGCAAATTGAGATTCGACAACTGGAGCCTGATCTTGAAGATCATCCTGGGGCCTGCGGTGGCCTTGCTGGGCTTCGTCGCCGTGCTCGTCATCAACCTGACGCTCGGCAACGAGGTCCGCACCCTCGCCGGTCAGATCAAGGACGACTTCGTCCCCGGAGTCAACAGCATCCGGGACATCCGCGAGAAGATCGATGCCGTCACGCGGTCTTTCCTGGACGCTGCCAACGAGCAGGACCTCGAGATGTTGGCCGGTTCCGAGCTCGACCGGGACGAGATCCTGGCGCTGCTGGACAGTATCGCCGGGAACAGCGCCTTCGAAGCGGCCAAGACCCAGCAAATCAAGAGCGACTTCGAAGCCTACTACGAAGTCGCCCGGCGCTACGCCGAAGCGAATATCCGCGACGCCCTCGAGGAGGAAGTCGCTCAGGAGGACCTCGCTCTGCAGGGGCAGATGTTCGATCGCATCCGCCAGCTGACCGAAGCCGTCATCGCGCTCGGCGAGGAGAGCAAAACGAAGCTCGACAGCCAGCTCGACTCCATGCAGGAGCGCCAGAGTCGCGCCAACATCCTCACCCCCGTCATCAGCGTCGCCGCCATGCTGATCCTGAGCCTCCTGGGCCTGGGTGTCTTTGTCTCGGTCCGCGGTCCGATCCTGAAGGCGGTCGAGGTGGCCGACCAGATCTCCAACGGCAACATGGAGACGACCGTGGGGTCCGAGGCCGAGCGCGAGGACGAGATCGGACAGCTCCTGCGCTCGATGCAGTCGATGCTCGACTACCTGCGTTCAATGGCGACGGCGCTCTACGAGATGGCGACCGGCGACTTGAGGGCGCGGATCGATCCCCGCTCGGACGAGGACCTCTTCGGCCGTGCCTTGAAAGACATGTCGGAGAACCTCCGGGAGATGATCGGCCGCGTGAAGCTGGCCTCCAACCAGGTCGCCCAGTCGGCGGCCGAGATCTCGGCCTCCTCCTCGCAGATCACGACCGGCGCCGAGAACCAGTCGGCCTCCGCCGAGGAGACCCTCTCGACGATGGTCGAGATCGCGGCCCAGATCGACAGCGTCGCGAAGTCCTCCCAGGCGCTCGCCGTCAACGTCGACGAGACCTCCTCTTCGATCCAGGAGATGGGCGCCTCGATCGAAGAGGTGGCCAAGAACTCGACGAACCTCCTGACCTCGGTCGACGAGACCTCCTCGACCATCGAAGAGATGGCGGCCTCGATCCAGTCGATCGAGGCCAAGGTACGGGTGGTCGACGACGTGTCGCGCGAGGCGGCGGAGATCGCCGGCACCCGCGGCGACGAGCTCTCGCTTACGATCTCGAACATCGGGACCGCTACGAAAGACATCGGCAAGATCGTCGGCCTCATCGAGGACATCGCCGATCAGACGAACCTCCTGGCTCTGAATGCCGCCATCGAGGCGGCGCATGCCGGCGACGCCGGCCGCGGCTTCGCCGTCGTCGCCGAGGAGGTCAAACGCCTGGCCGAACGCTCGGTGACCTCGACGCGCGAGATCGCCGCCGTGGTCGAGAACGTCCAGCAAAACACCGGCGATGCGATCGAGCTGACGCGTGACATCCTGGCGCAGATCGTGGGCTTGGTGACGCGCACCTCGGAGCTCGTCGGCGAGGTCTACGGTGCCACCCAGGAACAAAGCGGCGGGGCGGCGCAGATCCTCTCGACGACGACCCACATGCAAAACGTCACCCGGCAGCTCGCCGCCGCGGCCAAGGAACAGGCCAACGGTGCCCGCGACATGATGAAGGCGGTCGAGGTCATGAACCGCATGACCCAGCAGGTCGCCGACGCGAGCCGCGAGCAGAAACAAGGCGGGGACCTGGTGGTCAAGGCGGTCGAGCGCATCGCCCAGATCGCGCAGCAGAACCTGGCGGCTGCCGAGCAGCTGTCTACCAATACCCAGAACCTGACTCAGGAATCGGAACGTCTGCTGAGCGTGGCGGAAGTCTTCACCCTCGAAGACGAGGCAGAGGAAGGCGGAGAGGAGTCTCCGGCCGTTGAGCATGAGGAGTAGGGTCGCGAGAGCGGGTCTCGGGTACGAACGAGGATCAATCGGCGTGCCCGTTCGTGGGGCACGACTTGGCCGAGACCGGGGGTATGGGCTTCCGGTGCCTTGGGAAAGGGGCTCGTGACATTCGGGCCGTCCCAGAGACGGGCTCAAGGCCCGAGAGAGCCGCGAGGATAAGCCGATGCCGATGAACGGAGCACCACAACCCTTCGAGACCACCTGGCAGGAGTGCATCGAATTGCTCGACAACCTACCCTCGATGCCCAAGGAAGAGCGGATCGAAGCGATCGAAAGATTGATCCGCAACCCCAGCCCCGGCATCCGCAGCCGCGCCTTGCGGATGGGTGCCGCGACGATCCCCGACGAACGCCTCAAGGACTACCTCCGATCCGGCGCCGACGACGTGCTGAGAAACGCCGGCCTGGAGATGCTCAAGATGCGGGGCAACCGGGGGTTCAACCTGACGCTGCAGCTCTTGAAAGACGACGACTCCGACATCGTCCTACAGGCCGTCATCGTCTTGACCCACCTGCGGGACCCTCGCGGGCTGGAGCCCTTGCGCTCGACGCTCCATCACCCGGAGCCCAACGTCGTGCAGGAGGCGATCGTCGCCATCGGCCAGATCGGCGACGCGCGGGCGATCCCGGATCTGCTCGGTTTCCTCGAGGCCGATTCCTGGGTCCAGATGGCCTCGGTCCAGGCCCTGGGCAACCTTCGCTCGCCGGTCGCCGTGCCGCACCTGAAGCGTCTCCTGACCGACTTCATGGCGGGCCCGATCGCCGCCGAGGCCCTGGCCAGGATCGGCGGCACCAACGCGTTCAAGGCGCTGGCGCAACACTGGCTGCGATTCCAGAACGAGGTCGACACGGAGACGATCCTCGGGCTCCTGGCCCACGTCTTGGAGGGGCTTCCCCGCCATCCGACGTCGATCGAGGGCCTGCACCCGGCGCTCGCCAATCGCCTCGCTGACGATCAGGAAGCCAATCGCGAGGCGGCGGCACGGTCTCTGCTCGCTCTCGGT
The DNA here is from genome assembly GCA_965371445.1 of uncultured bacterium. GTDB lineage: Bacteria > Acidobacteriota > Thermoanaerobaculia > Multivoradales > J023 > DASWIG01. The sequence goes on along the minus strand of CBDUYN010000034.1, from coordinate 17,308 downwards.
CCGGGGGAGGAGGACCAGAAGGCGCTGCGGATCATCGCCGGCACCCATAGCGAGACGACGGTGCTGCCGGCGTGCCTGCACAACCGCAAGGACCTGATCGGCTATCTGATCGGGCAATCGGACGTCCAGCGCACCTGGGGGTTCCTCCTCGCCGCGCGCTATCCGAAGGCGACGCCCTCTTCCGAGGTCGTCAAGGCGCTGTCGCGACCCACGATGCAGGAGCAATACGAGCCGATGCTGCGGGCCCTGGAGAAGCTCCGCTCTCCGGAGATCGGAACGGCGCTCCTGGGCTTTTATCTGCGGTTGCCTGAAGAGCAGCGTTCGACCGTCCATCCGCTCCTGCGCAGCCACCGCCAGATTTTGCGCAAGGAGCTTACCCAGGCCGGCGAGGTCGACGAGCCGACGCTGGTGGTGCTGAGAGCCCTCCTCGGGGACTCACCGGTGGAGATCGAGGAGCAGCTGGCCGAGCTCGCGCACCCCGAACGCGTTCGAGCCCTGGGCGAGCTCCTCGACCACGAAGAGGTGCTGCGCGACCTGCCCTGGGAGAGGTGGCTCGAAGAGGAACCCGAGACTTTTGGCCCGGTGGCCGCGGAATACGCTTCGCGTGCCGGGGTCCGCGAGCTTGCACCGAGCTTCCGGCGGCTGGTGGAAAAAAAGGGCGAGCCCTACCTGATTCGGACCCTCGGCGAGCTCGGGGACCGTGACAGCGTACCGCTTCTCGTGAGCCTCCTGGAGCCTCAGGAGTCTCCGCTCGAGCCCCTGATCCTCGAAAGCCTCGGCCGGATCGGCGGACCCGAGGCGCGCGCCGCGTTACGCGATGCGACCCGCTCGGACATCCCGCAGCGCCAGCGGATGGCCTATCGAGCCCTGTCGCGCTGCGCCACCGGCGACGACGACGAGATCTTTCGCAACGCTACGACCCACAGCGACTGGTATGTACGGCTGTCCTGCGCCGAGGTCCTGGGACGCTTTTCAAGACCTGAGAACCTGGCGGCACTGGCCCGCCTCGCCGCCGATCCCGTACCCATCGTCGCCCAGAGAGCCCTTTCCTATCTTGAAGCCTGAGGGAGCTTCGGACGTTGTTTCAAAACGATCAAACGCTCAGTCTCGAAGAGCTCGCTTTGTTCAACGAGTTTTTCTCCAGCAGGTTCGGGCTCTTTTTCCCCGACCACAAGCGGGAGATCCTCGAGTCCCGGCTCCTGCCGCGGCTTCGGGCCAACCACCTGCAGCGTTTCATGGACTACTACCTCATGCTGCAGTACGACCTCACCGGCGAGATCGATCCGTTGGTGCGGGCCATCACCAACAACGAGAGCTACTTCTTTCGCGAGACGGCGCAATTCGAAGCTCTACAGACGACAGAGCTTCAGAAGCTGCGCGAGGGAGGCGTACCGGGACGGCTGCGAGTCCTCTCGGCGGGGTGCTCGTCCGGTGAGGAGCCCTATTCCTTGAACATCTTCCTGCGTCGGGCCCTTTTCGGCCAGTTGGAAGACGTGCTCAGAATCGACGCCATCGACATCGACACCGAAAGGTTGGACATGGCCCTGCGCGGCATCTATCGGCCAAGCTCGCTCAGGACCCTTTCGGACAAGGACGTCAAGCGCTACTTCACCAAACCCGAGGTCGAGCGCTTCGAGCTGCGGCCGGGATTTCGCCAGGGTGTCCACTTCTCCGAGGGCAACATCCTCGACCTCGAAAGCTTCCTACCAGCCGCGCCCTACGACGTCGTTTTCTGCCGCAACGTCCTGATCTACTTCTCGGAGCCGGCGCTTAAGTCGGCGATCGAGAACTTCTCCAAGGTCGTGCGCTCGGGAGGCGTCGTGTTCCTAGGACACTCCGAGTCGATCATCGGCTTGACCAGCACTTTTCAGGCGGAACGACTCGGCCAGTGCATCGCCTACCGCAGGTCCGAGAAGTGAAAATCGTACGCGTAGCGGTGGTGGACGATTCCACCTTCATCCGCAAAGCCATCACCCGGATGCTCGAAGGCCACCCGCGGATCGAGCTGGTGGGCTCGGCGGGCTCGGGCGAGGAGTTCTTGACCCAACTCGAGCGCTGGCGACCCGACGTCGTGACGCTCGACCTCGACATGCCGGGTATGGGGGGTCTCGCCACTCTCGACCGCGTGATGGCCCAACGCCCGACGGCGGTTATCATCCTCTCCACCCACAGCGGCGAAGGAGCCCCCCTGACGATCGAGGCGCTGCACCGTGGAGCCACCGATTTCATCGACAAGCAACGGTACTCGCTGGTCGACTTCGAGGCCCTACGGGGGGTGCTCCTCGAAAAGATCTTCGAGGTCACGGGCGTCGAGATGGTCGACGAAGAGGGAGAGAGCCTTCTGCCGTCCGTGCCGGTCCCTCTCCCCACGCCGGAACCGACCAGCGTTTCGATCCCCGGGGCCTACGACCTGGTCGTGATGGGCGCCTCGACGGGTGGACCGCCGACCGTCCAGACCATCCTCGAAGTGATGGGCAAGAATGTCGCGGTGCCGATCGTCGTCGTTCAACACATGCCGGTCGGCTTCACCCAGGCTTTTGCCGAGCGTCTGAACGCCTACCTGCCGATTCGGGTGCGCGAGGTGGTCACCGCGGAGCGCCTGATGCCCGACACGGTCTACATCGCCGCATCGGGCGAGCATCTGCGGATCACTCGGCAAGACGCGGAGCTGCGGGCCGAGCTGGGTCCGGAGCCCGCCGACCTGCCCCACGTCCCGTCGATCGACGTCCTTTTCGAGTCCGCGGCCCGTAGCGTCGGACGCCGGGCCATCGGGGTTTTATTGACCGGCATGGGCAACGACGGTGCCCAGGGGATGGCGGCGCTCAAGAAGAGGGGCTGCTACACCCTGGCTCAAGACGAGGAGTCCTGCATCGTCTACGGCATGCCGCGGGCCGCCCTGGCGCTCAACGCCGTCACGGAGATGAGCGACCCGGCGAGGATCGCGAAGCGCTTGAACGAGCTCTTCGCGATCCTCGGCTAACCGTGCGACAGGGGCCCTGAGGACACTCATGTTGCAACGCGAGCCGAGAACGAGATTCGCTGGCTCACAGGCCGGGTGGGCGGCCTCGACCGCCCTCGACTTCACGGGAGAGCCGTGACGACGGCCGCGTGCCGCCAGGACCTCCTGGAGGAGGTCGCCGCCGCCTGCCGGGGCCCGCGGCAGTAGCGATTTCGGGGCCGGGGCGGCGGGCGGGGAGGATCGAGGCGATCGTGGCGTTGCGTCAGAAGTGAGGCTACAGCCGTGCCCGGTACCAGCAGCTCTGCCCCGCGGTCTCCGCGACGTTGACACCGAGCGCCTCGACGTGCGAGCCGGCGAGCGCCGGGCGTAGCTCCTGCCAGAGGTAGCGGGCAAACAGCTCGATCGACGTGTTGGCGATCGGCAATAGGAGGGTGTCGGCTTCCGGAAAGCGGTAGACACGTTCACGGAAGCGCACCGTCACGACGCCTTCGCCACGCTCGACACCGAGGTAGGGGCACTCTTCGGGCACGAGCGTCCGGCTGTCGAGCCGGTCGCAGAGCTCGCGGATCCGGCCCTTGACCCGTGCGAAGTCGACCAGGAGGCCGTCGTCGTCGAGAGCGCTGCCCACGAGCTCCAGGCCCACCTGGTAGTTGTGGCCGTGGAGACGCTCGGCCTTCTCCGGGCCGAAGAGCGTGAAGTGGGCGCTCGAGAACTTGAAGTCCTCCTTGGCGAAATGCAGCGTGTAGCTCGGCTCGATCATTCGGCGTCCCCCGGTGGGGCGACCGCCTCGAGCTGGGCGACGAGCTCCATGTGACCGGTCTGAGGGAACATGTCGAGCAGCGCGAGGCTCCGCAGGCGGTAGACCCCCTTCAGCTTGCCGAGGTCGCGCGCCAGGGTGGCCGCCTGACAGGAGACGTAGGTCAATCGCGGCGGACGCGCCTCGCGGAGCCAGCGGCGCACGGCCATCGACAGCCCTTCACGCGGCGGGTCGGCGACGACGCGCCCGGGGCGCAGGTCGCGGTTCTCCCGGCGCCGCAGCCAGCCGTCGACCGCCAGGGCCTCGACCTCGACGTTGGCGAGCTTGTTACGGCGGGCGTTCGTGCGCGCATAGCGTGCCGCCACCCGGTCGCCCTCGACCGCCACCACCCTCTCGGCACGGCACGCAAGCGGCAAGGTGAAGAGCCCGACACCGGCGTAGAGGTCGACAGCGAGCTCGCCGTCTCGAGCCTCCTCGCCGATCGTCGCCTCGACGAGCTTCGGCAAGAGCTGGCGGTGCCCCTGGAAGAAGCAACGGGCATCGAAGGCGTAGGAGAAGTCGCCGATATCGACGGAAAGCTCCCCCCGGGGCAGGCCCTCGACGACGGGCGCCACGCTCCAGGCCTCGCCTTGGCCCACCGCGACGTCCAGGCGACGAAGGGTCGTTTCACGCAGCGCACGGGGTAAGTGTTGAAGGCGCCGCTCGAGCTCCTCGACGAGCACCGGACAGCGGTCGACTGCCACAAGCTCGTGGCTCCGGCGAGCGAAGTAGCCCACCGCCCGGCCGCGCTCGTTCTCGCCGACTTGGAGCTGGGTGCGCATCCGGTAGCCCCAGGGCTCGCCCGGCACCACGGAGACCTCGCCCGGCGCCTCGATTCCGCCCAGGCGTTGAAGGGTCTCGCGCACCGCCTCCACCTTGTAGCGCAGCTGAAAGTCCTCGCCGAGGTGCTGGAGGTCACAGCCGCCGCAGCGCGCGAAGTAGGGGCAGGGGGGCTCGCGCCGGCCGGGACCGCCCGAGAGGACCTCGACGATCTCGGCCCGTCCGTAGTCGACCCGGCGCTCGACGAGGCGCACGCGCAACCGGTCGCCGGGAGCGGAGCGTGGGATGAAGACAGGGATGCCTTCGAAGCGGGCCAGGCCATCGCCGCCGGTGACGAGCTTCGTGACCTCGACCTCGATCTCGTCGACGTCGGCGAGGCGCAGGCCCGCCGGCGGCCGGCGATCCGGCGGAGGCTGCGGTACACGGCGGGCCGAGGGCCGTCGGCCCCTCCCCGGCGGCCGGCGCCCCGGTGGGCCTCCCTTTCCCGGCGGGTGGCCGCCCCGCGGCCGTCCTTTCCTCGGCCCTGCCACCGTCTCCTCAGATCTCGGTGTAGAGCCAGCGGCGCAGCGGCTCCAGCCGCAGTGAGACGATTTTCCAGTCCAGCTCGATGAGCCACAACGCCGCGGCCACCGACGAAAGCAGCGAGTTGCCGTCCTGAGGCGTGAAGCAAAAGCCGTAGACCTCGCGCTTGTGGCGCAACGCCAGGGTCGGCTCGACCACGACGGTCTGCGACAGGATGCGGCCGTAGTAGCCGTGGTCGCGCCCGAAGCTGAAGATCAGGTTGGCGTCGCGTTTCGCGGTCTGGGCGACCAGGGCGTTGTCGTTGAAGCGCCGCTTGACCTCTCGTAAGGTGAAGTCGCGGTTCATCAGCAGGTGGAACCAGATCGAGTGCATGTACTGCGAGTTGAGCTTCACCGCCGAGGAGAAGAGATTGAGATCGACGTCCATGGTCGTGAAGACGCCGTGGGCGTCGCGGGCGTGGTGGGTGCCGAACTCGGCGTCGGTGTGCTTGCCGACGCTCGGGGCGGCGATGAAGCTCTCCGTCTGGGTGATGTCGTTGGCGCGCCGCATGCAGACGAACTGGGCGTGCTCCAGCGCGTAGGTGCCGTCTTTTTCCTTGGACAGGGTCTTGATCAGCGTCGTGATGTTGTGGGTGTTGCAGGAGACGATCTGGATGAAGCGGTCCTCTTCCGACACCAGGACCTCGTCGTTGATGCCACGGGCGTAGGGCTTGCCGAAGCCGAACTCGCTCCCCTGGGCGAGGAAGCCCCGGGGACCTTTCAAGGAGGTGTAGTGCTTCTCCTTCATCTTGTTGCCGACCGGGGTGCAGTCGATGACCACCGTGGCCCGCTCCAGGGCCTCCTCGGCCGAGTAGGAGACCGTGTGCCCCAATTTCTCGAACTCGGCCCTGGCGCCGTCGTCGGTCGCGAGCCGGGCGCCGCGCTTCATCACGTGCTGGATCCGCGCCCTGTCGTCGGCAAGAGGTGTGCGCTTGTGAAACGTGACCTCGTCGAGGCCGAAACGGTCCCCGAAGTCGGTGAAGAGGCTGATCAGGGGCTCGCCGATCGTCCCCGTGCCGACGATGTGCACGACCTTCTTCTTCATCTGGAAAACCTCCCCGTGCTTTTGGGTCTGGTGACGAGAGAGCTCGGATGTCCGAGGCTGCCGCCGGCTTCAACCTAGCACAGAACCGGTCAATCCGGCGATTCCACGTCGACGATCCGCCAGGCTCCGGACTTCTCGTCGCCGGAGACGTCGCGCGGCCGCAGGAGCTGGCGCAGCGACTGCTGGATCAGCCTCTCGTGCTCGCCGCTCGTGTCGGTAAAGGCGAGCCCGACCATCCGGCCCTTCTTCCAGGTGATCCGTCCATGACAGGGAAGGCTGCCGTTCTGGAGGTTCAGCTCGAAGCCCACGTCGTCGCCTTCGTCCCAGCTCCGCGGAGCGTGCTGGAGGCTCATGCCCCCCGGCGAGAGGTTGTCGAGGACGGCGAAGTGGACGCTACCGTCGCCGAGCGTCAAGACGACCTCGCGGTCGATGCGAATCCGCACCTCGTTGCGCTGGCCGAGCTCCAGGGCGGCGGCGGCGCTGATGGAATGGCGCTTGGCCGCCGCCATCTGAAGCTTCAAGGTCAGGCTCGGGTAGCCCTCGAGAAAGGCCAGCAGCGCCGGTTTCTCGATCTTGAGCAGCCGGCAGGGCTCGGTCGTCCGGGCCGAGATCGTGCTCTCGGACTGGGTGAAGAGGGCAAACTCGCCGAAGTACTCGTGCGGACCGACGCGGGCCAGGAGCTGCACGGGCTTGCCGACGACGTCGCGGTAGACGACGACATGGCCCTCCTTGACGACGTAGAAGGTGTCGAGCTCCACGCCTTCCTGGAAGACGGGATACTCGGCGGGAAGGTAGAACTCGACGAATTCATGCGCGAGGCGCTCCAAAGCGGCCTCGTCGAGGTCGGAGAAAGGCTCTACCTGCTGCAGCTCTTCGCTAAGCACCCTAGGTCCTCCCTTTGGGCTCGTCTGCTCATGATACCTTCCCGCGGCGTCCTTGCCCAGCCCGGCGGCGGAGAGCCTAGGGAGCCACGGGTTCGGAAGCCCCCGCTTTCAGACCCAGGGCATGGCGACGAAGCTCTTGGCGCAGGGGCAGGCCCATCGGGCTGCGCGGAATCTCGTCGACGAAGTAGACGGCCTTGGGGCGTTTGTAGCTCGCGAGGTTGTGACGGCAGAACCTCTTGACGGCGCTCTCGTCGAGTTGGGCGGCTTCCTTGCGGACGATGAAGGCCGACACCGCCTCGCCCCACCTCGGATCGGGGAGGCTCGTCACCGCACACTCGGCGACGCCTTCCAGCCCCACGAGGACCCGCTCAACCTCCGCCGGGTAGACGTTGGTCGCTCCCGTCACGATCATTTCGTGCTTGCGCGAGATCAGGTAGAAGAGGCCGTCGGCGTTGCGGCGGCCGAGGTCCCCGGTCTTGACCCAGCCTCCCTGAACGGCCTCGGCGGTGACTTCGGGACGGTTCCAGTAGCCCATCATGACGGCGTCCGACATGACCGCGACCTCCCCCACCTCGCCGTCGGGTAGCTCGTCCCAGTCGCGGCCCAGGATCCGGACGCCGACCCCCATCTGCGGCCGGCCGCAGGAGTGGAGGAGGTGGGCGTAGTCCTCCTTCATCAGAGCGAGCCGATGGTCCTCGGGCTCCAGCACGGTGCCCGAGAGGCCCGTTTCGGCCGTGGCGTACGTCTGGCGCAGAGAGCAGCCCCCCGCCTCCTGGACGCGCAGCACCTCTGCGGCCCTCCTCAGCGTCGACTCGGGCATCGGGCTGCCGCCGTAGAGGAGCACCTCGAGGGAGCTCAAGTCTCGCTCTTCGACGCGCGGATCCATGAGCAGCCTCTTGAGCCTCGTGGGGGCGAAGTAGGTGAAGGTGATGCGCTCCCGCTCCAGGACCTCCAGGGCGTTGGGCACGGTGAACCGCAGCAAATGACAGGGGCTGCCGACGGCGATCGCCGATGCCAGGGCGATGAACCCGGCCGCCGAGTAGAGGAGCGTCGGGAGCATCACCCGGTGACGGCGGGCGCTGCCGATCGCCAGCACCTGGATGACGGTGGCAAAAAGCGCCCGCCGGTGAGTGTACATCACCCCCTTGGGGAAGCCCGAGGTGCCGCTCGTGTACAGCAGCGCGAGGAGGTCGTCGTCGGCGATGGGCTCCTCGAGCTCCGGCTCGCTCTCTTCGCCATCGTCGAGGAGCGTCTTGTACGCGGGGATCTCGCCCCCGCCCTCCCCGAGCCCGGCCAGAAGCCGGACGCCCGCGACCCGCCCGGCGCCGTCGCGGGCCACCTCCATGTAGTCGTCGCCGACGAGGAAGGCGGCCGCCTCGCAGTCGTCGAGGATGCGGGCCACCTCCTCCGCCACCAGGTGGGTGTTGATCGGCACGGCGACGAGGCCGCTGCGGGCGAGGGCAAAAATCGCTTCGGCGAAGGAGATGCGGTTCTCCGACAGGATGGCGACACGCTCGCCGCGGCGCAACCCCCTCTTGCCCAGGGCATGGGCGAGCCGATTGACGCGCGCTTCGCTCTCGCGCCACGTGTAGCGCTCTTCGCCCATTGCGAGGCCCTCGTGGTCCCCCATGAGGCGAGCATTGCGCGTCAGAAGTTCGCCGAAGTGGCGCAGCTCACCGAGCATCCACCGCCATTATCGGCGCGAGCGGCGTAGAGCGTCAAGCCTCGCTGCCGGCCTCGCCGGGGTAGAGATCAAACGTCACTGTGGCCACCGACGCGACGAGGTCGGCTAGGGCTTCACAAACGGCACCAGCGCCTGGTTGAAGCGCACCGGCCCCGACGCCTCCCACCCCTCGACGTCGCTCATCAAGAAACCGAGGGTCGGCTCGCGGTCGAGGGCGCCGTGGGTGTAGCGGAGCGGTCCGACCGTCAAGCGCGAGGCGAGCTCCGTCGAGATCGGGCCGAACATGTAGCCCGGGGCCGTGGCGCAGATCACCGACGCCGGGTTCTCGACGAGGTCGAAACCGCGCGCGATGCGGTAGAGCGGGTCGGGGTAGAAGCGCTCGCGCGTCGCTTCGAGCCACGAGGCGTCGGGAAAAAAATCCCTCGGGGAAGGGCCGGCGTGCCCTGCGAGCGCCTCGGCGACGGCGGCAAGCTCCAGGGGATCGCCGGTCACCGGCTCGTAGGAGAAAAACTCCCCGCCGTCCGGCGTCCGGCGGCGGTACATCCGCGCGCTGCCGCCAGGGCTTGTCACGCGCCACCCGCCGTCCTGAGGTGCCACGCACACCTGGACGCCTTCGACCGTGCCGGCGACCTCGGCCACGTCGGCTTCGCGTCCCTCCTCGGTGAACGCCACGAAGGCCGAGACCAGGCCGAAAGGCACGAAGACCACGTCGCGCCCGCCGCTCAGGTGCTTCCTCCGATAGAAGCCCGCGTCCTTCAAGGCCCGGTAGACCGCCTTGCGGACGTTTTCGAGCGGCTCGCCGCCGGCGTTGCCGTGGTCGGAGAGGAGGACGAGGCGAAAGGGCCGGGCCTCGCTCGCTCGCAGCTCGCGTAGCTTCTCGTCGAGATAGCGCAACACCGGCTCGAGCCCCGCCGGGGTCTTGAGATGGCTCACCAGGTCTGTCGTCGTGTAGTAGACGAAGTAGGGGTCTTTCTCCGACGCCTGGAAAGCCGCGAGAGAACGCCGGATCGAACGCTGCGAGACCTTGACCGGCCGGGCGCCGCTCGTGAGCTTGGCAAAGAGGCTGCGCATTCTCCAGTCCCAGAGCTCGCGCCAGGGAAACTTGATCCGGCCGTAGCTCCGGAGCCCCCCGCCGCGGATGCGGTTCTCGGTCCAGTCGAAGAGCTTGGCCTCGTAGCCCGGCGAAAGGTCCCGCTCCAGCGGCTCGAGGATGCCGCCAAACGCGACGCTCGTCGTCGAAGGGAAGGTGCTGATGAGCGGTACCGGACCGCGCAAGCCGAGGCCGGAGAAGAGCGCGTCCTCGCCGCGGGCGGGATCGGCGAGCTCGGCCACCGTGGAATAGGGGACGGCGTCGAGCGCGATCAGAAGCGTCCTCTCGCCCTCGTCGGCGGCGATGGGAAGCGTGAGGAGCGCGAGCGGGACAAGCGCCGTCCAAGCGATCGCCGAAAGCCTCAACGACACTGCCGCCTCAGGGTCAGAAGATCCACCAACGTCTGGCTCAAGCTGACGGCACACTGCTGCATCCGCTTGCGCAGGGAGCTCAGCTCGGCGAGCATCTCGGGCCGGCTCGACGCGAAGCTCAAGACCCGGCTGATCTGGGTGTGCCCGTCCTCGTTCGTGAAGCGGTTGAAGTCGACCGGCAGGTCTTCGTCGGCCGTGTCGCTCACCGAGCGCAGGGCGGTGTAGGGAATCTGGCGGTCGGCGACGATACGGGCGTAGACGGCGGTTTCCAGGTCGACCGTGGCGACCTCGGGGCGCCCAAGCTTGCTGTAGGCTTCGCTTTTCTCCGCCGCGCTCACCAGGATCCGGTCGCTGGTGAGGACGACACCGGGATACGCCCCGACGAGCGTCGCGCGCAGCGCCCAGGTGAGGTCCGGCTCGGGCGCCGGACCTACCGAGTCGTGGACCTCGCGGGCGACAACGACGCGCCCCGCGTCGAGCTCGCCGCTCAGCCCGCCGGCGGCGCCCGCGACGACCAGGCGAGAGATCTCGTGCTGCCGCAGAAGCGCCATCAACCCCTCGCCGGCCGCCACCGCGCCGTCGCCTGTCCAGCCGACGACGAGCCGCTTTTCCCCGAGCCTCGCTTCCAGGAATTGCGCCGATTTGTAGATCAGGAGCCTGCGCTGGTCCTCAAGATGCCTCAAAAACGGTCTCAGCTCCAGCCTCAGCGGTGAGATGACAGCGACCGGCGCCTGTTGTGTTGTCTTCTCTGGCATGGCGTGCTTATTCTACCCAACACGGTCGGGGTTTTCTTGGCGAATGTCGAGTACCCTGCCCGACCGCATCGGCGGCTCGCCCCGCGCCGGCGGGTTGACGACGGCTTCCGTCTGGTGCTTCAGCCCAGACCACACCTTCGCAGACGCCTGGTAGCGTTCGAGAAACAGACCTCTTCAGGATGAAACCGCTCAGGGTCCCAGTCTATGCCGAGCCAGTTTCGGTACATCGGGTGATCTTCGTGGTCTGGGTCGGACATCGCCTCCAGGAATTGCCCGTAGCCGAAGGGTCCACCAACGTCCTCGGGTGGGCATCGGCGCTGGCCTGCCGTGCAGCGAGGATAACGGCCGCCTGGCTCAGCGGGCCGCTTCGTCTCCAAGGTGACGGTGTGTATCCAGTCGTCGCCGAAGTCGTATTGATAGCGGCAATAACTCGGTGCGTTGACGAACCACTCACGCAAGGGAGTCTCCCAACCCGGCAGGATTTCTTCCTCTCCCGGGAACTCGTAGCTGGGCAGGCCGATTCGACTCTCCGAGTCGCCAGCCGAAAACTGAAATTCGTGGAGGTGCTTGTCTTCCCATGGCATCGAATCCTGGATGGCACAGTGGAGGTGCCAGAACGTCCATTCCCGGCGGAGCTCCAAACGGCGCCAGATCGCCGGGACGACGTCGTCGAGTTGGACGTGAAAGACGAATAACTCTCTGATGGCCACAGACTCTCCTTGCTGTTTTTCGCGACTGGGTGGCGACGCGCGGACGCTTTCATCCGTAGGAGGCTATCAAGGAGAGGGGCCGGAAGCGACACCCAGCCTGTTCGCCGGTCAGCCCCCTGCGCGGCCCCGCTCGAGGATCGCCCCAAGGTCCACCCCCGGCGGCAGGGTCCCGTACTCGCGGCCGGCGTCGCCGGCGAGGCGCGCGGCGCAGAAAGCGTCGGCGACCGCCGCCGGCGCGTGCCGGACGAGCTGCGCTCCCTGAAGCGCCAGGGCCAGCCTCTCCACCAGGCGGCGCGCCCGCGGCTCGGCGTCGTGACGGTCCGTGAGCTCCTGCTCGACGTCAGCGAGGAAGCGGTCGTAACGGCGGTCGCCGCCGCGTGCCTGGCGTAGCTCTTCGACGAGCGCCGGCACGACCTCCGGCTCGCGTCCCACGGCCCTCAGGACGTCGAGGCAGATGACGTTGCCCGAGCCCTCCCAGACCGAATTCACCGGCGCCTCGCGGTAGAGACGCGGCAGGATCGACTCCTCGACGTAACCGTTGCCGCCGAGGCATTCGAGCGCTTCGGCTACGAAGGCGGGACAACGCTTGGTCAAGAAATACTTGCCGACCGCCGTCAAGAGACGCCGCAGGGGACGGAGCGTTTCATCGGCCTCGGCCTCGTCGTAGGCCCTCCCGACACGGAAGAGGAGCGCCGTCGCCGCCTCCGACTCCAGGACCAGGTCGGCGAGGACGTTTCTCATCAGCGGCTGCTCGGCGAGCCGCCGTCCGAAGGCCGTGCGGTGCGCCGCGTGGTGCAGCGCCTCGACGAGCGCCCGGCGCAGGATGCCGGCCGAGCCGCTCATGCAGTCGAGCCGGGTGTGGTCGACCATCTTGATGATCGACGCGACGCCGCGGCCCTCCTCGCCCACCCTCCGCGCCCAGGTGTCGCGGTACTCCACCTCGGCGGAGGCGTTCGAGCGGTTGCCGAGCTTGTCCTTCAAACGCTGGAGGTGGAAGGGGTTGCGCGGTCCGGCGCCCCGGCGGCCGCCGTCGAGCCAGCGCGGCACGAGAAAGCAGGTGAGCCCATGCTCGGTCTGGGCCAGGGTGAGGAACGCGTCGGACATCGGTGCCGAGCAGAACCACTTGTGGCCGGTCAGCAGGTACTCGCCGCCGCCGACCGGACGCGCCCGGGTGGTGTTCGAACGTAGGTCGGAGCCGCCCTGCTTCTCGGTCATGGCCATGCCCATCAGGCACCCGGCCTTTTCCGACGCCGGTCGGGCTCCCGGGTCGTAGACCAGCGACGTGACGCGCGGCACCCACTCCTCGGCCACCGCCGGCTCCAGCCGCAGCGCCGGAACGGCGGCGAAGGTCATGGTCAGGGGACACATCACCCCGGTCTCGACCTGGGTCAGGAGGTAGTGCCGGGCGAGCCGCGCGACGTGCGCCCCGGCGCGCTCCTCGCGCCAGGCCAGGGCGTGGACTCCGGCCTCGACACCGCGCCGCATGAGCTCGTGGTAGGCGGCGTGGTAGACGACCTCGTCGATCCGGTGGCCGCAGGGGTCGTGGGTAGCAAGCTCCGGCGAGAAGCGGTTGGCCTGGGTCGCCAGCTCGCGCAGCTCGGCGTCTCCCAGCTCTTCGCCGAAGGCCGCGAGCCCGGCGCGGGCCCAGGGCGCGCCCTCGCGCTCGACGGCCTCGCCGAGCGCGGCGTCGGTGGTGAAGAGGTTGTCCGCAGCCAAGGGCGGCACCTGGTTCGTGACCTCGTGGGTCTCGAGGACGGCTGTCGGGGTGCTTGGGGTTGGTGGCGGGACGGCGGTTCTGGGTATCATGGAGACAAGCTACCCCTCGCCGGGGCGGGAATCAAGGGCGGTTGGATTGCGATGGCCCTAACAACCAAGAAGCCATGGAACTGCGACGAACATGATCCCCCTGCTCGGACTCTTCTCCTGGCTCCTGATGGGCTTGGCCGCCGGACTTCTGGCCCGAGCGTTCCTGCCGGGCGAGCCGCGGCTCGGCTGGGCCGTGGCCGTGGCGACCGGTGTCCTGGGAGCCCTGGCCGGCGGGCTGCTCGCCACCGTCCTGGGCTTCGGCGGCCTCGCCGGCTACGATTGGCGGAGTCTCCTCTCGGCGGCTTTGGCCGCCACTCTGTCGCTCCTGGTGCTACGGACCGCGAGCCTCGCGAGCGCATGAGCGTGCGCCCCTGCTATGATCGGCGTCAACACCCGCCTCGACCGCGGAGGGAGATGAGGCCTTGATCAATTTCAAGCTCGACAACCTGCTCTTGAAGATGCTGAAGGTCGGAGACAACATCTCCGACCTCAACCTCTCGTGCGGCAAGCCGCCTCAGGTGGAGATCGACAGCCAGCTCTACCCGGTGGAAGTCCCGGGTCTGCCGAGCCTGACTCCCTACCACACCGAAGCGGTCGCCATGGGGCTCATGGAGGGCAGGAAAGACCACCTCCAGGAGCTTCACCGCCGCGGCTCGGTCGACCTCTCCTACGCCATCCCCGGGGTGACCCGCTTTCGGGTCAACATCTTCCAGCAGCGCGGGACGCTGGCGGCGGTGCTGCGGGTCATCCCCCACGGCGTGCCGTCGCTCGAGGCCATGGGCCTGCCGAAAGAGCTCTACAACATCCCCAAGATCAAGAACGGGATCGTGCTCGTCACCGGGCCCACCGGTTCCGGCAAGTCGACGACGCTCGCGGCGATCATCAACGAGATCAACCAGTCGCAGGCCGTCCACGTGGTCACGATCGAGGATCCGATCGAGTACCTGCATCCCAACTTGCAGGCGACGGTCAACCAGCGCGAGATCGGGGCCGACGCGCCGACGTTCTCGCTCGCGCTGCGCGCCGCCCTGCGCCAGGCGCCCAAGGTCATCCTGGTCGGCGAGATGCGCGACCTGGAGACCATCGAGACCGCCTTCGAGGCGGCGGAGACCGGGCACCTCGTGCTCTCGACGCTCCACACCATCGACGCGTCGAAGACCATCGACCGGGTCATCGGCGTCTTCCCGAAAGACCAGCACCAGCAGGTGCGGATGCGTTTCGCCCAGACCTTCCAATACGTGATCTCGCAGCGCCTCATCCCAAAAACCGGCGGCGGGCGCATCGCCGCCATCGAGATCATGAAGGCGACGTTTCGCACCCGCGACTACGTCTTGAAGGGCGAAGGCGCCGACGGGTTCTCGCTGCTCGACGCCATCAAGGACGGCGACCAGGACGGCATGCAGTCGTTTGACCAGGAGATCGAGAAGATGATCCGCGCCGGCACGATCGACCTCGAAACCGGCCTCTCCTACGCCACCAACCGGGGCAACCTGGAGCTCGACCTCGCCGACCTGATCCACCCGGACGGAGCCCCGCAAGAGGCACAGGCCGGCGCCGAAAAGCTTGCCTCCGACAATCTTTTCGAGTAACCGGCCATGATCATCACCTGCAACCACTGCAACCGGCAGCTGACGCTGCCCGACGAGAAGGTGCCGTCGCAGCCGTTCGCCCTGACCTGCCCTGGGTGCAAGGGCCGCATCCAGGTCGATCCGACGCGAACGGAGGTCGAACCCGAGACCTTGGCGGCGGGCGAGGTGAGCTTCGAGCCCCTGACCCAGCTCCGGGAGTACGAGAAGGCGCTTTTCAGCCGCCTGTTCCCGGCGGGGATCGTGGCCAACCTCGCGAGCGGCCCGGCCGACCACCTGGTGGAAGCCCTCACGTACGTCGGCATGGAGGAGGTGGAGCTCGAAACGGACCTGGAGAGCGTCGCGGAGACGATGACGGAAGCGCAGATCGCGATCCTCCTGATCGCCCTCGACAAGGCCACGGCGCCTCCCTGCGAACCCTTGCAGCCGATCCAGAGGCTGCCGCTGGAGGTCCGCCGGCGGACCTTCGTGGGCCTCGTGGCGCCGAACCTCCGCAGCCTCGACGGGCAGACCGCCTTCTACCTCCAGATGAACTTCCTCCTCAACGCCGGCGAGGTCTCGAAGATCCCCAAGAACATCCAGCGGGCGCTTCTCTTCCACCTGCGTCACTACCGTTACTGGGAATCCGAGACCGACGAGTAGCGTCCGCGCCGTCCGGCGGCTCGGCCGCCCTTGCCGCCGGCCACCGGGACGGGTAGAATGCCGCGGTTGGCCGTCCCGCCGCCTTGGAGGAGAGAGCCCGCGACCTGGCGGAATCCGAGAAGCACCGCCTGTCAGCGGACTCCAGGGCACCAAAGCGCACCAGCGGCCGGCGGAAGGAGGAACAGCATGAGGAGACGGTGGCTGGAGGCCCTGGGCCTCGTCGCCCTGATCGTCGCGCTTCCGGTAGGCGCGGAGGTCGAGGTCTGCAACGATCCCTACAACAACTTCCACGGCCCGCAGAGCCTGTTCGTCAACTGCCACAACTGTGGCACGGACTGCGCGCGCCAGGAGCTCCCCTATCTGGAGCTTTTCAAGGACGGCATCACCGGGGTACGGATCAGCCCGCTGCATCCCTTCTTCGCCACGCCCCCGGACCCCGAGTTCTACGACCTGGCGGACGACGATCCCTACTTCGCCGGTATCTTCGAGATCTTCGATCCCGACCAGGTCATCGTGCTCCTCGACGACGACTGGGCCGAGCCGCCCCACGCCAAGCCGCGGCCGCAGGACATGCTGCGCAAGCTCCGGGACCTCGTCGAGCGCTACCCGATGGTGCGGCGCGTCGAGTACATGAACGAGCCGTCGAACTTCAGCAACGTCACGCCGGAAGAGTACGTCTTCCGCTATCTGATCCCGGCGCGCCGCTTCATCGACGAGGTGAACGCCGGCCGTGGGGAGGAGGAGAAGATCCTGCTCTACTCGGCGGCCTGGTTCGGCAACCAGGACGGCGTCCGCGAGACCCAACGGATGGTCGGTGTCGGCGCCCTGGCCTACATCGACGTCCTCTCGGCTCACATCTACGGCCCGCGGGTCCAGGACGTACGCAAGCTCGCGCGGGAGTACAAACGCCTGGCCCGAGGCAAGCCCGTGGCGGTGACCGAGACCAACTTCCAGCGCGGCAACGCGTCGGACTACGACGCCCAGCGCTGGTGGATCTGCGAGTCCATGGTGCGTGTCGAGTCGCTCCTGCGCCGGGGCCTACGGCCCGAGCTCCAGGATCTGCAGCAGAACGTCTTCTACACCCTGCGGGGCGACGTCGAGCGCCGCTTCAACGTCATCCGCTTCCCGGACTTTCGCTCCCGTTTCTGGGGACAAACCGGCGAGGCCCACTTCATCTTCCGCGACCGTAGCATCGCCGGGACCGACCGCAAGGCTCCCCGCGGCGGCTCGGGGCAGGAGGAAGCGGATCCCCAGGACGGCGAAACGCCGCAACCGGACGGCCTGCCCGGACGCGGCGGCGTCGACTGACCCCGTTTCACGCCCTGAAGTGGGGTTGGCAGGAATCCCGCCGACCCCGTTTCAGCCCGTGAAGTGGGGTTGGCGCTCTCGGCGGCTTGGCGCCTGTACGGCGGCGCCGCGACCGCTGGCTCGGCCCTCGCCCTGTGGACGCGTTCGGCCGATGGCCGGCGGCGCGGCGGGTGCTCGTCGCCGAAAGCGCCGCCATGGCCCAGGGCCGCCCGCCTCGAGGGCCGCGTCGGCGAACGCGCCCGCGACCTGGACCTGCCGCTCGCTCCGGGGCAGGCTGGTGCCTGCCGATTCCGCATGCTTCTTTAGCACCGCCGCCCCCGAAGCTTTGCCGG
>CBDUYN010000033.1:0-67275 GCA_965371445.1 uncultured bacterium | reverse complement strand
CCTCATGAAACCCCAAAGCCCAGGATAAGCCCGCGGCGCATCCTGGGATCCCTCCGATCCGTTCAGGTACAATCCGCCCTCATGCGAACGCCGAGCACCCTCATCGCCTGCCTTCTCCTCGCCGCCCTCGGATGCAGCCGTGACACGGCACCAACCGACGCCGCGGTTGCCGATCCAACCCCGGCACCGGTGGCAGAAGAGGCCCGCTCTCCCTCCGGCGAGCGTCCCCTCGTCGTCTTCCTCGGCGACAGCCTGACGGCGGGCTACGGCTTGAGCGAGGAGGAGGCCTTTCCGGCGCTCGCGGCCGAGCTCCTGGCCGCTGCGGGACGTCCGATTCGCTTCGTCAACGCCGGGGTCAGCGGCGACACGACCGCCGGCGGCCTGCGCCGCCTCGACTGGCTGCTGCGCCAGCAGCCCGACATCCTGATGGTGGGCCTCGGCGGCAACGACGGGCTGCGGGCGCTCGACGTCGAAAAAAGCGAGGAGAATCTGCGCCGGATCGTCGAGGGAGCCCAAGCCGCCGGGGCGCGGGTCCTGCTGGCCGGCATGCTCGTGCCGCCCAACTATGGTCCCGAGTACGCCGAGCGCTTCGCCGCCGTCTACCCGCGGCTCGCCGAGGAGACGGGTGCCGCCTTCCTCCCCTTCCTTCTCGAGGGCGTGGCCGCGGATCCGGAGCTCAACCAGGCCGACGGCATCCATCCCAACGCCGAGGGCCAGCGCCGGGTCGCGGAGCTCGTCGCCAGGTACCTGGGACCCCTGATCGAGGCCGTCGTGGCCGAGGAAGCTCCGCCGACGGTTCCACCGGCGGGAGGGCCTGTGATACAACCTCCAGCTGTATAGTCAACGACTTGTGGGAAGCGAGCTGAGATGCGACTCATTACCCGAGGAGACTTAGACGGCCTCGCCTGTGCCGTCGTCATCACCACCCACGAGGAGATCTCCGAGACGGTCCTCGTGCACCCCCAAGACATCACCGACAACCGCATCGAGGTCACCGAAGAGGACATCATCGCGAACCTCCCGTACCACCCCGGATGCGGCCTGTGGTTTGACCACCACCTCCAGACGGCGTCGAACAAGGAGCCGGAAGGCAGCTTCAAGGGACGCTACGCCCTGGCGCCGAGCGCCGCCCAGCTGGTCTGGGAGTACTACGGCAAGGAGCCGCGCTTCGACGCCCTGATCAAGGAGGCCAACCGGCTCGACTCGGCCCAGCTGACGCGCGAAGACGTCCTCGACCCCAAGGACTACATCCTCCTCGGCTACACCATCGACAGCCGCACGGGGCTCGGGGCCTTCGAGTACTACTTCCGCCAGTGCGTCGAGTGGGTCAGGAGCCTGCCGATCGACCAGGTCCTGCAACAGCCCATGGTGCTGGAGAGGGTCGAGCGCCTGCGCGAGGAAGACCAGAGCTTCCGCGAAGCGCTGCTCGCCTCGACGGCGCTTCACGGCAACGCGATCTTCACCGACTTCCGCGACAGCTCGTTCCTGCCGATCGGCAACCGCTTCCTTGTCTACACGCTCTTCCCGGAGGGGAACGTGTCGCTGCGCGTCCACTGGGGTCCCGACCGCAAGTTCGTGGTCGTGGCGGTGGCGCACTCGATCTTCAACCGGACCTGCAAGACGAACGTCGGCGAGCTCATGTCGCGCTACGGCGGCGGCGGCCACCGCGGCGCCGGCAGCACCCCGATCCCCAAAGACCAGGCCAACGAAAAGATCCAGGAGCTGCTGGACGAGCTCCGGGAAGACGACGCCTAGCCCCGGCGCGACAGGTTCTCCTCGCCCACGACGTACCAGCGCCACGGATGCTCGGCGCCCGCCGAGAGCCCGATGCGCCGGCTCTGCCCCGGCCGCCGCGGCGGTGACACACCGTCGTCCACGATCTTGACGCCGCCGTCGGCCGTCACCAGGTCGGCGCCGTCGTCGGCCCGGTCGATGCCGAGGGCCTGACACAGCTTCGCGGGGCCCGAGCAGAGGTCACGGTCGCGCCGCGCCTTCCCGCGGCGGCGGCGCATCTCGTCGAGCCCTTCGAGCGGTGCCAGGGCCCGGATGAGGACGGCTGTCCCCTTGCCTTTCTCGCCGCAGACGGCATTGGCGCACCAATGCATGCCGTACGTGAAGTAGACGTAGAGGAGCCCCGGACAGCCGAACATCGTCGCGTTGCGGGGTGTCTGCCCGTGGTAGGTGTGGCTGCCCGCGTCCTGCGAGCCCAGGTAGGCTTCGACCTCGACGATGCGGCCGCCGACGCCGTCCTTCAAGAGGACCTTGTTGAGCAGCTCGCGGGCCACCTCGCGGCTGTCGCGGGCGTAGAACCGCCGTCCGAGGATTCGCTCTCCGGGCATGACGGCAGAGCTTATCGTGCCGTCAGCCGTCGACGACGTCGCGAAGACGGCGCAACACTCGGGCGTGCTCGTCCCACTCCAGGCCGTCGACTGAGAGCGCCTGGCGCCGCAGGACTCCGTCGACCGCCGGTCCCTCCTCGACCGTGGCGCGGAGCACCTCGCGCTCTACGTCCTCGGTGAGGCCGTCGAGCAGCGCTTCCCGGCGGTCGTCCCAGAGGAGGGCGAGAGCGGCGACGAGGGCATTGGCGCCCCAGTTGGAGATGCCGCAAACGAGGAGATGGTCGCAGGCGACCGTACAGGCGATCCGCTCGCCGCGAGGAATGCTTTCGGCGACCAGCTCGCGCGGCAGCGAGCCCATGCCGAGCTCGTTGCCGCCGTCGCCGATGCCGATGCGGATGCGGGGCGGCTGGAAGAGGCGGTCGGCGGGAGCGGTGAAGGGAGTGACGTCCTCGCCCCGCATGTTGCGGCAGACACCGTCGGCGGCGGGTCCGACACGCTCGATCGCGACGACGTGGCTGACTGTGGGCACCGCGGTGTCCCAGGCGTCCAGGACGTTGCCGACTCCGCCGTGGCCGCCGACCGCGAGCACGTCGAGCGGGGCTTCGCCGCAGCCCGCGGCACGCGCCGCGGCGCGTACTGCGCCGGCGCAGCGCTCGTCGGTCACGAGGCGCACGGGGAAGCCGGCACGCGTCAGGGCCGCGGCGAGCTGCGCCGCACCGACGGGTCCGTCGGTCTCGGGTGCCGGCGGCTCGGCCGCGGGGATATAAAACCCCGTGAGGACGGCGACATGCGACTCGCCGTGCTCGGCGATCGACCGCGCGGCTCCCAGCAAACCGCCGCGCGCCGCGGCGGCGAGCGGCGCGATGCCGCGTCCGACGTCGCGGGTCGCGATCTCTTCGAGGCGGTGGATTCTTTCTCCGACATCGGGCTTCATGGTCTGCAGAGCATCTCACGTCTTGCCGACCCCTCTGGACGGTCGCCTTGACGACGCCGCGTTGCGTCTGAAATTGTCGCTCGACTTTCAGAGGAGAATCCGATGCAGGGACCGCTCACCATTCGTCAGCTCCGCTCCAGCCTTTTGATTTCTCTTGTGCTGCTTACAGCGGCCTTGGTCGCCGCTCAACCTCCTGAGGACACCACCGAGGCCAGCGACGAAGACCTCTTCGACGAGCTCACCTACCGCCACATCGGCCCGGTCGGCAACCGCGTCATCGCCGTCGTCGGCGAGCCCGGCGACCCCAGCGTCTACTTTGCCGGCGCCGCTTCCGGCGGCATCTGGAAGACGACCGACGGCGGCGCCCACTGGGATCCTGTCTCGGAAGAGATTCCCGCCTCCTCGATCGGCTCTCTGGCCATTGCGCCGTCGGATCCCAACGTCGTCTGGGCCGAGGCCCAGCCCGGTTGGGACCATCACGACATGTGGATCGACCCGACGGACGGCGACCGCATGATCGTCGGCCACGCGGGGTTTCGATCTCGACCAACCACGGCCGCTCCTGGTACCGGCCGCTGCTGCCGATCGCCCAGATGTACCACGCGGCCGTCGACGACCGGATCCCGTACTTCGTCTACGGCAACCGCCAGGACGGTTCGGCGCCACGTGGACGAAGATCGTCTCCGAGGTCCCTCAGGACCTCTTCAGCTACGCCCATTGCGTCCGCGAGGATCCGGTGCGCCCGGGCCTCCTCTACCTGGGGACGGGGTTGGCGATCCGGGACCTGAAGCTCCACGCCCGTTTGCGCGAGCTCTGGGTCTCGGACGGTACCCCCGAGGGGACGTTGCCGCTGGCGACGAACGAGATGCTCAACTCCTCGGTCTACGAGCCCACCAAGGTGGGTGACCAGGCGTTTTTCACCGACGCCCACGGCCGGCTGTGGGTCACCGACTCGACGCCGGACGCCACGTTGGAGCTACGCCGGCACGAGTGTCAGCTGTCGAACCTGACGGCGCTCGGCGAGCGTCTGCTCTACATAGCCGGCGACGCCCAGGGGACGGAGCTCTGGGCGTCGGACGGTACGGCCTCGGGGACCGTGAAGGTGACCGACCTGCCGTATCTCGAGCCGTTCTTCGCGCCGGGGCGTTGCTTGTTGCCGGAGGTCCTCTCGACGTCGTCGCCCGAGCGCCTCTTCCTGTACGTCGGCGACGTCCTGCTGACCAGCGACGGAACGCACCCGGGTACCCGGACCCTTTTCAGGGCCGAAGACTTCTGCCCGGCTCCGCACTGTCTCGTGGCGAGCGAGCTCGCGGCGATCGGCGATGACGTCTACCTGGTCGTGCGGCGCAAGGACGTGCTGGAGCTCTGGCGAATCGACGCCGCGACGGCGGAACGTGTCCTGCTGCGCTCTTTTGCCGATCCCGGGAGGTTTCCGCCCGTCGAGGTGGGTCTCTTGACGGAGGTCGGCGAGCGCCTCTTCTTCCGCGCCGCGACCCCGGAGCAGGGAAGCGAGCTGTGGATGACCGACGGCACGGCGGAGGGCACCCGAATCGTCCGCGACGTGAACCAGGGAGCGGACGGCTCGGACGTCGTGCCGCTCGTCGCGTTGGGGGAACAGCTGGTCTTTTTCGCCGACGACGGCCGTCACGGCGACGAGCTCTGGATCTCGGACGGCAGCGTCGGACGGACGTTTCTGCTACGCGACGTCTATCCCGGCGTCGACTCCTCGTTTCCGCACGCCACGTCCGTCGAAGGCGTGCTGCTGTTCACCGCCGACGACGGCCGTCACGGCGCGGAGATCTGGGTTTCGGACGGCAGCCCCGGTGGCACTCGTCTCTTCGCCGACCTCGCCGAGGGCGCGATCTCGTCGTCTCCCGGCGGCTACGTGGCGGCGGGTGATCAGGTCTTCTTTCACGTCTCCGGTCCTGGCTTCAGGCGCGGATTGTGGGCTTTTCCGCGCGACCTCCTGCCGGCGCCGGCGCCGCCTTTCGACCCGCCCTGCCCGGAAGGATTCGCCTGTCTCAACGACGGCCGTTTCCAGGTCGAGATCCGCTGGTGGAACCAACATGCCGGCGGTGGCGGGTACGGCCAGCCGCTCCCCTTCTCGGACGAAAGCGCGCTCTTCTGGTTCTTCAAGCCCACGAACGTCGAGGTTCTCGTCAAGGTCCTCGACGGCCGTCGGCTCAACGGCCACTTCTGGGTGTTTGCGACCGGGCTGACGGACCTGTACTTTCAGGTCGCCGTCCTCGACGTCGTCACCGGCGAGACACGCTTCTACGACAATCCGGCCGGGGAGATCTGTGGCCACGTGGATACGACGGCGTTTGCCGATCCGTAGAAGTGATGAGGGGCTCGATCACCGCGCGAACGCGTAGAGCTCTTGGAAGAAGTCGCGGGGAGCCACCTCGATCGCTTCGAGGATGCCCAAGACGTGCTCCACCTTGAGGGGCCTCTGCCCCGACAAGACGACGCTGAGCTCGCTTGGGCTCCAGCCCAGGCGTTCCCGGACGGCCTTGGAGTCCCCCTGTTGCCGGATCTTGTTGCGTAGAAGGTTCAAGACCTTCTGGACTTCCTGCTCTGAGCTCATGACGACTCCTTCAAGTTGACCGGCGAACGGCCTTCACCTCCTCGCGTCTCCTGGCCGCGGAGTCTATCGCAGCTCGGCTCGCCCGGGAACAGCTAGATAGGCGTGGGTGTCGAGCAACAGCCTCACGCTCGCTCACCGCGAAAAGCCGCCGCGATCTCTTCCGGGAGCGGAGCGTCGAAGTCCTCGGCCATCCGGATCTTGCCCTTCAACCGGCCCGGACGCCGCGGCTCGGACGGTATCGGCACCAGCTTCGCCACCGGACGGCCGCTCTTGGCGATGACGATCTCCTCGCCCTCGACCACCCGCTCGAGGAGCCGGGAGAGATGGGTCTTGGCTTGGTGGACGTTGACTTGCTCCATGAGGCGCCTCCGAAGTGGACTAAGTAGACCAACTCTGGCACACGACAAAGCAACCGTCAAGGCCGAGAGTCGCCCTGCTGCGCCAGACCTTTCGGATCGACGATCCAGTACTCCGGGACCCCGGCTTGCTCGTAAGCTTTGAGCTTCACGTCGAGATCCATCTGACGGGTCCCCGGCGACAGCACTTCGACGACGAGGTCTGGAATGCCCTGGAAGTTCTTCGCCTCCTCCACGTCGGGGAGGTTGTCGTTCATCAGGAAGACGATGTCGGGCTGGACGGGACACCACCCTGCGGTTCCCTTGACGCGAACCCTGGGGACGCTGTCGAAAAAATCGACACTCCCTGGCGAAATCCTCGACTCTGCGTCAAAGCCTTTGATCCGCAAGGCGTAACACCGACTTGCGGCGCCAGGACGCTCCCAGAGTGTCGGAATTCTCGACAGGGCCTCCTCTCCGGGAATCGAAGCCTTCAACACCGCCAAGGCCGAAAGACGCCGCATTTTCCGACCTTCGGCGGCATTTACGACGACTGGCTCCGAATTGGCACGAGACTTGCCTTCTAAGGTGACGGACCGCGCCTGACCCGGTGCGGGGTCAGCCGCACGACAGCCCGCAAGGGCATCGGAGGTGTGTCATGGTGTTCCTGCTCGTCGTTTTGACCGTCCTTCTCCTGGTGGTCGTCGACTACCTGCTCCATCGCCGCGAGACGTCGTCGGTCGCCGTGCAAAAAGCGGCGCCGGCCAAGCCTTCACGGGGCGAGCCGCCGCCCGAGGACGTGGCGCCCGGGGTCTTCGTCGGACCCGGCCACACGTGGCTGCGCCTCGAGCGCACCGGCGAGGTGACGCTGGGCGCCGACCGCTTCCCGTCTTTGCTGCTCGGTGACCCCGACCGGATCTCGGTCCCCTCGGCAAGAAGCGACGTCCGGCGCGGCGAGCCGTTCGTCGAGCTTCACGGCCGCGACCGCACGCTGCGCCTCGCGGCTCCCGTCGACGGCACCGTCGTCGCCGTCAACCCGAAGGTCACGGCCGATCCTTCGCGGATCGCCGCGGATCCTTTCGGCGAAGGCTGGCTCGTCAAGCTGACGCCGCGCAACCTCGGTGCCCGGCTGAAGGACCTCTTCGTCGCCGAGGAGGCCGCGGGCTGGATGCGTCAGGAGCTCCGGCGGCTCCGCGACACGCTGACGCTTCTGACCGGCAGGGCGCTGACGCCGCAAGCCGCCAGCCTGCCCGACGGCGGCCTGCCGATCCGGGGCCTCGCCGCCGCCCTCTCCCCCGACGATTGGGAGACGCTCCACGCTCAGCTCTTCACCGTCGAGGTGCCCTAGACGCCGATTCCCGCTTCAAGGAGGTTGACCATGGACACGCTGCACGAATTCCTCGTCTACACAAAGGGCGTGGAGTACTTGATCGCCCTCGCCTTCCTGCTGCTCTTCCCCCTGTTCTGGAGCTATCTCGACAACCCGAGGAAGGTGCCTTCGGCCGCCACCGAGCCGAGGCTCGACCCGGCGGGAGTCCACCAGGTCCCCGCGGGGGTCTTCGTCGGCCCCGGCCACGCCTGGATGCGCCTCCACCCCAAGGGGGCGGTGACACTCGGCGCCGGTCGTCTGCCGGTGCTTCTGCTCGGCGGGCTCGACCGCGTCGTCGCCCGAGAGCCGGGCACCGAGCTGCTGCGGGGCGAGCCGCTCGCGGTCCTGCACCGCAACGGACGCACCATCACGCTGCCGTCGCCGGTCGACGGCACGGTGCTCGCCGTCAACCCGGCGGCCGGGACCGACCCGGGGCAGGTGGCCGCGGATCCGTTCGGCCAGGGGTGGCTCGCGCGGCTCGCACCCAAAAACCTCGGCACCGCGGCCCACGACATGTTCGTCGCCGAGCGCGCCGGCGCCTGGATGCGCGGCGAGCTCCAGAAGCTCCGCGACCTCGTGGTCGGTCTCGCCGCGCCAGGGCCGTCGCTCCAGGCCGAGCTCACCGACGGCGGCCTGCCGGTCGCCGGCCTGGCGAGCCAACTTTCGCCAGAGGCCTGGAACAAGATCAGCGAACGGCTCTTCACCGTCGCCGTCCGCTCCGCGCAAGCCGGCCTCGCACCTTGACCTAGGAGGAAACGCTGATGTCCATCAACCGACGAACGTGCTTGAAGAGCTTGGCCGTGGGCCTCGGCCTCGGGCCTCTCGCTGCCAAGGCCGGCGCCGCGGGCGCCCGGCACGCCTTTACCGGCAATCCCGACCGCGTCGGCGTGCTGGTCGACTTGAACCTCTGCATCGGCTGCCGCAAATGCGAGTGGGCCTGCAACCAGGCGAACCAGACGGAAAAAAAACCGAGCGCGTCGTTCGAGGACGACTCGGTCTTCGAATCGCAGCGGCGGACCCACGCCGACACCCATACGGTGGTCAACCGCTACGAGAATTCGCGCAACCCCGCAAAGCCCATCTACGTCAAACGCCAATGCATGCACTGCGACGAGCCGGCCTGTACCTCGGCTTGTCTCCTCCAGGCCCTTTACAAGACCGAGGAAGGACCCGTGGTCTACAACCCCTCGCTCTGCATGGGCTGCCGTTACTGCATGGCCGCCTGCCCTTTCGAGGCGCCGGCCTACCAGTACGACGACGCGTTCACTCCCGAGGTCACGAAATGCAACCTCTGCTACGAGCGCATCCGTGAGGGCGGTGTGCCGGCCTGCGTCGAGGTCTGCCCCGTCGAGGCCCTGACGTTCGGCAAGCGCAAAGAGCTCTTGAAGATCGCGCACCGACGGATCTGGGAGAACCCCGAGCGCTACGTCGACCACGTCTACGGGGAAAACGAAGTCGGCGGCACGAGCTGGCTCTACATCTCGCCGGTGCCTTTCGAAGAGATCGGTTTCCGCACCGACCTTGGCACCACCCCCGTTCCCCAGCACAGCCGCGGCTTCCTGTCGATGGTCTCCGTCGTCCTGGTGACCTGGCCGGCGCTGTGCATGGCGTTTTTCAAGTTCAGCAAGCGCCGCGGCGAGGTCGCCGCGGAGGAAGAGGCCGGGTCCGCCAGTGAGGAGGAAAGGTCATGAGCACACTCGCCTGCCGACGCGAAAAGCTTCGCGATTACCTGCTGATGGGCATGAGCTGGCCCGAGTACCTGCGCAAGCTCGTCACACCCTTCAACGCCGTCGCGGCGGCCATCACAATCGTTGGCCTGCCGGTGGTCCTCTACCGCCTCCTCTACGGCATCGGCCCCGCCACCCATCTCTCCGACACCAATCCCTGGGGGATCTGGATCGGCTTCGACATGATGACCGGGGTGGCGCTCGCGGCGGGCGGCTTCGTCATCGGCACCGCGGTGCATCTCTTTGGCATGACCGAGTATCGGGCGCTGGTGCGGCCGGCCATCCTGACGGGTTTCCTCGGCTACCTCTTTGCGGTCTTCGGGCTGATGCTCGACCTGGGCCGCTACTACCGGCTGCCCTATCCGATGGCGGTTTCTTTCGGCGTGAGCTCGATCCTCTTTCTCGTCGCCTGGCACGTCGCGCTCTACCTGACCTGCCAGCTCGTCGAGTGGTGTCCGGCGATTTTTGAATCGCTGAACCTGCGCCGGCTCCGGCAATGGTTCCTGCGCTTGACGGTTGGCGCCACGGCCTTCGGCGTCATCCTCTCGACGCTCCACCAGTCGGCTCTGGGGTCGCTTTTTCTGCTGATGCCGAGCAAGGTCCATCCGCTCTGGTACTCGTCGTACCTCTCGATCCTCTTCTTCGTCTCGGCGATCGCCGCCGGCATCGCGATGATCGTGATCGAGAGCATGCTCTCGCACCGCGTGTTCAGCGAGCAGCTACCTAAAATGGCCAACGACCACCGGCAGTTCGACAAGCTCACCGTCGGGCTCGGCAAGGCGGGAGCGGCGGTTCTATTCACCTACTTCTTCTTGAAGCTGATCGCCGTCGCCCACGACGCCAACTGGGATCTCATCGCGACGCCCTACGGGGTGTGGTGGCTCGTCGAGATGACCGGCTTTGTCGCCTTGCCGGCGGCGCTTTACACCGTCGCGGTACGGCGCGAAAGCGCGCTCCTCGTCAAGGTGGCAAGCGTCGTGACCGTGCTCGGCATTGTGTTGAACCGCCTCAACCTGTCGGTGATCTGCTTCAACTGGAACGTGGCGGAGCGCTACGTCCCTTCGTGGATGGAGATCGTGGTCTCGATCACCCTCGTCGTCCTGGGGCTTCTCAGCTTCCGCTGGATCGTCAACCGCATGCCCATCCTCTACGATCACCCGGAATACTCCGTTGCCTAGGAGAGTTGTCATGGACATGAAAGTACGGAGCGCATCTCTTCTCCTGACCGTCGCCCTGGTACCGGCGGCCCTCTTCGCGGCAGCCGGCGACGTAAAGCCCTGCGCGTCCTGCCACGTCTGCCCGCAGCCGACGGCGGAGGATCCCTGTCTCGACACCTGCCTCCGGCACGCCGCCGCGGCGCCGGACCACGCCGAAGGAGCCGACGTCGTCGTCTTGGACGACCTGGAAAACCTTTACGAGCCGGTGAGGTTCTCACACCGTGTCCACGCCCGGATGGCGGCTTTGGGCGACGGCTGTGCGTCCTGCCACCACGCCTCGCCGGCCGAGGAGGTCTACCTGCCCTGCAAGGCTTGCCACAGCCCCGCGGTACAGCGCGAGCAGATCGCCGTGCCGGGCTTGAAGGGCGCGTATCACCGCCAGTGCATGAGCTGCCACCAGGAATGGAGCGCTGGCACCCAGTGCGAGGTTTGCCACGCGCTCAAGGCCGAGAGCGCGGCCCAGGGCGAGGCCCACGTCGCCGCGCATTACAAAACGTGCCGGGAGCCTGAGCGCCAGGTCTTCGAGACGGAAAGCGGCGCCGGTCCGGTGGTGACGTTCTTTCACCGCAACCACACGGCGCTCTACGGTACGCAGTGTAGCGACTGCCACCGGCAAGACCCTTGCGTTAGTTGTCATTACCAGGGCGATCGAGCGCCGCGCCCGGCCGGCGGTGGCGAGGTGATCCACGGTCGATGTGCGGCCTGCCACGACACCGAGGACCTCTCGGGATGCGAGAAGTGTCACACCGAGACGGCGCGCGAGGACCCCCTCCACGCCTGGCCCCTGGGCGAGATGCACGGTGGGCTCGACTGCACGGACTGCCACGGCCAGCGCTTCAACGCTCCTCCCGACTGTGGCGGCTGTCATGAGGAAAGCGCCGCGGACCTGCTGGCCAAGCGACGAGGTTCCTGACGCACTCGCTCCAACCCTCCGACCCGAGGAGTCGAGCCGTGACCACTCCACACCGCAAAGAGCGAGACGCAAGCTCCGGCGCGGATCCGCCCTGCATCTGGATGAAGGCGGGGCTCGTCGCCTACAAGCTCTGTGACCGCGACCTCGACTGCGACGGCTGTCCCTTCGACGCGGCGATGAGCGGGGCGACGCCGCGGCGCACCGTCGCGCAGCGGCGGCGGCCGGCCGGCGAGCTCCGCGACGACCGCCGGTATCACCCGGCGCACACCTGGGTCCAGGTCCGCCGCGGCGGACGGCTCCGCTGCGGCATCGACGCTTTCGCCGCCCAGCTCCTGATCGGCCTCGAAGGAGTGATCCTGCCGGCGGTGGGATCTCAGCTCTGGCAGGACCGGACCGGCGCGTGGATCGCCATCGGAGGGACGGACCTCGTGGCGCTTCGCACGCCGGTCTCGGGCAAGGTCCTGAGGCAAAACGAACGCCTCCGGGCCTGGCCGGCGCTGGCCGCCGCCGCGCCCTACGACGACGGCTGGCTGCTGGAGGTCGCGCCCGGCGCCGACTCACAAGAGGACCGGGGGCTGCTTTCGGCCGACGAGATGGCGCAGCACACCGATCTGCGGAGGCGAGCCCTGCGCGAGAAGCTGACGCGGCTCGCACCTCCTCAGGCCCAGCTAGGCCCCACGCTGCCCGACGGCGGCGAGCCGGCGGCCGACCTGCGCGCCCTCCTCGGCCGGCGACGCTATCTGGAGCTCGTCCGTTCACTTCTCGGATAGCGGCGAGACGGTGGGGTCAGCGGCGCGCGAACGAGCGAGCCGTCACGGCTCGCCGGATGTCGAGCAGCGGTCCCCAAACTCCGATAATCTGCTATCGTCCAAGGTAGGACGTACCGTCCGGAGGTATCCATGACGAGCCGCCTCGACCTCGGCCCTCAACCGGGCTCGGATCCGTCTCCACCCCCGCTGCGCTCCGCCTGGCGCGGCGTCGGTCCCCGTCTTTTCCTCCTCCTCGCCGGGATCACCATCGCCGCTTTCACCGGCTATGCGTGGTTCAGCATCCGGACCACCGCCGAGCACTGGCGCGGGACCCTCCACAAGGACGCGCAGCGCTGCACCACGGTCATCGAGAAGTCGATCTACCACGGCATGCTCTTGAACCGAAAAGAAGACGTTCACGGGATCATCCGCACGATCGCCGAGGCTCCGGGCGTGGCCGGTGTGAGCGTCTACGACAAGCAGGGCGTCGTCATCTTCTCGGCGGCGGAGGACGAGATCGGCCGACAGGTCGACCTCCAAGCCGAAGCCTGCGTGATCTGCCACGACAGGGAAGAGCCGCTACGATCGCTGCCCACCGCGAACCGGGTACGCGTCTACCGCGACGCGCGCGGCCGGCGCCTCCTCGGCCTGATCCATCCGATCGGCAACGAGCCCGCCTGCTCGGACGCCGCCTGCCACGCCCATCCGCCGGAGCAGACGGTCCTCGGCGTGCTCGACGTAAAGATGTCGATGACCGAAGCCGACGCCGACCTCGCCGCCATCAGCCGTCAGATCGTCACCGCGGCCGTCGCCACGACGCTTCTCGTCGGCCTTTTCTCCGCCGTTTTTATCAACGTGGTGGTCCGCCGGCCCGTGAGGCGGCTGATCGAAGGGACCTCCGAGGTCGCCCACGGCGAGCTGACGACCAAGCTCCACGTCCGCGGCCACGACGAGATCGCCCAACTGGCCCGGGCCTTCAATGCGATGACCCGGGACCTGCGGCGGGCCCACCTGGAAAACGAGTTGTGGTCGCAGACCCTGGAGCAGAAGATCGTCGAGAAGACCGAGGAGGCGAGCCGCAGCCAGCGCCAGGTCGTCCACATGGAGAAGATGGCTTCCCTCGGACGGCTCGCCGCCACCGTCGCCCACGAGCTCAACAACCCGCTCGCCGGAATCTTGAACTACGCCCGGCTGGTGGCCCGCGACCTGGAATCGGGCGAAGGGACGTCCGAGAGCCGGAAGGAGGACACCCGCTACCTCGCCGTCATCTCCAAGGAGGCCGGCCGTTGCGGCGACATCGTGCGCAACCTGCTGCTTTTCTCGCGCCATGACGCGGTCGAAGTCGCCCTGCACTCTCTGAACGAGATCGTCGAACGCGCCCTGATGCTCGTTCGCCACCACCTGGAGATGGCCCAGATGAAGCTCGAGACCCGGCTGCTCGCGGCGGGCGAGGACCAGCTCGTTTGCGACGCGGGCCAGGTTCAACAGGCTCTCGTCGCGCTCTTGGTCAACGCGGTCGACGCCCGCGACGAGGACGAGGACGAGCCGATCCTTCGAGTCACCCTGGAGGCCATCGGCGGCGACGACGGCCAGGTACGTCTCAAGATCGCCGACAACGGCGTCGGCATCGCGGCGGAGATCCTACCGCAGATCTTCGACCCCTTTTTCACCACCAAGGACGGGGCCAGCGGCGCCGGGCTCGGGCTGAGCGTCGTCTACGGCATCGTGCGGAGGCACGGCGGCACGATTGCCGTCGACTCCGAGCCGGGGCGCGGCGCGAGCTTCGAGATCCTCTTGCCGCGTCGTCCGGCGAAGCCGACGCCAGGGGAGGGTGATCCTGAAAAAGGAGAAGGAGATGAACGATAAACCCGCCATCCTGGTGGTCGACGACGAGCTTTCGGTCCGCGACTCCCTCGACCAGTGGTTCCGGCGCGATGGTTACCGGACGGGTACCGCGAAAGACGCTACCGAAGCCATGAAGCGCCTCGACGAGGGCGCCTGGGACCTGGTGCTCCTCGACATCAAGATGCCGGGCGTCGACGGCCTGGAGCTCCAGCGGCGCATCCGCGAGGTCGACCCCGACCTCACGGTCGTCATGATCACGGCCTACGCCACGGTCGAGACCGCGGTCCTCGCCTTGAAGCAGGGAGCCTTCGACTACGTCACCAAGCCGGTCGACCCCGACCAGCTCAGCCACCTCGTCCGAAAGGCTCTGGAGCAACGCCGCCTCAAGGCCGAGAACCTGCAGCTGCGGCGCAAGATCGATCACATGTCGAGCCTTGAGCGGATCGTCGGCGACAGCCCGCAGATGGCGAAGGTCGCCGAGATGATCCGCTCGGTGGCCACGAGCGACGCCACGGTCCTGATCCGCGGCGAAAGCGGCACGGGCAAGGAGCTGGTGGCGCAGGCGATCCACGCCGGCAGCCGGCGGCGGTACTTCCCCATCGTTCCGATCAACTGCGGCGCCCTCGCCGAGACGCTTCTCGAAAGCGAGCTCTTCGGTCATGAAAAAGGTGCCTTCACCGGCGCCCAGTACCGCCGTAAAGGACGCCTGGAGATGGCCGACGGAGGCACGCTCTTCCTCGACGAGGTCGGCACGATCAGCCTCAGGACCCAGGTCGAGTTGCTGCGCGTCATCGAGACCAAGCGCTTTACGAGGCTCGGCGGCTCGAAGCCGACCGAGGTCGACTTCCGGATCATCTGCGCCACCAACCAATCCCTCGAGGAGCTGATGGCCGCGCAGAAGTTCCGCCAAGACTTCTACTATCGCATCAACGTCCTCTCGATCGACCTGCCGCCGTTGCGCGAGCGCCGCGAAGACATTCCGCTCTTGGCGCAGCACCTGCTCGAGAAGTACTCGCTGCAGATGAACCGGCCCTTTCGGGAGATCTCGCCCGAGGCGATGGACCTCCTGCTGAGCTACGGTTGGCCGGGCAACGTCCGCGAGCTCGCCAACGCCCTGGAACGCGCCATGGTAATCGGCCGGACGTCGGTGATTCGCGCCGACGACCTGCCGATCCGCGACAGCTCCCCCACCGGCATGGCCGCGGTCGACTCGCTCGCCGACATGGAACGTCTCCACATCAAGAACATCCTCGAGCGCACCGGCGGCAACGTCAAGCAATCGGCCCGGATCCTAGGCATCGACCGGGCGACGCTCTACAACAAGATCAAGAAATACGACCTGCGCAAGTAGGCGGCGATGCGCTCCTTGACCCTGGTGCCGATCTACCTGAGCCCGGGCTCGCTCCTCCTCGAGCGCCTGAGCGCCGACCTGGGGCGAATCCTCCATGCCGCGATCGAGCGGCGCGTTCCGTGGTTCGATCCGGAAGCCGCTTTCGAGCCCTCACGTGGCCAATACGACTCCTCGCGTTTCCTGAAGCTCCTTTTGAGCGGCGGCGAAGCGGCGGGCAAGGTCCTCGCCATCACCAGCGTCGATCTTTTCATACCGGTCCTGACCTACGTCTTCGGAGAAGCGCAGCTCAACGGGCGCGCGGCCGTCGTCTCGCTTCACCGGCTGCGCAACGAGGCCTACGGGCTGCCGGCCGACGACGCCCTGCTCGCCGAGCGGTTGGTCAAGGAAGCGGTCCACGAGGTCGGGCACACCTTCGGGCTCGTCCACTGCCTCGACCCGCAGTGCGTCATGCACTCCTCGACCTACGTCGAGGAGATCGACTTGAAGGGTGCCACCTTCTGTGCAGCCTGCGTGGAAGAGATGGGTGGACACGCTTGAGCCCTCTGGCCGCGTCGAGCCTACCCGAGGGACGTTTCTTCACGTCTGCACCACCCGAGGGAGCCGGGATGCTGGTAGAGCACCAACCTGACCATCACCATGATTTCGGAGAGCGAATTTTCGGCGCCCGGCTCAGGCTACGCCGACGCCCGCAAGCCCGCCGTCCTGTGGACTCTGGCCGCCATCTCGGTCGCGAACGCGTAGGCGACTGGGGTGTCATGCTAGACTCTACCGCGAGGTAGACAAGCTGAGGATTCAAGCCATCGCGCCGCTTTGTATGTTCGGAGAGGGGTTGCGCGCACCCTGAATCCATTGTAGGCTTCGTCTATGACAC
Organism: uncultured bacterium; assembly: GCA_965371445.1. GTDB lineage: Bacteria > Acidobacteriota > Thermoanaerobaculia > Multivoradales > J023 > DASWIG01. Next base: position 51,038 of record CBDUYN010000033.1, on the reverse strand, counting down.
TGACCCTCGACATCACGCTGGAGCTTGAGGCGCAGTTGCGCAGAGAGGCCGCCCAGGAGGGCCTCGACGAGACGGGGCGCTCGGAGAGCTGGCCCGCCTGCCTTCCGATCCAGATACGCCGGTTGTCGTCTCCTAAAGCCAGTCTCTGACCACCGATACGTAATTCTATCTTCTCCAGCAGGAATCCAGAGGGATCCATCATCGGGTTGCGGACCTTAACGTCTGTGGTATCCGCCTGTTCATGGATCCACCGGCTACTGATCATGGAGTGGTCTGCTCCAGGGTCGAGAAAAGCGTCTCCTCGGAGTGCGCTGTGATCCAGCCAATCTTGAAATATTATATCAACGGAGAGAACAAGCCCTCGCGACAGGCTCCGGCTCGCGTGTTCCGAATTAACTCTTCGGTGGTAGCTGGCGACATTGAATGTGTGCTTATGGAGCAAGAGCACTTCACTTGCTCCAGGCCGCGGTGAGAGACCGACCTCGAACAATCGGCCTGTGCTTCGGTTTGCCACCCGGGGCCACGACGACGGGCCGCTCCGATGGGAAATCCACCCAGGCTTGGCGGTAGGCTCCCAATACGTCTTGGCGGGCGGGCGAGTGATGAACAATTCTCGTAGCTACCAGCACCACGTATTCGCCGGGATACTGCTCCGCCAGGCGATATTGGTCTTGCACCAGGCGCTGAGTGTCTGGACGTCCTGGCTCGGCAACAGTGTCCCGCGGTTGCGGTACCTCCACCGGGGAAGGGGTCGTCTCGCCGCTCTTCGAGTCCCGAGATTCCTCCTCGAGGAGGATGATATCCAGCTCAGCCCCGGGAGGAAAGGGAACCCGGGTGATATGGAGCTCTCGGTCGTCGCTGACGGTCGCTTTCGCGCGAAATGCCTGCATGCCACCTCCTTGGTCCGCCGAATCTCCCGGGATCCAGCCGGATCCCTCGTCAGCGGGGTCGTCTATGGCGAGATCTTAACACTTTGGCCGGATTGCCCCAAACCGACCCCGGGTGTTACCCTGGGATGACGGGAGGAAGCAGAGATGCCAGCCGCCCTCACTACACCAGCCCCGAGCAGCTCGCGGGCCTGCCGCTGACCACCGCCAGCGACATCTACTCCCTCGGCGTCCTGCTCTATCGGTTGCTCACCGGGAGTCTGCCGTACCGTTTCGAGACCGCCGAGCCCGACGGGGTCCGCCAGGTGATCAGCGAGCAGGAACCGGAGAGGCCGGGCCTCGGTGGCGACCTCGACGCGATCGTTCTCAAAACCCTCGCCAAGGAACCCGAGAGCCGCTACTCCTCAGTCGAACAGCTTGCGGACGACATCCGTCGTTACCTGAAAGGGCTGCCGGTCCTGGCCCGCGAGCCCACCTTCCTCTACCGTGCCGGCAAGTTCGTCGGCCGTCACCGACTCTCGCTGGCAGCGGCGGCGATCGTCGTCCTTCTGGGCTGCGGCCTGATCCTCGCCCAGGCCCGGGAGATCGCCCAGGTGCGTCGGCTCTCCATCTCGGGCGCCTCTCCGCCAAGGTCGAGCGTCTCCTCCGTGAGGCGGCGTCACCGGATCCGGAGCCGCCTCCCACCCCGGCTGCGGCTCCGGAGGTCGTGGCTCCGGAGGTCGCGGCTCCCGAGATCGCGATGCCGTCGTACCGCCGACCTGAGGAGGTGAGCGAAGATGCTCGCCGCCCCCTTGAGCTGGTTCGAGACCCTTCCCCGGCGTCGTCCATACCGGGCCCTTCAACGTGCACCTGGTGCGCGACGTGGGCTGCGCCTATCTGACCATGGGCCTTCTTCTCGCCCTGGCGGCCTGCTGGCCGCGGGGCGGCTTTCCGCTGCTGATCGCCGTCGCCGTCTTCATGGTCCTTCACGCCTTGCTCCACGTCTGGGACATCCTGGCCGGACGGCTCCCCATGAGCCACACCCTCACCGACCTGCCCCTCGTCTTCCTGCCGGGCGTGATGACGGTAGCGCTGGCGTTCTGGCTCAAAGACGACTGACCCGACCGGGCGACGCAACCATCGACGATCGGTCGAATCACCGCGGGAACGCGTAGAGCTCTTGGAAGAAGTCGCGGGGAGCCACCTCAATCGCGTCGAGGATGCCCAAGAAGTGATCCAACTTGAGGGGAGCCTGCCCCGCCAGGATGAAGCTGAGCCGGCTCGGGCTCCAGCCCAGGTGCTCCCAGACGGCCTTGAAATCGCCCTTTTGCCGGATCTTTTCGCGTAGAAGGTTCAAGACCCTCTGGACTTCCTGCTCTGAGCTCATGACGATTCCTCCAAGTTGACCGGCCAACGGCCTTCACCTCCTCGCGTCTCCTGGCCACGGAGTCTATCGCAGTCCGACTCGAGCGCCACAAGAACCGCCCCGGCCAAAGCCGGGACGGTCCCTCGGACGCGAACGTCCCTACTGGGGACAGATCGAGACGTCGTCGATGCCGCACTCTCGCGTCGGCGGCGTAGTAGAGGTCCAGGTGGTCCGACGTCCCCGTCGACCAGGCGTAGACCGTGGCGTCGACCTGGACCGTCGATCTGGAGCGGACCGGTAAGCTCGAGTTGGCCGGCGTCGCCCAGTCGACGTCGAATTCGAAGACCTCGAGGTAGTCCTCGCTCGGGTTGTTCGAGCCCGGGTCGTGGGCCCGGATCACCAGGCAGAGAACCGCAGGCGTCTCCGTCGGTCGTACCGTCGGCGCATGCTAAGATCACGACAAAGAGGTCGACAGGATTGTTGATTTGATTGTTTAAACAGAAGGAGAAACTTCCAAGGTCATCTGTCGCCGTGGCGAACAAGAATACATCCTCGAAGATGCCTCTGCTCCAGAGCTCTACCCGCGCTCTCCTGAGGGGTTTTTCGACACAACCGAGAAGCGTTGATGGAGCGACATTCGAACTTTGAATCGATGGAGCGGCGGCACTGCACGTAATATCTGAAGTCAGGCTGATCGACAGGCTTTCATCGCCACATCCCGGCTCGGAGAAGAGGAGATTTCCGGTTACGGAGAGATTTCCGGAGCAAGTCAGCGCACTCCCCGGTCGGTCGTCAGCATACGCCACGGCCAAGCTAAGCGGACCCAGCGAGGGCGCTGCTTCGGTGACGAAGCAAGTCGCAATGAGCAGGGTCGAGACCCAGAGCCTTCGCCTTTTCGGTCTCATGAGGCACCTCACGTCGGGCTCCTGCGCCTCGTCGAGGAGCGTCGAAGCCTCAAGCAGGTCATGTCGCCTGGCTCTTTTTCCTGGCGACTACTGACCATCATAGCACATACCGCGGCCTCGAGCGTGAAGGACCGCTCCGGCCAGACGCCGGGCCTGTCCTCTCGCGACGACGGCGTCGTCTGGCGCGGGCGCCGTGTTGCCGCGCCGCGCTGGTTGACGAGCGAGATGTGCTAGTCTCTCGCCATGCCAAAGTCGGAAGATCCAGCCGCTCCTCTGATGGAGCTTTGCCGTTCCCTGCCGGGCGTCACCGAGGACGTCAAGTGGGGCGACAATCTCGTCTTCTCGGTCGGTGCCAAGATGTTCGCGGTCTTCAACCTGGATGACGAGCCGTTCAGCTTCAAGGTCGATCCCGAGGCTTTCGCCGTGCTGACCCGCGAAGCCGGCATCGATCCGGCACCCTATCTCGGCAAGCACCATTGGATCTGTCTCCAAAACTGCGGCGTCCTGCCGACGGCCACCGTGATGGACCTGCTGGAGGAGGCGCACGCCCTCGTCGCCGCCAAGCTGTCGAAAAAGCTCCGCAGAAGCCTGGGTGTCGACTAGTCGCCCACCCACGTAGCCAACCCTGAGGAAGGGACCGAAGAATGAAAGAGAAGACCGACTTCTGGAACATGGTCCAAGTACTTCGTCACCCGCAAGGCCGGGCGCGAACGGCGGAGGACGTGAAGCGTCGCTGCATCAATCCGTCTCATGCCTGGCTCCAGCCGGTCAAATTCTGGAACGGCTCGAAAGACGGCAAGCGCCATCACGGCCCGATCGGTTCGCAGAACCATCCCCAGCACGCGCACGCGGGTGCGGGACACTGGGAGCTCTTGCGCGACCTCACAAGATTCGAGCTCAGGAACGGCATCTACAGCCGCGAGCACGGATCGCCCTACTACTACTTCGTCGGCCCTCTCGCGGCAAAAATGGTGGGGCTTCGCCTGGCGACGCTCGAAGGCGACGACGAGGCCGTCGAGACGTTCCGGCGGTGGTTTTACGCCGTCTTCATCCTGGAGGCGCTGGCGGCTGTCGCCGTCCCCGAGCCCGTCGAGAACCTATGGCGGCGCCACCCGATGGACAGCTTGCAGCCGCAAGAGACGGAGGCCGGCCCCGACTACGGGGGCGTTTTCGTCGCGAGCGCCGGCATGCGCTTCAGCGTCAAGGGCTTCTCGGAGCCCAGCAGCGGCACGCCCAAGGACAAGCACCTGGCCTGGGCGCTCGAGCATGAACGGCACGACCCGCGCAACAAAAGGATCAACCGCCGGACCCAAAGGGCGTTTTCCGAACAGGTGGTGGCGGAGCTGTGCGACGTCGACAACTACCACGAGCCCACCTCGCCGGAGGTCTGGGGATTGAGCCAAGAGCAGCGTGAGCTCCTTCGGAGCGTCGTAGCGGGCGACGTCCAGGCGGCGCTTGAGGCCGTCGCGTGGTGGAACGGCCAAAGCATCCCCGGAGCCTACAAGGCCTTCCGGCAAGACAAGCCTCTCGGCCGCGCGTCCCAGCGGTTGCGCATCCGGCGCACCGACTGTGGGGCCGAGACGATCTGTTTCCGGTCTGTGGACGGTAACAAGGCGGGAATCCAGTACTGTGCCGTCGACAGGGAGAAGAAGACGCGGATCTTCGCTGCCGGCGTCCGGCATGAGAACCGCTCCGGAGCGAACGGGGGTTGGGGCGTGCGCTTTTTCAAGAAACGCCGCAGGGTCCAGTTGAGCGGGACGGCCTTTGGCAAGGACGCGGAGCCCGCAAACCGTCGCGGCGGCGACTTCATGCTGTCGACCCTACCGGGCGAGGTGCTCTACGACCTTCTTTTGACGCCGGCCGGCATCCGCCTCTTGTAGAAGGAAGCCGCCCGGGCCTGACGTCGCAAACGCTTTCTGGAGCAAACCGTCATGTACACGATGAGAGCGCGGAAGACCAGGAGGGAGGGGCCGGTCCGCCCGACGAAGGGTCCACCCCTCGAGGACCTGGAGCTCTTCCTCGCCTTTATGAATGCCGTGGGTCCCGGCGGCGACGCCGCTCTCGCCAGCCCTCGAGACCTGGACGACTGGTTGGTGGAACGCGGCTTGGGAGCCGCGGACGAGGAGATCTCAGCGGCCGATCTTGCTCGGGCGCGGAAAGTCTGTGCCGGGCTGCGCGCCCTGATCGCCGTCGGCGCTGGCGCCCCGGCCGACGCCGACGCCCTCCGAGAGCTCGTCCGCCTGACGCTGGCGGCGACGGTCCACCCCCGCTTCAACGCCGACGGCTCGACCTGGCTCGAGCCGGCCTCCGGCGGCCTTGACGGTGTCGTCGACCGTCTCTTCGCGATCGCCGCGCGGGCGCGCTTCGAGAACCACTGGCCGCGGCTCAAGATCTGCATCGCCACAGGCTGCGGTCGCGTCTTCTATGACGAGTCGCGCAACCTTCACGCCCGCTGGTGCTCGCGCCTTTACACGACGAGTTCTCGGCGTCGGTCAAGAGATTTGAAGGCTTCGCCACATCGACGCTACCAGCGGGACCGAAACAGCCGGACACGCCCCTTCTCGCTCCTGAGCGAGAGCCTCCCACCGCCCTCGCCGATCCGCGCCACCGCCGTCTTCATCGAGCTCTGCTCGTGCGGCTCGATCTCGATCGAGTAGTCGGTCGAAAGCTCCCCGGCGGTCTCGGCCGCGACGCGGGCCGCGGCGCCGGGCGGCAGGTAGACGGTGATGTCGCCCGTCGCGGTGACGAGCGTCACTTCCTCGTCCCAGTCGGTGGCACGGAAGGTGGCCTCGATCGTCCCGCGGCCGTTGCGGACGCGGGCGGTGCCCGACGTCTTGAAGACGATGCGGCCGCTCTCGGAGGTGGCCTCGAAGGCCTCCGAAAGCCCCTTCGCCTCGATCAGGCCGTCCCAGGTCGTGACCGCAAGCGACGCCGCCGCCGGCAGCAGGACCGTGAGGTCGACCCGGCGACGTTCCATCTCGGGGGTAAGCCCGGCGGCGTCCTCCTCCGAGTAGACGACTTCAACGGTGATCCGGCCTCCCTCCTCGCCCACCAGGACGCCGGCCTTGCGGGGGTCGTCCTGGTGGCGCTGGATGTTGGCGAGGACGTAGAGCTCGGCGTCCTCGCTCACCCGGCAGCGCACGTCGCCGTGGTCGTTGCGGACCGCGACCGCCTGGGCGGCGCCCAACTGGCGGGTCGCCTCGAATCTCTCGATCGTCCAGTCGTCGTCTCCCTGGGCCCACAGCGCGGTCCCGGACCCTAGCGTCCAGCACACGAGGAGCGCTGCGGCTCCCTTCAGCTCAAGTCTCATCACGTTCGTCCTCCTGCCGGTGGCCAAGCGTAGCATGACGAGCCAGATGTAACCGCAGCCGTCCGGCAACGTATTCACGGGAAAGGCCCGCACTTGGCGGGCGTCATCCACCGTCGACAACCTGAGGAAAACGTCATGCCCTCGATCCGCCGTGCCCTTCTCTGTCTTGCCGTCGTCTTCGTGCTGGTTCCGCTCTACGCCGCCGCGGACATCGCCGAGGATCTCGACCGCCTCTTCTCCGAGACCTACGCCGCCGACGAGCCCGGCGCCGCCGTGATCGTCGTCCGGGACGGAGAGACCGTCTTCCGCCGGGCCTACGGCATGGCCGACCTGGAGCACGGCATCCCGCTTCAGCCCGACATGGTCTTTCGCCTGGGCTCGATCACCAAGCAGTTCACCGCCGTGGCGATCCTGATGCTGGAGCAGGAGGGCAAGCTCAAGGTCTCCGACGAGATCACGAAGCACCTGCCGGGCTATCCGACGCACGGCAAGACGATCACCGTCGAGCACCTGCTGACCCACACCTCGGGCATCCCCAGCTACACGGGCATCCCCGGCTGGATGGAGACCAAGATCCGCCAGGACCTTTCCGTCGAGGAGATGATGGACGGCTGGAAGGACCTCGACCTTGAGTTCGATCCCGGGACCCAGTGGCGCTACGACAACTCGGGCTACTTCATGCTCGGCGCGGTCATCGAGGCGGCCTCGGGCATGGGCTACGCGACGTTCGTCGAGGAGCGGATCTTCAAGCCCCTGGGCATGACGTCGAGCTTCTACGGCAGCCACCGACGGATCATCCCGAAGCGGGCCCGCGGCTACGGCGGCGACGGCGAAGGCGGCTGGGTCAACGCGCGTTTCCTCGACATGGGCCAGCCCTACGCCGCCGGTTCGTTGCTTTCGACCGTCGACGACATGGCGAAGTGGGACGCGTCCCTCTACACCGACAAGCTCCTGCCGGCCGAGGCCCGCGAGCGCCTCTGGACGTCCTACGAGCTCGCCGACGGCGAGGACACCGGTTACGGCTACGGCTGGCAGCTCGGCGAGCACAACGGCAAGAAAGTCGTCCAGCACGGCGGCGGCATCTTCGGCTTCCGCACCGACGCGATTCGCATCCCCGAAGAGAAGCTCTATGTCGCCGTGCTGTCCAACGGCCACCCGGCCAACCCGGGCCTCCTGGCCCAGAAGGCGGCGCGAGCCTTGCTCGGCGAGTCCTACGAGAACCGCAAGATCGAGGTCGACGCCAAAGATCTCGAACGTTTCGTCGGCGTCTACAGGATCGACGACGAGACGACGCGGGTTGTCACCCTGGAGGACGGCCAGCTCTACTCCCAGCGCACCGGCGGGGGAAAGCTTGCTCTTCATCCGACGGGCGACGACACATTTTTCTACGAGGAGGTGTCGACCCTGGCGCGTTTCGTCAGCGAGGGCGGCAAGGGCACGCACATGGAGATGCACCGCTGGGCGCGGCCGGTCGAGCGCGCCGCGTTGACCGACGAGCCGTTGCCCGAGGAACCGAAGGTCGCCGACGTCGACCCGGCGGTCTACGAGGCCTATCGGGGAAGCTACGAGCTGATGCCGGGATTCGTGCTCAAGGTCTGGCCGGAGGAGGGCAAGCTCCTCACCCAGGCGACGGGTCAAGGCGCGATCGAGATCTTCCCGGAAAGCGAGACGGTTTTCTTCAACACCTCGATCGGCGCCCGCATCACCTTCGTCCGCGAGGCCGACGGCTCGGTCGCGCAGCTCGTCCTCAAGCAGGGCGGCCAGACCATGGAGGCGAAGCGTCTCGCCGAGTGACCCTTGGGTCGGTCAGGTCGCGGCCGCCGGCTCGTCGACCGTGCCAAAAGTGAAGTAGAACATGGCGCCGTGCCCTTGGCCCTCGGACTCTGCCCAGATACGTCCACCGTGGGCCTCGACGATCCGTTTGACGATCGCCAATCCGATCCCGGTGCCCTCGCCGCCGTGAAGGCGTTCGAACATCTCGAAGACTTTTTCCAGGTCCCCGGGATCGATCCCCTGGCCGTTGTCGCGGACGAAAAAGACCGTTTCGTCCGTCTCGCGGCGGCGGCCGACTTCGACCTGCGGAGCCTCTTGGTTCCCGAGGTATTTGACGGCGTTTTCGATCAGGTTCTGAAGGACCTGCACCACGCGGCGCCGGTCGGCCGTGACGGCGCCCATGTCGGGCTCGATCACAAGCCGGACGCCGCGTTCGGCGATCCTCCCCAAGACGAGCTCCGCCGCCTCCTCGGCCAGCTCGGTCATTGAAGCTCGGGTCGGATCGTTCACCACCCGGCCGACCCGGGAAAGCTCCAAGAGCTCGCCGACTAAGTGCCGCATCTTCTCCGCCGCGTTCTCGATATGATCGGCGTCGCGAGTGGCACTTGAGACCTTGCCCGCCGCCATGTCCTTGCGCAGGTACGCGAGGAAACCCTTGATGGTGACGAGAGGGCTTTTCAGGTCGTGGGAGACGGTGTAGACGAACCGTTCCATCTCCGCCGCGCTCGAGCTCAGCTCGCCGATCAGCCGCTGGCGTTCTTGTTGGCTGCGCTCCAGCTCGGTGACGATCCGCTCGAGCTCCAGGTTGCGATCCCGCACCGTGCGCAACCGCCACTGGTGGAGGCCGCGCAGAGCGAGGACGAGCACCACGGCGAGGAGAACGTAGAACCCGGGCCGCTGATAGTAGAAGGGTCGCAGCCGAAAGCGGACGGTCGCTCCCTCGCGGTTCCACACGCCGTCGTCGTTGGCGGCGATCACCCGGAACGCGTGCTCGCCGGGAGGAAGGTTCGTGAAATCGATGCTGCGCTCCGCACCGATGTCGATCCAATCCTCGTCGAAACCTTCCAGCCGGTAACGGACCCGTACCTTCTCGGGCGCCAGGAAGCTCAACGCGGCAACCTCGAAGGCGAAACGCTTCTTTCCCGGTTCGAATACCAGCTCCTGGTAGAAATCGACCGGCTCGCCGTCGACCTCGAAACGGTTGATCGCGACGCGGGGCGCGACAACGTTTCGCGGTAGGTTCCGTGGGTCGACGACCGAGACCCCGCCGAGGGTGGGGAACCACAGCTTGCCGTCGCTCGCCTGAAGGAAATGCGCCGCGCCGGTGCAGTCGCGGCTGATCATTCCGTCGGACTCGTCGAAGATCGTCGCCTCGACGCGCGGTGCCCGGCCGTCCAGGAAATCGACCAGGAACGCCTTGGCGGCTCGCACGACGCCCTGGGAGGAGCTGAGCCAGACGAACCCTTGCTCGTCTTCGGCAAAGTCGAAGAAGGCCTCGGCCGGCAGACCGTCGCTGGCGGTGACCGTCCGAATCTCACCGTCGGCGAGCCGCGCCAGGCCCTTGTTGGTACAGATCCAGAGACTGCCGTCGCGATCCGTCGAGGTGCTGAAGACGATGCTTCCCGGAAGAGCGTGCTCGGCGGTGTAGTGGGTAAACCTAGCTTCCGTGTCGAGCAGCGTCAGCGCGCCCCGGGTACCGATCACCAGCCTTCCCTCGAGATCCTCGTCGATCGAGAAGACGAAATTCGAAGTCAGTCCGGAGGACGTGTCGATGGTCTCGAAGACCCCGGCCTCGGACATGGCGACCAGGCCGCCGTTCTGGGTACCGATCCACAGCGTCCCGCGGCGGTCCTTGAAGAGGGAGCGAAGCTGGTTCGTGGGCAGGCCGTCCTCGGTCGTGTACAGGACCTCCTCGCTCCCCTTCAGGTGGAGCAGGCCCGCGTAGGAGGTGATCCAGTGACTGCCGTCCGGGTCGCGGTAGACGTCGCGGATGCGTAGGTCGGAGGGCAGGGAAGGAAGCTCGAGGGTCGAGACCTCGCCGTCCTGGATGACGTTGACCGTACCGTTGTCGGCACCCGCCCAGTACTCCCCGGGGCTGAGCTCGCGGACGACGTTCATCCGGCCGGTCGAAAGCCCCTGCTCAATCGAGTAATTGCGGAACTTGCTGCGCTTGAGCTGAAAGAGCCCGTTGGCGGTGCTCGCCAGCCAGAGGCTTCCCTCGTGGTCGAAGGCAAGGGACGACACGCCCCCCAGCTCCTGCCCCCGGAGCTTGGCGAGACGCTCGAAGCTTCCTGAGTCGGCACTCCGACTGTAAAGCCCCTGCTCGGTGGCGAGCCACATATTGCCTACCTCGTCGCCGTAGATTCGGTAGACCTCGATGCCGCTCAACTCGGAAACGGTCAGGACCCTGCCGTCGACGAGCTTGTTCAGACCTTCCCAACTGCCCACGTAGAGCTCCCCCCGAGCCGACTCGTAAAGGCTCGTCACGGCATCGCTGGCGAGCCCTGAGCGCGTCGTGTAGGTCGTAAAGGATCCCTCGTGGTGGCGCACGAGGCCCTGGCCTTCGGCCGCGAACCAGAGGGCGCCGGCACGATCTCGGAGGATGTCGCGGACCGTACTGTCGGTCAGGTCCGGATGCTCGACGCGGCTGAGCTCCTCCTCCCGATGCCGATAAGCACCGAAATCGCTCACTCCCACCCACACCTCGCCGTCCTCGCCGAAGAGCAGGCTCAGAATTGTGCTGCGCCGTCCATACTCGGCATGAAAAACGTCGAAACGGCCCTCACGGTAGGTCAGGACACCGCCGCCCTGAGTACCGATCCAGAGCGTTCCGTCGGCGTCCTCGGCGAGCTCGCGGATGCCGCTCGTGGGCAGCGCCGGCTCGGATCGCTCGTTGAAGATCGTAAACGACACCCCGTCGAACCGGACAAGGCCGTTGAACGAGGCGATCCAGAGATAGCCGTCCCGGGTCTGCAGGATGTTGGTCAGCGAGTTCGAGGGAAGCCCGTCCTCCGTCGTCCAGTGGACCAGGTTGAGCTGGTCCAGGGCGACGTCCGAGGCAAGGCCCGCGCCGCCGCTCCCGGAGGAGGCGGCGGGAACGAGCGGCAAGGAAACCCACCAGAGGAGGAGCTGGAGCTGGAGGATTCGTCGTCGCATACTGTCTGGAGCTTGGTGGATCGCGGAGGCCACTCTACTGCAAACGGAGATTGTACCCGAATCCGACCTCAACCGAAACCGCCCCTCCCAGAGCTGTCCGGAGGTACGACCTCAACCGAAACCGCCCCTCCCGGAGCTGTCCGGAGGTACGACCTCAACCGAAACCGCCTCTCCCGGAGCTGTCCGGAGGTGCGACCTCAACCCAAACCGCCTCTCCCGGAATCTCCAGGAGGGGCGACCTCACTTGACCGGACGGTTTCCTGGATCCCCAGAAGGGGCGACCTCACTTGACCGGACGGTTCCCCAGACTTTCAGAAGGAGCACCCTCACTTGACCGGACGGTTCCCCGGACCTCCAGAAGGGGCACCCTCACTTGACCGGGCAGCTCCCCGGACCTCCAGAAGGGGCACCCTCACTTGACCGGGCAGCTCCCCGGACCTCCAGAAGGGGCGACCTCACTCGACCGGTTCCCTGGACCTCCAGAAGGGGCGACCTCACTTGACCGGGCAGTTCTTGAGAAAGTTAGGAGAGGCGACCCGAAATCGCTCCGGCCCTGCGCCGGCGGACGCCACACGCCCTGATAGAGTCCCCACCATGTCCGATCAGGACTCCCGCCCGCCCGACGCCTCCCGTAGCGTCCACGTCGGCCGCGACGCCGACCGCAGCCCGATCGTCACCGGCGACGGCGCCACCGTCATCGGCGAGGTCCACATCCACGAGGCGCCGATGAACGACCCGCCGTCCCCGACGCCCCCACCGACGCGACGCGTCGAGATCCACCGCCTCCCCCACTCCGGACGCCACTTCGTCGCCCGCGAGGACGAGCTGCGCCGTCTCGACCGGGCCTGGGACGACGCGCACGAGCACGCGACGCGGACCCCACCGCCGGCTCGGCGCGCGACCGCGGGCTCCGTCTCGCCTCTCTCGTCCGACGCCAGAGGACGCTCCTCGTCCTCGATCGCGTCATGGGGGCTTACGAGATCTGGTTGAAGGACCGGGAGCTGGCGGTCCTGCGTCTGCTGGGACTCTTCGACCGTCCCGCGGACCCCGACGCCATCGGCGCGCTATCCGCGGCTTGACTCGCTTGGGGGTTATCGCTACTGCGATCTGCTGCTGAGCCGGGCGTCGTCGTCGGACGAGATCCGGGAGGTGGTGGAGCGGGCGCGTCAGACGTTGGAGTGGGCAGGCCTAGGCCTTATCAGCATCGCCCTCGACTACCTCACCCTCGGACGAGCCCACCTTGTCCTCGCCCTCTCTCGCGGGACGTCCGACTTCGGTCCGGCGACGGAGAACCTGGATCGGGCCGTGGACGGTCTGCGGCACGCAGGGTACGAGGACGACCTACCCCGTGGCCTCCTGGCCCGCGCCGCCCTCCGGCGCGAGACGGACGACCTGCCGGGCGCCAAGGCCGACCTCGACGAGGTGGAGGAGGTCGCCGAACGCGGAGCGATGAAGCTCCATCTCTGCGACGTCCACCTCGAGAGGACGCGTCTGCACATGGCGTCGGGCGAGGTGGGGGAGGCGCGGGGGCGTCTGGAGGCGGCGAAGGGGCTCGTCGAGGCGTGTGGGTATCGTCGGCGGGATGGGGAGGTGGAGGCGTTGGAGGCGAGGTTGGAGGATGCCCCTCACCCTAGCCCTCTCCCCGGGCGAACCTCCGAGACAAAGGGGGCGTCCTCGGCCGGGGAGAGGGGACCTCCTCTACCTCGTCGGCCTGGGGGCGACGCTGGTGCCGGCGCGGCGCGGCGCGCGGGTGCCGCCGGTGGTGGCGACGCGTTGCGTCTGAGGGGGTGGGCAGGTCTTCTCTGGTTCATCATGGCTTGGGCTTGTGCCCGGGGAGAGGGTCAGGCCGGCCGGGAGCGGATGAGGGGGTTCCCGGCTCCTCGATGACCACCAGAGCTCCAGCCTTCACCGTGCGCGCCGACGTCTCCCCCGACGGCCAGACCACCTCGACGTGGGCCTCGCCGACGTCCGGCCCGAGGCCCACGTGCAGCGTCGGATCGCTGCTGCTGAGGTAGGCGCTGGCGAAGCGCACCTCCGAGACCAGGGTCCGCTCCCCGAGCCGGACGCGGATCCTGGCACCGATGCCGTGCGTGTTCGGCGGCCGACCCGCCAGCCGGATCTTCAGCCAGCGGTCGTTCGGTGCCAGGTCGTTGCGCAACAGCTCGGCCCGGCCGCCTGAGGTGAGCAGCAGGATGTCGAGGTCGCCGTCGTTGTCGTAGTCGCCGAAAGCTCCGCCGCGGCTGACGCGCTTGCGCCGGAAGGGCTCGCCGCACTCTTCGCTCCGGTCCTCGAAGCTTCCCCGGCCGTCTCCCAGGAAGAGCATGTTCTGCTGCGGGTAGGTGATGCTCTGCGAAAAGCCTTCCACGTAGTCGACGACGTGGCCGTTGGCGACGAAGCCGTCGAGGTGGCCGTCGTTGTTGAAGTCGGCGAAGCGCGTCGCCCAGCCGACGTGACGGAAGTTGTCCTTGTGCAGCTTCAACGACTTCGTGACGTCCTCGAAGAGCAGGTCTCCCTGGTTGCGGTAGAGGTTGTTGAATTCGAAGACCATATTCGTCACGTAAAGGTCGAGCAGGCCGTCGCCGTCGATGTCGGTGACGTCAACGCCCATGGCGGCGGTCTCGACGCCCTGCGGGTCGAAGGCGACGCCCGACTCTACGGCGACCTCGCTCAGACGGCCGCCGTCGTTGCGGTAGAGGAAGTTGAGGGTCGCGTCGTTGGCCACGAAGAGATCCTGGTCGCCGTCGTTGTCGAAGTCCACCGCCACCGCGTTGAGCCCCTTGCCGCCGCTCACGAGCCCCGCCTCGGCGCTGGCGTCGGTGAACGTCCCGTCGCCGTCGTTGCGGTAGAGGACGTCCTCTTCGGCGTCGTAGTCGCGGGGTCCCGGGAACGAGATGAAACCCATCCGCTTCGACAACGCCGACGAGTGGACGCGCACCGTCGCGCCGGAGGCGCGCTTACGCACGAGCATGTCGGGACGGAAGCGGACATAGTTGGCGACGAAGAGGTCGAGGTCGCCGTCGCCGTCGTAGTCGAAGAAGACGGCCCCGGTCCCCCACCGCGGGTCGCCGGTGCCGGAACGCGCGGTCACGTCTTCGAAGGTGCCGTCGCCGCGGTTGCGGTAGAGCCGGTTCGGCCCGTAGTTGGTGAGGTAGAGGTCGGTGAAACCGTCGCCGTCGTAGTCGCCGCAGGCCACGCCCTGGCCGTAGGAGGGTTCACCGAAGCCGGCGGCGAGCGTCACGTCTTCGAAAGTCGCTCCACCGCCGTCGGCGCCCCGGTTGTGGAAGAGGGCATGGTGAGCGGCTCCGTCCGGCAGCACGCGGCCTTCTCCGTCGAGCGGCGTGCCGTTGACCAGGAAAGCGTCGAGCCAGCCGTCGTTGTCGTAGTCGAAGAGAGCGGCGCCGCTGCCGGTGGTCATCAGGATGTTCTCCAGCCGCCGGGCGCCGAAGGTGTGACGGAAGCGCAGCCCCGATTCGACCGCCACGTCGGTGAACCGCGGCGGCTCGATGGGTGCCGCGGCCGGCGCGGCGCCGAGCCAGGCGAGCGCCAGGCAGGCGAGCGCCGGCGAAACCGCCGCCCTCTTCTCAAGAGACATATCCTCAAGAGCCGTAGTAGACGAACGTGACGTAGATCGCATCGTCGGGTTCTCCCGTGGCGCTCTCCAGCTGCATCAACAAGTCGAGCTTCAAGGTGATCTCGGTGGTCAGCGAATAGCCGGCCTCGAAGACCAACGCCCGATCGTCCGCGCTTGGCGACCCCAGGTCGTGGCTCACGGACTCGAGCTGACCGCCGAGGCGCAGGTCGTTGTGTCGCGGCACCACCCAGTCGAACCAGAGCCGGTAGCCGAGGACGTCGGCCGCGACCCCGCCGCTGAGCTCGACGTGCTCTGCGTCGCCGTCCCAGCCGTCCTGGCCGTAGCTCAGCTGCGCCCCGGTCATCAGGTAGGTGCCGTGCTTGTAGAAGGTGTCGAGGGCGACACGCCAGCGGGAGAGGGCGTACTCGTCGAGCACCTCGGACCCGCGCAGCTCGGGCAGCTCGCCGACGAGAAACGAGAGGCCGTACTGGAAGTCCCAGTAGGTCGGCGAGCCGACGCGGCCGGTGAGCAGGTGGCCGCGCCCCGAGGACCACGACTCGCCCGACCCCAAGGTCGCCGCCAGCTCCCAGTCGAAACGGCCGAGGGGACCCTTGACGCCGATCCCCCAATCCCATTTCAGGCCCAGGTCGAGCTCCTCGACCGGCAGCACGAAGGTCTGCCGCGGGGCCAGCGGCGGATTGACGCCGTAGGGCAGCACGAACTGTCCGACGCGCAGCGTCAACCGGTCGCGCCCGGCGAGCTGGAAGCGAACCCAGAAGTCCTGGGGAGCGAAGTCGAAGGCGTCGCCGGACCTCTGCCGGTCCTTGACCAGCCGCGGGTGCAGGTCGATGGCGCTCAGCTGAAGCCTCTTTGGCATCTTCGTCCGGTTGACCGGTGACGAGGCGGTGAAGGTGCGCACGTAGTCGACCGCCACGTAGGTGCCCGGCGGATGGGGCGAGAGCCCCGCGTGGTCCATCTCCTCGACGGGCTCGCCAAGCTCCTGGTGACCGTTTCGGGAGTAAAAGCCCGAGACCACCACCTCCTTGTAGAAGAAGGATCTGCCGGTGTCCTCCTCCCATTCGTCGTCGTCCCATTCCTCGTCGCCGCCCTGAGTCTCTTCGGCCGGCTGCGGCACCTGCCCCGAGACCGGAAGGATGGCGCAGACGAGGACGAGCAGCAGGACGGGAAAAGATCTCCAAGTCACGATATCGGTTCTCCTGGTGTCGGTCGTTCCCCCGGAGGGGGACAAAGGATCGCTGTCTTGGTGAATTCTATCCGGAAAAAGGACCTCCGGATCGATTTTTCTTCGCCGCCCAGGAGGAGCCGCGGGACGTTATAGAGTAGCGAGGGACCTCAACCCCCGGCGCTTGAAGGCCGCCGACGCCGAGCTGCCGATCCTCCTCGTCACCGCCTGGACGTCGCTCGAGACCGCCGTCCAGCTGGTCAAGGAGGGGGCCGCCGACTACCTCGCCAAGCCCTGGGACGACGAGAAGCTCGCCCTCCAGCAGCGCGAGCTGCTGCTGGAGACAGCGCTGCGGCGTTCGCCAGCGGCGGTCGTTCTGACCGACGGACGCGAACGGGTCATCTACTCGAACCCGGAGGCGCGTCAGCTCCTCTTGGGGGGCGAGAAGCTGGACGGCACGGCCCCATGCCGGCTTTCGGCGCACCGGCTTCGAAGGCGCGGCGTGCTGGCGAGGCGATCCCGCCGGACGCCGCGGCTCGTCTCCGGGAGTAGGCGAGTCGCCCCAGGGCGGAAACCTGGGCCCCTCAATGTCGTAAACTGCCGGGAGACCACGCAACGTAAAGGAGCCTCCATGCGACGCGTCCTCTCCCTGCTGACTCTCCTCCTCCTGCCGAGATTCCCCGCCGCCGCCCAGGAAGAATCTCCGCCAGTCTTCATCGACACCATCGACGTCAACGTCGTCAACGTCGAGGTCTTCGTCACCGACAAGGACGGCCGCCGGGTCAGCGGTCTGGGCCGTGAGGACTTCGAGCTCTACGAGGACGGCAAGCCCGTCGAGATCACGAATTTCTACGCCGAGACGCGCCAGGACCCCGCGCTCGACGACGTCGTGGAGATGGACCCCCTGGTCTCGGTCCCCGAGCTGCCGCCGGAGCGGCCGGAGGAGCAGACGCTCTACCTCGTGGTCTACGTCGACCATTTCAACCTCCGTCCGGCCGACCGCAAGCGCGTGCTGGCCGAGCTCGGGGGGTTTCTCGAAGACCGCCTGCGCCTGGGCGACCGCATCATGCTGGTAGGCTACAAGGGCTCGATCGACGTCGTGCAGTCCTTTACGACGGACCTGGGCCTGCTACAGGACGGCCTCCGCAAGATGGAGAAGTTCGCGACCCACCGCCAGGTCGACGACGCCGATCGGCGGCGCACCATGCTGCTGATGAACCAGGCTGTCGCCGCGACGCAGCGCGATCCTCCCGACCTGGAGACGGCGTACAACCATGTACGCAGCTACGTCCAGGGGGTCCGGCACGGCCTGCGCCGGTCGGCGGCGGCGCTCCAGGCCACGGTGCAATCCCTGGGGGGCCTGCCGGGCCGCAAGGCGCTCGTCTACATCAGCAACGGCCTGCCGATGCGTCCCGGCGAAGACCTCTACCAACATCTGCTCGACGCTTTCGGCTCCGACATCGTCCGGAATGCCGATCCCAGCCTGGGGGTGACGGATCCGTCGATGGAGATGCTGCGCGAGAACCAGTCGCATCTGTTCAATTCGATCGTCCGCGACGCCAACGCCCACCAGGTGACTCTCTACCCCCTCGACGCCCGGGGAGTGGGGGGCGAGTCGAGCCTGTCGGCCGCCTATGGCGACCTGTCGATGGGCTCCGGCGGGGTGACGGCCCTCGACACCATCCGCACCCAGGGCCTCCAGGAGCCGCTCCTGCGGATGGCCGCGGGCACCGGCGGCAGAGCCGCGCTCAACACCTCGAACTTCGACGGCGCCCTGGCGTGGGCCGCCCGGGACTTCGACACGTTCTACTCCCTCGGCTATCGCTCGCCCCACGGTGGCGACGGGGCCTATCGCGAGATCAAGGTGCGCGTGAAGCGCGCGGGGCTCGTCGTGCGTCACCGGACCGGCTTCGTCGACAAGCCGCAGTCCGAGCGGGTGGCCGACCGGACCCTCTCGTCGCTCTTGCTCGAACTGGGGAAAAACCCCCTCGACATCTCGGTCGACTTCGGCCAGCCCCAGAAGGAGGGCCGCAACCGCTATGTCCTGCCGGTCCTGGTCCGGGTCCCGATCCGCGGCCTCACGCTCTTGCCCCAGGGGGGGACGAACGAGGGACGGCTCAGGTTCTACGTCGTCGTCCGGGACGACGAGGACGGTGTCTCCGATCCCCACGACGAGGAGCTTCCGGTCTCGATCCCGGCCTCTTCACTCGCCGCGGCCCGGAAGCAGGAAATCGGCTGGGGCGTCAACCTCCTGGTCCGCGAAGGGTTGCCGACCATCGCCGTCGGCGTCTGGGACGAGCTCTCGGGGCTTGAGTCCTTTGTCCACAAGGAAGTCCGGGTGGGTCCCAAACCGAAGAAGAAGAAGGACCGCTCGGGCCGGTAGGCGGCCCGCTGTAGCCCGGGGATAAATCCCCGGGCTACATTTTAGAGGGCGCCCTACGGGCTTGCCGGCTAAAGCCGGAAGATTCCTGCGGCTTTAGCCGCAAAGCCCGAAGGGCGTCCTTTGAAATGTAGCCCGGGGATTCAACCCGTGGTCCGTGGTCGACGTAACTTATAGCAAACAAAGGAGCTTACGCGTCTGCCATCGGGTCGATGGTGGCGAAAATGGTGGCAGCCAGGATCAACCATCGACAACAGCCTACCACCCCCGCCAACCCTCCCCAACTGGCCTCCGGAGGAGGAGCCGCAGGAACCTGAGCGTCCGCGTGAGCGCATACAGAGATGAGTGCTCCCCATGTTCAGCGACAACCTGTGCGGCGATCGGGGGGCCGAGCTGGACCTCCGTTGGTGTGTGAGGCCTTCTGTTTCCCCGCGGGAACAGAAGTCTCCGGCGAGAAGAGTGCCACCACTGCCTGACCGCAAGCCGCATGAGACGGATCCGGGTCTACCTGCGGCAAAATGCCGCAGTTCTGGTCAGGCTTGGGCATTCTCTGGCAGGGAGCACTGGCAGAGGCATCCCGCGGCCCGGCACCAATGCCGGCTCAGCTCGGATGTTCGACGTCGAACGTAGAGGAGGCGATCATAGAATAGACGTTGCCGGCACCGGCCGCCTCGGCGAGGCTCACGATGGCGCCGGGGGCCATATAGTGGGCCTCCATGATGGGCTTCGCCAGAGTTGGCTCGCCCTTCAAGAGGATCTCCTCTGATTCGTCTTGCTGAAGAAAAGGGAGGGCGCCGGGCTTTTCCTGAGAGGCATCAAGGGCGGCAATGGCCAGAGTCAGTGTCGACGCGTACTCCCAAGCCCCGTGGCCTTTGAGATGACCTCTTACGCTGAGGAGCCGCTTGCGGTATTTTCGCTTGTACCCGTGTGCGCGGATCTCCTCGAAGACGAGCAGCCATTGAGTAAGTGCTCCGCGAAGGGAGCTTTTGGTCGTGGGTTGTGCTTCTAGCTTTTCGAGAAGTTCCTGTGGAGGCCTCTCGTCTAACTTCAGATGTAGTCTTGTCAGGTTGAAAACAGCGCTGTCCTGCGACAGTCGAGCATGAGGAGAGGCGGCATTCAAAACCTCCAATAGATGGGCCTTCCCTACTTCAATGTGCGATGGGCGGCCAAGATGCCCCAAGGTCAGGTGAGAGATCGCTTCATCATGAAGGATGCCAGAGTAGCTCCGATCGCTGTAGATGCGCTCGGGGGCTAAAGAGAGAAATTGCAGCGCTTTGGTGAAGAACTTGAGCGCGCGCTTGATCTCTTTGGGATCTTCGCCTGCAAAGGTAAGTAGCAATAAGGCATAGCGTCGGGTGGAGTCACCCTTTTGGAGAGGGTTTACGGCAATTCTACGCGCCTTGAGCATGCGTCTATTTCCAGCGTCAAAGTCGGAGAGTATCCGGCTCAAGTTACCGATACCGCTCTCCGCCCAGCTGATGAGGTCGGAGTCCCTGGTCTTCTCTGCAAGCTCCAGAGCAAAATGCGCGGCTGGCACCGCTGCCTTCGGAAATCTAGGCGCGCAGGCGTCACAGTGATGTAGCTGGAAGATAGCCAATGGCCGAAGTCTGGGCTCGCGGAATCGCCCCTCGCTTCTGGCAAAGGCAATGCGGCCAGCGAGGTTTTCCCTCTCGAAGTCGGAGAGGAAGTCTGGCCGACGGCCCGCATAGTGATTGGACAGATACTCTCTCATCTCTCATCGATCCTCCTCGTCAAGCGTACAGGAGAAAAGGAGGAGGTGCAAGTGCCCCACACCTCCTCCAGCCCTGACGCACGAATCCCTCCCGGGCCAAGCGACCCGCGGGGAGGAGGTGTGGGCCAGCCAGTTTTCGGGCTCTTGGCCCCCACTGACGACGGAAGCCGTGGCTCTGGCGACTTTGAGACGGAGGGAAGCTGGTCTCCGGCGGCTCTCGGGCGGGGTGGTCGCCGAGGACGGACGCGGAGCCTAGCTGCGCGGTCTTGGAGACTCATGCGTCAGGGCTGCACCTCCTCCCTTTGGTTGGCTCAGCCGTCTGCAAATACATAGGGCGGCAGGCCAGCGAAGACATGGGTTGCTTGCTGCACTATGATTCACCTCCTTTCCATGCGGTAGACCCATCCGAAGGCCAGGGCATTTCGGCGCAGAAGTTAGCCGAGGGGCGAGACGTATGGCGGGAGCCCAGCGGAGACGTTGCTAGAATTCTGCATGTCTATCACCTCCTTTCTCCGCCCATTGTATGGGAGAGAGAAATCAATAGGTAAGCGGATTATGGCCATCGCTAGGGCGAGCCACGAAGTGCCTGTAGCGTAGATCTCCCTATGGGTTCCTTCTGGTCCCTGGGGCTGCGACACGCCCCTGGGGGGGTGAGCAGACCCAATCCTCCTGCTCTTGGGTCGCCTGCTCCCTGCGGCACCCTCCCCCTCGGGGCTCTTGACTTTACGCCTAGCGAAGAGGGGTCAGTCGGATGCCGGTCAACGGGGAGACGAGACAGCACACGCCCGCTAGAGACCTGCGGGACATGGAGGCGCGCCTGAAGGCAGTCGTCGCGGAGCTCCAGGGTGTCTCCAGCGTTGTTGAGGCCATAGCGGATAGCGGACGGCTTCCGGCATTTGCGATGCTGGCTGGCCTCGGAGTCGCGACTTACCTCGACGCAGCGGCGGATCTCCTGGAGGTGGGACTACTCCGGCTCGACTGGGCGGCACAGCTAACTGAGGGGACGGATCTATGATGACGACCGAGAAAGTGCGGCAATTTCGCGCCGCTTTGGCGGAGGTGATCGCGGCAAGCCCTGACCGAAGAGCAGAGGTCCGCCGGGAGATTCTTGGTCTCTTGATGCCAGAGTCCGAGGAAGCTGTCCTCCCACACTCTGCCGTGGTGCTTCGCCAGGCTGTAGCTGCCGGCACCCAGACGAGAGAGTATCTGGGCGACCTTCTCGACAAGGCGGAAGTAGACGGCTTAAAAGGTCTCCTAGCAGGTCTTGAGCGCCTGGCAGAGCACGACATGCTCGCCTGGCGAAGGGGGAAGGCGATGAAGAAGAGTCTTCCGGCGAAGAGTGATGAAGAAGCCGTAAGCCTTCGCAACGAAGCGGCGGCTCTGGTAGTCCGGACGGCGCGGCTTGCTCCAGACTTCACAGCTGCCGTCCTCTGGGCGCTCTATAAGAGCAAGAAGCATCGGGACGCGATTCTCACCGGCCCGTCTGGGGTCACGACAGCGCTTCTCTTCAGCCTGGTGCCAGAAGCCCGGTCAGTATTTGCCGCAAGCGCCGCTGGAAAAGCCCGGATTTCTGCGGCCGATAAGGCCGACAAGGATGGTTACGCCGCCGCCGAGCTTTCTATTGAGCACATTCCCGTCGCCTTGGTGCAGCAAATTCCGGAGGCTGCTTTGCCGCTCGCGCGACGCTTGATGGGACTTAACTCCACAGCGCGATTCGTGGAGAAGGAGCTTTCGGCTGCGATCTTGGAATTGATACCGGCGGGCGCTAAGTTGCCCGCGATGGCGAAAGAACCGGAGGAGGAAAGTTGACGCGGTATTCCAAAGACCTCCAGGAATACGAGAGAGGCGAATGATGGCAGCGCGACCAAATCTCGAGGTCGAATTCGAATTAGCGGAGGAGGGGTCTTCCAAGCGCCTCGTGCTCTCCCTTCCCGACAGTATCGGTGCGCGTTGTCTTGCCTCGCTCCTACACCTGTCCGACTTTACGCCCGATCTCGCCTATGACCTGGCAGTCTTCGGCGAGATCCTCGAGGACGCCTACGCGCTCGTTCAGGACGAGGAGTACGTAGCCGAGACGAGAGAAGAGCGCATCACCATCAGCAAAGCCGTCCGCCTTCATACCGTCATATTCGATGATGGCCCCGACAGGTATGTAGCCAAGCACTTGGCCAAACAAAACGGCGACCAGGACATACCTGCCAACGCTACGCCGGAGTTCCTGCGCGCGCGCATCTTTCACGCGGCAGACGGTATGCACGACTCAGTCAATCAGCTTTTGCCCAGTCTCCTTCGCGATCCAGGCTTCTTCGATCTTGAGAAAGAGGATGTTGACCGGCTTAGCGAGGCTCTCGGCGTCATCCAAGAGGCGCTTGCTGAGGAGTCCAAGGAAAAAGAACTCGCGGAGCAACCAGAGCTACGCGCCCGTTTTCAACGTATTACCAAGCAAAACGCCAAAGGATGCCGCTACGCTGCAAGAGTCGTTGGCTACGGCGTTCAGGTATACGGCGGTGATGAGGAGAATCTACGCAGGCTACAGTTAGGTTACGAGAAACTGGCGACTGCCCTTGAGGCGATGCAGAGGGGAGAAGAAGATGACCCCTGATCTTGTGCGGAATCTCAAGCTTGATCTCCTTCAAGCTTACGCTACTTCTCTCGACTTTACCGGCAAGATAGCTGAGAAAGATAGAGAGAATGCCGAGGTGGTCTCCGAGGTCGCCATGCTTCTATCGGCTGCCCGAAAATTGGGACCTCGCGAAGACTTGACGTATGATCTCGATCGCCTCTTGTCTTGCAAAGAGCAGATAGTAAGGGCAGCTATGAGGGGTTGGGACGCCGAATCTCTGCCTTACCTTAAGGATGTGCTGAAGATCCTCGACACCATGAACGAGGAAAGCACGGATAAGGACGGCACGGATAAGACGTTGCCCTCGGCCGAAGGTCCGACAATCAGCCTTGCCCTCGGCGCAGCGCTTTCAAACCTCGCCCGCATTTGTGGGGTACTTTCAGAAGTGCTTGCCGTGATAGAGGAAAGTAGGTTTAAGAACTACTTTGACCACGACCGGCTTCTTCGTATCGGTGAAGCTGTCGGGAACCTTGGTAAAGAGCTGGTAGCTTTCCGGCTTCCCGATCTTTCCAAACCTGATCTTTGACAGTGTTCGGGACCTGCCGCAGGTTCCCCCCCGGAAGGCCGGTCTCGTCCCGAGCCGGTTTGCCTGCGGCAGGTCCCGATCCCGACTTCGGGAGCCTCCCTGCGGCCTTCCTCTCTCCCACGGAGGGGTACGTTCTCTTCCGTGAACCCCACAGCCGTAGGGTGGCTCCCACCTTGTGGGGAGTCCCCCGTTCTTTCGATCACCCCTGCTTCTCTCTCGCGGGGGACTCCCCTCCCTTTTTGGCGACACGAGAGCCCGAGACCGGACCCCCTCCGCTTGCGGCTTGCCAAACATCGCTAGCCGCAGTCTCGGGCCTCCTTTTTCTCTTGCGCTCTCTTCCTGTCCCCCCGGGGCTCTTCTCTCTCCCCCCCTGGAGGTTCGGCACTTCGGCCTCCGGGGGGTCTTTTTTCCTTTGCAGCTAACGTCTCCTCAGTCAAGCGCAGCACCTGAACTCCAAGGAAACCAGATGAAAAAACTTGATAGGCTAAGTCAGTTAGAACGTGAGGCCCTTGCCGCCGGCATGACGATGATGACGGCAGACACAACGGTACGCATTAGAACCTTGGAGAAAAAACTCGGCCTCCCGGACGACAACTCCCTCAGCTTCGATGAGCGACTCACGCGTGTAGAGACGGAACTGGCAGCCATCAAGCACGGACAATAAGAGGCCATTGTTATGACCAACCCCGCAGGACGAGCCCTTCGTCTCCTACGAGACCACCTGGACGGCGGCGCAGAGAAGCAGACTTGCTAAGACAACCATTAGCAACTGGGAGAGAGGCAAGGCACAGCCGCAGGAGAAGAGCCTCGGCAGATACCTAGCAGCCCGTGGTAAAAGTCTCGAGTTGACGATCTTCGGTCCCGGAGGGACCCAAGCGTATAGCCCGGGGTTTCAACCCCGGGAAACGGCTCGGGCCGGCAGGCGCCACAAAAAAGGCCCCGGCGAACCGGGGCCTTT
Organism: uncultured bacterium; assembly: GCA_965371445.1. Classification (GTDB taxonomy): domain Bacteria; phylum Acidobacteriota; class Thermoanaerobaculia; order Multivoradales; family J023; genus DASWIG01. The sequence continues at coordinate 26,689 of CBDUYN010000033.1, read as the reverse complement.
CGTTCGGAGCGAGCTCCGAATCCTAGAACCGGAAGCCTACCGAGAAGCGGAAGACCCGCGGCGACTGGAAGCTGGATTCGCTCGTCGGCGTACCGAAGGTGGAGCGCTTCTCCCAGTTGACTCCCTCCACCGGCGTCTCGGTGAAGGGGTTGAAGGCCTGCAGCAACCGGGTGCTGGTGTTGGGGTTGTCGACCGCGTCCTCGTTGAAGAGGTTCAGGACCTCCGGCTGAATGAAGACCTCCAGGCGCCGGTTCCCAGCGTTGACGTAGAACGAGTAGTTCAGCGACAGGTCCGTGCGGTGGACGTCGTCGGTCGTGAGCGCACCACGGCCGTCCGTGAAGTAGGTCAAGGACGACGGCGGGTCGGCGAAGCCCGGGTTGTCCACGAAGGGCCTCGGGTCGAACGAGAACGTCGCGTTGTAGGGATTGCCGGAGAAGAAATTCTCCATCCAGGTGACGTTCAGCTTGTGGTGGTCCGAGTCGATGATGTCGTAGCCCGCCCAGGCCCGCAGAGTGTGCGTCTGGTCGGAGGGCAACGGACCGGTCGGGAAGTTCCAGGACGCCTCCCTGTACTGCGGGTAGCTGTTGATCCCAGAGTAGTTGGCGGCGCTGTTGGAGGACTCGTTGACTTCGTTGCCATCGAGGTCCGACCAGGTGTAGTTCGCGGCGACGTTCAACCGGTCGGTGAGGCGATAGCGGAACTGCGTCATCACCCCGACATATTCGCGCGTGATGCCGTCGTCGAAGTTGCCGAGCAGCGTCACGTCGGCCGGTCCGGTGGTCGTGTCGACCTGTCCGGTGTCGATGTCGGTCTTCGCACCGTAGAAGTCGCTCCACTCCCGCAGCACGACGTCGGCCCGGAAGAGGCCCCGGGAGCCGAGACGCTTGCTGATGCCGAAGCTGAGCTCGTCGACCCCTGGCGACTTGACGCCGCCCTGGATCTGCGACGTCGCGCCCGGGACGCTGTTCTGGTTCTGGAACTGGACGATCGGGGCGTTGGGGTCGAGCAGCGCCAGGTCAAAAACGCCGCCCACCGACTCGTACCAGGCGAAGACCTGACGCAGCACCTCGTCGGCCGTCAGGCAGTCGACGCCCAGCGTGCAGCCGACGTTGATCGGCGCCCCGGCGTAGTCGTAGCGCAACGAGCCGATGGCGCCGCCCGGGGAGGCCTGGTCGGCCTGCTGGTTCAAGCCCGCCACGTAGGTGGCGTAGCTCGCCCGCACCACCAGGTCGCCGTCGCCCTTCACGTCCCAGGACGCGCCGAGGCGCGGCGCGAACTTGCTGTCGTCGGCGACCTTGGTCCCCGAGGAGTCGACGCCGTCGTTCTCGTCGTATCTCACGCCGATGTTGAAGCTCCAACGGTCGTTCATTTGCCACGAGTCGTTGACGTAGAAGGAATTGGTCACAAACGAGGTCGGCTGCGCCAGGTCCTCGTTGAAGACCGCGAACCAGCGGACCCACGGCACGCTGGCGGCGCTCGGGTCGAAGATCGGCACGGCGCTGCCGGAGGCCGGGTCGATGATCGGATCGCCGGAGCCGTCGCGGAGCACGTCCGAGCCGTAGACCGTGAAGTCGCTGCCCGTCTGGTGGTTGACCACGAACCGAATGTCCTCGAAGGTGTCGTAGCCGAACACCAGGTCGTGGCTGCCCGAGCCCTCGGTGGACAGGAAGTAGGAGCCCTTGACGAGAAGGTTCTCGTTGTCGCGCTGCTCGTCGTCGCACTCACCGCAGAACGTCGCCGCCCAGTAGCGGAAGCCTTCGTTGCGGGTGCGGATCAGGGTCCCGTCGATCAGGTCCATGGGACCGCCGGAGCCGGCACCGATGATGAAGTCACGCTGCGACCACTGGCCCTCGACGAAAAAGTTCGAGCCCAAAACGCCCGTGTAGTTGATCGACTTGATCTCCTGGGGGTCGCCACGGTTGGGATTCAAGCTCCGCAGGTCGAGGATGGTCCCGAAGTCGGTGTTCGTCCGCGTGCGGTCGATCTCCAGGTACGAGCCGATGACCGTGTGGTTCATCGCCGGCGAGATCGTCAGCTTGAGCTCCGTGCGGGTCTCCTCGTCGGTGATCGGGTACTGGATGTTGGTGAAGTTGGTCTGCAACGAGCCCGAGGTCGAGCGGTCGCGGCCGGCGCCGAAAAACCACAGGTGGTCCTTCATGAAGTAGCCGCCGAGGGTGCCCTCGTAGACCTCGCTGATGTCGTCGACCTTTTCTCCGGTCGTGAGAGGCGTCCTCGATTCCCAGTCGTCGTTGGTCAGGTTCACCCGGATCGAGCCGTCGAAGCGGTTGCCGCCCGACTTGGTGATCGCGTTGACCACGCCGCCGGTGAAGCGGCCGTACTCGGCCGAGATGCCGGAGATCGAGGTCGTGGTCTCCAGGACCGCGTCCTCAATGAAGAGGTTCAGGATCTCGGCGCGCACGTTCTCGTTGATCACCACGCCGTTGATCATGTAGAGGTTCTCGAAGCTCGGCGCGCCGGCCATGACCGGCGTCGAGGACCGGAAGCCCGAGTTGGTGACACCGGGCGCCAGGCGCACGGCGTTCGAGAGGTCGCGCGAGATCGGGAGGTTCTCGATCTCGTCGTGGGTGATCGTCGTGGCGACGGTCAGGGTCTCCGAGATCACCGCCTGCTGCGAGGTCACGACGATCTCCTCGGTCAGCTCGCCGATCTGCATCCGGACGTTCGACGGCGTGGTCTGCGCGGCCGAGAGCTTGACCTCTCGCACGGTCGTCTGGAAGCCGTCGAGCTGGTAGGTCACCTGGTAGAGGCCCGGCGGCAGGAACGGGATCTTGTAGTCGCCGTTGCCGCTCGTCGTCGCCGTTCGCGAACCCTGAAGCGCCGGCGACGTCACCGTCACCGTGACGCCCGGCAGCGTGCCGCCCGTCGAGTCGGTCACCCGGCCCATCAGCTCACCCGTCGGGTTCTGGGCCGCGAGCGGCGCCGCCAGCAAGAGCACGGCGATCGCCCCGCAGACCCGGAGTAGAGTGGTCCCTGTCTTCATTCTTCGCTCCTTGAGGTCACCCCCCGCAAGACGCGGGAAGCTTGGTTTTGGGAATGGCACATGGCCCCGTCGAATCGGTGGCTTCGAAGCTTGCGCACCGAGAGATGAGAGTCTCTAGTTTACTGCAAAGGTTATACCATGCACGCACATTCCGGCGGGCCGTCCGGAGCCGCGTAGACCCGCGGCACCGGGAACCGGGGATCGGCAGATTGGATTCAAAATAATGAACCACTCCAAGGAACTGTATCCGGTCTCCGTCCTCCTGGGGGCCGCGGCGCTGGCGGCGGCGCTCGCCGCCTGCGGGGACGATGCTCCCAGAGCCAAGACGGAGGCGCCGGAGACGGCGAGGCCTGGCGAGGTGGCGGAGGCGGGAGGCGTGGTCTTCACCGACGAGGCCGAGGAGGTTGGCCTCTCCTTCGTGCACTGGAACGGCATGCTGGGCGAGCTCTACCTGGCGGAGATCACCTGCAGCGGCGGCGCGCTCTTCGACGCCGACGGCGACGGCGACCTCGACGCCTACCTGCTCCAGGGCCGCATGCTCGGCGTGGGCAAGACGAACGACGACGCGCTCCTCCCCCTCCACCACCCCCCGCCGGTGGTGGACCGCCTCTACCGCAACGAGCTCGCCGAGAGCGGGACGCTCGCTTTTACCGACGTCACCGCCACGATGGGCGCCACGGCGCCGGGCTACGGCTGCGCCGTTGCCACCGGGGACTTCGACAACGACGGCGCGGTCGACCTCTACGTCTTGAACCTGGGACCGAACCAGCTCCTGCGCAACCGGGGCGGCGGCGTGGACGGCCGAGTCACCTTCGAGGACGTCACCGAACGCGCCGGCGTGGGCGACCCCGGTCCCGGCTCGACGGCGACCTTCGTCGACCTCGACCGCGACGGCTGGCTCGATCTCTTCGTCGGCAACTACAGCGACTACTTCCCGGAGAACGAGCCCGGCTGCCTGAGCCTCTCCGGAGCGCCGGACTACTGCGGGCCGGGGGCCTACCCGTCGCGCGGCGACCGCCTCTACCGCAACCGGGGCGGCGGCGCGGACGGCCGAGTCACGTTCGAGGACGTCACCGAGGTCTCCGGCCTCGGCTCGGCGCCGCCGCGTCCAGCCCTGGGGGTGGTGGCCGGCGACTTCAACGGCGACGGCCTCCCCGACCTCTACGTGGCGAACGACGGCGAGGTCAACCACCTGTGGCTCAACCAGGGCCCCGGAGACGGCGGCTGGGTGAGCTTCTATGACGACGCGATGCTCGCCGGCTGCGCCTTGAACGGCCACGGCAAGGCCGAGGCGTCGATGGGGGTCGACGCCGGCGACGTCGACAACGACGGCGACCTCGACTTCGTCCTCGCCCACCTCGTCAAGGAGAGCAACACCCTCTACGTAGGTGACGGCCGGGGGCTTTTCACCGACAGGACCGCCGCCTCCGGCCTCGGGCCGCCGAGCCTGCCCTTCACGTCGTTCGGGATGGGATTCCTCGACTACGACAACGACGGCTGGCTCGACCTCTTCGTGGCCTCGGGCGCCGTCGTCCTGATCCCGGAGCTCGTCGCGGCGGGCGACCCTTTTCCCCTCCACCAGACGAACCAGCTCTTCCACAACCTGGGCGGCGGACGCTTCGCCGAGACGACCGCCGAGGCGGGGCCAGTCTTCGAGCTCTCCGAGGTGAGCCGCAGCGCCGCTTTCGGCGACGTCGACGACGACGGGGACATCGACGTCTTGGTCATGAACGTCGCGGCGCCCGCCCGGCTCCTCGTGAACCAGGTGGGGCAAGACCGGTCCTGGCTCGGCCTGCGGCTCGTCACCGGGGATCCGCCGCGGGACGCCTTGGGAGCTAACGTGGCCTTGGTGCGCGGTGGGAGCCCGGTGATGTGGCGGCGCGTTCGGACAGACGGAAGCTATGCCGCCGCGAGCGATCCTCGGGTCCTCTTCGGGCTCGGCGAGGATCCTGAAGTCGATGGAGTGCGTGTCGTCTGGCCGGATGGGCTGACGGAGGAATTCACGGGCATCGAGGCGGGGCGTTACCAGACGCTTCGTCAAGGGGAGGGATCGCGCTGAGCACATTCCGAGCTCTGTTCGCCTTCCTCTTCCTCGCCGGCTGCGGCGTCCCCGACGAGGCTCCGGTCTCCGCTCCCGAGCCCGAGAGACGAACCGAGCTCTTCGTCGACGCCACCGCCGCGTCAGGCCTCGACTTCGTTCACCACAACGGCATGTTCGGCGAGTACCACATGGCGGTGCTCATGGGCCCTGGCGCCGCCCTCTTCGACGCGGACGGCGACGGCGACCTCGACGTCTACCTTGTCCAGGGCACCCAGCTCGCCCCGGCGTCCACACCGGTGCGCACCGACCGGCTTTTCCGCAACGAAACCGTTCCGGGCGGCGAGCCGCGCTTCGTCGACGTGACGGCACGAAGCGGGGACGTGGGCACGGGCTACGGCATGGGCGTGGCGACGGGGGACTACGACAACGACGGCCGGGTCGACCTCTACGTCACCAACTTCGGTCCCAACCGGCTGCTGAGGAACCGCGGCGACGGCACCTTCGAAGACGTGACCGCAATCGCCGGCGCCGGCGACGAGCGCTGGAGCGTGCCGGCGACCTTTTTCGACTTCGACGGCGACGGCTGGCTCGACCTTTTTGTCGGCAACTATCTCGTCTACGACCACACGACGGACGCCCGGCGCTGTGTCAACCCGAGCGGCGGCCTCGACTACTGTGGCGCCGTTTTGTTCCCGGGCGAAGCGGACCGGCTGCTACACAATCGCGGCGACGGGACTTTCGAGGACGTGACCGAGGCCGCCGGCCTCGTCGTCGCCGAGCCCGGCCGCGCCCTGGGCGCCGTCGCCGTCGACCTCGACGCGGACGGCGCCGTCGACCTCTACGTCGGCAACGACGCCGGTCCCAACCACCTGTGGCGCAACCGCGGTGGCGGCGTGGACGGCCGAGTCACCTTCGTCGAGGACGGGCTCCTCTCGGGGACGGCCCTGAACGGTGCCGGCAAGTCGGAGGCGACCATGGGCATCGGCGTCGCGGACTACGATCGCGACGGCGACGCCGACCTTTTTCTCGCCCACCTGGTGGTCGAGACCCACACCCTCTACCGCAACCGCGGCGACGGCCTCTTCGAGGACGCCACCGCGGCGGCCGGGCTCGGCGGCCCGAGCCGCATCCACACCGGCTTCGGCACCGTTTTCCTCGACTACGACGGCGACGGCTGGCTGGACCTTTTCGTGGCCAACGGCGCCGTCCAGACGATCGCGTCGCTCGTGACCCGCGGCGATCCCTTTCCGTTCCACGAGACCAACCAGCTGCTCAGAAACCTTGGCGCCGGCGCCGGCCAGGAGGCTCGCTTCCGCGACGTGAGCGGCGAGGCGGGACCCGTCTTCTCCCTCTCGGAGTCGAGCCGGGGGACGGCGGCCGGCGACGTCGACGGCGACGGCGACCTCGACCTGCTCGTCGCGAACAACAACGGGCCCGTGCGGCTCCTGGTCAATCCGGCGGCCCCGGGCGGACGCTGGGTGGGCCTACGCCTCGTGACCGGGCAGGGAGCCGGCCGCGACGCCCTGGGCGCTGAGGTGACGCTCGTCCTCGCGGCAGGGCCGCCGCGCCACGGCCGCGTGGCGAGCGACGGCAGCTACGCCTCGGCGTCGGATCCGCGGCTCGTCTTCGCCCTGGGAAGCGAGGAGCGGATCGAGGCCGTCCGGGTACGCTGGACCGGCGGATCTGTGGAAGAATTCCCTCCCGTGGCGACAGCGCGCTACACGACCCTGCGCCAGGGCGAAGGACGCGCTCTCGCGGAGACCGCCGAATGAAATCCCCAGCACGATTCCTGCTTTTGCTCCTGCTGGCCGGCTGCGCCGGACCCGAGGGGAAAGACGCCGCTTTTGAGGTCGAGCCTTTGCCGGCGCTCGACCTGAGCGCCGCGGAAGAGAGCGTCCGCGAGCAGCTCGTCCGCGAGCGGGCCGCTCTCGACGAGCGGCTCCGGCAAGCGGACGCCGACCCGGCCGAGATCGCCGAGGCCTTCGCCGACCTGGGGCTCCTCTACATGACCTACGAGCTCCTCGAGCCGGCCGGCGCCTCGTTTCGAAACGCCGGGCGCCTCGCCCCCGACGACTACCGCTGGCACTATCTCCTGGGCTACCTCGAGATGATCCGGGGCAACCTGGCCGAGGCCGTGGAGCTCTACGAGAAATCGCTCGTCCTCGAGCCGGGCTTCCTGCCCGCCGTCCTGCGGCTGGGCCGCAGCCATCTCGACCTGGCCCGCTACGAGGACGCCCGCGCCGCCTTCGAGAAGTCCCTCGAGGGCGACCCGGGAGTCGCGGCGGCCTACGCGGGACTGGCCAAGGCCGCCGCCGCCCTCGGCGACGACGAGGCGGCGGTCGGCCACTTCGAGCGCGCCCTCGCGCTCGAGCCGCAGGCCGACAGCCTGCACTACGCGCTGGCCCAGTCGTACCGCAACCTGGGACGGCTGGAAGAGGCCCGCGAGCATCTGGCCAGGAGCGGCGACGTGCCGACCCGGATCGTCGATCCGCTGATCAATCCGCTCGCCAGCCTGGCCGAGAGCGTCCAGTTCTACATGGTGCAGGGTGCCGAGGCCATGGACGACAGGCGCTACGGCGACGCCGTCGCGTCGTTTCGGGCCGCGCTGGAGCGCGACCCGGCGAGCTTCCGCGCCTATCGTGGCCTGGGGCTGAGCCTCCAGCGTATGGGGGACCTCAAGAGCGCCACCCAGGCGTTCGAGGAGGCCCTTCTCAGAGCGACGACGGGCGACGAGGACAAAGACCGCTCGGAGCGGGCGGGAATGCTGCGCGCCCTGGCCGGCTACGCCGCGCTCCAGGGCCGCGAGGCGGAGATCCTGGAGCGCTACCTCCAGTCGCTCGCCGAGGTGGCCGATCAGCCCGACATCCTGCTCCTCGCCGGCAACGCGCTGGGGCGGGCCGGCCGTTTCGACGAGGCCTTGGCCCAATACGACCGCCTGATCGAGCTCGAGCCGGAGTGGGCGCCGGCGGTGCTGGAGAAGCGGGCGACGGCGCTCGTCAACCTCGGACGCGGCGAAGAGGCGGTCGCCGACTTCGAGCGCGCCGTCGCGGCGGCTCCCGAGGAGCGGACTCTGCGGCTACGCTTCGCGGAAGCCCTCGACTTTCTCGGCCAGAGTGAGCGCGCGGCGAGCGAGCGTGCCACAGCCGTTGCCCTCCCCATGAGCGATGCCGAGCGTGCCGCCGCGGCGGGCGACGCGGCCCGCCAAGCCGCCCGCGAGGGCGACTTCGAGGCCGCCGTAAAGGGCTTTCGCGACGCCCTGGAGCTGCGGCCCGCCGACCTGGAGACGCGTTTCGCCCTGGCCTCGACCCTCGGCCACGTCGGACGCTTCACGGAAGCTGTCGACGAGTTCGATTGGGTGATCGCGGAGGCACCGCGCCACGACGGGGCCCGCCGCGGCCAGATCGTGGCGCTGGTCCTGGCGGAGCGCTACGGCGAGGCACGGATCAAGCTCCAGGAGGCGCTCAAGGCCTTCTCCCGCCACGCCGGATTCGCGCTCCTCCAGATCCGGCTCCTGGCGACCGCGCCCGACGCGGCCGTCCGCGACGGCGAGCTGGCGACACAAATCGCCGAACGGCTGCGCGCCGAGTCCGACGACGTCGCCGTGCGCCAGGCCCTCGCCCTCGCCTACGCCGCGGCGGGACGCTTCGACGAGGCCGCCGAGCTCCAGAAGGAGGTCCTCACCGAGGACGAGGCGGCCGGCGCCCGGGCCTACGTCGAGCTCGGACGCGCCCGCCTCGCCGCATTCGAGCGCGGCGAGGTGTGGGAGGCGAAATCTCCCCAGGAAATCCTTGCACCCTAGCTGTGTTCAACGTGGGCTAGGACATGACACCCCGGAGAAACACCATGAGCATCCGAAGCATGATTCCGTTGGCTTTCGCCTTCGGCTTAGCCATCGTGGCGCCGGGCCGGAGCCAGGACGAAAGCGAGGAGCCGGGAAGGCTCTTTTTCGAAGCGTTGAACGTCAACGTCGTCAACGTCGAGGTCTTCGTGACCGACCGCGAGGGCCAACCGGTGACCGGCCTCAAGGCCTCCGACTTCAAGCTCTTGGAGGACGGCCACCCGGTCGAGATCACGAACTTCTACGCCGTCGACGGACGCGGACCCACGCTCTCGACCGGCGAGCGGGCCGTGGCGCTCCTCGACGAGCCCGAAGGTGTGACGGCCTCCGACGTCACGACCGCGGTGCCGGAGGACCAACGGCTCTACCTCATCCTCTACTTCGACAACGTATATTTGAAGGTCTTCAGCCGCGAGCGTGCGGTCCGCGCCGTGCGGCGCTTCCTGGCGGAGAGGTTGAAGGCGGACGACCGGGTCATGGTGGTGACTTTTGACCGGACGCTCCACGTCCGCCAGCCCTTCACCCGGGACCTGAACGCGGTCTACGACGCGCTCGACGAGCTCGAAGAGCTGACCGGCTTCGCCGTCCAGGCGGAGGCGGAGCGCCGCCGGGTCATCAAGCTCCTCGATTCGGCCAAGAGCTTTCGGGACGCCGAGCCCTTCGTCGACTTCTACGCCAAGGAGGTCTTCAACAACCTCAACCGTTCGATCGAGGGTTTAAAGGATCTCGTGGGTCCGCTCGCCGGGCTTCCCGGACGCAAGGCCATGCTCCACGTCAGCGACGGCGTGCCGATGGAAGCCGGCGCCGATCTTTTCTACCTGCTCGACCTGCGCTTCGGCGACTCCTCCGCCGGCCGCATGCTGGCCAAGCGCTACAGCGCCCGGACCCGCTTTCGCGAGCTCATCTCCTCGGCCAACGCCAACCGGGTGACGTTTTACACGCTCGAAGCGGCGGGCCTTCGATCGCACTCCTCGCTGTCGGCCGAGTTCCGTTCCGACGCGACGGGCGGCTCGATGATCGACGTCGACTTCACACGCGACTTCAACTACCAGGAAACGCTCCAGGTGATGGCCGAGGACACCGGGGGCCTGGCCTCGATGAACACCAACAACCTGGCCGGTGCCCTCGAGCGCATGGGTCGTGACTTCAGCAACTACTACTCCCTGGGCTACTCGCCGGGCCACACCGGCGACGGACGCCGGCATTCGATCGAAGTCCGAGTGAAAGGCAAGGGTCTTCAGGTACGCCACCGGACGAGCTACCGCGACAAGACGTTCGAGGCGCGGTTGACGGAAGGCGTCTTGGCGGCTCTGCGGTTCGGTGGCGGCACGAATCCACTCGAGGTGCGTCTCGACTTCGCGCCTTTGCAGCCTCAGGACGACGGGAATTACCTCCTCCCCATCCAGGTCTCGGTCCCCTTCCGGCGTGTCACCCTGGTGCCGAAAGAGGGCGTCCACCTGGGACGGCTGCGCCTGGTCCTGGCGGTGATCGACGAAGAGGGCGCGACGTCGCCTCTGGAGGGGGTGCCCCTGCCGCTCGAGATTCCCGACCACGCCGTCGAGCAGGTCCTCCGGCAAGACGTCTCCTACACGGCGGCGCTCCTGATGCGACCCGGCGTGCACTACGTGGCGGTCGGGGTCCGCGACGACCTTTCGGGAGAAACGGCGATCGTGCGCCAGGCCGTGCGGGTCGGCAACACGCGCTGAATCCAGGCCGTACCGTGTGCCGTTTTCGGGACCCGCATTCCCGAAAACGGACACTCCGGCACGCCTAGCGCCGGCTCCGAAGCCCTCGGCGGGCTACTCTGCGTCGTCGCTCAATTCGACGTTGTACTTCTCGAGGAGCTTTCCGGTCGACCGGTAGTAGGCGACCTGCGCCCGCCGGTAGGCGAGGATGGCGCTGACCTCGCGGCTCTTGGCCTCGCTGAAGTCTTCCTGGATCTGAAGCACCTCGAAGCTGGTGGAAAGACCGTTCTCGTAGCGCTTCTGCTCGGCCTCGTAGTTCTTCCGGTTGAGGCGGCTCGAGACCTTGGCCGACTCGATACGTTCCGCGGCCGATTCGAGGGCGCGGGCGGCGCTGCGCACCTCGGTCAGCACCTGGAGCTCGAGGTCCTGAAGCTCGACCTCTCCCTGGTCGACGGCCATGTCGGCCGCGGCGGAGGCGGCGCGGGCCTGGCGGTTGCCGATCGGTACGCCGTAGGTCACGGCGACCGACCAGCCGTCGAAATCCCGGTCGATGATCTGTCCGATGGCGTCGGAGAGGTCATTGTCGATGATCTCGCCCGTCTCCGGGTTGACGAACCTGCCGTCTTCACCCGAGTAGCTGTAGGTGGCCGTCAGGTCGAGGCGCGGTTTCTTGCGGCTCCCGGCGACCCGGGCCCGGAGCTCCAGGGTTTCGTTCTGGAGCTTCATGCTCCTGACGTCGGGACGGCTCTTCAAAGCGGTCTCGACCGCTTTCTCCAGGTCGACGCTCTTGTGCTCCACCTCAGGCGCCGTCACCGGGACGATCGGGATGTCCCAGGCCGGCCCCGGCTCCAGGTTGATCAACCGGCGCAGCACGTCGGCCTGGTCGTCGACCTGGGCGCGCCGCGTGATGATCTCCTCCTTGCGGCTCGCGACACCGGCCTCGCTCTGGACCATCTCCAGGGGGGCCATGGTGCCGACTTCGACCTGGATCCGGTTCATCTCGTGGAGGTTTTCGGCGAGCTTCCGGCTCTCCTCGGCCACCTTCAGCTGCTCGATCGCCTCGATCAGGTTCCAATAGCCGTCGGAGGCCCGCTGGATGATCGTCTCCACCTGGGTCTGGAAGGTCTCGCGGCTGATCGCGGCGTTGGTGCGGGCGACGACGATGTTCTGCTCGGTGACGGTACGGCCGCGGTTTCGCAACAGCGGCTGGTCGTACCGGAAGTCGAGAGAGGAGCTGAAGCGAGGGTTGAACAGAAAAAACTGGTTGTTGGAGGCCGACCGCTGGTTGTTGAACGAGGCGCTCAGCGTACCGCCGATCGGCAGGAGCCGCGAGGCGCTGACGTTTCCACGCTGCCTCTCGCTGGTCAACGCGGCACCGCCGGTGTTATCGAGGTCGGAGCTTTGGGGACTCGTGCTCTCGCTCGAGAAGACATCGACCTGCAGGTTGAAGTCGTAGATGCCTTCGTTCTCCTCGATCCCCAGGATCGAGCGGCTGCGCTCGTAGCGCTGGACGACGAGCGTCAGGTTGCGTTGCAGCGCCAGGGTGATCACCTGGTCGAGGGTCAGGTCGACCTGCTCTCCGGCGCGCTCCATGCCAAGGATCTGAACCAGGCTGCGGGTATCGGGGGTCTCCCCGCTGAAACCGTCGATCGTCGTCGGCAGCTTGCGCAACTCGGCGGCACCGACCTCCTGGGCGGCGGCGGGCAGCCCCGCCAGCAGGGTAAGGCCCAGGGCGATCGATACGGTCATCCTCATCGGTCGATTCATGCTAAAGCTCCATTTCTGCGTGCTAGGCTCCCGTGCTCGGACGGCCCGGCCGGCTTTTCGCCGGCCTCTCCCCGGCAAGGCCGAGGGATGTCGCCGTCTGCGCGCGAGGCAGGATTGGCTTCGGTGATGCTACGAAAATCCGCCGCAAATGTTACTTGTTTCCCTCCGCTCGTCTACCCTCGACCGTCGTTCGCCGGAACCGTCATCTCCCCGGGGTAGTGGCAGGCTGCGCCGCTGCGCCGCTCGCCCCCAAGGAGCTCCGGCTCCTCGCTACGGCACCGCGCCCGGGCGATCGGACAGCGCGGGTGGAAGCGACAGCCAAGCGGCGGATCCAGGGGGCTGGGGATCTCCCCCTGGAGGGCCGCGGCCGGCCGCCGGTGCCGGGGATCGGCCACCGGCACCGACGCGAGCAAGCTCGCGGTGTAGGGATGGAGAGGCTGGCGAAAGATCTCCTCGCGCGGCCCCACCTCCACCACGCGGCCGAGATAGAGCACGGCGACCCGCTCGGCGATCTGCTCCACCACCGCCAGATCGTGGGAGATGAAGACCATCGCCAGCCCGAGGCGCCGTCTCAGCTCCTGGAGTAGATGCAGGATCTGTGCCTGAACCGAGACGTCGAGCGCCGCCACGGGTTCGTCGAGCACCAGGAGCTGCGGCTCCAAGGCGAGGGCGCGGGCGACCGCCAGGCGCTGGCGCTGCCCGCCCGAGAGCTGATGAGGGTAGCGAGCGAGGACCGATTCGCCAAGCCCGACGTCGGCCAGGAGCGATCGGACCCTCTCCGCCTCTTCGCCGGGAGCGGCGAGCTGGTGAAGCCGCAGCGGCTCGGCCAAGATCTCGCCCACCCGCCACCGTGGGTCAAACGCCGCGGCGGAATCCTGGAAAACCATCTGCAGACGCCGGCGGAGGTGCCGCAGGTTGGCGCCGCGCGCCGCCAGCAGGTCAACGCCCGCGAAGCGAATCGTCCCGGAATCGGGCTCGAGGAGTCGGGCCAGCAAGAGTCCGAGCGTGGTCTTGCCGCTCCCGGACTCGCCCACCAGGCCCAGGCATTCGCCGTGGCCGACTTCGAGGTCGACCCGGTCGACCGCCACCAGGCGCCGCGTCCGCCCGAGGGGAGCGCGCCAGAGGAACGAACGGACGAGCTCGCGCGCCTCGACAAGGGGCCTCTCCGTTGAGCTCATGGCGGCGCTCCACGCTTCGCGTACAGAAAACACCTCACGCGCCGCTCCGGTCCCGTCTCGTAGACGCCGGGCGGATCGTGCCGGCAGGCCGGAAGCGCTTCGGGGCACCGCGGGTGGAAGCTGCAGCCGCCGGGCAGGGCCCCGGGCTCCGGCACCTGCCCGGCGATCGGCCGCGCCATCTCCTGCCCGCCGCAGCCGAGCCGGGGTACGGCGCCAAGAAGCGCTCGGGTGTAGGGATGGGCCGGAGCGCCGAACAGCGTCGGGACCGGCGCCTCTTCCACCACCTCGCCGGCGTACATCACCGCCGCCCGGTCGGCGCATTGCGCCACGATGCCGAGGTCGTGGGTGATGAGAAGCACGGTGAGCCCGAGCTCGCGCCGCAGACGGTCGATGAGCTCCAGGATCTGTGCCTGAATCGTCATGTCGAGTGCCGTCGTGGGCTCGTCGGCGATCAGGAGGTCGGGCTCCGCGGCCAGAGCGAGGGCGAGCATGGCGCGTTGGCTGAGGCCTCCGGAAAGCTCGTGGGGATACATCGACATCCGCCGCCGCGGCTCCGGCATCGCCACCTGCTCGAGCAGCTCCTCGACGCGCCGCGCCGCCTGCCGGCGCGAAAGCCGGCGGTGGACGACGAGCACCTCGGCGATCTGGAAGCCGATCGTCAGCACGGGATTCAAAGCGCTCGACGGCTCCTGGAAGACCATGGCCATCCGCCGCCCGCGCAGCTCGCGCCGGCGGCGCTCGTCGAGGCGTGTCAGCTCCCCGGTCCCCGCGAGGTGGATCGAGCCGTCGAGGAGGCGGGCGCCGGAAGGCAGGAGACCGAGCACCGCCAGGGCCGTCAGGGTCTTGCCGCAGCCCGACTCCCCCACCAGGGCAAAGCACTCGCCGCGCCGCAGGTGGAAGCTCACGCCACGCAGCACCCGGACGAGAGACGAGGAGCTCCTGGGCCCCGGAGCGTTCTCAAATCCCACCTCCAGGCCTTCCAGGCGCAGGAGCTCCTCCCTGAGCACGGCGGCCAGGGCGACCTCCGCGTCGAGAGCCCCCGGGCAGCTGGGAGCTTCCGGCTCGCCGCTCATGGCTCGTCGGCTCCCCAACGGTGATGTCTTCGGCATGGACCATCCATCGCCGGCTATGTTATACGGTAGGGAGTCCCGACGAGCCACGAGGGGGAGCCGGCTCCCCTCGGGATGGATTTCACGCCAGAGCGAGGAAGGATGCCCACTTCTCTTCTAGAGCACCTGTCTCACGGAAGGTTCAACTTCCTGCGTCCGGATCCGGCCGACGTCCGCCGGGCCCTGCCCACGATCGACCGCCTGCCGGCGCCGGAACGCATCTTCCTCGAAGACGAGACCGCGACCCCGCTGGTCGGCTTCCCGCTCCTCGTCTCGAAGGCCCTGCACGCCCTCGACGGGGCCCTCGGCGACTACCTGCAAGCCGAGGAGGGGGCGCAATTCGCCTACCGCAACCGCGACAGCTTCGACACCAAGGCCTACAATGCCAAGTGGGAGCGCTACCGCGGCATGCTCGCCCAGGCGCTCAAGAACGCCATCGGCTCCAGCTTCGGCTCGAAGTACCCCGACATCTTCTGGCTCCACCACTCCCAGTTCGCGGCGAGCTACTTCCGCGGCATCCCCAAACGGCTCCTGCGCATGGATCTCACCATCGGCCGCGACTTCGGCGACGAGATCAAGTACAAGGTCTTCCAGAAGTGGATCGACAGAGTTTTCGACACGACCTACGACGCGGTGCACGAGCTCGCGGCGGTGACCGGCGACAAGGAGGACACCCTCTTCCCGCCGATCCTGACGCTGATGCGCGACAACGTCCTGATCTTCACCGAGGAGCACGTCAGCCGCGACCTCTCGGAGCTGTCGAGCTACTTCAGCGGCTACCTCAAAACCGACGGGCGGGACCTGCGCCAGCGGCTCGCGGCGATCCGGGAGTGGCACGCCAAGAGCCTCGGGAGCGACGAGGTCCTGAGAAGCGCCGTCGTCCACCTGCTGCGGGCCGAGCCCGGGCAGGGTGCCGAGGTGCTGCTCAACCACGCGGGCTACCTGAGCTTCCTCTCCAGCCACATCACCTACTCGGACTCCACGTTCCCGACCGCCGAGCAGGTCAAAATCTGGGAGGGGCTGCTCCTTCGCCTCCAGGAGTTCGAGCTCCTCCAGGCGCTGCGGAAGATGCTGGTGCCCATCGAGGTCGAGGACGAATCCTACGTGTCGCGCGACCGCTCGACCAACACGACCTGGGTGGGTGGGCCGCCGGTCCTGCGGCTCTCCGCGGCGACGCGGCCGATCGACTTCACCTCCGCCTGGGTGGTCGACCCGCTCGTCCACCGCTTCGGACTGGTCTACGACATCAGCGACTTCTCGGCCACCATCTCGATGCTCGGCAAGGCCGAGAAAACGGCCATCGGCCACGCTTTCCGGATGACCTTCGACTTCCAGCGCAAGGTCAACCTCCTCGCCGAGGACCTGCACCTGCGCCTGGAGAAGTACCTCGGCGACGGCGCCTTCTACTCCGGACGCCACACCCGCAACCTCCTGATCGCGGCGATCCACCTCCAGCGCCTCTACTCCGAGGCGCTCAAGAAGGGCTTTCCGTTCAACCGGGGCCTCCGGATCGCCATCAACTTCGGCGAATACCGCCTCCTACCGCTGGACAGCGGCGGCAACGAAACGACCTACGAGTACTTCGGCCACGGGCTCGTCGAGCTCTCGCGGCTCACGACGGGTAAGAAAACGCAGGAGGTCGACGAGTTCAAGACCTACCTCATCGGCCAGGGCTATCCCGAGAAGACGGTGGCCAAGTTTTTTGAGCCGATGATGTCGAAGTCAAGCGGCCTCGTCGCCAAAGACGAGGAGTCGCGTTCGTTTTTCGCCTACATCAACCAGAACGCGACGCTCGTCAACGAGGGGATCGTCGCCACGGAGCCCTATCTCTCCCACCTCGGCAGCTTCGAGGAGCTTTACTTCGGCTACGAGGAGCGGCGCGGCTACGTGATCGTTCCGCTCGTCGAGAAGTCGGGCGAAACGCTCCTCGTGGGCCTGCGCAAGCTCGGCTTCGGGAAGTTCAAGGGCCTCGATCAGATACCGGTCTTCGAGATCATCGACGCGGCCTCGTGGCAGTTGGAGAAGCTTCAGAAAATTCCCAAGATGAACCTCATCGCGGCTCTGGAAAAAGTCTTTGCAACCAAGCTCACAGCGCCCAAGAAATGACGAAAAAAGCAGTGTATCCCCCCCTTGATCCCCCCAGGGGGACAGTCTGGCAAACCGGCCTCGAAGGGCTCCCGGCACCGAAACGCGGCAAGGTGCGCGACGTCTACGACCTGGGGACCGAGCTTTTGATCGTGGCCTGCGATCGGGTCTCGGCTTACGACCACGTGCTCCGCCCCGCCGTCCCCGGGAAGGGCAAGATCTTGAACCAGCTGTCGAACTTCTGGTTCGAGCAGCTCAACGGTGTCGTGGCGAACCACCTCCTCGCCACCGAGGCCGCCGACTTCCCGGCCGTCCTGAAGCCCCACGCCGAGACGCTTCAAGGACGCTCCGTGCTCGTCAAGAAAGCCTCGGTCGTGCCTTTCGAGTGCGTGGCCCGGGGGTATCTCGCCGGGAGCGGCTTTCGTGAGTACGAAAAAGACGGCAAGACGTGCGGCATCGAGCTGCCTGCAGGGCTTGAGTGGGCGAGCCGCCTTGATGAGGCGCTCTTTACTCCGGCCACCAAAGCCGAGACAGGACACGACGAGAACGTCGACTACGCCGCCATGGAGGCCGGGGTCGGGGAGGAGCTCGCGGCACGTTTGCGCGATCTGACCCTGAGGCTCTACGGGCGCGGCGCCGAGCACGCGCAGAGGAAGGGGCTGATCCTCGCCGACACGAAGCTCGAATTCGGCCTGGCCGGCGACGAGCTCCTCTTGATCGACGAGGTCCTGACACCGGACTCTTCGCGTTATTGGGACGCGGCCGAGTGGCGTCCGGGCACCGAGCCCGTTTCCTTTGACAAGCAGCTCGTGCGCAACTGGCTCGACGGCGCGGGCTGGGATCACGAGTCGCCGCCTCCCGAGCTGCCTCAAGACGTCGTCGCCGGGACCCTCGAGCGCTACACCGAGGCCTTCCGGCGCCTTACCGGCCGCGAGCCGGACCTGTAGCCTTGATGCAGATCCTCTACCGGACTGGGATCCAAGAAGACTGCCCGCGCCTGGCGGAGCTGATGTATGAAGCCTCCGCCGGCGTCGCGGACTTCCTGTATGAGGGCCTCGTCCCGGGAACGACACCCGTCGAGATCCTGGCCAGGGGCCTGGCGGCGGACCGCCATCCCCATTCCTACAGGGACATGGCCGTCGCCGAGGCCGACGGCCGCCTCGTCGGCCTCGCCCTCTCCTATCCGGCTCAGCGGCACCGGATCACTCCCGAGATGCGGGGTTTCTTTCCCGCCGAGAGGCTCGAGCACCTCCGGCCTCTCTATGATACGCGCGTCGACGGCAGTTGGTACCTCGACACCATGTCCGTCGATCCGGATTTCAGAAGGCGCCGCGTCGGCCTCGGGCTCGTCGAACGGACGAAAGAAAAAGCCCGGGAGAACGGGTTCGACGTCGTGAGCCTCCTCGTCTTCGCGGACAACACACCGGCCGTCAGCCTCTACCGGCGTACCGGCTTCGAGGTCGTCGACGAAGCCCACCTGGGTCCAAGCCCGTGGTTGCGTTACCGAGGAGCCTCGCTGCTGATGAAAACGAGCCTCTCGAGCTGACCCCGAAGGGATCGAACGTCCGCTCCGGCGCGTCCCGAGAAAGTGGCCCGGGGGGTATATTTTCCGGCCCCTCCGGACACCCTCTATAGGTAACGGGACGCACCGGTCGGATGCGTCCGATCATCGAATCCAATTTGGAACAGGAGAAATCATGAGCCACGAACGCAACAAGATCCTCGCGACGCTTCTCGTGGGCCTTCTGGCCCTGGGGCTCGCTCCGCTCGCCGCCCAGGATCAGGGACCCCGGTTCCTGACCTCGGAGAAGTCGGCCGACGAGCCCCTCGCCATCGCCCTCCGCTACCTGCGCGCCAACATGGAGAAGCGCGGCCTCTCGGACGAGGATCTCGACGCCTTGACGGTCACCCACAAGTACGCCTCGCGCCACAACGGCACGACCCACATCTACTTCCGCCAGCAGGTCGGCGGCCTGGAGGTCGTGGGTTCGGAGTCCAACGTCAACATCGCCGCCGACGGCCGGGTCATCAACCTGGGCGACGGCATGGTGCGTGGCCTGAAGAGTCGCGTCAACGTCGCGAAGCCGGGGCTTTCGGCCGCCGACGCGCTCCTTGCCGCCGCCGCGGCCCTGGAGCTCGAGGTGCGGGGCAAGGTCGTCCCGATCACCAAGGCCAAGGGCGTCGCTTTGGTGCGGCGGTTCGACCCCGCGGGGATCTCGCTCGAGGCGATCCCGGCGAAGCTCGTCTACTTCGCGACCGGGCAGGGCGACGTGCGCCTCGCCTGGGACCTCGTGATCCGTCAGCTCGATGGCCAGCACTGGTGGAACCTCTGGGTCGACGCCGAGACCAGCGAGATCCTCGGCAAGAGCAACTGGATCGACGCCGACACCTACCAGGTCTACGCGCTGCCCAACGAGTCGCCCTCCGACGGTCCGCGGACCATCGAGACCAATCCCGCCGACACGGCGGCCTCGCCCTTCGGCTGGCACGACACCGACGGCAACCCGGGCGCCGAGTTCACCGACACCCGCGGCAACAACGTCTTCGCCCAGGAAGACCGCGACGCCAACAACTCGGGCGGCTTCCGGCCGTCGGGCGGCGCCGGCCTCGACTTCCAGTTCCCGATCGACCTCGCCACCCAGTCGCCCGTCGACTACCAGGCAGCGGCGATCACCAACCTCTTCTACTGGAACAACGTCCTCCACGACCTGCTCTACCACTACGGCTTCGACGAGGCGAGCGGCAACTTCCAGGAGAACAACTACACCGGCGCCCCCGGCGGCAGCGACGCCGTGAATGCCGACGCCCAGGACGGCTCCGGCACCAACAACGCCAACTTCGGCACTCCGTCCGACGGCTCGAACCCGCGCATGCAGATGTTCGAGTGGACGCCGACGGCCGACTCGATCGTCACCGTCAACTCGCCGGTCTCGATCTCCGGCGACTACACGGCGTCTTCTGCCGCCTTCGGCGCGGCGCTCAATACGACCGGCATCACCGGCGACGTCGAGCTGGTCGACGACGGCACCGCCAACGGCTCGGAGGGTTGTAACGGCCTCGTCGGCTTCACCGCGGGCCGCATCGCTCTGATCGACCGCGGCAGCTGCGAGTTCGGCACCAAGGTCTTGAACGCCGAGAACGCGGGCGCCATCGCCGCGATCGTGGTCAACAACCAGGGCGACGGCGTCCTCTCGATGGGCGCCGGCGCGCAGGGCGGCTCGGTCTCGGTCTCCTCGGTCATGATCGGCCAGAGCGACGGCGACACGATCAAAGCCGAGCTCGCGGGCGGTGTCAACGCCACCGAAAAAGACGCCGGGAGCTCGATCCCGAACCGCGACAGCGACCTCGACAACGGCATCATCGCCCACGAGTACTGCCACGGTCTCTCGAACCGGCTGACCGGCGGGCGCACCAACGTCAACTGCCTGAGCGGCCAGCAGCAGGCGGGTGAGGGCTGGAGTGACCTCTGCACGCTGTTTTTCACCGCCAACTCGACCGACACGTCGACGACGGCGCGCGGCGTCGGCACCTACTCGATCTTCGAGCCGCCGACGGGCCAGGGCATCCGTCCCGCCCCGTACACGACCGACATGGCGGTCAACCCCTTGACCTACGGCGAGCTGGCCGCCGGCACGCTCTCGGTGCCGCACGGCGTCGGCACGGTGTGGGCCACCGCGGTCTGGGAGGTGTACTGGAACCTGACCAACGCCCACGGCTTCGACCCGAACCTCTACACCGGCACGGGCGGCAACAACCTGGCCATCCAGCTGGTGGTCGACGGCCTGAAGCTCCAGGGTTGTAACCCGACCTTCCTCGACGCCCGCGACGCGATCCTCTTGGCCGACCAGAACAACAACGGCGGCGCCAACGAGTGCCTCATCTGGGAGGGTTTCGCCAAGCGCGGCATGGGCTCAGGCGCCAGTGACGGCGGCAACTCCAACTCGCTCAACGTGACCGAGAGCTTCGACCTGCCCGCCCAGTGCGTGACGGGTTGCGGCAACGGGATCTGCGAGTCGGGCGAGGACTGCAACTCCTGCGCCAGCGACTGCGTCTCCGGCTCCTCGCCGGGCGCGGTCTGCGGCAACGGCATCTGCGAGGCCAACCCCGCCGACGGCGAGGACTGCGTGAGCTGTCCGGCCGACTGTGCCGGCGTCCAGGGCGGCAAGCCCTCGAGCCGCTTCTGCTGCGGCGACGGCGATGGCCAGAGCCCGGTCTTCTGCGGCGATTCGCGCTGCACCTCGGGCGGCTTCGACTGCACCGAGGTCGAGGCTCCCGGCGGCGGCGCCTTCTGCTGCGGTGACCTGGCTTGCTCCCCGGGCGAGAACTGCAGCAACTGCGGCCTCGACTGCAACACCGGCGCCGAGGTCTGCACCGGCGGCCTCGACGAGGACTGCGACGGTGACGTCGACTGCGCCGACTCCGATTGCTCCGGCGATCCGGCCTGTCAGGGTTGCGTCCCGACCCACTCCAAGGAGAAGGGTCCGCGCTGCTCCGACGGCATCGACAACGACTGCGACGGCCTGATCGACGGCGCCGACCCGGACTGCTAGGTCGACGTCCTTCCCGCAGGGCAGGCTCTGCCTGCCTCTTCGAAAGCCGGGGCTCTTTGCCCCGGCTTTTCTGTACATGGCGGAGCGCAACATCGACCAAACGAGCCGAGTTGGCTCGACGGCCCCTTCCGGGAGACGGCCTTAGCCCGGGGCGCGTCGTCCAAACCTACAGCCTGACCCACGAAGACGTCTCCGGGGCGTTGCCTCCGTCCCCCCGCTGATAGGCCCCGTGCTGACGCCGCCGCTCGCTGACGTACTCCTCGGCCGTGTCCTCGGCCACCACCTCGTAGAGCAGCGCCCGCTTGCCCTCGACACGGCGCAGGATCCGTCCCAGCCGCTGGACGTGCTCGCGCACGGTCCCGCTGCCCGAAAGGATGATACCGACGTTTGCCTCCGGGACGTCGACCCCTTCGTTTAGAACCCGCGACGTCACCAGGAAGGGATAGTCGCCGGCGTTGAAACGCTGCAGGGTCTCGTGGCGTTCCTTGATCTTCGTCTGGTGGGTGATGGCCGGGATGAGAAAGCGCCGCGAGATCTTGTAGACGGTTTCGTTGTCGCTCGTGAAGATCAGCGCCCGGTCGTGGCGGTGACGTGTCAGGAGCCGCTCGAGCAGCCGCAGCTTGGCGCCGGAGGCGTGGGCGATGGTTTTTTGGGTGCGAAAGGCGAGGAAGGCGCGGCGGCCTTCCTCCGACGAGGAGGTGAGCATCAGAAAGGTCGACCAGCCGCGCGAAGAGCCCAGGCGGAGCCGGTGTTTTTCGACGAAGGCGCGGTAGATCTTGCGCTCGCGCAGGTAGGTCTCGCGCTCTTCGTCGCAGAGGCGCACCCGCAACGTCTCGACCTCGTAGTCGGCGAGGTAGGAGCCGGCGAGCTCGCCGATCTCCCGGCGGTAGACGATCGGTCCGACGAGCTCGTCGAGGAGGCGCTCGGCGCCGTCCTCGCGCTCGGGCGTCGCGGTGAGCCCCAGGCGGAACGGGGCGATCGACAGCTCCGCCGCCATCATGTAAGACGGACCCGGCAGGTGATGGCACTCGTCGAAGACCAGTAGCGCGAATCGGTTGCCAAGCCGCTCCATGTGGATGTAGGCCGAGTCGTAGGTCGTCACCGTAATCGGCTCGACCTCGTAGTAGCCGCCGCCGACGAGCCCCACCGGGACGTCGAAGGCCGTCGACAGGACGGCGTACCACTGCTGCATCAGGTCGAGCGTCGGGGTGACGACGAGCGCGCTTCTCTTGAGCCGCTCCAGGATGAGCTCGGCGACGTAGGTCTTGCCGGCGCCGGTCGGCAGCACCACGATGCCGCGTCGTCCCGCCTTCCACCACGTCTCGACGGCCTCGGCCTGGTAGGGAAAGGGCTCGCGGACGACGAGGGAGACGAGGTCGAGCTCCTCGAAGCCGCCGGCGGCGTTCTCGTAGTCGACCCCGGCGCGGTGGAGCACGGTCACGACGTCACGGTAGCGGCGCGCCGGGGCGCGCCAGAGCTTGACGCGGCGGTCGAAGCTGCACCCGGGCAGCCGGAGGCCCGGCGGCAGGCTCTCGGGGACGCCGCGCACCAGGAGCGTGCCGCGGTCGAATTCGAGGCGCAGAGGCCTGGAGTCAGGGCGAGCCCGGCCCATCGCGGCGCGCTCCGATCCGGAATTCGCCCGTCGATTCCTGGGTGTCGCCATGCAGGAAGCTGTCGTAGTCGTAGAGCACGGGACGGTAGATCCTGAGGATCCGCACGCACTTGGACTGCTCGTCGACCTGGTAGGCGACGCGCCAGAGGGTGGCGAGCCAGAGCCGGAAGATCGCCGGCTCGCTGCAGAGGGACTTGGCCCGCAACGGGCAGGGGGTAGCCGCCAGGGAGCGGATCAGCTCCCGGGCCTGGCCACGTTCTTCGGCCGGAAGGGACTCGAAGTCGATTCTCGCTTCTGGTCCGATGTCAATCCGGTAGGTCACCGGCACCTTCCCTCTTCGCGAGCTCTTCTTCGAAGCTCTCCCATTCCATCCAGGCGTCGATCTGGTCCTCGTGCTCGCGCAGGATGGAGAGCGCCGAGAGCAGGAGCTCGGCGTCGCCCTCGGCGTCCGCGGGGCCTTCCTGGTTCCAGTCGTCGAGGATGGTTCGCACCGATCGTTGCCTACCAGCGGTCCCGACCGCCGCCCCCACCGCCACCGCCGCGATGACCGCCGCCTCCCTCTCGGGGACGCGCCTCGTTGACCTTGAGGTTGCGGCCGTCGACCGAATGCCCGTCGAGGGCCGCGATGGCCTCGTCGGCACCTTCCTCCATCTCCACGAAACCGAAGCCGCGCGGACGGCCGGTCTCACGATCGCTGATGAGCTTGACGCTCGTGACCGAGCCGTACTCCTCGAAGAGCCCCTGGACCTCCGTCTCGGTGGCAGTGTAGGAGAGATTTCCGACATAGATTCGCTTAGCCATTCTTCCGTGATCCTCCTGAGCGGGCATCCCTCGTTGGACAGGCCGCACCGGATAACTGGCGTCCGAGGCTACCCGGACGCGGTTCGCTCGACTGCCCTTGGAGTACTCGGGGAAGGCCGCAGAAGGAGCACGGAAGTCACTTCGGGACGACCCCGGGTATCAAGGCAGGGTGACAGGGGAGCGATCATAGCACCGTGGGGCGCCGGCGGGAACCTCCAACTTGAATCCGGCCGCGTCCCGGGCTCCCGTGGGAGTCGGACAGGAGGGCACGGAGTCTGCTATCTTGCCGCTGGGGGGGATCCGTCCCTGAGACCGCCGGTGACGGCGCCAGCGTTGATAGGCCTGCGATGATCGGCAAGCGTGTTGGGAAGTACCGGATCGAGGAGCTCCTCGGGATCGGAGGCATGGGAGAGGTCTTCCGCGCCTGGGACCGGGAACGCCAGGTCCAGGTGGCCCTGAAGCGCCTGCCGCCGGAAGCGGCGGTCGACGACGCCTTGCGGCGGCGTTTCCGGCGCGAAGCCGAGGCGGCCGCGAAGCTCGACCATCCCGCGATCGTCCACTTCGTCGAGCTCCTCGAGGCCGACGCCGGCTGCTGGCTGGTGATGGAGTACGTCGAGGGGACGAGCCTCGCCGACCTGATCGAATACCACGGCGCCTTGACCCCGGAACGGGTGCTCGTCCTGGCGCGTCAGATCGTCGAAGGGCTTCAAGCGGCGCACGAGAAGGAGATCATCCATCGCGACCTGAAGACCGAGAACGTCCTCGTCGACCATGCCGGCCGGGCGCGGATCCTGGACTTCGGGCTCGCCAAGCACTTGTTTCGGGAAGAGAGCGGGGTCACTCTCACCCAGGAAGGAACGATGGTCGGCACCTGCCGGGCGATGTCGCCCGAGCAGGCCCTTGGCGAGCCGATCGACCAGCGCTCGGACCTCTTCTCCCTGGGGATCCTGCTCTACGAAGCGCTGACCGGTACCTCGCCCTTTACGGCCGCTACGCCGCTGGAGACGGTGGCGCTTGTCGTCAGCCGGCCCCATCCGCCACTGCGCGGGCGCAATCCCCGAATCCCGCAGGGCCTTGCCGACCTCGTGGAGGCCCTGCTCCAGAAAGATCCGGAGGATCGCCCGCAGTCGGCACGGGAGGTCCTTCGCCTGCTCGACGACCTGCAGCCGCCCGGCTCCTGGTCGTCGGGGCTCGCCCGGCTTCGAGAAGCGCCTCAGGTCTTCCTCTACCTGGCGATCGGCCTGGCCACGGCCGGCGGCGCCTACTTCCTGTCGCGAGCCGCTCCGGGCCGACGAGCCACCTCGGAGCCGGCCACGGAGGCTGTAGAGGTACCGGCCGGGCGCAGGCTCACCCCGGTCCCGCCGCCGGACCGGGCATTGAGCCCGGCGATGCGTGTGCTCGTCGAGATCGCTCTCGAGGACTTCCTGAGCGGCCGCTTCGCGCGGGCAGCGCAAGGGTACGGCGACGTCCTGGAGCTCGCCCCGGACCGTCCGGACCTGCTGCTGGCGCTCGCCGACGCCAAGCTCGTTCTCGGTGACACCGAGGCCGCGGGCGAGCTCTACGCCCGGGTCCTCGAGCTTTCGACCGAGCCGGCGGCGTGGCAAGATCGAGCCATCCGGGCCCGAGCTCTGGCCCAGTCAGGAAACGGGGCCGACGCCGTCGAAACGGCCCACGAAGCTTGGCTCCTGGCCCCCGGGAATCCCTGGGCGGCTTATGAAGCCGCGGTGGCGTTCGCCATTGCAGGAGACCTTGAGGCGGCGCTCGACGCCGCCGAGGAGGCGCTCGCTGGCGGCGTCGAGCACCGCTGGCTCGAAGCTCCCTGGCTGGAAGCCCTTCAGGACAAGCTTGAGCTGGTTCCTTGACGGGGAAGGGAACCGCGGAGACGGAGATGGCCGAGAGTAGGAAAACGGACGCCGAGCCCACCGATTCCCACGAGAAGCCCAGAGGCGACCCCGAGCGCCTGGGTCCCTACGTCATAGAGGAGCGGCTCGGGTCGGGCGGCATGGGTGCGGTCTATCGCGCCCACGACGAGCGCCTCGACCGGACGGTTGCCATCAAGTACATCCGCGCCCAGGACTACGACTCTGTGGACCTGCGCGACCGGTTCCAGCGCGAAGCACGGGCCGCCGCGCAGCTCAACCATCCGGCAATCGTCCAGATCTTCGACTTCGTGACAGGAGGAGGATCACGTCGTAGGAAAGGGCGCGCTCGAGGGCACGGTGCGCGAGCGGATCCTCGATTCGAGCGCCGGCATTCCGCGCGTCGCCGAGGAGCTCGCCCGGACCTGGATCGAGACTCCGCCCGAGGGTCGGGCCGCCGGGTGCCCGGGTCCGGTGCCGCCGACCCTCTACGGTGCCTTGCGCGCACGGCTCGACGAATTGGAGCCGGAGCTGCGCGAGCTCGCCGCCCTCGGCGCGGTGCTCGGTCCCCTCTTCTCCTGGGAGCTCGTGACGGCGATGGTGGAGGTCGACTCCGAGGAGCTGCGCTCCCGGCTTGACCGGCTGGTCGAAGCCGGCTTCCTTGAGCGTCACGGGGCGCTCGAACGGTTGAGGTTCGCGTTTCGCCTTCCTCTCCTGCGCGACGCCGCCTACGCGTCGCTCGTCGACGGAGGCCGGCGCGAGCTTCATGCTCAGGTGGCGGAGCTGCTTGCCGGGCGTTTTGCCTCTCTCGTCGAGGAGCGGCCCGAGATCCTCGCCTGGCACCGCCGGGCGGCGAACCGCCGGGCTTCGTCGCGGAGGGAGAAGCGCACGATAGGCTTCACTCAACCACCGTCGAGGTCGAGATGAAGCGCAAGGTCGAAAAACGCAGCGACCTCCTCGACGACCCCGAACGGCTGATCTATGCCACCGTCCGCGAGGTCGGCGAACGCTCCGACAGCGAGCGCAACGGCTACAACCTCGTACGCCTGGATCCGGACGCCGGGCGCGGCGAGGTCTGGCTACGCCGCTACGACGACGCCGTCGGCGGCTGGATTCCACGCGTCATCGCCCACCACACCGACGAGCGGGGCGTGCGCCAGCTC
>CBDUYN010000032.1:0-68359 GCA_965371445.1 uncultured bacterium | reverse complement strand
GAGACCATCGGCTGAAAGGACACCGTGTGGCTGCGGCCCTGCCCGTCGCTCAGCTGAACGAGGCCATCTTCGTCCTGGCGGGCGAGAGGTTCCTCGCGGCGCGGCTGCGGCCGAAAGTCGGCCGTGGCGGCACGGTCGGTCCCGAGCCTTTCCCCACCGACGGCGACAAAGTCGACGAAGACGAGACGGACGGCGAGTCCGCGGCGCCCGAGGAGACCGAGCCGCAAGACTCGCCGGTTCCGACCACCTTCCCCCTTGGACCATCGGATCCTTAGATCGTCTCGAACGCCGCCTCAAGGTCGGCCACGACGTCCTCCGGACGCTCGATGCCGACCGCGAGCCGGATCCCTCCCGGGTCGAGCCCCGCCTCGATTTGTGCCGCGACCGGAATCGGCGCGTGCGTCATCGACGACGGGTGCTCGATCAAAGTACGGATCTGGCCGAGCGAGACGGCGAGCGTCACGGTCAAAGCGTCGGCGGCGACGGCGTCCATGAACTTCGCGCCGCGGGCCTTGACCTCCTCGCCCTCGCCCGCCAGCAGGAAGTAGATCAGGATGCCCGGCGCGAACTCGCCGTCGAAGTCGCGCATCTGCCGCCTGGCAAGCTCGTGCTGCGGGTGGCTCTCGAATCCCGGGTAGACGACACGCTCCACCTTGGGATGCCCTTCGAGGTACTCGGCGACGTGGCGCGCGACCTCCATCTGGCGGCGCGTCCGGAGCGGCAGCGTCGGCAGCCCGTAGACGAGCGGCGGCCAGGCGGCCTTGGGCGAGAGGACGCCGCCGAAGTCCTTGCGGTAGAGCAGCAGATCCGGCTCCAGGAGACTCGGACCGATGACCGCGCCGCCCATGTCGGTGCCGAAGCCGCCGATGTTCTTGGTCAAGCTGTGGACCACGAGGTCGATGCCGTGCTCCAGGGGCCGCTGGCAAAAAGGCGTCGCGAAGGTGTTGTCGACGATCGTGAAGACGAACCGGCGTGGCGGACGCCTCGCGTTGGTCCGCTCGACGGCCTCCGCGATCGCCCGCAGGTCGAGGAGCTCGAGCGTGGGATTGCACGGTGTCTCGCAGTAGACCGCCATCACGTTCTCGTCGTCGGCCAGGACCTCCTCGAGGTTCGAGACGTCGGAGAGGTCGGCGAAGCGGACCTTGATGCCGAGGCGCGGGTACCAGTTGAGGAAAAGCGAGTACGTACAGCCGTAGATCGTCTTGTGGCTCACCACGGTGTCGCCGCTCTTGAGCAGCACTCCCAGCGCGCCCGAGATCGCCGCCATGCCGGTGGCGAAAGCGACACAGCACTCGCCGCCTTCGGCCGCGGCGAGGTTCTCTTCGAGCATGCCGCGGCTCGGCTCGTCGAGGCGGTCGTAAATGTAGATCGGGGGATGGGTCTCGCGGTTGAACTCGGGATTGGCAAATTCGAGAAAGCCTTCGGCGCCGCGCTTGGCGCTTTCCAGGCGGTAGGAAGTCGAGGCGCTGACCGGCGGGATGATGTGGTCCTCGTAGTTCCAGTGCGCGCTCACCATCTTGCCGTGTATCAGCCGCGTTTCGACGTGGTATTCGCTATCTTTCTTTGGCATCAGCCAGGTTCCTCTTTTTCGGATTCGGTGACCGACGCCGCGCCGGAGCCGTCCGGCCTCAGGACGTCGTGGAGCGTCCACAGGAGCTTTTCGGCCGTGTAGGGCTTCTCGAGGAAGACCCGGACGTTTTCGACCTCCCGGACCCGGTCCTTGCTGACCAGGCCGCTGACGGCGATCACCCTCACCTCAGGGTCGAGGTCCATAAGCTCGCCGACCGTGGCGAATCCGTCTATGACGGGCATCATCATGTCGAGCAACACGACGTCGATCTCGGCGCCGTGCGCCCGGTAGGTCTCGATCGCCTCGGCGCCGCTCGTCGCGACCCGGACCCGGTAGCCGAAGGTCTCGAGCGCTTCGCGGATGATGTCGCGGATCGAGGCGTCGTCGTCGACCACCAGGACGAGCTCGCCGTGGCCCGCCGGCAGCTCCCGCGGCGCCTCGACCGGCCCCATCTCGCGGGCCGGCAGGTAGACCTGGAAGCTCGAGCCGGAGCCCACCTCGCTGTAGACGGTCATGAAGCCGCCGTGGGCCCGGACGATCGCCTGGCTCATGGCGAGGCTCAGGCCACCGCCGCCTTCTTCCTTGGTGGAGAAGAAGGGGTCCCAGATTTGTTCCAGGTTCTCTGGGGGAATTCCCGAGCCGGTGTCGGAAACGGTGAGCACGACATAAGGGCCTTCCCGGGCCTCCGAGTGGCGGCGGGCGTAGAACTTGTCCATCCAGACGTTCGAGACCTCGATACGGATCGTCCCGCCGCCCTCGCCCAGGGCCTCGCAGGCGTTGGTGCAGAGGCTCGCGAGCACCTGGTGCATGGGTCCGGCGTCGCCGACGACGGGCCACGGTTCTTCGGCGATCCGGACATCAAGGCCGACGTCGCCGAAACACTCGTTGGCGAGCCGTTCCATGTCCTGGACCAGGTGGCGCGGCTGGAAGGAGATCCGCTCGCCGTCGGCCTGGCCGGCAAACGTCAGGACATGCTTCACCATCTCGGTGCCTCGCCGGGCGTGCTCGGAGAGGCTCAGGATGAGGGGCTCGTATTTCTTTTCCAGCGACGCTTCCCGGAGCGCCTCGGCGCTCATCCGGATCGGCGTCAGGATGTTCGAGAGATCGTGGGCGATGCCGCTCGTGACGACGCCGATCGATTCCAGGCGCTCGGCGCGGCGCAGCCGCCTCTCGAGGCGACGCCTTTCGGTCACGTCGGTGTTGATGACGAGGAAAGACGTGCCTTTGCCCTTCGCGTCGCGCACCAGGGTCCAACGGCTCTCGACGACGACCTCGGTGCCGTCGAGGCGCACCTGCTCGAGCTCGCCGATCCACTCGCCGCGGGCGAGGGCCTCGGCCTGGACGGCGGCGATCGCCTCGACACCGCGGGCCTCTATCATGCCGTCGACGTTGCGGCCCAGGACCTCCTCGGCCGCGAAGCCGTAGACACGCTCGGCGCTCTTGTTCCAGTAGAGGATGCGCCCCTCGAGGTCGCGCACCGAGATCGCGTCCTGGGCCTTGTCGAGCAGTGCCGCCTGCTCGCGGATCTTGTCCTCGGCCTGCTTGCGCTCGG
Organism: uncultured bacterium; assembly: GCA_965371445.1. Lineage (GTDB taxonomy): Bacteria > Acidobacteriota > Thermoanaerobaculia > Multivoradales > J023 > DASWIG01. The sequence continues at coordinate 65,237 of CBDUYN010000032.1, read as the reverse complement.
TGATGTCGCGCAGCACCATCAGGAGGCAGGTCTCGCCTTCGAGGTCGAAGATCTCGGCCGAGAGCAGCGCCAGGCGTTTCTCGCCCCCCTTGTCGTAGAAGCTGAGCTCGAAATTTCGCACCGCGCCCCGTTCGCGCAGGATCCGGGTCATCATGGCCCGGTCCTCGAGCTCTACCCACAGGTCGAGCTCGACGCCGGTCTTGCCCAGGACCTCCTCGCGGCGGTAGCCGAAGTAGGTCTGGAAGCTTTCGTTGACCTCGCGGATCCGGCCCTCGGCCAGCGTCGAGATGACCATCGAGTCGGGAATCGAGCGGAAGGCCTTCAGGAACTTCTCCTCCGACTTGCGCAGCGCCTCCTCGGCCCGGGAGCGCTCGTTGGCGAGCCGCAGGGTCTCTTTCGACCTGTGGAGCGCTTCTTCCGCCCGCATCCTCTCGGTCCACGAGGTCCTTGCCCGCCGCTCCAGCAACCGCTGCTGTAGGAGCGCCATCGCTCCGAAGACGAGAAGCCAGACCAGGACGAAAGCCTCGCGGACGGCGGCCGTCGTTTCGTCGAGCCGCTGCGCGGCGTGAAACGCCAGGTGGATCAGCGGGAAGGCCAGGGCGAAGACCACGACGTTGCCCTGCGGCCAGGGCAACGGGTCCTTGCGGTTGACCGAGTCGAAATGCGACTCCTCGGTAGGAAAGGGGTGGTGGCGCAGCCGTGCCACCACGATCAGGACGAGGAAGGGCAGGTTCCACAGCAGCCGCGCCGCCGTCGTCCACGCCGGGGGCAGGAAACCGGCCAGGGCGAGCACGTCGAGGAGGTCTTTGACCAGCAGTGTCGCCGTCGCCAGGAAGAGGAGCGAGTAGAGCATCCGCCAACGTAGCGAATCCGTCGTGGAACCGAGGATGACGAGGTCGACCACGACGTAGAGCTCGAAGATCAGGAACATGTAAGAAGAGGGCAGGAGCGTCGCGTAGAGCTCCGGATTGAGCACCGCCGGGATCAAGCTGAAGTAGACCAGCAGGCCGAAGGCAAAGGTCGATCCGCCGGGCCAGCTCAGGAGCCGGCCCATGTCGGTGGAGTGGATTCCGGCACGGCGCTGGACAGGCCGCTCGATCGCGAAAATGAACGCCAGGAACGAAAGCGTGTGTAGGACGTCGGAGACGAGCCCCAGGTAGAGCGTCGGCCGGCCCAGGGCGAGCACCAGGGCGTCGGCCACGAAGCGCAGGCCGAAAGCCAGCGCGACACCGGCCCAGAGACGACGCTCCGCCTGGTGGATGATGCGCCGGAGCCCCAACTGGATGGCTCCGACGGCCAGCGCCAGATGGGCGAGCGGCAGAAAGCGCACGACAGCGTCGAGCGGCTTCGGAACCATCGGCGAGCCAGCCTCCAGGGCGACCAGGACCGCCAATACGGCGAGCGCCACGACGGCCACCGGGTCGCGGCGCAGCGTGGCGGCGAGGGCGCCGGAGGTCGTGTCGGGCTGGTCGGTCGGCTTGGGCCGGGCAGGTCCGAGCTGAAACCAACTGAAGAGATGGGGCCGGGAGCTCTTGGTCGAGTGCTTCAACAACCGTCTCCTGGGAGATCCCGTGCGCGGCATCGGATTCCCGCGATCTCCGCCAAGTCCCCCGTCACTGCCGCGCTCCGCGGCCATCCGATACCGGATATCTTAGAATCAAAAGCCACCGAAGACGAAGGCTCGCCGTCCGGCTGTGGCACAATTCTCCCATGCCGAGCGCACGCCTGCCCTATCTGACGTCCCGCCTCCAGGGCTTCGGGACGACGGTTTTCACCGAGATGACCGAGCTCGCCCTGCGCCACGAGGCGGTCAACCTCGGCCAGGGCTTCCCCAACTTCGAAGGACCCGACTTCGTCAAGGAGGCCGCGGTCGAGGCGATCCGCGGTGGCGCGAACCAGTACTGCCGGATGACCGGGATCCCGGAGCTCAACCGCGCCATCGCCCGCCATCAGAAGCGCTTCTACGACCTCGACTACGACGCCGACTCCGAGGTCACCGTGACCAACGGCGCCACCGAGGCGATCTGTGCCACCCTCCAGGCCCTCGTCGAGGTGGGCGACGAGGTGGTTTTTTTCGAGCCCTTCTACGACTCCTACCGCGCCACGGTGGCGATGGCCGGAGGCGTCGAGCGCCTGGTGACCCTGGAGTCACCCGACTTCCGCTACGAGTCCGCGGCCCTGGAGCAGGCCATAACGCCCAAGACGCGCATGATCCTCCTCAACTCGCCCCACAATCCGGCGGGCAAGGTCTTCACCCGCGCCGAGCTCGGGCACGTCGCCCGGCTGGCCCGAGACCACGACCTCCTGGTCGTCTCCGACGAGGTCTACGAGCACCTGACCTTCGACGCCGAGCACGTCCCGATTGCCACCCTGCCGGGGATGTGGGAGCGGACCGTCACCATCTCCTCGGCGGGCAAGACCTTCTCCTTCACGGGCTGGAAGGTCGGCTGGGCCTGTGCCCCGCGTCCGCTCGCCGCGGCGATCCGGACCGCGCACCAGTTCATCACCTTCTGCAACAGCGCGCCCATGCAACCGGCCGTGGCCCGGGCCCTGGAGGAGGCCGACGAGGCTTTCTACCGGACGTTCGTCGAAGAGTACCGGGAGCGCCGCGACCACCTGTGCCGGGGGCTGCGCGAGGTGGGCTTCGGCGTCTTGGAACCGGCGGGCACCTACTTCGTCCTTGCCGACATCCGCCCCCTCGGCTGGGACGACGACGTCGCTTTTTGCCGCATGTTGCCGGAGAAGGTAGGCGTGGCGGCGATCCCGCCGACCGCCTTCTACGTCCACAAGGAGGCGGGACGCCACCTGGTGCGCTTCGCTTTTTGCAAGACGCTGGAGCTGCTCGACGAAGCCGTCCGGCGTCTGCGCCGGCTCGCCACCTCCTAAGGAGGATCGAATGAAGATCGCAGCGTTGCAGAGCGAGATCGTCTGGGAGGACCCGGAGGCCAACTTCGAACGCCTCCGTCCCTGGGTGGTGGCGGCCAAGGCGGCCGGGGTGCGCTTCCTGATCCTGCCCGAGACCTACGCCTGCGGCTTCTCGATGGCCACCGACCGCATCGGCGAGCCGCCCGAGGGACCCTCGACGCGCTTCCTGCGCGAGCAGGCCGCGGAGCACGGCCTGTGGATCGCCGGGTCGCTGCCCGAGCGTCCGGAAGGCTTCGAGAGGCCCTTCAACACGCTCGTCGTCGCCGGACCCGGCGGTGAGCTCCATCGCTACCGCAAGATCCACCCCTTCTCCTTCGCTGGCGAGAGCGAGTGCTACGGTGCCGGCGAGGACTTCGTCACGATCGAGGTCGAGGGCGTCCGCTTCACGCTTTTCATCTGCTACGACCTGCGCTTCGCCGACGAGTTCTGGGCGACGGCCGAGGCGACCGACGCCTACGTCGTCGTGGCCAACTGGCCCGAGCCGCGCCGCCGCCACTGGCAGACGCTCCTCGTGGCCAGGGCGATCGAGAACCAGGCCTACGTCGTCGGCGTCAACCGGGTCGGCGAGGGCGGCGGGAACCGCTACACGGGCGACAGCCGCGTCGTCGACCCCATGGGCCGCATCCTCGCCGCGGCGGCGGAGCAGGAGACGATGTTGCTCGCCGAGATCAACCCCACCGTCGTCCGGGAGACGCGGCGTACGCTGCCGTTCCTGCGCGACCGGCGCTGAACCGCCGTGGCTCGGCGGGTCGCCCCATCTCGGGCCTGAGCCGGCACCCGGGGATAAATCCCCGGGCTATCTTTGAAAAGACGCCCTTCGGGCTTTGCGGCTGAAGCCGCGTCCGCCGGCCGCGGGATCACACGATTTGAGGGCTCTGCCAAATGCAGAGAAATTCCTCAGCCGGCGGGGGGCCGAAGGGACGCTTGAGCCGACGGAGGCGGTAGTCGATGGGCCGTCGTCCGCCGCTCCAGGCCTTGAAGGCCCTGGAGAAGTTGTTGTAGCTCCCATAGCCGACGGCAAGGCTGACCTGGAAGAGCTTGACGCGGGTCGTTTCCAGCAGCCTGCCAGCGACCTCGAGCCGGCAGTCGACGAGATAGGCCCAGGGCGTCTTGCCGAACGCCTGGAAGAACTGGGTGGAGATGTTGTGGTCGTGGATCCTGAGCTCTTTCCACAGGGCCTGGAGCTGGAGATTCGGGTCGAAGAGGCGGTCGAGGAAAGCGTCGAGGATCGGCTTCAGGGGTTCGGGGGCGCCGTCGCGATCACGGGCCAGACGCTCTCGCGTCGGCCTGGCTTCCCTGTCTCGAAGCTTGTTGGAGTCGGTCGTCATACCCCATCCTCTCCCGTCAAGGCCCGCGCATTCGCTCTCCCAGTCGTCTCGGTTGAGCCGAGCATACCACAAGCGCGGGCTAGGAACCTCCAAGCCCCGCCTTGACCTCCGGACGCGGCGCGAACGCACGCCCGTCCGCCGGCAACCACACGAGGTAAAGCTCCCGCTCCTCCCCCCGGTAGCGGACGCCGTACGTCCCCGCCGCAAGCTGGATGACGGGCGTCGCAACCCGCTGCTCGCCCACCACGAGCTCGCCGCGCGCCACCGCCTGCGGCGGCCAGACGAAGTAGCTCCCGTCCCGCACCGCCAGGAATTCGGCCGCCAGCTCTCCCGAGACCTCCCACCGCCGTCCCCAGAACCAGAGGTCCTCGTCATAGGGCTGGAAGCTCTCCAGTAGAAACCGCCGCAACGGCTCCGGCAGACGGTGAAACCGATCGCTCGGCATGTAGGCGATGCAACCGCGCTCCATCATGCTCCGCGGAAACTCATCGGCAAAGACGTCGTGCTTGAGCTGACGCACCACGGCTTCGAAGAAGTAGAAGAAATGCACCGACGGACGTGTGACCTGTCCGCCGGAAATGTTTAATACCGGCTCGTCCGGACGCGTCATTTGGTGGAGCCGGCGAAGCACCGCGTGCTGCTTGGCGTTGTCGCGCGCCAGGAGCTTTTCGATGCCGCCCCGGGCGCGTGCCACCTCGACGGCGAAGAGGAGCAAAAGGAGCGCCGCGAAGTAGACCGAGGCGCCGCCGGCCCGGCCCGAGCGCAGCCACCGCATCACCGCTACGGCCCCGCGCGCCGCGAAAACGCACCAGACGACCGTGAACGGCACCAGGCTGTAGAGATAGGCCGCCGACTGCCAGACGAAAGACGCCAGCGTCGTCGCGAGCGTCCCCAGGAGCAGGAGGTCCGGCGCGGCCTCGCCGGGCGTCGTCACGCCGGCCGTCGTCACGCCGCGCGGCAGCCGCTTCACCGTCGTCACGACTCCCAGGACGGCGAGCGGAAAGAGCCAGAAAGAGACCGCGAAAAGCGACGCGAAGTTGCGCGTCCAGAAAAAGCCCGGATAGTGACGCTGGTGGACGAAGGACCACTCGACCGACCATTCGAACCAGGCCCCCCACGATCCGGTCACCGTCAGATAGACGGCGATCGGCAGCACCGCAGCGGCGGCCCCGGCGAGGAAAAAAAACGGATGGCCCAGGAGGTAGCGTTCCTTGCCACGCCGCAGTGTCTTCCCCCCTTGATCCCCCCAGGCGGACAGTGCCACCAAGTCCGCGGCGAGCGCCGCCGGAAAGACGAGGCCGTAGTAGACGACCTTGAGAGTCCCCCAGAAAGCGGCGACCAAAAAGACGCCGCTTAGAAACCCTCGGATCCCGGGAGCGAGCCGGCCGGTGTAGAGGACCGCGACGGCGGCCAGGAAAAGCGCGAAAGCCAGCGGATCCGGCCGCACCTCGGTCGCCATCATCGAGTAGCTCGGCACCATCAGGACGAAAAGCGGCGCGAGGATGGCGGAACGCTTCTCGTCGTCTTTTCCCGCCGTGAGACGCCAGGCGGCCACCAGCGTCAGAAGGAGAAAGGGCAGCATCAAGAGCCGCAGATAGACCACGTTGTTGGGGTCGTCGTCGAGGACGAGGAAAGCGAGCGCCAGAAGCTGATGGATCAACGGATGGTGGTGCTCGAAAAAGTCGCGGTAGATCACCTCGCCCTGGGAGATCAGCCAGCCGCCGTGAGCGTACTGGAGCTCGTCGATCGAATACTCCTTGTCGAGGGCGAGGCGCAGGTGCTCGTTCAGGAAAAAGAGCAGGAGGAGGACGGCAGCGGCCAGGAGAACCGCACCGACGAGGCGCTCAGGACGCTTCATCGTCTCCGCCGTCCTCTGGGTCGGCGCCCTTGCCGATGTAGCGGTCGAGCCATCCCAGGACCTCGCGCCACCAGATCTCCGCCGCCTGCGGACGGGTGATCCAGTGGTTCTCGTGGGGAAAGACGACGATCCGCGAAGGGACGCCCTTGCCCGACAGGACGTGATGGAGCTGGATCCCCTGGGTGACCGGCACCCGGTAGTCGAGCTCGCCGTGAAGGATGAGCGTCGGCGTCGCGAAATCCGACGCGTGACGGCTCGGCGAGTAGCGGTCGATGCGCTCCGGGTTCTCCCACGGCTCGGCACCGCGTTCGACGAGGTGATCCGTCGCCTTCATCACGTCGAGGAAAGGGAGGCGGGCGTGCTCGCCCTGGATCGACGCGGCAAAATCCTGGCCGAAGCCGGTCGAGCCATGGAAGTTGACCGCCGCTGTGACGTAGCCCTGGGCCGAGAAAAGCGCCGTCGCCCAGCGGTAGTGAAACGTGTCGAGCCAGGCGCTGTGGGGTCCGCCGTGGAGGATCAGGACCAGAGGGTACTTCTCCGCCGGATCGAAGCCCGGCGGATGGAGCACCCACATCTGGACCGCCTCGCCTTCGCCGCCCTCAAAGGTCACGTCCTCGACGGTGCCGAAGTCGACGTCGCGGACCGTTTCGTCGTGAAAGGAGGTCAACCGCCGCGGCTCGCCGCCGTCGATACCAACGCTCCAGAGCTCCTCCGGCTCGAGGAGGGCGTCGCGGAGGTAGAAGAGCCGGCCGCCCTTACCGGCGTCGACGCCGCCCGTCGCGCCGCCGCGGACCAGGAGGCGGGGCTCGCCGCCGTCGATCGGCATCACGTAGAGGTTGGAGCGTCCCCGGTCCTGGGCGTGGAAGACGACACTTTCGCCGTCGCGGCTCGTCGTCCATCCTGCGGGCTGGCGGTCCCAGCCGCCGGTCAGGTCCTTGAGCTCGCCGCTCCTCGTGTCGTAGCGCATCAACGGGGCGAGCTCGGGAGAGACGTCGATGCGCGGCTTGCGGGCAAAGAGCAGATAGCGGCCGTCGGCGCTGTAGGCCGGGGCGACGTCTCGGATCCGCTTCCCCCCGGTACCGCCGAGGCGGCGGATCTCGCCGCTCGCGAGGTCGAGCGTGTGGACCTTCATCGAAAGCTTTTGCCACGGCGGCTCGGTCGTGTTGGCCACAAAAGCGATCTGCGAGCCGTCGGGAGAGAGGTCCCAGTCGAATCTCATGAAGGACAGGAGGCCGTCGAAGCCCGGCATGAGGTCGCGGAGCTTGGGGGTCTTGAGATCGAGCTCGAAGACGTGCGGGACACTTCCGTCGGTGCGGTACTCGTCCCAGTAGCGCAGCAGGCGCCGGTCGCTGACCTTGACCTGGGTTTTGTCTTCTTTCCTCTCCTCGACTCGCTTCTTGAGCGCTTCCAGGTCGTCGCCGAGGTCCGGCCAGGTCGAGGCCGCAAAAGCGATGCGCCGGCCGTCGTCGAAGTACTTCGCGCCGCTCACCGCGACACCCAGCTCGGTCAAGGGCTCGGCCTCGCCGCCGGCCATGGGCAGCCGGTAGAGCTGGGCGGGGTCCTCGCCACGCTTGGAAACGAAGGCGAGATAGCGCGAGTCGCCGCTCCAGGTGGGGGCTTTCTCGCTCCCCGCGTCCCAGGTCAGCCGCCGCGGCGCTTCGCTGCCGTCGCCCGCCACGAGCCACAGGTCGCCGACGCCCCGATTCTCCTCGCGCGGATAGCGGGTGGCGACGAGCGCCACCCAGCGTCCGTCGGGCGAGACGGCCGGCGCCCCGAGCCGCTCGAGAGACCAGAGGTCCTCGAAGGTCAAACGGCGCGCGCTCACCCGCGGCCTCCGTCGCGGACGTAGAGGCCCGAAAGGCGGAGGCTCCAGGGACGATTCCGGTTGCGAAGGGTGAAAAGAGGTGGCATCACGATCCCATGCGACGATAGAGTCTCTTGTCGGTCAGAGTCAAGGAGATCGTCATGCTCGGATTCCGAATGCCGACTCGTATCCATATCATCCCGGGGTGCATCACACGTCTCCCCGAGGTGCTGCGCGCCTGTCAGTTCCACAGGCCCCTCCTGGTGGTCGACCAAGGGCTGGAAGCCACCGAGTGGCCGGAGAAGGTCCGGACGCTGCTTTCGGGGGCCGACCTCGCCCCGGTGGTCTTCGACGAGATCGAGCCCAACCCGCGGACGACGACGGTGTCGCGGGCGGCCGAGGTGATCCGCGAGAAAGACCTCGACGGCGTCCTGGGCCTGGGCGGCGGGAGCGTGCTCGACACGGCCAAGGCCGCGGCCATGATGGCCACCAACGAGGGCCACCCGGAGCACTACGAGGGCGGCAACCGCTACCCGAACCCACCGTTGCCGTTCGTCGCCGTCCCCACCACCTGCGGCACGGGCTCCGAGGTGACCTGGGTCTCGGTGCTGACCCACGAGCCGACGCGGGCCAAGATCTCCCTCAAAGGCGAGACCATGTTCCCGGACCGGGCGCTGGTCGACGCCGACCTCATCTGTACGCTGCCGGCGCACATGGTGGCGGCGACCGGCGTGGACGCCCTTACCCACGCACTGGAAGCGACGACCGGGACGCTCGCCAATCCGGCGTCGAACGCGCTTGCCGAAAAGGCGATCGCGCTGATCCTGCGCTACCTGCCGCGGGCCGCCGGCGACATCGCCGGCGACTCCGAGGCCCGCGAGGCGGTGATGCGTGCCTCGACGCTGGCGGGTGTCGCTTTTGGCAACGCCGACGTGGGCGCCGTCCACTGCCTGGCGGAGTCGATCGGCGGCCTCTTCGACCTGGCCCACGGCGCCACCACCGCGGCGCTCCTCGTGCCCGTGATGCGCTGCCACGGCGAGCACGTCACGGCGAGGCTCGCCTCGATCGAGCTCCTCGCCCCCGACGGCAACCGCGAAGCACCGCCCGAGGAGCGGGCCGAGCTGTTTCTGCGGCGCCTCGAGGAGCTCCTGCGTCAGCTGGAGATCCCGCCCTGGAAAGACCTCGGCATCTCGCCGAGCGACCACCACCAGATCGCCGAGCTCTCGGTCCGCAACGGCTCGAACGGCTCGAACCCGCGTCCCATGGCGACCCACGACTACCTGGAGATCCTGGATTCGCTCTAGGGGCGATCCTTGTGATCGCCCGGGCGAATACAAGATTCGCCCCTACGGCACGAACCGGTACCCCACCCCGCGGACGGAATGGATGTAGCGCGGCCGCCAGGCATTTTCCTCGAAGGCGCGCCGCAGCGCCACGATCACGTTGTCGACGACGCGCGTGTTGGGATGGTTCGGCAGCTCCCAGACCTTGTCGAGAAGCTCGCGCCGCGTCACCACCTGGTTGACCTTCTCGGCGAAGACCCGCATGACCGCGAGCTCCTTGCGCGAGAGCTCCACCTCACCCTGGCGGGTTTTGGCCTGCCAGGTGTCGAAGTCGACCCAGAACTCGCCGAAGATGAAGCGCGAGCCGTCCTCCGGCGCCTCTTCGTCGTGCTCGGCGGCGGGGTCGGCCCGCGCCCAGTCGACGCGCCGCAGGAGGCCCTCGACCCGGGCCAGGAAAATCGCCAGGTCAAAAGGCTTGACCATGTAGTCGTCGGCACCGCTCTTGAGGCCGAAGACGACGTCGTCGGGCTGGTCGCGGGCGGTGAGCATCAGGACCGGGGTAAACACACCGTCACGGCGCAGCCGCTGACAGACCTCGAAGCCGTCCCGCTTGGGGAGCCGGACATCGAGCACGATCAGGTCGTAGCGCCCGCTCTTGCCCATCTCGAGCGCGCGCTCGCCGTCGGTCGCCAGGTCGACGTCGTAGCCCTTCCTCTTCAGGTTGAAGACGAGCCCCTTGGCAATGGCGTCCTCGTCTTCGACCACGAGGATCTGTCGTGCACGCTCTTCCGCCATGCTCAGGGTTTCCTGGCCACCTTCGTGGGGTCGGCATGGGGGAGGCGGATCTCGAAGCGGGTGCCGGGCGAGTCGTCGCCGGAGATCGCCCGGATCTTGCCCCGCATGTCCTCCACCAGGGTCCGGACTATCGCGAGGCCTAGGCCCACCGTGCCGCGCAGCGTCCGTCCACCCATGCCGCGGCGCAGCTGGTAGAAGCGGTCGAAGACCCGCTTGAGCTCGCTCGGGGGAATGCCGACCCCGTCGTCGGCGACGACGATCTGGGCCGAGTGGTGGGAGTCGATTACCCGGCAGAGGATCTCGCCGCCGGCGTCGGTGAAGCGGAGCGCGTTGGCGATCAGGTTGTCCATGATCCGGTGCAGGGCCTCGGAGGTCGCCATCACCACCGCCCGGGTACGGATTTCGAAATGGATCTGCACCTTGCTCAGGTCGAAGCGGTCCTTGACCGACTCCTCGTACTCGCGGAAGAAGTCGTCGAGGTGGATCGGCTGGAGCTCGGTGGGGGCATTGGAGGCCAGGATCCGGCTCGCCTCCAGCAGGTCGTCGACCAGATGCGCGACGCGTTCCGCCTCGTGGACGATGAAGCCGACCGACTGGCGCCGTTCGTCGTCTTCGAGGTCGTCTTGTTGCAGCGTCTGGGCGTGGAGCTTGATCGCCGCCACGGGTGACCTGAGCTCGTGGGTGGCGGTCGAGAGAAACTCCTCGCGCTTGCGCGAGTAGCGGCGCTCCGAGAGGGTGACCGCGAGCAGGAAAGTCAGGGCGACGATGACCAGGAAAAAAAGCACCGCGCCGGTCGAGTGGATGAACCAATGGAAGTAGTTCCACTCGACCACGAAATGCGAGATCAGCTGGTTGATCTCGGGCTTGAAACGCTGCACCACCAGCACCCAGAAGACGAGCAGCGCCGTCGTCATGGCGAGCGCCAGGAGGTAGATCAGGTAGACGAGGAACGTCGAAGCTTGCGTGCGGCGGATCACGAAATGGTCTCCCGGACCCACTCTAGCGCACCTCGACGCGGCCCCTTGACAATTCCATGACAATTCGGCCCAAAGCCTGACAGTGGCTCATGAGCCCGCGGAGGATAATCCTCAACAGGATGTCCGCGCTGCGAGGCGATCGACGTCCTGACAGTCGGGGACGGACCCGCTACAATGGGCGGCTCGTGGATGAGCACCGATTCGCAGCCGAGGACCCCGGTGGGTCCGGAGGAGAGTCTGGCCTTGGCAATCAGGACGATAGTGGTCGACGACGAGCCCCTGGCGCGCGAGAAGTTGCGCGGCTTCCTCGAAGCCGAATCCGACTTCGAGGTGGTGGCCGAGTGCCGCGACGGGGCTGAAGCGGTGGAGACGATCGAGCGCGAGAAGCCCGACCTCGTCTTCCTGGACGTTCAGATGCCGGAGTTGAGCGGCTTTGAAGTCTTGGAGCAGCTCGACCCGGAGAGCTTTCCGACGGTGATCTTCGTGACAGCCTACGACCAATACGCGCTCAAGGCCTTCGAGGTCCACGCCGTGGACTACCTCCTGAAGCCTTTTGACCGCGAGCGCTTCCAGGAGACGCTCGGCCGGGTCCGCGAGCGGCGCGAGCTCGGCGACGCCCGGGCGAAGCTCCAGGCGATGCTCGAGGAGCGCTCGCGCTACCCGGATCGCCTCGAGGTCAGGACCTCGGGCCGGGTGGTCCTCGTCCGCCTCGAGGAGGTCATCTGGATCGACGCCGCCGGCAACTACGTGAAGATCCACACCACGACGGAGGCCCTGACGTTGCGCGAGACCATGGCCCGCATCGAGGAGCGGTTGAATCCGGAGCTTTTCCTGCGCATCCATCGGTCGACCATCGTCAACGTCGAGCACATCCGCGAGCTCCAACAGCAGTTTCACGGCGACTACGTAGTGGTGCTGAAAAACGGTCAGCGGCTCACCCTGAGCCGGAGCTACCGCGAGAAGATGCAGGAGCTCCTGCAGCGCTTTCGGTGAGGTCTCCTATGGTAGCCGGCATCCTGGAAAAAAACGTGGCCGAGCCGAGGGCGATCGAGGGCGAGCGCGACCGCAAGCGCGAGCACATCGAGCTGGCGCTCGACCCACGGACGCAGCTCCTCAGGTCCTCTTTTGACGGCTACGGCTTCGTCCACGAGGCGTTGCCGGAGATCGACCTCGACGAGATCGACCTTGAAACGAGCTTCCTGGGCAAGCCCCTCCAGGCGCCGCTTCTGATCTCGTGCATGACCGGCGGCACGGACCGGGCGACGGAGGTCAACCGCAACCTGGCGCTCGCCGCCGAGCGTCACGGAATAGCCGTCGGCGTCGGCTCGCAGCGCAAGGCCCTCGAGGATCCGGCGACCACGGCGAGCTTCGAGGTCCGTGAAGCGGCGCCCACGACGCCGGTGCTCGGCAACCTCGGAGCGGTGCAGCTGAGCTACGGCTACGGGGTCGAGGAGTGCCGCCGGGCGGTAGAGATGGTCGGTGCCGACGCTCTCGTGCTGCACCTGAACCCGCTCCAGGAGGCGATCCAGCCCGAGGGGCAGTGCAACTTCAAGGACCTGCGGCCGCGCATCGCCCAGGTGGTCGCGGAGCTCGGCGTGCCGGTGGCCGTCAAGGAGGTCGGCTGCGGCCTCTCGGCGAAAACGGCCAGGGCGCTCGTCGCCTGCGGCGTCCGGATCCTCGACACCGCGGGGCTTGGCGGCACCAGCTGGGCGCGGATCGAGGGGGCACGGGCCGGGGACGTCGACTTGGGCGAGCTGTTCGCCGACTGGGGAGTGCCGAGCCCCGAGTCGATCCGCTCGATCGACGAGACGCGCCGCGGCGAAGGTTGGGACGACCTCGTCCTGATCGGCAGCGGTGGGGTCCGAAGCGGCCTCGACGTCGCCAAGGCGATCGCCCTGGGCGCCGACCTCGTGGGGCTGGCCCAGCCCTTCCTCGCCCCGGCCCTGGAGTCGGCCGAGCGCGTCGGCGAGACGATCGAACGGATTTTGCGAGAGCTCAGGATCGCGATGTTTTGTGTGGGAGCAAGAAACCTCGACGAGCTCCGAAACGCTCGTCTGGTCAAGAAGGCCTAAACCATGAGTGAGATGCAGAACGTCCTGCCTGCCATGTCGGAAGAAGAAGAGCGTGAAGAGCTGGTCTACGCGCTGGCCGAAGGCCATCTGCGCCTTCATCAGATCCCGCGCCACTACTCGGCGAGCGAAAGAGCGGAGATCCGCCGCGAGGCCTTGGAGCGGCGCACCGGAGCGCGCCTGGAGCACATGGGCGTCTACAGTCTCGACGACGAACGCGCTTCCGCCCAGCACTGCGAGAACATGATCGGCGTCGCCCAGGTGCCGGTCGGTGTCATCGGTCCCCTCAAGGTTTGCGGCGAATACGTCCGGGGCGAAGAGCTCTACGTGCCGATGGCGACCACCGAAGGGGCGCTCCTGGCGAGCGCCAACCGCGGCTGCCGGGCGCTGCGCGAGGCCGGGGGGGCCGTCGTCCGGATCGAAAACGTCGGCATGACGCGGGCGCCGGTCTTTCGGACCTCGGGCATCGTGCAGACCCAGGAGCTGATCGGCTGGGTCCGGGACAACGAGGAGGAGATCCGCCGGCGCACCGAGGCCGACTCGAGGTTCCTGCGCCTGCTCGACATCAAGACCTCGGCGATCGGGACCACCGTTTTTCTGCGCTTCCGCTTCGACGCCGGCGACGCCATGGGCATGAACATGGCGACGATCGCCTGCGACCGCGTGATCCGCGAGTACGTCGAGCCCGAGACCGGCGTCGAGTGCGTGTCGCTCTCGGGCAACTACTGCGTCGACAAGAAAGCCGCGGCGGTCAACTTCCTCGAAGGCCGCGGCAAGCGCATCTTCGCCGAGGTGGTGCTCGACCGCCACGTCCTGGAGAAAGTCCTGAAGACCAACGCCCGGGCCTTGGTCGAGGTGCAGTACCGCAAGAACCTGATCGGCTCGGTGGCGGCGGGCTCGATGAGCTTCAACGCCCACTACGCCAACATCCTTTCGGCTTTCTTCATCGCCACCGGCCAGGACCCGGCGCAGGTGGTCGAGGGCTCACTCGGGGTGACCTGCATCGAGTTGCGGGGACCCGAGTCGGTGGTGGCGTCGATCTACATGCCGGACGTTCCCTTGGCGGCGGTCGGTGGCGGCACGGGGCTCGCGACCCAGCAGGAGGCTTTGGCCATGATGGGCATCGAGCCCGACGCCGAGCGGCCCGGAGCGGCCGTGATGCGCCTCGCCGAGATCCTCGGTGCCGCGGTCCTCGCCGGAGAGCTTTCGCTGCTCGCCGCGCTGTCCTCGCGCGACCTGGCCCGGGCCCACGAGAAGCTTGGCCGCAGCCGGGCGAGAAGTTAGTGTCCTCCCCCCTCGTTCCCCCCAAGGGGACGCTGCGCCGCGATGTCCTCCTTCTCGCCTCGACAGCTGGCCTCTGCCTCGCCGGGTGTGGCCCGCAAAGCCCGGAGGCGAGGGGCGAGGACCACTATCAGCGCGTCTGCGCCGCCTGCCACGGCGTCGACGGCGGTGGCATCGGCCGGCTGGGCACTCCGCTTGCCGGCGCCGAGATCCTCTCCCTGGGCGACGAGGAGCTCGTCGCCGTCATCCGCAAGGGACGCCTCCCCTACGACCGCCATTCGAAGACCGGCATGCTCATGCCGCCCCGCGGCGGCGATCCGAGGCTCGACGACGACGACCTGGCCGACGTCGTCGCCTACATGCGCACCTGGTAGCGCACGGCTGTGGGGTCCAGGGGCGTCTTCAGGGATATTGCCAAGGCGAATTGCTAAAACTTCTCCTGACGAAGCCGCTAGGCTGAAAGCGGAGGAGATAGTCGCCGTGATCAGCACCGAAACCTTCCCCGAGCCGACCGACGTTTCCGACGCCGCGCTCCTCCAGGAGCTCCGGCAGACCGACCTGTTCCACGACCTGGGCGACGAGGAGCTGGCGCTTCTGGCCCGGCGGGTGGGCGTCTACAGCATCCCGGCGGACCAGTACATCGTGCATCAGGACCAGCCTTCGGAGGCCCTTTTCCTGCTCCGCGACGGAGCTGTGACGGTGGTCCACGACGCCGTCGGCCAGCCGGTCCAGCCTCTCGCCCTCCTGCACCGGGGCGATTTTTTTGGCGAGATGTGCCTTTTCGACGCCACCCACACGGCCTCGGTGCGCTCCACGGAGCCCTGCCGCGTGCTGCGCATCCCCAAACGAGACCTTGAGGAGCTCCTGCGACTGCGGCCGACCCTCGGCGAGGAGCTGCGGCGCGTGGCGACCGCACGCTTCAACGCGCGGATCGCGGCGATCGTCGAGCTCGGCCGGCGCCGCGAGGTACGGGTGAGGTTCTGCCGCCGCCTCCCTCTCCTGACGGCAGACGGCGAGACGGCGACCACTCTGGAGAGCCTCTCGCTCGGCGGCATCGGGTTGAAAGACGTCCCCGAGGCCTGGCGCGGGAAGGCCCTGGTCCAGTTCGGGCTCAAGATCCGCGACCAGGTCCTGCGCCTCAGGGGGCGTATCGTCTGGCGCCGCGGTGAGCGCGTCGGAATCGAGCTCACGAAGTCCCATCCGAACCACGACGCCATCATCCAGCTCCTGATCAGCTGGCTACGCGAAGAGATCGGCTAGGCGCTGCTCCGATCGGCAAAGTCACGATCGACGCGATAGGCTTGCGGCCCGGAGGTGCTGCCGTGTCGAGAGTCCAAGTCTTCATCGATGCCGTGACGCCGGGCGACCTGCGCCTGGCGGAGGTCTTTCGCGAGCTCGACGACGAGGAGCTCGGCCGGCTGAGCCGGCGTTTCATCGAGCTCGAGCTGCCCACCGACTGTTACCTGATCCAGCACGGCGAGCGCTCCGACGCGTTTTACGTCGTCCGCGAAGGGACGGTGGCGGTCTTCCGCGACGCGGTCGGCGAGCCGGTCCAGCTCCACGCCCACCTCCACCGCGGCGACTTTTTTGGCGAGATGGGGCTTTTCGGCATCGGCGAGCAAAAAGCGTCGGTCCGAACCACCGAGCCGAGCCGCGTCTTGAAGGTCACCCGCCGCGACCTCCTCGCGTTTCTCGACGCGTATCCCGCGATCCGGCGCAAGCTCCTCGCGACTGCCTCCTACCGCTACACGACCAACATGGCCGCCTCGCTGGAGCTCGTGCGGCGCCACGAGGTGCGGATCCGCTTCGAGCACCCGATCGTGTTGTACCTGGACGACGGGACCACCAAGGAAGCCGTCCTCCAGAACCTCTCCCTGGGTGGCCTGAGCCTGGAGGGCGCGCCGGCCGACTGGCAAGACGGCGAGAGCGTCCGCTTCGGCCTGGGGCTTCAAAACGGTGTCCTCCAGCTGGCGGGCATCGTCTCCTGGCGCTCCGGGGACCGTGCCGGCGTCGGCTTCGAAAAAACTCAGCCCAACCACAGCATGCTCATCCAGTTGACGATCCGCATGCTGCTTGAGAAAACCTGAGGATTCTCAACCTGTGGCGCTGGGAGCCGTAGTGAAGGGATGAGATGACTCCGATCTGGAAGAGGCCCTCGGCGTACCTCCTGGCGGTCCTGGCCGCCGCGGGGCTCGTGGTGAGCGTCCTGATGATGGAGCGGGCTCCCGACGGCGCGGTCGCTTTTCCGGCGAGCGCCGCGGCGCTGGAGCGCGCCTACCGCGACGCGGAGCTTTTGGGCTACCACCCGGGCGAGAAACGCTACCTGAGCATCACCGCCGGTTCGCGGGCCCTTTCCTCGGTGAGCGACATCCAGGTCTTGACCGAGGGACACCAGGATCCCGGCCTACGCCGGCGCCTCCTGCGCCAGGCACCGCCGATTCGACTCGGCGTGCGCTTCTACGAAAGTGTGGGACCGGAAGGCTTTCCCGGCATGCTCCGCCTGGAGTACGACGGCGAGCTGCGGCTCGTCGCCGCGGGCTTCAATTTCAACGGGCCGATCCCGAGCGGACCGCCCCAGATGCTGACCGTGGACTTTGCCGACCGGGTCGCCGAGCTGCTCCTCGCCGCGGCGCCGCCGGAGGCGGAGCAGGTCCCCTTCGGGGAGATCCTCGAGCTGGTCTACCGCCCGGCCGAAGACGAGCCCGGCGTCCATGTCCTGCTCTCCGGAACCGCCCGCTGGGTGGCCCACCTACAGCCGGAGCCCTACCCGATGTTCACCTACCAGGCGCATCGCGTGGCGACGGCCGGCGAGCAGATCCGCCTCTACCTCCTCCTCGGGACGGTCCTGGTGGGCTTCGGCGTGTTGCTGTGGCGGCTGTCCCGGCGCCGGGCAGGTCTTGCCCAGTCGGGGCTCCTGGCCGCCGTCCTGGGATTCGGCATGTTGCCCGCCCTGCCCTTCCTGGTCGAGCCGCTGCCGCTCCTGGTCCTGATCTGGCTCTACTACCTGCTTTCTCAGATCGGCGTGTTCCTGATGTTGATCGTCGGCGAGGCGGAGCTGCGCGAGGTGCGTCCCGGGTCGATCGAGCACTGGGACCGGGTGCGGCGGTGCCGGCCGATCCGGGCCACCGGCGAGAAGCTCTTGATCGGGTTCGCGGCCGGATGCGTGCTCGGCGCTTTCCGCGCCGCCGCCGGAGCGCTGGCGGAGACTTTCGGCAGCGGCGGTTATTCCAACGTCCTGGCCATCCTGCCCGACTATTGGACCCTCGCCTCGCCCTGGACCCAGGGCCTGGCCCTCTCCGCCATGACGGCGCTTCTCGTGGGTTGCGGCGGCCGGCTCCGGGGCCGTCCGGGAGCCGTCGCCGGAGCCGTCTTGAGCTGCGTCCCCTGGTCGTTGGCCATCTGGACCACGCCCCTCGACTGGGCGGTGGGCCTGGGGCTCGTGGCGGCGCTCGCCGCCGGTGCCCTGGCCTGGCACCACGGGCTCCTGGCCCTGATCGTGGCCTCGGTCACCGCCCTCTCGCTGCCGACCGCCTGGGTCGCCTGGCAGGCCTTTCCCGAGGGTCTCCTGACGGCGCTCGTCGCCACGGCTCCGTTCCTCCTGCCGGTGGTCGGCCTCCTGGTGCTCGCCAAAGCGCCGCGCCAGGGCAGCGGTGAGGACGTCGCGCCGGCCTATGTCTCCGAGCTCCAGAAATCGGCGCGCCTCAAGGCCGAGATCGAGCTTCTGCGTTCGTTCCAGCTCGCACTTCTTCCTGCCGAGTCCCTGCATCGCACGGCCGGTGCCGAGCTCGCCTGGGAGATGAGCCCGGCCGACGTCGTCGGCGGCGATTTCCTCGACGTCGTCGAGGACGGCGACGGCCGGCTGTGGATCGCTGTGGCCGACGCCGCAGGACACGGCATCTCGTGCTCGGTCCTGACGGCTTTTACCAAGGCGGCGGTGGTCGAGCACGCGGTGACCGGGGCGAGCGCCGCCGAAGCCATGGCCGGCATCCGCAGCCTCTTCGGACGCCTGCGCATCCAGCGTACGCTCGTGACTTTGCTGCTCGCCGTCTACGACCCGCGACGACGGGAGCTTTCGGCGGTTTCCGCCGGGCATCCGCCGCTTCTCTTCTGCGACGGCGAAGGCGTGCGCGAGCTCGGCTGTCCCGGCCGGCCACTCGGCGTCGAGCTCGGCGGCGAGCAGGACGACGCGGAGGAACGCCTCGCCTGCCCCGGCGGCGGCCTCGCCGTGGCCTTCTCCGACGGCGTCGTCGAGGCCACCTCACCGTCCGGCGAGGCGTTTGGCTACGAACGCTGGCCGGCGCTTCTACCGAGCCTCTGCGACACCGACGCGCCAGACGTTCTCTCCAAGCTCATGGCGGCCGTCGACGTCCATCGCGCAGGTCAGAAGGCCGGCGACGACGTCACCGCCGTCGTCGTGCGCATTCTGGAGTAGGGCCGGCTCCTCGGGTCATGGAGCGTGGCTCGCTCGCCCGCCCAGGGTTGAAACCCTGGGCGAAGGAGGGCGTCCTAGCTAGCTAGAACTTCACCCGCGTCGAGACGCCGAACGTCCGCGGCTGGTTGGTCAGGTAGCCCACCCGGGCGAGGGTGCCGCGCTCCTGGTCGAGCGCCAGCAAGGCCCGTTCGTCGGTCGCATTGTTGACGAAAAGGGCCGCCTCCCACCTCTCGCTCCTCACGCCGAGTCGCAGGTTGACGATGTCGTAGGCCGGCAGCTCCGGATTGAAGGTGAAGGTATCGGCCGTCAACGGACCGCCGATGTTGTTGGGGTCGAAAGCCAGCAGGTTCACGGTGCCGAAGCCTGCCGCCTGGTCGCCGATCTGCGTGAAGCGCGAGCCGACATGCTGATAGACGCCGGTGAGAAAGCCCAACCGGTCGCCCGACATCTGCCACTGATAGGTGGCCGCGGCGGCGAACTGGAGCTCCGGGACGGTCGGCAGGCGGTTGCCCTTCTGAATGCCCGAGACGACCGTGACGTTGCCGGCCGCGTCGGTGGAGGTCAGGGTCGACTGGAGCTCGGAGTCGTTGTAGCTCGCCGAGATGGCAAAGTCGAAGTTGGCGTTCGGCGCCCCCGCGAATTCCAGCTCGACACCCGAGCTGCGAGCGTCCGGGACGTTGAAGACGACACGCGACGAGCACGAGCCCGCGGTGACGGTCGCCTGCAGGTCGCTGATGTCCATGTAGAACGCCGCGATGTTGAACGTGCCGCGTCCTCCCATGACCGTCGACTTGGCGCCGATCTCGTAGTTCCACAGCTCCTCGTCTTCCCAGGTCTCGCGTCCGCCGAAGGTCACGAGGTCCTGGGGGGTGCACAAGGGGACGTTCAACGGATCGTTGATCCCGCCCAACCGGAAGCCCTTGGAGATCTGGGCGTTCAACTGGGTGCCGTCGTTGACCTGGTAGCTGGCGATCAGACGCGGCGCGACGCCGTCGGCCGTGCTGGCCCCCAGAGTCGTCCCGGGATCCGCGAAAATGCCGTCGAAAGTCTGTACGCGGTCCTCCTCGAAGTCGTACCAGCGCAGACCTCCGGTCAGGTCGAAGCGGTCGTTGACGGAATAGGTCAGCTCGCCGAACGCAGCGAGCTGATCGAATTCATAGGCCAGGTCGGAGAAAAACAGGACGTCCGTGCCCGCCCCGAAGCTTCCCGCGGTAGGAATGCCGGTGCCCGCTTCAAACCCGGAGACCAGCAGGCTCTGGCCGTAGTCGCGCTCCGTGGTGCTGTAGAACAAGCCGAGGACCCACTGCACCTGGTTCTTGAGGCCGGAGAGCCGCAGCTCCTGCGTGATCACCTCCGCGGTGGTGGCGTCGTCGAGCGGCCCGTCGATCGTGTAGATGGATTCGGGAAGGCCGATCGAGCCGCCGGTGATGCTGGCGGTGAGCGCGGTCGCGTCGCGAACCACCAGGACGTCACGGTCCGTGTAGGAGGTGACCGACGTCAGGAGGACGTCGCCGAAGAGGATTTCGATGTTCAAATCCGCGAGCAGGAATTCGTCGGTAAAGGGCTCCTCGAACTGCGTGAAGAGCTGCCGTTCGCCGAGCTCCACCGCCGGCCGCGTCGTCGTGAAGGGGTTGGCCAGGATGTTGTAGTCGTCGATGCGGTTCCAGCCGTCCATCGTCACTTCCTGGTAGATGACACGCGGCGTCACGGTCACGCGGTCGCTGGGCTCGAACCGAAACGCCCACCTGAGGCCCACCCGGTCGCCGCTGTTGACGTCCTCGTTGACGCTCAAGTCGGGCTGCACGGCGTCCATGTAGCCGCCGTAGCCGGTGAAGTACGCGGTGATGCGCATGGCGGCGTTGTCGCCGAGCGGCACGTTGCCGGCCACCTTGGCGGTCCCGCCGAAGTCACCGTCGTCGATGAAGTCGACGCTGAACTCGCCGAAGGACTCGGAGACGCCGATCTCGGGCTGGTTGCTGATGTAGCGCACCGTGCCGGAGAGCGACCCGGAGCCGAAAAGCGTGCCCTGCGGACCGCGCAGCACCTCCACACGGTTCATGTCGAAGAGATCGAGGTCCGGTGTGAAGAGCGAGAGCGAGATCACCGATTCGTCGAGATAGACGCCCACCTGCTCTTTGACGCCGGGCTGGTCGCGCACGATCTGGCCGGCCGAGACGCCACGCATGGCGACCTGGCTCTGGCCGGGACCCAGGTTCTGTACGGTGAACCCGGCCACGTTCGCGGACACGTCCTCCAGGGTCTGGACGCCGCGGTCGCGAAGGGCTTCCTCGGTGGTCGCCACCACGGAGAAGGGCACGTCCTGGAGCGACTCCTCGCGCTTTCGGGCCGTGACCGTGATCACCTCGGCAAATTCCTCCTCTTTGTCGGCTTGGGGCTCCTCGGCTTCCTGCGCAAAGGCCGGGAAGCCCAAGGTCGTGATGGACAGGACGAGGCCCGCCAAGACAGCTAGTGCCGCGGGACTCTTCAGCTCAAGTCTCTTCATGATCGCTCTCCTAGGGTTTGGTTCTCGAATTCTCTCTGACGCCTTCGCCAGGCTCGACTGTCCGCGCCCGAGCTGGGAAGGCGCCGGATGCTGTCCGACTCGGGGGGGGCACGTCTCCACCCGTTGACCTCTTTGACCCGGATCATGCCACAGTGCAGAAGGCCAGGCAACCGCCGGGCTCGTCCCCGGAGATGGAGATCGACCAACCGGTCGCCGAAGGGGTCGACATCCTGGGCTTCTAGCCTCGCGTGGGTGCCGCCTTTCCCGGTAGACTCGGCGGCATGGGAGAAAACCCGCGACGCGAGATCCTCTCGCTCCTTGCGACGTTCGCGCCGGCAAGCGACGAAGAACGCTTCTCGATCGAGATGCTGCGCCGCTTCGTCACCACCCACGCGACCGTCCTCCATCGCTCCAACCTCCAGGGACACCTGACCGCGTCCGCCTTCATCGTCGACGCGGCAAGGACGCGCTTCCTCCTGGTCCACCACCGGAAGCTCGACAAGTGGATCCAGCCCGGCGGTCACGCCGACGGAGAAGCCGACCTCTTCGCAGTGGCGGCCCGGGAGGCCAGGGAGGAGACGGGGCTGCGAAGCCTTGAGGGCGAGCGTCGGGTCTTCGACGTCGACGTCCACACCATCCCGCCTTCGGCGGCGGTCCCCGCTCACCTCCACTACGACGTCCGGTTCCTTTTCGAAGCCGACCCGGAAGAGGACCTGCGGCCGAGCGGCGAGGAGTGCCTGGCGGTCGCCTGGAGAGACCGCGACGACGTATCCGGGCTCGAGGGCACCGTCGTGCGCATGGTGGAGAAGGCTTTACGGTCCTCCACGGCTAGGCTAGAGTAGACGACGTCCAGGAAAAACTCAGGAGGAGGAGAGATGAACCCACCTCAGTTGACCGATTTGCGGACCGTCGGCGAGAGGACCGTCCAGCGGCTAAGCGAACACGGATTTCACGCTGTCGCCGATCTCGCAACAGCCACGATCGAGCAGATCCGCACCGTGCCGGGCTTCGGCGTCTACCGCGCTTCGATGGTACGCCAGGCGGCCGTGCGCGTCCTGGAAGAGGTCGGAGAGGACACTTCCGTCAAGAAAGACAAGAAGAAAGACAAGAAAGGCAAGAAAGGAAAGGCCAGGAAGATGGGCAAGAAAGACGACGACAAGAAGAAGGCTGACAAGAAGGCCGACAAGAAGAAGGCTGACAAGAAGGCCGACAAGAAGAAGGCCGACAAGAAGAAGGCCGACAAGAAGAAGGCCGGCAAAAAGAAGGCCGGCAAGAAGAAGGCCGGCAAAAAGAAGAAAAAGTAAAGCAGAGCGCGAAGCGGCCTTCCAAGGAGACGTCTCATCTTGATCTACACCATGCCTTCGGCAGAGGCCGCCGAAGAGGCTTTCGAGGACCTGGCACGGCGCTACCGCGTCCGGCGCGAGGCGCATCCCACGAGCGTCGTCACCTACTACGACACCTTCGACTGGCGCCTCCACGCGGACGGCGGCACGCTCCTCTCGACGCCCCGGGAGTCCCGGAAGTTGCTCGTCTGGCGTCATGCGGACGGTTCCCTGCGGCATCGTCTGCTGACCAAAGCCGTCCCCGGCTTCTCCTGGGACTTCCCTCCGGGGGCTCTGAGGGGCGATCTCGAGCCGATCCTCGAGATGCGTCGTCTCCTCCCCATCCTCGAGCTGGAAACGGTTGGGGAGACGCTCCACGTCCTCGACGACGAGGAAAAGACGGTGGCGCGGGTGCGGCTGCGCCGGAGCCGGGCGGGCGTTCCCGGGGCCGAGGAGCGCAACCCCTTGCCGGCGACCCTGCGCCTCGAAGCCCTGCGCGGCTACGACACCGAGCACGAGGACGTACGCCGCCGCATCGAGGAAAACCTCGGCCTGGAGCCGTCGGTCCACGACGAGCTCGCGGCCGCGCTCGGGGCCGTCGGACGCTACCCCGGCGACTATTCGTCGAAGATACGTCTGGAGCTCGACGCCGGGGCCCGCTCCGACATCGCCGCGGCCTCGATCCTGCACGAGCTTTTCGCCACCATGCTTCGCAACGAGGACGGCACCCGCCGTGACCTCGACTCTGAGTTCCTGCACGACTTCCGGGTCGCCGTGCGCCGCACGCGTTCGGCCCTGACCCAGATCCCCCGGGTTTTCCCAGCGCAGGTGGTCGAGCACTTCCGCAATGAATTCAAGTGGCTCGGCTCGATCACGGGACCGACCCGCGACATGGACGTCTACCTCCTGAAGATGGACGCTTACGAAGCGGCGTTGCCAGAGGAGATCCGTGGCCATCTGGAGCCGCTACGCCGCTTCCTGGTGAAGCGCCAGCGCGGCGAGCAGCGGCGTCTGGTCCGCCGGCTCGACTCGTTGCGCTACGGCAAGATCGTCCGGGCCTGGCGGCAGTTCCTCGAAGAGGCGTCGAGCGCTGGCGCGACGGAAGAGGCGACCGCCTGCCCCAACGCCTCGCGGCCGATCCGGGAGCTGGCCTCGGAGCGCATCTGGAAGGCCTGGCGCCGGGTGTGGAAAAAAGGCCGGGTGATCCGGGACGAGACGCCGGCCGAGGCGTTCCACAAGTTGCGCATCGACTGCAAGAAGCTGCGTTATCTGCTGGAGTTTTTCCGTAGCCTCTACCCGACGAAAAAGATCGACGGTCTGGTCCGTGCCTTGAAGCAGCTTCAGGACAACCTCGGCGACTTCAACGACCTCGAGGTCCAGCAGGAGAAGCTCCGGGAGCTGGCCCATGAGATGTCGGACGCGGGGGCGGCCTCGGTCGACACCCTTCTGGCGACGGGGGAGCTGGTAACCGGGTTCCGTCTCCTGCAGGAGAAGGAGCGGCGGAAGTTCGCCGATCGATTCGCCCGCTTCTCCGCGCCACCGAACCGGCAGACGTTCCGGGATCTCTTCAACCAGCCTGGAGGCGGCCGTCCCCAGAGGGCGTAGAGCTCGACGAGACGTCGACAGGCGTTACGCGTATAGGTCGCCTCCGCACCCCGCTCGTCCCGAAGGGTCCGGTAACCGTCGATCAGAAACGGCTCGGCCTCCTCGTAGCGGCCCTTCCTCATCAGGACGACGCCCCAGAGGCTCTCCGCCTAGGCGACTTCCCAGGAGCCTTCGCCTTTCCACGCCCGGGCTCCGGAGATCAGTCCCGACCCTCAAGCCTACGTTCCAGCTCGTCCCGCGACAAGGTGGGCTCGGCGCGACTCCACCGGTTTGGCGCACGCATCCTGGAAAACCCAGGACGCTTAACCAGCTTGGTGCACGCGTTCTGGAGATCCCAGGACAGCTTAACCAGCTTGGCGCACGCGTCCTGGAGATCCCAGGACGCCTCCACCAGTCTGGGGCACGCGTTCTGGAGATCCCAGGACGGCTTAACCAGCTTGGCGCACGCGTCCTGGAGATCCCAGGACGCCTCCACCAGCTTGGCGCACGCGTTCTTCGATATTCGGTCCCGGCCCCACGCGCTATGCTCGCGTCGATGTCCGCCGAGCCACCACCCACACGGACGCCCGTCGGCGCCTCCGCCCTGGTCGTCGCGGCCTTCAGCTTCAGCGTCATGGCTCTTCTCGCCCGGCTTGCCGGAGCCCGGCTGCCGAGTCTCGAGATCGTCTTCGTCCGTTCGTTGATGACGCTCGTTTTCACCTGGATCCTGCTGCGCCGTGCCGGCGTCGCGTGGTGGGGTGGCCCGCACAAGCGCCTCTTGTTGCTGCGCGGAGTCTTCGGGGCCGCCGCCCTGACCTGCTTTTTCTACTCGGTGACCCACCTGCCCCTCGCCGAGGCGATGGTCATCCAGTTCTCGAGCCCGATCTTCACCGCCCCCCTCGCCGCCCTCTACCTCAAGGAACGGACGACGCCGCGCCTCGTCATCGCGATCGTCCTGGGTCTGACGGGAGTGCTCCTGATCGCCCGTCCGGCCAGCCTCTTCGGCGGCGCCAACGCCGGGCTCTCGACGTTCGTCATGACCGTTGCCGTCATGGGGGCCGTCCTGATGTCGGCCGCCCACGTCCTGGTGCGCCGCCTCGCTCCCGTCGAGCACGAGCTCGTCATCATCTTTTACTTTCCGCTGGTGGCCGTGCCGGCGACGTTCCTCGCCGTCGCTCCGGGATGGGTGTGGCCCAGCGCCTGGGACTGGCTCCTGCTCCTCGGCGTCAGCCTCGGAGCCCAGGGAGGACAGGTCTACCTGACGCGGGGTATGCGGCACGTCTCCGCCGCCGCGACGAGCGTCATTCTCTATCTGCAGATCCTCTTCGCCATCGTCTTCGGTTTCGTCTTCCTGAGCGAGGTCCCCGACGTCTGGACCGTCGGCGGGTCGCTTCTCATCCTGGGCGGTACTTTGACCGCGGCGCGATGGCCGGTGACCGCTGCACCTCAGGTCGAAGGCTGAACGGCCGAGCACCTGGGTTTGAGAGGTGCTATGCTGGCTGCATGTTGGGCTCAGCACAGCGAATCCTCGAAGAAGCGCTCTGTCAATGCGGCGCCTGGGATGGGTAGATTCGAGAAGACTCTCGACGCGGTCCTTCGGGGCACCTCGGATGCCAGCATCCCTTTGAACAGCTGGTTTCCCTGCTCCGGCGCCTGGGCTTCAACGAGAGAATCCGAGGCAGCCACCACATCTTCTCCCGAGAGGGGGTTGAAGAGATTCTGAACCTGCAACCCAAGCGCGGCCTCGGCAAGGCATACCAGGTCAAGCAGGTTCGCAACGTCATCTTGAAACACAAGCTCGGAGAGCTCGAAGATGGAGACTGAATACCGTTACGAGGTCATTCTCTACTGGAGCGACGAGGACGAGTCCTTCATCGCCGAGGTCCCGGAGCTACCAGGTTGTGCCGCGGACGGTCCGAGTCAATCCGCGGCTCTCGCGAACGCCCAGGTCATCATCCGCGAGTGGATTGAGACAGCCCGGGAGCTGGGTCGCTCCGTTCCGGAGCCGAGGGGCCGCCTCATCTTTGCGTAGCGCTCAAACTCGATCGCGTAGTGCGAAGGTAGCGCGCGGCGTTGTCCACGTCGAGAGACACTAGAACCGCCGCAGACGCTCGATCAAGGGCCGCTCGCTCGCGTAGACGCGCTTTTTGCCGTCGCCCAGGGCCGCCTCCACCACCCGGATGTCTCGCACCAGGCGCATCAGGCCCCAGGGTTCGACCGAGGCCGCCTGGTCGCTTCCCCACATGGCGCGGTCGAGGGTGACGTGACGCTCGACGAGCGACGCGCCCAAGGCGACGGCGGCCACCGTCGTCTGCAAGCCCACCTCGTGCCCCGAATAGCCGACCGGACAGGGAAACTCTCGTCCCAACGTCTCGATCATCCGCAGGTTGAGCTCCTCGGGACGGCAGGGGTAAGCCGAGGTGCAATGGGTCAGGATCAGCTCGTCCGTGCCGAGCACGGCGACGGCGCGGCGGATCTCCTCCATCGTCGACATCCCCGTCGAGAGGACGACGGGACGGCCCTGCGCCCGGACATACCGGAGCAGGGCGTCGTCGTTCAAGCTCGCCGAGGCGATCTTGTAGCAGACGGGCTCGAAGCGCTCGACGAAGTCCACCGACTTCGTGTCCCAGCAGGAGGCGAACCAGGCGATCCCGCGCTCGCGGCAGTAGCGGTCGAGCTCGCGGTACTCCTCTTCGCCGAGCTCGACGCGCCGGCGGTACTCCAGGTAGGTCATCTCGCCCCAGGGCGTCTCGCGCCGGCGGTCGCGCTGCGCTGCGGGGACCGCGAGCTCGGGCGTTCTCTTCTGGAGCTTGACGGCGGCGCAGCCGGCGTCGACGGCGGCGTCGACGAGCTTTTTGGCGACGTCGACGTCGCCGTTGTGGTTGATGCCGATCTCGGCGACGACGTAGGCCGGCTCGCCAGGACCGACGCGGCGTCCGCCGAGGGTGATGTGGGGGCGTTTGTCCATTCTTCCTCCGTCAGGCCAACAGCAGGTCGCAGACCTCGCGCACCGCACCGCGTCCCCCGGGACACCGGGTCACGAAGCATGACGCCCGCTTCACCTCGGGGATCGCGTCGGCCACCGCGATCGGCACCCCGCACCAACCCATGACGGCCAAGTCGTTCAAGTCGTTGCCCACGTAGGTGACTTCCGAAGCCGTAAGCCCCCGCTCCTCGACCAGCTCCCGGAGCTTCGGGAGCTTCCGCTCGTAGCCCTGGTGGCAGGTGATCCTGAGCTTTCGGCAACGCGCGGCGACGACCGGGTTCGGCTCGCTCGAGAGCACCAGGACCTCGACCTCGCCGCGCGCCACCAGGCGGTCGACTCCCATGCCGTCGCCGCGGTCGCAGACCACCGCTTCGCTGCCGTCCTGGTGAACGGTGACGCGGTTGTCGGTCAAGACGCCGTCGAAGTCGAGCACGAGGAGCCGGACACCGCGCAGATCGGGCGCGTCGCGCCGTGCCGCGGGGACGGTGGCAAGGCGATCCAGGAGGGCGAGGTCGCCGGGCTCGTCGACCTGGAAGGAGTCGAGGGGGTCCATCTCGTAGACCTCGACCTTGCCGCCCAGCCGGTTGCCGAGCTCGCGCAGGACCCAGGGCTTCATCACGTAGATCGAACCGTTCTCAAGGTAGTCCTCGCCGATCTCCTGGCGGCGTTCGCGGTGGTCCGGGTCGTAGGTCAGAGCCTTCAGCTCCTCGCCCCGGCGACGCCAGACGAAGCCGTGGATTCGGCAGGCGGAGAAGAGCGAGTCGGCGCCGGTACGCTCGAAGCGCTCGACGGCATGGTCGACGTCGTCGCCGCGGCGCAGCGGCGAGGTCGCCTGGAGGAAGACGACGCGGTCCGGCTCGTAGCCTTCTCGATCGCGCAGCGTGTCGAGCACATGCAAGAGCGCCGACTCCGAGGACGCCTCGTCGCCGGCCAGCTCCGCCGGACGCTCGACGACCTCGGCCCCCGCCTCGCCTGCCGTCCGGGCGATCTCGTCGTCGTCGGTCGAGACGACGACGCGGTCAACCGACGGGGCACGAAGGGCCGCCTCCAGGGTGTGGAGCAGGAGGGGTCGGCCGGAGTAAAGAGCGAGGTTCTTTCGCGGAATGCCTTTCGAGCCGCCGCGGGCCGGAACGATGGCGAGAGTTTTCATACCGAGGCGAAGCATACCTCGCCGAGCCCTGGCCGGCCGTGCTAGATTGTCCCAGATGAGCGCCGAGACCTCCCCCGTCGTCCCGGTCCTCGTCGTCCAGCGTACCCGCGGCTGGGGACGCCTCGGCCTCGAGGAGGTCTGGCGCTACCGCGAGCTGCTGTGGTTCTGGACCTCGCGCGAGATCAAGGGCCGCTACCGCCAGATGGCCCTGGGCCCTCTGTGGGTGGTGATCAAGCCGCTTCTGGACATGGTGGTGTTCACCCTGATCTTCGGCGGCCTGGCGAAGCTCGACTCCGAGGGCGTGCCCTACCCGCTTTTTACCTACACCGCGATCCTGCCCTGGACCTACTTCTCGGCCGCCGCGGCCGGCTCGGCGAGCAGCCTGGTGAGCAAGATGGCGGTGATCTCCAAGGTCTACTTCCCGCGCCTCGTGGTGCCGATCTCGGCAGTGCTGTCGAGCCTGGTGGACCTCGCCGTCACCTTCGTCGTCCTTCTGGGGATGCTCGTCGCCTACGGCGTGCCGCTCTCACCGCGGATGCTTATCCTGCCGCTCTACGTCTTCTTCGCGATGGCGACGGCCCTCGCCATCGGCCTGTGGTCGGCGGCGCTGGCGGTCCGCTTCCGGGACCTCCAATTCGTCATCAACTACGGTCTGCAGCTGGCGATGTACGCCACCCCCGTGGCCTACAGCGCCACCCTGGTGCCGGAGCGCTGGCAGACCCTCTATCGGCTCAACCCGATGTTCTGGGTGGTCGAGGGCTTCCGCTGGGCGCTCCTTGGCAAGGGGACGCCGCCCGAGCCGTTCCTGCTGGTGCCGGTGACGGGGGTCGCCGTCCTCCTCGTCGCCGGAGCGTTCGTCTTCCGCCGCCTGGAAAGAAACGTCGTGGACCTCCTGTGATGGCGGGCCGAGCAGCGATCCGCGTCGAGGGCCTGTCGAAGCGCTACCGCATCGGCGCCCGCGAGCACCGTGCCGGGACGCTGCGCGAGGCCCTGCAACGGGCGGTGAGCTCGCCTTTCGACTACCTCCGCACCACGCTCCGGCCGCCGTCCGAAGAGGAGGTCCTGTGGGCTCTGCGGGACGTCTCCTTCGAGGTCGGCGAAGGCGAAGCCGTGGGCCTCGTCGGTCCTAACGGGGCGGGTAAGTCGACGCTCCTGAAGATCCTGTCGCGAATCACCGAGCCCACCGAGGGACGAGCCTTTCTCCACGGCCGCGTGTCGAGCCTGCTGGAGGTGGGCACGGGTTTTCACCGCGAGCTCTCGGGACGCGACAACGTCTACCTGAACGGCGCCATCCTCGGCATGCGGCGCCGCGAGATCGACGCCCGCTTCGACGAGATCGTCGCTTTTTCGGGACTCGAAGCGTTCATGGACACGCCGGTCAAGCGCTACTCCTCGGGCATGTACATGCGCCTCGCCTTCGCCGTCGCGGCCCATCTCGAGCCGGAGATCCTGCTGATCGACGAGGTGCTGGCGGTGGGCGACGCCGAGTTTCGCAAGAAGTGCGTCGGCAAGATGGGCGAGGTGACGAAGGGCGGACGGACCGTTCTCTTCGTCAGCCACAACATGGCCGTCGTCCGGGAGCTCTGCCCCCAATGCTTGTGGATCGACCACGGCCGCGTCGAACGCTACGGTCCGTCGGCGGCGGTGATCCGCGAGTACCTCCACTCCTTCGAGTCCGCGGGCGGTACCGCCCGGATGAGCTTTCCGGCCAAGGCGGGACAGGACTTCCAGGTCCTCGAGGTGCGGATCCTCGACGCCGAGGGCGCCGTCGGTGAGAGCCACGATTGCGACCAGCCGATCGTGCTCGAGCTTCTCTGCCGGCTCGAGCGACCGGTGACCGACCTCGTCGGCTATCTCGAGATCACCGGGGCCGACGGCATGACGGTCCTCTTCTCCGAAAGCCGCGACCACCCGCCCAACCAGCTCAACGTCCTGCCGCTGGGCGAGGCGAAGGTCACCATCACCCTGCCGGCCCGCTCCCTGGCGCCGGGGGAGTACCACGCCGCGTTGCGGTTCACGTCCGCCGCCGGTTTCTCGGTCGTCTCGCCCGGGGTCGTCGGCCGTTTCCGCCTCGAGGACCATCGGACGCTCACGGGCAACGGCCGCCCCGGCCAGTTCAGCACCCTCCTCGACTGGCAGGTCCGGGGAGAAGAGCGCTCGCCATGACTTCGTCTTGCTCCACGTTCAGGAGGGGTAGAGGAAACGATGGGACTCCATCCACAGCGAGAGGATGAGCAGGCTCCACGTCCTGTGGTTGTTGCGCTCGACGAGCGGCTGGATCTCGGGATAGGAGAAGAGGTCGTAGATCTTTCGGTTCCGTGACCTCAGGTATTCCTCTTTGAGGGCGTCGAACGGATCCTGTCGGAGCCAGTCGTTCCTGGGGGCGTGAAAGCCCTGTTTGCCACGCCGCCGCAGCTCCGGCGGCCAGCTCTCGGCGTAAGCCTCGCGCAGGATCAGCTTGGTCGTTCCGGGGCGGATTTTGAGACGCTGGGGCAGCGAGATGCAGAAAGAGGCCAGGTCCACGTCGAGAAAGGGTGCCCGGAGCTCCAGGCCATGCGCCATTGACGCGCGGTCTGTTTTGGTCAGGAGGTCGCCCGGCAGATAGTGCGAGAGGTCGCGCCTCAGGGCTCCGTCGACGGTGTCGTAGCCGTTCGTCTCGACCGGCGGGAAGGGCTCCCCGAGCCACAGGCGCTCGATGAGCTCGTCGGAAAAGAAGGTCAAAAGCCCCTCGTTGGCGCGGGACAGCCGGCCGTAACGCCGGCGGAGAAGAGCGCCGTCGGACGGCGGCAAGGCGTCCGCCAGCCGTCCCAGACCAAACCGGCCGAGCAGACGCTGGGTGATCCGTTTGAAAAGCGGCGGCCAGAGGCCGGCACCTGGTGTCCCTTCCATCTCGAGCAGCCGGCCGTATCGGGAATAACCCGCAAGAAGCTCGTCACCGCCGTCGCCCGTCAGGACCACCTTGAGCTCGCGGCGGGCCGCGGCGCAGATCAGATAGGTCGGCATGCTCGAGGAATCCGCGAAGGGCTCGTCGTAGATCTCGGGCATCCGGCACGTCAGTTCGACGAGGTCCGCGTCTCCGGTCGTTATCTCGCGGTGATCCGTCTGATAACGCGCGGCCGCGGCCCGTGCATAGGGCCGCTCGTCAAACCTCTCGGTGTCGAAACCAAAGCTGAAAGTGCGCAGGCCCCGCCCCTGGTCGCGGGCCGCGGCGACGATCGTCGACGAGTCGAGGCCACCGCTCAAAAAAGCGCCCACCGGCACGTCGGCCACGAGCTGTCGCCGCACGGCTTGCTCCAGGAGCTCCCGAAAGCGCTCGACCGCCTCGCCGAGCTCCAGGCTCTCGTCCGTCGCGTCGAGCTCCCAGTAGCGCCAGGTCCGTAGCTCGCCGTCGCGCCAGAGCAACGCGTGGGCCGGGGGAAGCGCCTGGACGTTGTCGTAAATCGTCCGGTGGGGATGGACGTAGTAGTGGCGCAGGTAGTGGACGAGGCTCGTCGTCGAGAGCACGGGCTCGAGGAGATCCGAGGCGACGACCGCCTTCAATTCCGAGGCGAAGACGAGCTCCCCAGCCGCCCCCCTGGCATAGTAGAAGGGCTTTTCTCCAAAGCGGTCACGCGCGCAGAGGAGGGTGCGGCGCGGCTCGTCCCAGACGGCGAAGGAGAACATCCCCGGCAAGTGCTCCAGGAGCCCCTCCCGGTGGCGCTCGTAGAGTGCCAGTAAGACCTCGGTGTCGGAGGTCGTGCGGAAGGGGTAGTCGGCATGGGAGGCACGGATGTCCTGGTAACCGTAGATCTCGCCGTTGAAGACGACGCCCGTCGTAGCGTCGCCCGAGAGCATGGGCTGGCGTCCTCCTTCCAGGTCGATGACGGCGAGGCGGGTGTGCCCCAGCGCGCAGGAAGGGAAGACGTGAATCGCATCGCCGTCGGGACCCCGATGCCGCAGACGCTCGGTCATGCGGTGGATCGTCTCCTCGTACGCGGAGGCGTTGGGCGCGACGATGCCGGCGATACCACACATGGTCAGCTGGGCTCCTGGATCATGCGGAGATCCTACAACCCTTGTCCGCGGACCGGGATCGCCGGCTAGCGATCTTTCTTTTCGCAAACGACATAGTGCTCGTGACCGCTGACCACCTGGGAGTCCAGGACTCGGAAATACCGTGAGACATAGCGCACGAGCTCCTCCCGGCTCCATTCCCGGACGTGATGGACGTTCGCCGGCGGGCCGATCCGCGAGGCCAGGGTCAGCCGGTCGCGGTCCGGCGAGCTCAGGGCCACGTAACGGCAGTCGACCTTCAGAAGGTAGCGCAGCAGCTCGTCGGGGTCAAGCAGGTGCTCGATAACGTCGATCGAAAGCGCCATGTCGAACGATCCCGGCGGCACGTCGTCGAAGTCGGCCAATTGCCATCGCCGCTCGGGATAGGTCTCCCGGAGGTGGTCGAGGGCCGGCGGCCGCTCAAGCCCCAGGGTTTCATAGTCGCCGAAATACTTGAGCAGCTTGAAGCCCGTACCGCAACCGACGTCGAGGACGGTCTCAAGACCCCGCGCGGCGAAGAACCGGCTCAGGTGGTCGTAGACGCGGTCCTGGGGCCGCTCGGTGCCCGTGTGGACGTCGAAGTGGACGTAGCGGCGCCGGGGAAGGTAGAAGGCCTGGATGCCGTAGCGGTCCTCCCGGCAGCCCGAGGCGAGAAGCGCGAGCCCCCGTCCGAGCGCGCCCGCGGCGCAAAAAAAGATCCTCCTCCACGCCCTGGCTGGCTTGACCAGGTGCCTCCAGAGCCAAATCTTCAGCGGTGCTTCTCCTGCCATCGGTCCTTCCGAAACCGCCGTGACGTTAGCCGCCGCCGTCGCTACCGGCGACCCGGCGATACGCTTCGAGCACCCGGGGACGGACCCGAGCTTCGTCGACACGCTCGAAAGCGAGCCGCCGGTTGACCTCGACCGCCGCGTCGACCATGCGGTCGTCGCTCAAGGCTTCGACGACGGCTGCCGCGACAGCACCGGGATCGTCGTCAGGGACGAGCAGGCCGTTGCTGCCGTCCTCGATCCATTCCGACGTAGCGCCTCCGGGGTCGGTCTGGATGGGAAAGGCGCCCATGATCATCGATTCGACCATCGCGTTGGGTATTCCGTCCGACCGGCTGACCGCGATCGCGAGGCGTGCTTCGCCGAAGAGCGACCAGATGACGCGGTAGTTGGACCTCGTGACGATTTCTACTTCGATCCCCGTGTCCGCGGCCAAGCTACGGGCCGCTTCGACGGTTGTGGGTTGCGATTGATAGAATTTCAATCGGTAGCCGCGCAGCCGGTCGGCGCATTGGCGAAGCGCCTCGATGCACGTGAGGGCGTCTCCCAAGACGGTCTGCAGACCCTTGACGGCGATCACCCGGCGCTCGGACGGAGGCGGCGGACATTGTTCGACCATCTCGGCGACGGGAAAGCCTCCACCTCCCTGGAAGAGCCCGAGGAGCTCGCCACGGAACCCATGTTCTTCGGCCAGCCGAACGTCTCGCTGACAGTTGCACATGAAATAGTCGCACCCGGAAAGGACGCCGCGGATGGTCTCTTCGTGCTCGGGGAAACGCCGGTAGTAGAAAATGTCGCTGCCGCGACAAGAATAGATCCAGGGCGCCGGGAGCTTCCCTCCCAGAAGCTCTCTCGCGCCGAGCACCGTTTCGGCGTAGTTCTGAAGCCCCAGGGCGTGGATGCAGTCGGGCTGGAGCCGCTCGATCAGACGGGCCAGGCGGCGATCGGCCCCGGGGAGGATACGGCTCCAGACGGCGGGGAGGCGTCTGGCCAGGAAATGCCGGCCGCGCAGAAAAGGCCAACGGCAGATCACCCGGGTCCCTGGCGGCACGAGCGGTTTCTTCCAGCCTGTATGGAGGGTGATCCCCTCGAGCTCTTCGTGGACGAGCCCGTTCGTCGGGTCGAAGAGGTGGATGTCCCAGGGCAAGCCGTTCATCTGCCGGAGCCAACGCGCGGTGTGAACGGAATAGGAGCCGCCGACAAAGAGAATACGCATGATCGGATACCTCGCCGCCAGGGCGCCAAGAAGGAACCGCCATTGTATCCACAATCGGGGCGGTCGTCTTTTGCGGGATACCCCGGAAGCGGCTAAGATGCGAGGAAGATGCCCCGACACGGCAAGAATCCCATGCACCTGACCCGCCGGCTCGCTCCACCGGCTCCTCTGACGCTCGCCACCGTGGTCCACGTCCCTGAGCTCCATGGGTTCTGGAGCGGGAGCTTAGAGGTGCTGAAGCTCTGCCTTGCCAGCCTCAGGGCGAGCGCGGCGCCTCCCTTCGAGCTCCTGGTGCTCGACAACGGCAGCTGTGCCGAGGTGCGGACCTGGCTCGAGGAGCGCTTCGCCGAGCGCGAGATCGACCAGCTTTTCCTGTCACGGCGCAACCTCGGCAAGGTCGGGGCCTGGAACCTGCTCTTCGCCGCCGCCGCCGGCGAGCTCGTCGCCTATGCCGACAGCGACGTCTACTTCCTGCCCGGCTGGCTCGAGGCCTCGCGCGCCGTGCTCGACGCCTTCCCCGAGGTCGGCGTGGTGACGGCTCAGGCGATGTCCCGCGACCTGAGCCTGTGCTGCCGGTCGACCCTAGAAGGCGCCGCCGCCGATCCGGCGACTGAGTGGCAGGAGGGTGACGACCTCGTCCCGTCCCATTTCGTCGACAGCCATCTCCGCGGCCTGGGCGAGACGCCTGAGCGTTACGCTCGGCGGATCCCACGGCGCCGCGACGTTCGCCTGCGCCGCGGCGGTGTCGAGGCCTTCGCCTCGTCCGCGCACTTCCAGTTCACGAGCCGCCGTCGTGTCCTCCGACGTCTTTTCCCTCTGCCGACGAGCATTCCCTTCGGCGACGACAACGTCTTCGACGAACGCCTCGACGAGGCCGGCTACTGGCGTTTGTCGACGGTCGACTACCTCGTCCACCACATGGGCAACCGTCCTCTCGAGGCGG
Source organism: uncultured bacterium (assembly GCA_965371445.1). Classification (GTDB taxonomy): domain Bacteria; phylum Acidobacteriota; class Thermoanaerobaculia; order Multivoradales; family J023; genus DASWIG01. The sequence goes on along the minus strand of CBDUYN010000032.1, from coordinate 29,982 downwards.
GCGTCGAGCTGCCGTGGCTCGATCCCTCCCGCCTGAGCGTCGCGGCGACGTCGGCACTCGGACCCGCGCCGCCGCCGCGGCGGGGCCGCCGGATTCTCGAGAGCCGGCCTGTGAGGCGGATCCTGAAGGCGATCCACCGCAAGAGCTACGAGCTTCTCTACCTGGAATAGGAACCCGCGATGCCAGCCGACCCTCCGCGTCCCGACAGCGCCTCGGACGATGCCGTCGCCCTGGTGCTCCTGGCCACCTTGGGGACCGCTCTGCTGACGACTTCGCTCGCCTTCATCCCGATCCGGGGCGACGACCATCACCAACTGGCGGCTGTGCTCGCGATGGAAGACCCCCTGCCGGTCCTTTACGGAAGCTTCTGGGGCAAGCATCCCTACTACCGCCCCCTCCACACACTCCTCTTGTGGCTCGGAGCGCAAGCGTTCGAGGTCCGCTGGTGGCCGAACCAGTTCCTGAGCGTGATGCTCCACCTCGTAAACGCCGGCCTCCTGTTTCGGCTCCTCACCCCGGGTGAGCGTGGACGCCGGCTAGCGTTCCTGGCGGCGGCGCTCTACCTGGCGTCGGTCCATACGGTGGAGACCGCCGTCTGGGTGGCGGCCCGTACCGACCTCATGGTCGGCACCTGCCTGCTGGCGTTTCTCCTCCACGTCAAGCGCCGCCGGGCGGCCGGTCTCGACCCGGACGTCCGGGTGGTCGCCGTCTTGAGCGTCATCGCGCTCCTCGGCAAGGAAAGCGGGGTACTGGTACCGCTCCTGGCCGCCGGCGGTGCGATCCGGCTCAAGCGGCCGAGGGATTCGCGCTGGCCGATCGTCCTCGCTGCGGCGTCGATCCTCCTCGCCTATGCCGCCTTCCGAGTGGCAATCTTCGGCGCCTTCGCCGCCGACACACATTATGAAGAGCGGCCGATCCTCCTCTTCGGCGGCCGCGACCTCACGGAGCTGCCCCTGGGGCTCCGCGCTGCCGGCTACGGCGAAACAGCGGTCAAGAACACCGTTGCCTTGGCGTTGCCAGTCTTCGACAACCAGGGGCTTGTCCACTCGCCGACGAAGCTCGCGCTGCGCGCGCCTCTGTGGCTCCTGACCCCCATCATCCTCGCCTTGGCCTGGACCCGGCCGCTCTCCTCTCTGCAGTGGCAAGGGCTTTCGATCCTCGCTCTCTCGGCCCTCGTCCACAGCTCCTTCTTCGCCGTTTACCTGCTCTACCTGGGGCAAATCGGGCTATGCCTATTTGTCGGCGGCGGCCAACCGCGCCGGCGACGAGCGGTCGAGATCCTGTGCGCCGTCCTGCTCGTTGTCCAGGTCTTCTTCGCCGCCCGTTTCGAGAGCGAGCGCCTGGCCGGACAACGAGCCGAGCTCGAGCACTGGATCCACGAAGGCGTCCCCGCCGACGCCGACCCCGCCCTCGCGGAGGCGCTCATGAGGCGCTACTGACCGGTGCTCGGCCGGGAGGCGACCAGGAGCCTCCGCAGGAGGCGGCGGAGGCGGCGCCTCGCCATCGGTTGCCAGATGTATTGATATCTGCGCCTGACACCGAGCAGCCGCCGATCGTCATCAGCGCCGGCAGCCCGCAACCAGTTTTGGATCCGCGCCTGGTGCGTTGGACCTCGCATCACTTCTTCACAGAACATGAGCCCCCTAATTCTTTCTTTCTTCAGACGGGTAATAGTTTCCTTTTCCCGGTGCCGCTGAGAAGATATCTTTCTAACGTCAAAATCGATCATCACACAGTCGACTTTCGATATCTCTCCTGAGTCTATTAAGTCATCCAGAATGTCGCACTCGCTTCCTTCGCAATTCAGCTTCATGAACACGAGATCTTTATGAGTGACATGTCCCTGAAACCACTCGCTTGCCCGGACGAACTTGCATCTCTCAGAGGATTCGATTTCGCTCTTGTCTCGATACACGCTACCGCCAGCTGTGCCTGGAGCGAAGATCGGGTGGTAACACGTTGCGTTCCAGAGGCCGAACCGACAAACGACGACCCGGGGATCACGAAACCGTTCGAGCTTGAGACAGCAAGAGGGTACCGGCTCAAAGCAATATATCCTGTCGAATCGATAATCGGGATCGAGGACCGCCTCGACGGTCTCTCCCGTGTGAGCCCCCACGTCGAGAAAGATCCTCATCCTGCACACCGACGGTCGATCGCGACCGCTTCTTGAAGGACCGTCAAGAGGTTTTCCCCGAATCGACTCCACGACAATTCTCGACCATACCGCCGGCGTGCTCCTTGGCATATGCGGCGGTAACGGTCCGGCTCGTCGACCAAGGCGGCGACGGCCCGCGCGTACGCCTCGGCGGGGCTCCGGGGGGCCAGGACGACGCCGGTCCGGCCATCCTCGACGGACGCGCCGAGACCGCCGACGGCGTGGGTGACGGTCGGGACTCCGAAGGCCGCCGACTCGGCCACCACCATGGGCGACGGATCGAAGCGCGCCGGATGGAGTAGCAGGTGGGCCTCCCGGTAGAGGTCCGAGTAGAGGGCGAGCTCCTCGAAACGGCCCTTGTCGTAAGGCCCCACGAAGCGGACGACGGCGGTGTCCCGGCCCCGCAGGCCGCAGACCGTAAGCCGCGCCTCGATCCCGGATTCGTTCAGGATCCGCACCGCCTCCATGGCGACGTCGAGACCCTTGCGGTAGCCGTCCAGACCGACCAGGAGCAGGTTCAGGGGTGGGGCCAACTCGCGGACGTCGGCCGTTCCCGTCAGGGCCTCCGGCGGCAGCCCCCCAACGTTGGGGAAGACGCGGATCTTCTCCCGCGGCACCCGATACTCCCGCTCGAGACAGGCGCGGCTCCAATCACTGTGGGTCACGAGGAGGGTGCTTCGTCGGCAAGCGCGCGCCTGGAAGCGGCCGGCGAGGCCGGCCATGAGCCGGCTGTAGCCGTACTCGGGATACTCTCGGGCGAGCGCCGTGTAGGTTACGTCGACGCGGTAGACGGCCGGCGCCGGAGCGTCGTAGCGCCACAATGCCGCCGGGAACATCGTCACCACGGCGTCAGGCCGCGAGTCCACAGCCGCCGCCGTCAAAGCGGCGCTTGCCCGTGACGCCTGGCTCAGGTAAAAGCGTAGGTAGCGCCGTCCGGTGAGCCGACGATAGAGCTTGCGCAGTAGCCTTTCGAGGAGCCAAGGTGGACGGACCGGCGGCCCCAGGAGCTGCAGGTCGACCCCGGCCTCGCGCAGCACCCGGTAGATCACGTGCCCCGGTCCCCGGACCTCGCCCGGCTCGGTCGCATCGAAGAAAAGCGACTCGTAGAGGATCCGCATCAATTCCTCGCCGGCAGGCGCGCGGCGATGGCCTCGACGAGGCGCTCCACCGCGCGCGGCCAGTTCGCCACCGTCTCGTAGAAGGCGCGGCCGCCGCGCGCCAGGCGATCGTAGAGAGCGGGGTCGTCGTAAAAGCCGCGGATCCGGTCGGCGAACGCCTCCGGACCGCTTTCGAGCGGCAGCAGAAGGCCGGACTCGCCGTCGCGGACGGCACTGTTGACGCCGGTCCCCGAGTCGAAGGAGAGCGAGGGCATGCCGTGGGCCGCCGCCTCGACGAAGACGATGCCGAAACCCTCGGCCTGAGTGGGCACCAGGAGGAGGTCGCATGCGGAGTAGAGCGAGCTCAGCCGGCTGGGGTCCGTGACTTTGTCGATCACGCCGTGGAGGCGGATCCAGCTCTCCGCGAGAGGCTCGGGAGGGTGGGCTCCGACGAGGTCGAGGCGGGCGTCGAGGCCGCGACGGCGTAGCTCCTCGACCGTCGCCACCGCGACGTCGCCTCCCTTGAGCCGCCAGTCCCGATTACCGACGAAGAGCACCCGCAGACGGCCGCGAGCAAGGACGCCCGCGAACGCGCGTCGATGCGCCGCCTCGGCGGCGGGCGGGGTGAAGAGGTTGGCGCCGAACTCGATGCGCAGCGCGCGCGACCGACCGCCGGAGATGCCGTAGCCAAGCGCCGTCTCGACCGCCCAGTCGGAGGGGAAGCCCCAGAGGATCGCTTGCTCGAGGCCCCTCCTGTTGACGCGCTGGCAGGAGAGTACGTTGGGGGCGAAGAGATCGGCCAGCCAGGGATGCCTTACGTCGCGGTAACGGCGGGGGAAGATCGTGTCGGTGTAGAGGGCGACGGGGCAGCGGCAGCGGGTGTAGCCGGCGATCGAGTAGTCGTTGGTCAGGAGGACGTCGGCCTCGGAGCCCCGCAGCCGCTCGCCGACCTGCGCGCCGATGCGGTGGGCGACGAAGACGTCCTGGAACGACCGGTAGCGCTTGCCCAGGAGGCGCGCCGTCCGCCTCATCAGCCGCGAGACGAGCGGCAGCCGCGAGTAGTCGACCGGACCGATGTACTCGACTTTGTGCCCCTGGCGCTCGAGCTCGCGGCTCATGAAATAGAAGGTGCCGGACCCCCGCCGGGGGTCTCGCGGGTCGTAGAGGGTGGCGAAGGCGACGTGCATGGGCTCGGCGGACTCCACGCGGATCTTATCCTCAACGAAGCGCCGCGATCTCGATATGCTGCGGAAAGGAGGCGGCGAAGTGACCCCTGAACGCATCCTGGCCCTGATCCCCGCCCGCGGCGGCTCGAAAGGCATCCCGGGGAAGAACCTGGCCCCCTTGGCCGGCCGGCCGCTCCTCGCCCACACGATCGAGCAGGCGCGGGCGACACCCCGGATTGGCCGGGTCGTCGTCTCGACCGAAGACCCCGAGATCGCCGCCGTGGCCCGGGACTGCGGTGCCGAGGCGCTCATGAGACCGGCCGAGCTCGCCGGAGACGAGGCGCCCTCCGAGGCGGCCCTGGTCCACGCCCTCGACGTTCTCGCCGAGCGCGACGGCTGGGAGCCCGAGCTCGTCGTCTTCCTCCAGGCCACGTCGCCGCTGCGCCGTGCGGACGACATCGCGAGGGCCGTCGCGACGCTCCGCCACGAAGGCGCCGACTCGCTGTTCTCCGCCTGCCCCGTGCACGGCTTCGTCTGGCGCCAAAACGGCGGTGAGCTGCGCGCCCTGACCTACGACCCGGCGGCGCGGCCGCGACGCCAGGAGATCGGCGACGACCTGCTCGAGAACGGCTCGATCTACGTCTTCAAGCCGTGGGTGCTGCGCCGCCACGGCAACCGCCTCGGCGGCAAGATCGCGGTCTACCCGATGGATCCTCTGGACTCGTTCCAGGTCGACGAGCCCGGCGACCTCGAGCTCATGGAACGTCTGCTCGAGCTGCGGCCGGAGCGGCGCGCCGTCCCCGATCTCTCCGGCGTGCGCCTCTTGGTGCTCGACTTCGACGGCGTCATGACCGACGACCGGGTGATCGTCCGCGAGGACGGCACCGAGTCGGTCCTCTGCCACCGCGGTGACGGCTTCGGCCTCGAGCTGTTGCAAAAGCGCGGTGAATTCGAGGTGGCGGTGCTGTCGAAGGAGAACAATCCGGTGGTGGCAGCGCGTTGCAAGAAGCTCGGCATCCTCTGCCACCAGGGCTACGACAAGAAGCTGCCGCAGCTCGAGGCCCTGGCCGCCGAGCGCGGCCTGGGACCGTCGGCGGTGGCCTACGTCGGCAACGATTTGAACGACCTCGAGCCGATGGCCTGGTGCGGCGTGGCGATCGCCGTCGCCGACGCCCGGGCCGAGGTGCGCCGCGCCGCCGCCTACGTCACCCGGCGACCGGGCGGACACGGCGCGGTGCGGGAGGTCTGCGACCTCCTCCTCGACGCCTCCCATCAGAAGGCAGGGAGCATCGCGTAGCGGCCATGTCATGCGATCCTCCGAAGTGCCTCACCCAGATGGACGGCCGTCCGGCGGATCGCCGCCCGGACCTCCTCCGGACGCCGACGGCCGGAAGAGTCCGCGAGACGATTCCCAAGCGCCTCGAATCCCTGGCGTAGCATCCATCGTGCCAGGCTACGTTTGGCCGCCGCCGTCGGTGAAGGCCTTGAGGAAGAATAAGAGGTGACGTCGCTGGATCCGGCGAGGGGCTCCGAGCCTTGCCGCCCAGCTGACGTCCGCTCCGCAGAAGACGACCCGCAGCTTTCTCGATCGAGGGTCTCTCAGGACACGGTATCTCCGCCGGGCGATTCCGCTCTATCATCGGTGGATGGTATCGCAAACGAAACGCGGGATGACTGAAGTCTCCGTCGTCACGCCCACCCTCGGCCGGCCCCAGGAAGTGCGGGAGCTCCTCACCAACCTCGCCGAGCAGAGCGTGCGGCCTTTGGAGCTCGTGCTGGTCGATGGGGCTCCGGACGAAGACGAACGGACCCGCGTGGTGGTCGAGGCGCTCGCTCCGGAGCTCCCCTACCGCTGCCGTTACCTGAGGCACGGCGGGGGTACCGCGATCCAGAGGAACGTCGGCATCGAGGCCAGCACGGGAAGGTTCGTCGCCTTCGTCGACGACGACGTGCGTTTGGAGAGCGATTACCTGGAGCGTATGCTCGAGGTCTTTGCCGACGATCCGGAGGGCACCCTCGGCGGCGTGGCCGGCTACATCACCAACCAACACCTGGCGGCGGACAGCTCGCGCCGCTGGCGCTGGTACCGCCGGCTACGGCTCTTCACCACCTACGAACCGGGACGCTACGACTTCGGGACCGGCTATCCGATCAACCGCTACCTCGCGCCGCCGCACGAGGGGTTGCGGGAGATCGACTTCATGGGCGCCGGCTGCGCCGTCTGGCGCCGCGAGGTCTTCGCCGCCGGGCTGCGCTTCTCGGAGTTCTTCGTCGGCTACGCCATCCTGGAAGACGCTCACTTCGCTCTGCGTGCCCGCCGCCGCTGGCGGCTGCTGGAAAACGGCAGGGCCCGCGCCCGACACCTGCGCTCGCCGCGCTCGCGGGTCGACCTGCGGCACTTCGCGTACATGACCGCGGTCAACTACCGCTACGTCTTCGTCGACCTCGTGCCGCGGCGCACCCTGGGCCAGGAGCTGCGCTTCTGGCGGGTGCAGCTCGTCGACCTCGTGGCCTTCTTCGCCGCTCTCGCCCGCCACCGCGACCGCGACCGGGTGGGGCTTGTCCTCGGCAAGCTCGCGGGCATCGTCCATGCCTTCCGGATGAAGGCCGCGCGACCCTCCGAAGCCCCTCACCGAGACGGAGAGCCGTCCGCAGGATCGCCGAGCGAGCCCCCTCCGGCCGCCGGCGTCCGGAGAAGACGTCTCCGCGATCACGGCCGGAACCTGGCGCTCACCTTCGTCAGCCTGGCAGTCACCCTCCTTCTCCTCGAGCTCGTCTGTCGCCAGCTCGTCCCCTCGAGCCCTCCCGGAACGACCTACGGCCGGCCGGTGGAGGTCAATGCTCAGGGGCTTCGCGACCGGGACTTCGACGTCCCCAAGCCAGCCGGCACCGAACGGATCCTCGTTCTCGGCGATTCCTTCACCTGGGGCGTCGGTCTCGACGTCCACGAGACGATTCCCAAGCGCCTCGAATCCCTGCTCGCCGAGGCGGGGCGCCGCGTCGAGGTGGTCAACGCCGCGGAGCCGGGCCACAACACCGTCGAGGAGCTTCTGCGGCTCGAGGAGATGGGCCCACTCTACGCGCCCGATCTGGTGCTTCTGATCTACAACCTTAACGACGTCGAGTACAGCCCCGAGCTCGCTCCACGAAACGGCGGCGAACAGCCGCCGCCGGAGGACGCCGCAGTGCCCGTCGTCGAGATCGACCCGGACGAGGAGATCACCCGCTACTCGCGGAACGCCGGCTTGCGCGGCCTGGTGCTCGAGCTCGAGAGGCGCTCGGTGCTCGTCAGGCTCCTCGTGCCACGCCTCGGGATGCTTCTTCGACGCATCGGCCTTCTCGACAGCGTCGAGCTCTCCTGGGTGGAGAAGATCTACCAAGGGTTCACCGAGGAGAATCCCGGCTGGAGCGAGTCACGGCGGGCCCTCGACGGAATCGCCGAATATTGCCGGGAGGCGGGCTGCGCCTTTCTGGTGGCCGTCTACCCTCTCTTGGTCGAGCTCGAGAGCTACCAAGGCGGTGCGGCCCACGCCGCGATCGCGGGCTTCTGCCGCGAGCGGGGGATCGAGGTCGCCGATCTCCTGGAGGTCTTTGAAGGGACCCGATCAACGTCCCATTGGATCAACGTCATCGATTCCCACCCCGACGCCGACGCCCACGAGGCCGTCGCCCGGCGGCTCTTGTCTTCGGTGCTCGGCGCTTTGCCTGCCGCCAGCGACAGCGACGCCAGGTTGGAGAGCGTCCCATGAGCCGCGGAGACCTTTCCGGAGGGTGGCGCGATCGGCTCGCGGCGCTCCGCAATCGGCTGAAGCGTCATCCTTTTCTTTACCGATTCCGCTATGCCCTGATCCTCCGCATCGGCGGCGACGAGATCTTCCGCCGGCCCTCACCGACGAGCCGGTCCGACGTCCCCAGGAGCTTCGCCGAGCGCGTCTCGGGAATCGACGACGACGACGCGGGGAGCTTCGCCACGGCCCGTCGCATCGCCTACGACCTGTCGGCGGGCCACCGTCGCGGGCCGGGCCTGGGCGTCGACTCGGTACGGGCTCTCGAGCGCGTCTACGCCGGCGGCGCCGGCGTCTGCAGCGACTACACCCAGGTCTTCCTCGGCCTCATGGCCGCCGCCGGCCTCACGGCCCGGGAGTGGGGCCTGTGCGAGAGCTTCGAAGGACGCGGCGTGGGCCACGCCATGACCGAGGTCTGGGCGGGCGAATTCGACAAATGGGTCTTCCTCGATCCTTTTTACTCCCTCTATGCTGTCGCGGGCGGCGACGGCGTCCCCCTCTCCGTCACCGAAATTGTCGACCTGGCGACGGCGGACCGCACGGAGGAGATCCGGCTCCGGGACGTCGACCCGGAAGGGTCGGCCGGCGAACGGCGGCAGCGCTACGTCGAGCGCTACTTCGAGGGTCGGCGTCACTTCTTCCTGCTGGTCGGCAACGACGTCTTCCGCCAGGACCGGTTCCTGCGCCACGTCGGGCGGGTGCCGATCCCCTTGCTGCACTTCGCGATGATCCTCCGCGGCACCTACCAGCGCTTCCACCTCTACACCAACGCCCGCAACCGCCGCCGGACGCTGCGGCGGGTCGCGGCGTTGCGCCAGTGGATGGCGGCCGTCGCGGCGTCGGGCGCCGTCCTGGCGGCGGTCACCGTACTCGGGCTCGTGGCGTTCCTGAGGGCGATGTGGTGAGGCAGCGCCCCAGGGCGGGAAGGGCGAGGAACAAAAGGCCGATCGCCGGCGTCATGTAGCGTAGAAGCGAATTGCTGACGAGATTCATGAGCCAGAAGTACACGACGACCGTCGTCGCTCCCTGGATCATCTTCCGGGGCTCGCCTCCCAGCCGCCACGCCGCTCTGGCGCTCACCAGGAACAAGACGGCGAAAGGGATCTGGAGCAGGAGGATGACCTTGTCGAAACGCCGGCTGTCGGTGGCGTACCAGCTGCGGGCCGCCTTCAACGACAGGAGCTTGACCATTGCGAGGGGCCTCTGCCGGGCCTCGTCGGCCACGACGCGCAAGGCGCTGCGTACCGTTTTCATCTCCGCCTCGCGGCGATCGACGGCTCGCATCAGTCTCTCGACGTCATCGGGCAGATCGATCGGCTTGCGCCACTCCTGGTTGGCGCGGACGCTGAAGGTGAACCCGTCCAGTATCGCCCGTTGTCCGCCGACGCCGAGGACGATCCAGCCATTTCCGTCGTGGACGTTCCACAGCCCCCACGGCACGGCCGGCAGGGCGGTCCCGGCGAGGAGGAAAAAGACGAGCTGGAGGTGCCGGTACGCCGTGAGGTCGCCGCGCCAAAAGCGTACGAAGGGCGCCAGCACGAAGGGGACGAGCATCGCGATCGGACGCACGAGCATCGCCGCGCTGAAGAAGACGCCGGCCACGAAAACACGACCACGCGGCGGATCGCCGCCCGGCGGATCGCCGCCCGGCGGATCGCCGCCCCGCGTTTCGTCGCGCCTCATCGCCGTCCAGAAGAAGTAGAAGCCGCCGTAGAGGAGCGGCGTGAAGAGAACCTCGCTGTTGGGTTGCTTGGTGAGCCAAAGCGTGAAGGGATAAAACGACCATCCAAGCGCCGCCAAGAGCGCGCCCACCGGCCCGAACGCCGTCCGGGCGACGAGGTAGACGAGAAGCGCGGCCGTGCCCGTAGCACCCAGGATGAAAGACCTGAGCGCGATGGACGGCGAAAGACCGAGGCCCTCGGAGACTCGGAAGAGGGCGGCGAGGAAGATCGGATAGCCGGGAGGGTAGCGGATCGCCGGGCTTCCGTTCTCGTCGACGAAGCCCTTCCCCGCGAGGATGTTCCGCGCGATCGGCTCGTAATTACCGAGATAGTCGGTGGAGTCGTTGACCGCGAACCTCTCGGGCAGCGCCAGATGAAAAAACAGAGCCGCCAGGACCGCAGCGGCAAACGCCACCCAGGGGCCGCCCTTGCCGAGGCCGCGCAGGCGCAGCCCTCCCTCGCGCCGCGGGACGGCACGCTCTCCAGCCGCGCTCATGGATCGAACGGCGAAGCCTTCGGCGACTCGTCGCGGGTGAGGATCAACCCGCCAAGCGCCGCGGAACCGACGATGGGCAAAAGCAGCGCCTTGCGTCGCTCCCAGGCGATGACGCAGGCACGGCAGGCCTCGTCGCCGCGCAGCACCCCGTCGGGATTGATCCGGCTGACGATACCGTCGCAGAGGAAGCCGTCGACCTCCTCGCCGACCTGCTCGAACGTGGTCTCGCCCACCGTCAGGTTCTCGGCGGCGCCGCGTTGCCGCTCGTCGAGCTCGACTTCGCAGTCGTTATCGACCGGCGAGTGGAGCGCGTCGGACTTGGCCAGGACCTCGCCCAGGGGATCGATCAGGGCGACGTAGTACTCGATGCCCTCGTTCTCGGGATCCGGCTTGGGCGGCGTCGCCCAGTACCGGCCGTTGCCGGCGGCCGTCATGAAGACGTAGTAGAAGTCCTCGTCCTGGTCCCAGCGGAAGTAGAGGCGCGTGGAAACGCCGCCGCTCGGCTCCTCGCCGATGGTGGCGAAGACGATGCCGTTGTCGCCCTCGGGGAAGCATTCGGTCGGCTCGGCACCGACGATGGGGACCTGCGCGCAAAGCGGCGCCGCGGCCAGGAGGACGGCGACGAAGATTAAGAGGCGTTTCGGGCTCATGGCGATCCTTGGCAGCACGTTCGCTGCTCCCACCCAATGTACGGCGCCAGCCTGACTCTGTCAAGGACAGGCGACTTCGCGTACGATCCACAGACGGCTCAAGGTGACGATCGAAATGAAAGAGGACCCCACTCCCCCGCTCTCCCCGGAGCTCTTCGACTTGGAGGAAGGCATCCTCTGGGTCATGCACTGCGCCGAAGGCCCGGTGCCGCTCTCGGCCGTCGCCGCTTTTGAGGCCTTCCTGCCGCGCGAGACCCGGCCCTGGACGCTCCGGTGGCAGGAGGACTTCCTCGCCGTGCCGCAGGAGACCCGCCAGGCGGCCGCGGCGCTCCTCGGAGGGCACGCCGACGACGTGACCCTCCTGCCGAGCACCTCGACGGGGCTCGTAACCGTCGCCCAGGGCATCGACTGGCAGCCGGGCGACGAGGTGGTGCTGCCGCTCGGCGAGTTCCCGTCGAACTACTACCCGTGGCGCTCGCTCGCACCGCGCGGTGTCGCCCTGCGCGAGGTCCCTCTGTGGGAAGGCCACCAGGCCGGGGCCCGAGCCTGGGATTCAACGCCTCCGACGGCCGGGACCGGGGCCGAGGAGCGGCTTCTCGACGCCTTGGCCCCCGAGACCCGGGTCCTCTCCGTCAGCTGGGTGCGCTTCCAGGACGGCCTCGTCCTCGACCTCGGCCGGCTCGCCGCGGGCTGCGGCGAACGCCTCGGCGAGCTCGACGCCGCCGGACGGCTCGGCTCGATCGTCTCGCTCTACCACGGCGGACGCGGTCCCCAGGGGCTCGACACCCTCCTGAAGCGCGGCTTCGGGCGCGGCATCTACGCCTCCGTCCGCGAGGGGTACCTGCGCGTCGCCCTCCACGGCTGGCACACCGCCGGCGACGTCGACCGCGTCCTGGAGTGGCTCGCGTCCGGGGAGCCCGAATCTTGACGGAGGACCGGCGAGAAGAAAAAACCTCGGAGGACCCTCTCTCCCTGCGGGCTTTCCTGTGGCTCGGCACGAGCGCCCTGGGTCTTCGCCTCGCCTACCTTTCGGAGCACGCGGCGTCGGCGTTTATGAACGTCCCCGTCCTCGACGAGAAGTACTACGACACGGTGGGCCGGTTGCTGGCCGAAGGGCGCTCGATCGCCGAGGTCAATCCGGGGTTTCGTCCGCTCCTCTATCCCTTCTTCCTGGCCCTCTGGCACCGCCTGGGCGGCGATTGGGGACGCCTCTTCGCGGTCGTGGCCCAGCACCTGCTGGGCGTCGTGACGGTGCTTCTCGTCGTGGCGCTCGCGGCTCGCCTCTTTCGGCGAAAAAGCGCCGGCGTCGTGGCCGGGACACTTTATCTCCTCGCCGGACCGCCGCTTTTTTTCGAGGGGGAGCTTCTGATCACGACGCTTTTCACGTTTCTCGTGACGTCGCTTCTTTGGGCCCTCTCGGGCCTCGAGGACGACCGCCGGCGCGGCTGGCTCCTGGCGGGCCTCGTGACGGCGGTAGCGGCGCAGGCGCGGCCCAACGTCCTGCTCTTCCTCCCGGCGTTGCCGCTCGTCGCCCTCTGGCCGCGGCGTCTCGGGTGGAAGGACCGCACGACGCTCGCCGGGCTCGCTCTGGCTGGCGCTTTCCTGGGGCTGGCCGCTTTCGGCGCCGTCAACGCGCGCTACACCGGACACTTTGAGTGGCTTGGCGGCTCGGGTGGCGTCAACCTCTACCTTGGCAACAAGCAGGGCGCCGACGGCAGGATCCCGCGCCAGGACCGTCCGGTGACCTACGGCGAGGAGTACCGCGATTCGGTCCAGGTCTTCGCCGAGGAGGTCTATCGCGAGGCGACCGGCGACGTCGATCCCGATCCGGGGAGCGTGTCGCGGTACTGGCTCGGCCGGACCTGGGAGGAGGTCCGCGCCGCGCCGTCGGACTGGGTCCTCCTGATGGGGCGCAAGGTCTCCTACCTCGCCGCCAACCGCGAGATCCCGAACAACAAGAGCTGGGACTTCGTCACCGAGCACGAGTCGGCGCTGCTGCGCTTCCTACCGGTCCGTTGGTGGCTGCTCTTTGCCCTGGCCCCGCTCGGTGCCTGGGCAGCCTGGAGAGACGGCGAGCGGCGGATCTTGCTGTGGCTCGGCCTCTTCGTCGTGCTTTATTCCGGGTCGGTCGTCCTCTTTTTTGTCAACAGCCGTTACCGCATCCCGCTGTGGCCGGCGATGGCGGTGCTTGGGGCGGGAGGCGTCCTGACGCTTTTCGAGGCGGTTCGTGCGAAACGTTTCGGCGAACTCGGGAAAGGGGCCGCGGTCTTCGCCGCCGCCGCGGCGGTGTCGATCGTGAGCGCGCAGGCGGTCGAGCCGGAGAGCTTCGCGCGGGATTTCTTCTTTCGTTCGCTCGCCCAGCTCGAGAAGGGCCGCCTCGCGGAAGCGCTCGCGGACGCGCGGCGCAGCGTCGAGCTCGACGCGGACGACGCGGCCGCCCACTTCCAGCTCGCCACGGCGGCGCTCGCCGCCGAACGCTACAGCGTGGCGCTCGAAGGCTTTCGGCGGGCCGCCGAGCTCAAGCCCGGCGAGCCGCGCATATGGAACAACCTGGGCGTCGCCTGGGAAGAGCTCGGACGTCCGGGGGAGGCGTACCGGTGCTATTTGCGAGCGATCGAGCTCGTCGAGACTTATCCGCCGCCGCTCGTCAACGCGGCGCTCCTGGAGCTTCGGGCGGGGAAGCTCGACGAAGCCGAGGAGAGGGTTCGCCGGGCTGCCGGCCTGGGTTTCGAGTCGGTGTCGTTCTATTTTGCGCTGGCCGCCGTCGAGCGCGAGCGCGGTCGGCGCGAGGCGTCCGAGCGGGCTCTCGCCGAGGCGGTGCGCCGCGACGCGGCGGCCTTTGGGCGCCTCGTCGAGGAATCCCGGGAGTGGCTGGCGCCGTCCGCTTTGGAGATCAAGCCGTGAAGAAGCGAACGAAAGGCATTCTCCAGAACCTGGCGCTCCTGGCGGCGAGCGTCGTCTTCTTCCTCGTGATCGTCGAGGTCTCGCTCCGGCTGAGCGGCTTTTCCTTCGTCCTCTATCCGGAGGAGATCGAGTTCGGCAAGCCCGACCCGGTGCTCTTGAAAAACGCCTTCCTGGAGGACGACGACCTCTTCTGGGTCACCAAGGACTACCCGGAAAAGCTCACGCGGCTCCGCGAGGAGCGTCCGCCCCTCGTCTTCCTGGGCGACTCCTGTACCCAGTTCGGACGCTACGACCGCGAGCTCGCGAGCTTGCTCGACGAGCGCGCCGGCGCGAAGCTTCGCTACCTGAACCTCGGAGTCGCCGGCTGGACGTCGTACCAGGGCCGGCGCCAGCTGGCGCGCGACGTCCTCGACGCCGCGCCGCGGGTGGTGACGATCTACTACGGCTGGAACGACCACTGGATCGGCTTCGGTATCGAGGACAAGAACGTCACCCGCATCAAAAAGGTTTTCTCGAGTCGCCTCTCGAGCTTTCGCCTGATTCAACTCTTCACCAAGAGCCTGGTCGCCCTGGGGACGCGGCAGACGGCCTATCCCAACCGGGTTTCGCTCGACGACTTCAAGGACAACCTCCGTGTCATGGTCGAGCAGGCCCGGCACGCCGGGATCCGGCCGATGCTCCTGACGGCGCCGACGTCGATCGTCGAGGGTGAGGAGCCCGAGTACCTCGGGACGCGTTGGCTGCGCGACGTCAAGGAGCTCGTGCCGCTTCATCGCTCCTACGTCGAGGGCGTCCGCGAGGTGGCGAGGGAGACGGGGGCGGCGCTCTGTGACCTGGAGCGTTCGTTTGCCATTTTGCCGAGAGAGGAGCTGGTGGCGTCGTTTCTTGCCGACGGGCACCACCTGAGCGCGGCGGGAGATCGGCGTCTGGCGGGGTTTCTCTACGAATGCCTGGAGCGTGAAAGGCTCCTCAAGTCGATCCTGCCCTCCGACTGATCACAACGCCAAATGCAGAAAGACGTCCTCGAAAGCCTTCCCCTCCATCCCGGCCCCACGCCGAAGCTCCTCCGGCGAGCCGTCGGCCACCACCTCCCCGCGCCGCAGGACGATCACCCGACCACAGATCCTCTCCACGAACGACATCACGTGCGAGGAGATGACAAAAGTCGTCCCGCGCTCGGCCATCTCCTCGATGCGCAACCGCAGGCGCCGCATGCTCTCGGTATCGAGACCGTTTAGAGGCTCGTCGAGCAGGACGAGCCGCGGCGAGCCCATCAAGGCCATCGAAAGGCCGATTTTTTTCCGCATGCCGAGCGAGTACTCGCCGATCAGCAGCCGCCCACGCTCTCCGAGGCCGAAGTAGTCGAGGAGCTCGGCGCGCTCCTCGGCGTTGTCGAGCCCCTTGAGCGCCGCCGTCAGGCTCAGGAGCTCCTCGCCGCTCAGCCGTTCGTAGAGCTGGAGCTCCTCGGGCAGGTAGCCCACCTGCCGCCGCGCCGCGAGCGACTCGCGGCGGGCGTCGTGACCCGCCACCTCGACGGTTCCGCCGTCGGGGGTCGTCAAATCGACGACCGAGCGAAAAAGCGTCGACTTGCCGGCGCCGTTCGCGCCCACGAGACCCACGACACCACCGTCGATCGTGAACGTTACGTCCTTTAACGCCACGGTCTCACCGTAGCTTTTCCTGACACCCGTAAGCCGCAGGGTAGGCGCGTCGCCGCTCACCGTTCCACCTTTGTCAGGTAGACCTGCCTCGGGGCGCGCTCGGCGAGCTTGCCGGCGGCCCAGCCGAAGAAGACCGCCCACATCCACCAGGCCACGGGATAGAAGATGAAAAGGCCCGCCAACGCGAGGCCCACGAACGACGCGAAGACGAGCCCGAGGACGGGCTGCGCGGCGATCTCGAAGGCCGCCAGGCCGACGATCGAGGAGACGACGACGGACGCCGCCAAGAACTGGAGCACGCCCACCACGACGCCTCCCTCCGGCGCGGCGTCCGAAACCGCCAGGAGCAGGGCGGCGGCCACGGTCGGCACGACGGCGAGCCCCAGGCCCAGGCCGAGCTTCGTTCGCCAGAGCGCGTCGGGCTCGACCGCCGTCGACTTCTCGATCCACAGGCGAGGTAGCTGGTGCTTCAAGACGAGCGGCACGAGCGTCACGGCGCAGTAGACCGCCAGCACCGAGCCCACGAGCATCAGGCGCCAACGATCAGTGGGCGCGAGCGGGAGGCCCGGCAGCACCAGGTGGGTGAGCGCGAGGCATAGAAGCGAGAACGCCGCAGCCAGGTAGACGGCAGGAGAGAAACGCCGTCCAACCTGCAGGAAGTCACGCCATAGAAGAGCGCCGAGGGCGTCGCCGGAGCCCGCCGCGAAACGTCCGGCGACCGTAGGCTTCAAGGCGCGGCCCAGCCCCAGGAGAAGCGCCCCGACCCCCGAGCGTGACGGCCGCGTCAGGCTTTGCGCCCTCTCCAGATCGCGGCGCCGGAACGTGAGAAAAAGCCACGCGGCCGTGGGGTAGAGGACGAGAGTCGTCGCCACCCACCACGCCGCTCCGGCGACGGCGACCGGTGGCCTCTTGTCGGCCAACGCCGCGGCGGCCAGAGCCTCCACCTGAGCGGCCGAGCTCCACCACGGCAGAAGGAGCCAACGCGGCCAGAGCGCACCGGCGACGGCGGCCGTCCCGGCGGCGGCAGCCACCGCCGCCGCCAGGGCCGTCAAGCTCCGCAGCCCGGCGAAACGCAACCTCACCTGGACGAGCACCATCTGTCCCAGGGCCAGCGGGAGGAGCGCCACCGCCAGGACGAGCCCCCGGACGAGCTGATCGCCGACCGGCGCCGCCCCGGCGCCGAGGGCCAGGAACGCCGCGCTCAGCACGATCCAGGCCGGAGCCTGGTGGCCCCACGAGGCCAGCAGCGCCACGTGGAAGCGGACGCCTTCGCCGACGGGCAGCGCTTCGAGACAGCGGTGCTCCGATTTGTGCGGAAAGACCTCGCGCCGCGTCGCGGGCAGGGAGAGCGCCGTCACCAGCCCGGCGATCCCCAGTCCCAGCGCCCCGGGTGAGGAGCTCGTGGCGAGGTGGACCTTGAGCACGCCTCGGGCGGCCTCGACGTAGTGATCGGCGACCCACCAGGTGCCAACGAGGATCAGCGGTCCGAGGAGGAAGACGACGAAAAGGTTGGCGGCCAGGAAACGGCGGTAAGCACGTAGCCGGTCGCGAAGGATCCGCACGAGCAGCTTCAAGGCGTCGCCCTTTCCGGCTAACCGTCGTCCGGCAGGTCGGGAAACGTCCAGGTCATGTCCCCCGCTGCCGCGACGCTCTCCAGCACCTTCACTGCCACCGCCGCCGGCGGACGCTCGTCGGGGTCCATCGCGAGCAGCGCCGTCACCAGGGCGACGATCTCTTCCGGGAATTCGGGCTTGAGCTCGGCGAGGGAGCGAACCTCTCCTTCCAGGGTCCGCTGGATCGTCACCCGGAGGTTCGCTCCGACAAGCGGATGCACACCCGCCGCGGCCTGAAAGATCGTGCCCCCGAGCCCGAAGAGGTCCCCCGCCTGGGTGTAGGGCTCCTGGCGTAGCACCTCGGGAGGTACGTAGCCCGGGGTGCCGTAGAGCTGTTTCGCCGGGTCGGAGACCTTGGAGACGATGTGGGCGACCCCGAAGTCGGTCATCTTGATGCCGCCGTCGCGGCCCAAGAGCACGTTGCCCGGCTTCACGTCGCGGTGGATGACCATCCCCTCGTGGGCCGCCGCGAGGCCCCGCACCATGCCGAGCGCGAGCGGCACCCACCGCTCCACCCCGAGCGAGCCCACCTTCTTCAGGTAGTGGGAGAGGCTTACGCCGTCGACGTACTCCATCGCCATGAAGGCCGTCTCGTCGGCGTCGCCCATGTCGTAGACGGCGACGATGTTGGGGTGGTTGAAGCGGGCCACGGTGACGGCCTCGTTGCGTAGGCGCTCCAGCATGTCGTGGCGCTGCCGCTCGGTGATGATCGAGTCGAGGCGAATCGTCTTGAGCGCCACCCGGCGTTGAAGACGCGGGTCCCAGCCCTCATAGACTCTCCCCATCGTTCCCTCGCCGATCACGTCCCGGACCTCGTAACGGCCCATGTAGCGTCCGCCGGGAGTGCCTTGCGAGCTCCCCGGCTTCCCGGTGCCGCGGGCGCTCCAGGAGATCAGGCGCTCGACGCGCAGCTCGAGCTCCTCGGGCTCGAAGGGCTTCACCAGGTAGTCGTCCGCCCCTTCTTTCAGCCCCCGGACCCGGTCCTCACCCCCGGAGCGGCCCGACAGGAAAAGGACCGGTACCGAGGCCGTCGCCGGGTTGGCGCGCAGCTCGCTCAGGACGTCGAAGCCTGAAATCGGCGACATCATCACGTCGAGGATGACGGCGTGGAACGATTCCCGGGCCGCCAGCTCCGCCACCTCGCACGGGTCGGCGGTCGAGACCACCTGGTGACCGGCATGCTCGAGGCACAGGCTGACGAGGCGCAGGACCTGGGGATCGTCGTCAGAGACCAGAATCTTTGCCAAGGTGGATTTTCCGCAACCGTTGCCTGGAGCGCACATTCTAGCCCAAACGCGGAAGAAACGGATGCCCCCATCCCGTCGTCGCCCTGCGGCGGGCCTGCCGGGCGAAATCCTATACGCATGTCGGCATAAGTCTATAGGGCAAAATCGGCACCCGTCTGCTTGCCCCGGTATCGGGCCTTCGCTAGACTGATTTGCGATTCGGGACGAACTCTCTCCCTCCGGGAGAGGGGTCCCGTGCCGCCAAACCGACTCCACATCATGGAATGCAGCCGGTCGAGCCCAAAATACCCTGTCTGACGATCCTCTCGCATCCGGACGCCCAGAGGGTGGGGGAGAGAGCCGTTCTTTGGGGCGAGCCTGAGAAGGAGGGGGAGGCTCTCCTGGCGCGCCAGGTGCTCGGGTTCGCCCATCCCACGCCCGGCGAGGCGAGGCCGCTCGAGGACCCCTACGTCAGCCGGCGTCCGATCCGCTTCACGGCCGCCCGCTTCGGCGGCATCCGCGTCGACTGCAGCGAGTCGGGGACCCGGGTGGTGGCCAACGAAGACTGGATCCCGGAGGATCGGGTGTTTCTGAGCGTCGAAATGGAGCGGGGTGTGGTGCTCTTGCTTTCGGAGCGGCTGGCGATTCTGCTCCACAACCTCGACGCTCGGCACGAGGAACGGCTCCCGAGCTTCGGCCTGGTGGGGGAGAGCCCACGGATCGAAGCGGTCCGGCGCGAGGTGAAGCGTCTGGCGTCGACGAGCCAGCCGGCGCTCCTGCGGGGCGCGACCGGGAGCGGAAAAAAAGCCGTGGCGCGAGCCATCCACGCTGCCGGCGAGCGCCAGGATCTGCCGTACCTCACGGTGAAGATGGTGGAGCCCGCGTCGATCGCGCCGGCGGGAGAGCTGGTGGCCCAGGCCTCGGGCGGAACACTCGTGCTCGACGCCGCTGAGAAGACCCCGTTGGACCTCCAGAAGGAGCTGCTCGTGGCCATCGCGAACGCCGAAGCCCAGGGGACGGGGGTCCGCCTCCTGGCGTCGACGAGCGACGCCGGCCGGCGGAGCCTCGACGGGTCCGCGGGACCCCTTCTCGAGCAGCTCTCCCAGGACGTCGTCGACATCCCCCCCCTCGAGCGGCGGCGCGACGACGTGGCCCGGCTGACCTTCCACTTCCTGCACCAGGAGCTCGCCAAGCTCGATGCCCTCCACTGCCTCGAGAACCCCGGAGTCTATGCCCCGCCCTGGTTCCCGGTACGCCTGATGGCCCGGCTGGTCACCTATGAGTGGCCGCGCAACGTCCGCCAGCTCCAAGGCGTGACCCGGCACCTGGCGACGGAGCACTACGAGAAAGACCACGTCGACGTCGGCTCCGACGTCGAGACCTTGCTGGAAGGCACGGCCGAGAGCTCCGGGACATGGGAATGGCCCGAGGAGCCGAGCGAGGGCTCGGTCGTTGAACGCGAGCCGGCGGAGGTCAGCGAGATCGAGCTCCTGACCGCGCTCAGGACCCACCGCTGGCAGGCCGAGCCGACGGCGGTGGAGCTCGGCATCACGCCGGAGGCGCTTTTTTCGATGATCGAGCAGTTCTCGGAACGCACCCGCCATGACAAGCAGGGACGCCGTTGAGCCGCCGGGGGCGAATACAAGATTCGCCCCTACGTCCGGGTAGGGGCGATCCTTGTGATCGCCCACCTCCGGTCTCCGCAGGAAACCGGCTTCAGCCGCCCAAAGCCGCCAGCCTGCGCCCCACCTCGGCGGCGGAGGCCGGACGCTTCTCCGGGTCCTTTTCGAGACACTGAAGGATGATCGCGGCGAGCTCCGGGGGAATCCCCTCCCGGCTCTGGCGCGGATCTTCGGGCGGGCTGTTGAGGTGATGGTAGATCGAGCTTCCTCCAACGAAAGGCGCTTTCTGGCAGAGGAGCTCGAAAAGCACACAGCCGAGTGAGTAAAGGTCGGCCTGTGGACCGACAGCGGCACCACGGATCTGTTCGGGCGACATGTAGTAGGGCGTCCCGGCGGGGCGGGTCATGACCTTGCCCACCGAGTCCTCAAAAGCTCGTGCCAGGCCGAAGTCGGCGAGCTTGACCTGCTTCTCGGCGGTCCAGATGAGATTGGAAGGCTTCAAGTCGCGGTGGATGATGCGCCGCGAATGGGCGTGCTCCAGGGCCGAGCACACCTGCCGGCCGACGGTGATCGTCCCCTCGATCGAGGGACGATGCCGCTTGAGCAGAGCGGCGAAGTTCTCGCCTTCGACGAGCTCCATGACGACGAAAAAGCCACTCTGGGTCTGCCCGGCGTCGTAGACCTGGACGATGTTCGGATGGGAGAGGCGGGCGGCGGCCCGCGCCTCCTCGAGGAGCGCCGCCGCCTCGCTGACGATCCCCGTGACGTCGGCCGAGAGGATCTTGTAGGCCACCTGGCGCTTCAAGACGGCGTCGTGAGCCAGGTAGACGACCCCCATGCCACCGCGCCCGATTTCCTCCTGGAGGATGTAGCGGTCGTTGGTCTGCGGCGTGCCGATAGCCCGTGGCACCGACGCCGGTTCCGCGGCAGCGGCTGGTGGAGCCTGGCGACGCATCTGCCGGGTCTCGTCGTGCTGCTCGAGGGCGGTCTTCGGGTCGCGCGCCTGTGCGGCGGCCTGCATCGCCCGCACCTTCGCCGGCTCGCCGGCGGCCTCGTAGAGCTTGGCCGCCTCGCCGAACTCCTCGGCGCGGGCCAAGAGCTCGGCGGCACGCAAATCCTCGCCGCAGGCGGCCCACTCGGCGGCGGCGAGCGACCAGGCTTCGGCTTTCTCGAACCACTCGGCCGCCTCGGCCGGCTCTTCGCGCTCCTGGTGGTGCTCGGCCCGGCACAGCGCCTCCTGTTGCCGGTCGCCGAGCTTCTTGAAGATCTCGGCCGCCGCCAGCCGTTCCCCGGCGCGCAGGCAGACCTCGGCCCGCTCGGTGGTCGCCTCGAGGTAGTCGCGGGCCACGGGAGCCGCGAGCTTCCACTGTTCGCTGGCCACCGCCAGGGAGTAGGCGCGCTCGGCCTGGCCCTCGGCGACCCAGAGCTGCGCCGCGCGCCGGACCGCCGTGGCCATCTCCGGGCTCATGGCGTCGCCGCGGGCCTGCTGGAGCGAGGAGCGCAGTGCCGCGTCGAGCGTTTCGGCCACCTCGCGGCCTTCCTTGTCGAGGAGGAGCCGCGCCGCGTTTGCCTCCAGTCCGGCCGCGGTGTAGCCGCGCGCCGCGCGCAACGCCTCGCCGCCCGCCTCGAAGCTGCGAGCGGCGTCGTAGAGCTTGCCGGCGCGCTCAAAAGCCTCTCCGGCTTCGAGGTACTCCTCGTCCTCGTGACAGAGCATGCCGTAGAGCTGCCAGGCTTCCCCATCCCGGGCCGCCTGTTTGGCGCGGCGGCGGTCCCCACGGCGTACCAGCAGGCTTACGTATTCCTCCCAGCAACCGCCCTCCCGGTAAGCGGCAAGCGCCAACCTGGGCTTGTCCAGGGTCTCGTAGCGCTGTCCCACGGCGACGAAGTCGCCGTCACGCCGGAGCTGACGGATCTCGCGTTCGAGGTCTTGCCGGTATTGAGCGTCGGGGCCGCCCCGAAAAAGTCGCGCCAAAAGCCGCCCGAGGCCGTAGAGCAAGCCGAAGACGAGGACGACGGCAAGGCCGGCCAAGAGATAAAGGCCCGGCGGCTCCTGCAACGCCTCGGGAAGGGCTACGAACCACCCGGACCAGCGAATACGGCTCCAAAGGTCGCGCAACGGCTGCATGACGCTTAGTCCTCCGGCCGGATCCGCACCAGGAGCTTGCCCGTGTTGCTGCCGTCGAAGAGGCGTAGAAGCGCCGCGGGAGCGTTCACGAGGCCGTCGACGACGTCTTCGCGCCACTGGATGCGGCCGTCGCGGATCCAGCCGCTGAGCTCGGCATAGGCCTCGGCGTAGCATTCGGCGTAGTCGGTCACGATGAAGCCCTCCATGCGCGCGCGGTTGATCAAGAGCGAGAGGTAGTTGGCCGGGCCCGGGGCCCGCTCGGTCGCGTTGTACTGCGAGACGGCCCCGCAGATCACCACCCGGCCGCGCCGGTTGAGGTAGGCGAGCGCCAGGTCGAGGATCTCGCCGCCGACGTTGTCGAAGTAGACGTCGACACCGGCACCGTCGAACGCGGCCCCCAGCGCGTCGCGCAGGTCGCTACTGGTCTTGTAGTTGATCGCGTGATGAAAGCCCAGATCGTCGCGGATCCAGCGGCACTTCTCGTCGCTCCCGGCGAGCCCCACCACGCGGCAGCCCTTCAAGAGGGCGATCTGCCCGACGAGAGAGCCCACCGCGCCGGCGGCGCCCGAGACGAGGACGCCCTCCCCCTCCCGGGGACGCCCGACGTCGAGCAGGCCGAAGTAGGCGGTCATTCCCGTCATGCCCAGCGGACCCATGGCAAGGGTCGTGGGGACCTCGGCGGGGATGGGTACGAGGTGCTTCGCCTGGACCGTGGCGTAGCCCTGCCAGCCGAGCACACCCGTCACTCGGTCGCCGGGCGCGTAGGCCTCATGGCTCGACTCCACCACCCGGCCGGCCACGTAGCCCCTCATGACCTGGCCGATCTTGATCGGCGGCACGTAGGAGCGGCCCTCGTTCATCCAGCCGCGGATCGCCGGATCGAGCGAGAGGTAGAGGTTCTCCACCAGCACCTCGCCCTCGCGGGGAGGACGGACTTTTTCTTCTACGACCTCAAAGTCGCTCGCTTTTGGCAGGCCCTGGGGCCGCGCCGCCAGGCGTATCTGGACGTTGGTCGTCGTCATCTTGCCTCCTTCTTTCCCGGGCTCCGGACGTCGTCTCGGGGACGCGCTCTATCCTACCGTGGGTTTGGCTCGACCTGGCGCAGGCGGCACGTACGCTCATCCGCCGCCGAGCACGGCCTCAAGCCGGGCACGCTTCGCCGGGTCTTTCTCCAGCGCGAGCGCCCGGCGCAGGCACCGCTCGGCGGCGGCGCGATCGCCCAGGCGCTCGAGGTAGAGGCGCCCGAGCATCGTCCACAGATCGGCGTTCCCGGGCACGAGCTCCGCCAGGCGCTCGTAGCGCGCCGCGGCCTCGCGCGGACGCTCGAGCAGCAGCGCCGCCTTGGCGGCGTTGTCCAACGCCGACGGGTTCGTCGGGGCGCGCCGCGCCGCCTCGTCGAAGTCGGCGAGCGCCCCCTCGAGGTCGGCGCCCTGGGCCTTCAGGACGCCGCGCTCCAGGTAAAGGCCCGGGTGACGGCTGCCGGCCGCGAAGGCCCGCTCCAGGACTCGGACCGCGCCCTCCGTGTCGCCTTGCTGGCGTCGCAGCACCGCCAGGTTCGACGCCGCCCCGGGAGCCGTCGGATCGAGCTCCATCACGGCTTTGTAGAGCTCCTCCGCTTCGCCGTGACGTCCCAGCTGGAGGAGGCAGGCGGCGGCGTTGACCAGCGGCTCCACCGCCCGGGGGTTGAGCGACGAGGCCCGGCGGAAGGCGTTCAGCGCCGACTCCGGCCTCCCTTGGGCGCGCAGGCAAAGACCCGCCAGGTTGGCGGCCGGAAAGCTCCGGGGGTCGCGGCGCGCCACCTCGACGAGCATCGGCAGCGCCTCGTCGCAGCGCCCTTCCTCGAGCAGGCGTCCGGCCCGGTGGACTTCTTGTGCAACTTCGACCATGTCGCGCGGATCGGGCCGCTCGGCGCTCACCCCGGCGTCGCCGGCGACGCCGGCGCCAAGGTAGCCGAGGCTGCGCAGCTGCGCCATCTCCTCGGCGGCGAGCGCTCTGCCCGTCACCGCTTCGCCTTCGAGCTCTTCGCCCATCTGGGACATCGCCTCCCGGAGCTCCCGCCGTAGCCGCCTGAGGACCTCCGGACGTTGCGTTCCCAGGTCTTTCTCCTCGCGCGGGTCGGCCGCCAGGTCAAAAAGCCCCGGCCGCGGACCGTGGACGTAGAGCCAGCGCCCGTCCGAGAACGAGCGCAGCGGATACCAGCGGTAGGCGTAGAACGGCAGGAACGACTCGCCGTAGCTCGTCCGCGAGCACTCGGCTCCGGCCACGAGCGGCAGGAGGCTCTTGCCGTCGAGCCGCGACGGTGGAGTAAGACCCGCCAGCTTGAGAAGCGTCGGCGCGACGTCGGCGGTCCGCACGACGCAGTCGACCGTCCGTCCGGACGGGATCCCCGGACCGGCGAGCACCAGCGGCACCCGGCGGGCGCCCTGGTTGAGCAGCAGGCCGTGTCCCGGCTCGCCGTGGTCGCCGAGCATCTCGCCGTGGTCGCCCGCGACCACCACGTTCGTGGCCTCGGGCAGCGCCCGAAGGAGCTTGCCGATCTCGTCGTCCATGTAGGCGATCTCGCCGTCGTAGAGCCGTTCCTGGCTCGTCCCGGCGCCCTCCCGCCAGGGCGGCGGCGGGTCGTAGGGCTCGTGGGGGTCGAAGTAGTGGACCCAGAGAAAAAACGGCGGCTTGAGCTTTCCCACGAGCTCGACGGCACGCCGGGTGGTCTCCCCGGCGCGGCGCTCGAGCGCGCTCTCGCTGCCTTCCCCGCCCAGGTCGTCGTCGTAGACGCGGAACCCCTGGGCCGTACCGTAGCGTCGGGCGAGCACCATCGCCGAGATCACCGCGGCGGTGTCGTAGCCCGCGGCGGAGAGCCTCTCAGCCACCGTCTCGTAGCCCTCGCCGAGGACGAAGGTCGCGTTGTCGCGTACACCGTGGCGCGGCGGATAAAGGCCCGTCAGGATCGTCGAGTGGCTCGGCAGGGTGATCGGCACCGCCGTGTCGCAGCGCGCGAAGCGGACGCCGCGCTCGGCGAGAGCGTCGAGATGGGGCGTCCGGGCGCTCTCGCGGCCCCAGGCGCCGAGGTGATCGGCGCGCGTCGTGTCGAGGGTGACCAGGACGACGTTCCTCCGGCCCTCTTCGGCCACGGCGAGGCCGGCCGCGAGGGCGAGGACGACGCAAGCCGCGGTGAGGCGAATCCGGCCCATGGTGGCGTTCACGGACGCTCGATGGCGCTCTCTCCTTCAAAGAGCTCGTCGACGGACATGGGCTGATGGGCGTGTTGGCTCATCGCCTGAGGATAGCACCCGGCGGCGGTGCGCCCTGCCGGATCACCGAGCGCGCTGGAGCCTCTCGTCCTCGGTGGGAAGGCCGTTCTTGGCCCTTTGGCCAAATCCGGTGTGAGATCGGCGGCCGTATTTCCGTCTGAGTAGGGGGTAGACACGCCGCGGTCGACAGCCAGACCTGGAAGGAAAGCTCGATGCCAAGGAAAAAGGCTGAGGATCGACAACGGCCACCGGGGCGGCTCGGGAAACCACCCAACAACGATCCGGGGACTGAAGTGTCCGCTCACCGTGCCGAAAGGAGGCCGCCACTTGTCGGGAGGATGCGGACTCGTAAGAGCTTGATACCGGGCCAACGAGGGACCAAAAAACTCGTGGCCGAGTACGGCGATCGACTCGTACGGGTGCGATACCGATACGACGAGCCGACGGGCCGGAGCTTCAAGACGATCGAGCTGATCGTCGAGGAGAGCGCGGTGGCGGCTCCGGCCGATTCGCCGGATCGCCGGCCGCCCGCGAGCCGTCGAATCGTCGGACTGCGGGTGGAGCGGGAGGAGTTGGAGATCCGTAGAACGGTCAAAGCAGCGGGAGCGACATGGAACCCTGGGGAACGGACTTGGGAGTTGCGGTATGACCTCGTGGTGGACCTTGGGTTGGAGGCCCGGATCGTCCGCGACCCAGGTTCATGAATGTGGCTCACGTCAGTAATGTTTATAGATGTGGGAATATCTTACGTGTCGCCTCAGACCTCGACGCCGACCGGACAGGAGACTCCCGTCCCGCCGAGGCCACAGTAGCCGCCGGGGTTCTTGGTCAGGTACTGCTGGTGGTACTCCTCGGCGTAGTAGAATTCCGGCGCGTCGAGGATCTCGGTCGTGATCTCGCCGTAACCTGCCGCCGCGAGCCGCTCGGCGTAGGCGTCGCGCGAGGCGAGGGCCGCCTCGTGCTGCGCCTCGGAATAGACGTAGACGCCGGAGCGGTACTGCGTGCCCGCGTCGTTGCCCTGGCGCATCCCCTGAGTCGGATCGTGGCTCTCCCAGAAGATCCGGAGCATCGCCTCGTAGCTCGTCGCGACGGGGTCGAAGACCACCCGCACCACCTCGTTGTGGCCGGTCTGCCCCGAGCAGACCTCCTGGTAGGTCGGGTTGGGAGTGAATCCCGCAGCGTAGCCGACGGCGGTCGTGAAGACGCCTTCGGCCTCCCAGAGCTTGCGCTCCGCGCCCCAGAAGCAGCCCAGGCCGAAAAGCGCCAGCTCCATCCCTTCGGGGAAGGGAGGCGAGAGCGGAGCGTCGAGGACGAAATGGCGCTCCGGGACGCTCATCGGCTCGTCGCGTCCGGGCGGCGCCTCCTCGGGCGTGGGCATCGTGGGCTCTTTCATCCGTCCGGTGAAAAACATGGTGGCCTCCTTTCCGGTCCGACTACCGTCCCCTTGGCGGGAACGAGGGGGGAGATCACCAGTCTACTCCACCAGGATGCGCGGCAAACCCGGCCGGATCCGGGCCACGACCTCATAGGAGATCGTCCCGATCCAACCGGCGAGGTCGTCGGCCGTGACCCGTTGCCCGCCCTGGCGGCCGAGGAGCACCACCTCGTCCTCGAGCTCCACCTCCGGGACGTCGGTGACGTCGACCATCGTCAGGTTCATGCACACCCGGCCGCGTACCGGCGCCCGGTGTCCGCGGACCAGGACGTCGGCCTGGTTCGAGAGGCGCCGGTCGTAGCCGTCGAAGTAGCCGACCGGCAGGATCGCGAGACGCGTCGCCCGTGTCGTCTGGTAGGTGCAGCCGTAGCCGACGGAGCTCCCCGCCGGGACCTCCTTCGTCTGGCTGATCCGCGTCTTCCAGGTCAGCACCGGACGTAGCACGTCCTCGCGGCTCTCGGGGTGCCGGAGCTTGTAGGAGAGCAGCGTCTCCTTCGATGGCCAGAGGCCGTACTGGGAGATCCCGAGGCGCACCATCTCGAAGTGCGTCCGCTCGACGACGAGGCTCGCCGCCGAGCACGCGGCATGGCGCTTGACGCCTTCGAAGCCCGCGTCGCGGATTCGCCGGCAAAGGCGGTCAAAGATCCCCAGCTGGTACTCGGCGTAGCCATGGTCGGTCGTGTCCTCGATGTTGGCGAAATGGGTGTAGGCGCCGTCGAGCCGCAGCTCAGGGTGCTTCGACAGGAAGTCGAGGAACCAGCCGAGCTCTTGCTCGCCGATGCCCTGCCGGTAGGTCCCGGTCTCCAGCTTCAGATGGACGCGCACCGCCTTTCCGGCCCGCGCCGCGGCGCGGGCCAGCTCCTCGGCCGAGCGGCGGTTAAATAGGACCAGGCGCAAGTCGTGGGGCACCGCCTCCGCAAGCCGGACGAGCGGCACGTGACCGAGCAGGAGGACGTCCTGGCGCAAGCCCGCGGCCCGTAGCGCCAGAGCCTCTTCGAGCGAGTGGACGCAGAAGGAGTCGGCACCCCCCTCGGCGGCGAGCCGGGCGATCGTCTCCGCGCCGTGGCCGTAGGCGTTGGCCTTGACCACCGCCGAGAGCTCGACGCCCTCTCCCAGGTGCTGCCGGAAGAAGGCGAGGTTGTGGAGATAGGCGCCGCGGGAGACCTCGACCCAGGAATGGAGGCCCCGGGTATCCGGAGGCGTCGATTCGTGGCTCACTTCAAAGGTCCGCCGGCAGCCGGGGCGAGGAGAGGAGCTGCTCGAACTCCCGCCAGCGGACCTCCGACGGATCGCCGACGGCGACCCGGGCGTCGAGGTACTCGCGGACGAGGTCGAAGCCGAGGGTGTAGTTGATGACGTAGCTGCGGTACTGGAAGATGAAGTCGACACGCTGGTTGGCCCGCGCCTCGGTCATGGCGGCGTGGTCCACGAGCCACTGGACCGTCGCCTCGCGGTCGACCTGGCCGTCGAGGTAGCGGCGCGCCGCCTCGTTGTCGGCGTAGCGCAGCTTCGCCATCAGCTCCAGGACCGCCCCGTAGGCCTCGGCGCGCTCCGGGTCGAGCCCCGCCAGAGGGAAGAGGACGTCACGCTCGAAAGCCAGGCGCTCGCCGCCCGGAAAGGCCATCTCGATGCCGAAGTTGGCGCTGCCCTCGGCAATCAGCGACTGCGGGCTGTAGAGCGGATAGACCTGGAGCTCCACCCAGCCGCGGTCGCGGACCAGGTGCTTTTCGAGCAGCAGGCTGTAGACGTGGTGACCCGGGTAGCCCTCGTGGCAGGCCAGGTCGACGGCGCGGTCGATGTAGATCGGCAGGTCGGTGTTGACCTGGATCCGGCTCTTCAGATCTCCCTGGTACCAGTTGTAGGCGCTCCACGGCTTGTCGTTTACGTACTCGACGGTAAAGCTCTCGCCTTCGGGCAGGTCGATGTAGGCCGCCGTGCGCTCGCGGCAGGCGTCGATCGCGGTCCGGAAGACGTCGTCGAGCCGCTCGGGGGGGACGACGAAGTCGTTGCGAAACTTGTCGTAGCGCTCGATCAGGGTCCCGTCGCGCAGCCCGTCCTCGGTGAGAAGCGCTTCCAGCTCCCGGAGGACTCGCTGGAACTGGCCGTCGTCCATGGCCGGGACGACGGCGTTGTAAAGCGCTTGCGACTCCTCGTCGAAGCTGAGCCGCTTGCCGTCGAGCATGTCGACGCGGGCCACAAGAGCCGCGAGCTGGTGTTTGAGGAAACTGTGACGGAGGCCGATGAGCTCGTCCGCGCCCTGCGGCGCCTCGCCCAGAGCCGTGAGGCTCGCCGACGCTTCGCTGCGGATCTCCCCGAGGGAGCGGCCCGCGGCACGGGCTTGCTCGCGCCAGGCTTCGGGTCCGTAGTAGGAGTCGACGTAGCCGTCGTCGTGGACGCCGACGGCGAGCACGAGCTTGACGTAGGTCTCGGCGGTCGAATCGAGCGACATCGGCGAGGCCTCCTCGTCCTCGGGGGGTGGCGAGGCACATCCCGCGGCAAGCGCCGCGGCCAGAAGCAGCGGTGCCGCTCGGCGCGTCAGCTCCGCGGTGGGGGTCCGTTTCATGGTCTTTCTCCAGCGTCGTCCTACACTCCGGCAGGGACGCGGTCGGGTTCAGCGTTCCTCGCCCGGGGATTATGGCAGCTTTTGGGCTCAGGCGGCTGCCGGTCTGGTCCGACTTCTTGCGCTCGCGTTCCGGGCGGCTCGGAGGCCGCATGCTTCTTTAGCACCGCCGCCCCCCGAAGATTTGCCGGGCGGGACTTGGGCGCCGACCATATGCTATGCTATAGTCGTCATGCCAAAGAACCTTGGGGGAGGTCAAAGAACAGGAGACTTGCTTATGACACACACATCGATGTACCGAATGAAGGGCCTCTTGACGCTCGCCGAATTCCTCGCTCAGGTGGGACCGGAGATCGCCGAGAGGACGACGGCCTGGCTCCGCGAGGCCCTGGAGCCGGGCGAGACCATGCCGGACGTGGCGCTCCTGCTGAAGCTCGTCGAGCGCCGGCTGCGCCGGCTACGCGAGCGCTTGCGGGCAAGAGACGGCCGGCTGAGCCGGGCGCTCACCGCCTTGA
>CBDUYN010000031.1:0-69359 GCA_965371445.1 uncultured bacterium | reverse complement strand
CCGGGACCCGGGAAGGGTACCTGAGAAATCGGGATGGTATTTCCGGGACCCGGGAAGGGTACCTGAGAAATCGGGATGGCATTTCCGGGACCCGGGAAGGGTACCTGAAAAACGCGGATGGCATTTCCGGGACCCGGGAGAGGATCTCAGGATATAGTCTCGGGACATTTTCTCAACCAAGAATCAAGGGGTGGACTGTCCAGCGTCACCAAGCTTCTTGCTGAAATCGCAAATTTGGCAGACGTCTGCCAAATCTCCGAAGTCAGCCGCCAAGTCTGCCAAATCTTCGGAGCCGTCAGGCTACCGCCGGCTCCAGCCTGACGACCCTCTTCCACTGGGACCGCCGGCGGTCGATTCCGCTCCGACGAGCTCCGGCAAGCCCAAGCTTCAGGTAAGATGGCGGCCCGTTTCCGGGAATATCGAGGATGAGGCGCCTAATGCTGACCCCAGAAGGCCACCGAGGCCGGCTCCGCAGCCGCTTCATCGACAACGGCCTGGGCGCCTTCGAGGACTATGAGGTCCCGGGGCCTCCGCCTGGTGCGGGGCCTCCGCCTGGTGCCACCCAGTTATGGGTCCAGTGCTCCCGCGCATAGTTGAGGTAGAGGTGCATCTGCCCCGCATCTGCGTGGGTGAACGGACCGGCTTCGGTTTCATAGAAGGCCCGTGCTTCGTCGGATCGGCTGCGCCGCACGAGCAGGACATAGTGCGACCAGGATAACGGGAAGGCATTGGCAATCTCAGCAGGGCTGGATATCCGAGACGGCGTCTCGGATTTTCTGGCCTTCATGTTTCCTTCCGACAGCTTCCGAGACGATGTCTCGGAAATCGCGGACCTCCATCGGTTGGGTGATCGCGTCCACTCTTAGGCAGTAGTGCTGCACCTTGCGGACCTCGTGCCAGTCGTATTGAATCGGGTCGTGGATGGGCTTCTGCAAGGTGGGCTCGGTGCCACAGTTGGTGACGACGTAGAGCCAGTAACAGTCACGGCGGTCCTCAGCGACGCGCTTCTCGTTCGGCGACCAGAGAATCGTGCCGGTGGCTGCGGCGAGGCCCTTGACCTCGATCAGGCGTATCTTTCCAGACCGGGTGTCGAGGCTGGTGACGTCGTAGCCGAGGTTCTTGGCGCTGACGTCCTTCACCTGGCAGTCGCGGGCGCGCTCGTGCTCCATGACGACCTCCATCGCGACTGCCTCGGTCTCCAGGTTGGGGCGGAGGTTCTTGACCTCGCTCGATTCTCGCTCGGGGTGCGGAAGGACGAGCACGCTGGTGAGCCGCTCTACTGCCTGCAAGGATAGGGCGCGAGGCCGCAGGTCGCCGCTCAGCGCACGCCGAGGGCCGTCTTGACGGCCTCGTCGAGCTTTTCTACTTTTGCGGAGGCGAAGGCGCCCATCAGCCACCTCAAGCGATGGCGGGGAACCGTCAGAATGTTGTCGATGTTCGCAACGCACGCTTCACGCACCGCCATCCTTCCATTCGGGAATCTCGTCGAGCTCGCCCATCAGGGCGACCTGAGCCTCAGCGACCTCGGCGGGGTCCAAGTCGGTGACGGATGCAGCCTCGATATACTTCTGGATGGCCTCTTCGACGAGCCTGTCGACGTCTCGTCCCTGTTTCGAGGCGAGATCCCGCAGTTGGTCCTCGACGCTGGTTGCCAATTCGACGGTCATGGCCATATTTTACAGGAGAGCGCGCCTCCTGGCTAGGAGCCCGAAACACTTGAATCGATAGCGGCTAAATGTCTGGGTGGCAAGGGCAAGCACCTGAAGCCCCCGAACGGAGGCTCAGGCGGTAGATGGCCATGACTCGACCGTCCACCACCCCTCTGCTTGCCCTTGGGGCGCGCTATGGCGCGCCCTCAGACAAGGGCAAGCCGAGCTGCGTGGAACGCCCTCGGTGACGATCGAGCTCCGAGGCATGCACGAGGTCGCTCAACGCCGCACGCGCGGCAGCCGCCGTCTGCCCGCCTGAGAACCGTGATCCGCCAAAAAGTGACAATTTTTGTCAGGTTTTCCTGAAAATCGGCCCGGTAACGCCGACAGGCCCATTTTGCCCGATTTAAGAGCCCATTTTTCAGGATTGGATGTCTTTTGCTCTGAAGAAATGGTTTGAACCCATGAGGTTTTCCTCATTGGCGCGCAAATCGGTTCGATCTGACGGCCCAGGGATGTCTTCGGTCGGGCAAAACGCCTTTTTCGGACTCACTGGCGAGCCTTTGGCCCGGAAGTGTAAAACGAAATGCTGCAAGGCTGCCGTTTTGCCCAGGGCAAAAGCCGAACCAACGCCGATTGGAAGTCTTTTGCCCTGGGCAAAAGACTTCCCTTTCTGGATTGGACGCTCTTGGGCCGCGGCAAAAGACGGCCCAGCGTCACTTGCTCGGTCTTGGCCGCAAGCAAAAGACGGGCAAGTCTTAAATGTCCGCGATCCTCCCGGACAAAAGGGCAGCCATCGGAAAGTGCCGCGGTTGGCCTCGACCCCGACCGGCCGCTTGCCGAACCGGCTCTCGGAGCCGCTCTTCGTCGCGGATGGGATGGAATCCGGTCCGGAGCTCTCGCCGCCGAGGCGTGATACCGGTCGATCTGCTCCGCTACAGCTCGAAACGGTTCCCGACACGCTTGAACCAGAGGCCCATCGCCACCGTGGCCACTACCATGTACGTCATGATGAAAGCCCAGCCGTGGAAGAAGGGCGGATCCCAGAAGGAATAGCCGCCGCCGGCCTCAATCTCGCCGAAAGTCCCGACCTTCATCCAGATCCCCCAGCGCAGGACGAAGGGCAGGAGGGTCACGGCGACCCCGAGGACGGCGCCCACCATCACCCAGCGATCACGGCCCTTCAGGTACCAGTGATGGGCGAGAATGAACCCTACGTTGCCGAGCAGGATCATGACGATGGCAAAGGCGACGTAGAACCCCGCCACCAGGGGTCGGTTGAAGGGGTTCTCGGCCCAGCCGCTCGTGTACATGATCTCCCAGGTCGGCCATCCGATCAGCAGGAACATGCCGACCGGAGCGAACATGGTCGACATGTAGAAGTTGAAGGGGCCGAGGAGCCGGTTGGTGAACTTTCGTTCCTCCTTCTTCAGGTAATCCCTCGACAGGAGGGCGTAGATTTGGCCGATCGCAAACGCTGCGGGCAGGTCTACCTGGACCATGGCGGTCTCCTTCTTCGAACGATGACGGGGCAAAAGAGCGCTAGCGCGTCGTCTGGTGGCAGTACTCTACACAAGCTCTCTCCCTTTCTTTCGACATGAAGCTGCGGTGCTGATACCGGGGTTCGAGCCCCAGGTCCTGAAGCTTGTCGACCCAGAGCGGGTTGTAGCGCATCAACGAGAAGCTCGTCGCCCCGTGACTTTTCAAGAACCGGGCAAGGTTCGCAAGGTTCTCCTCCGTGTCGGTGATCCCCGGGACGAGGGGGATGCGCGGCACGACCGGGACCCGTGCCACCGCGAGCAGCCGGGCGAAGTTGCGAAGGATGAGGGCGTTCGAGCGGCCGGTATGGCGCCGGCTCGCGTCCTCGTCGAAGAGCTTGAGGTCGAAGTAGACGAGATCCAGATGCGGTAAGAGGAGCTGCTCGAGGCGCTCGAAGTCAAAAAAGCCGCAGGTCTCAAGCGTCGTGTGGATCTCTTCCTCCTGTAACACCATCAGGAAACGGGAGACGAAGCTCATTTGCAGGGTGGCCTCGCCACCAGACACGGTGACGCCGCCGAGAGTGGCCTTGAAAAACGGCTTGTCGATCAAGACCTTGTAGAGGAGCTCCTCCATCGTGACCTCATAGCCCGTCGGCCGAAACGCCCCGGTCGGACAGACCTCAAGACAACGGTCGCAACGGTTGCAGGCCTCGCGGTCGAGAACGATCGAGCCGTTCACGCGCCTCAAGGCCGCCTCCTTCGGACAGGCTTCCACACAGGGCGCGCCGCACCGGGAAGGCTCGCAGGCAGCGCGCCGAAACGAAAGCGTTGGGGTGCGGCCGATCCCCTCGGGGTTCTGGCACCAGACGCAGGAGAGAGGGCAACCCTTGAAAAAGACCGTCGTGCGGATGCCCGGGCCGTCCTCGCTGCAGTTGCGCTTGACGTCGAAGACGAGCGCTTTTTCTCTCACCGGAGCTTCTCCTCGGGGCGCACGCGCTTCAGGCCAGGCCCAGGGCCATCTGGATGTTGACGCCGATCGCCCCGAACTTGAAGAGGTGCCCGATGTTGCCCTTCATCCTCACCACGTTCTCCAGGAGGAGCGTGCCGATGTCGAGGTCCGCCCGGCCGACGAGGCCGACGATCGTCTTGACGTCCTTGAAGCTGATGACGAGGTCCACCTGCTCGGGGTCCCGGACGCGCCGGTCCGCCTCCTCCTCCGTCAGGACCTCCGTCGCGATGACGGCGGTGCCGTCGAGCGCGGTGCCGAGAAGCGCTTTCTTCACAGCGCCGAGCGCTCCGCCGGTGAAAATCGCATCCGGGTCCGGGCAGAACTTCAGCAGGACGTTCATGTCGTCCTCGGGCTTGTCCGTTCGGATGAGGATTTTCCCCTGGTAGTAGCGGTGGCCGCCGGGAGCCTCGGGGTCGATGAACTCGAAGTTCTCGCGAAAGAACTCCTCGGCGCGCCGGCCCCGCTGGCGCGACAGGAGGCTGCCGCGCATGACGAAACCGAATCCGACGTTCAATGCCACGGCAAGACCGTGAGCGAGGAGCTTGGCGCCGGCCCGCTCCAGGAGCCCGTCGACTCGTCCTTGCCTCGCGCCGAGCGTCATGACCGTGTTGAAGTTCTGCGTCAAGCAGGGATATCCACCGTGCATGGCCTGTTCCTCCTTCGCATTCAGAAAGCGTTGACGCTGTGCTGCTCTTCGCCCTTGACCAGGTCGAAGTTCGAGCGGCGAATGATCTCTCGCCTCATCTCCGGGCTCAAGGTGACGTAGTAGGCCGAGTAGCCCGCTACCCGGATCATGAGGTCCTTGTAAGGCAGGAGCGCCGCCGCCGCCCGGTCGAGCTCCGCCTGGCTGGCGCCGTCCTTGCGCGCTTTTTCCACGTCGTTGGCCGCCGCGTGGGCCTTTTCGAACTCCTCGATCGACGTGATGCAGAGCTGGACCAGGACGCCGTCGTTGTCGAGGAAGGTCTTCATATAGCGGGAGAAAAGCTCGTTGTCTTCCTGGAAGTGGCTCCGGTCCCGGGTGGTCAGGCTCAGGTTGTAGGTGTAGCCGTTTTGCACCGTCCTCGAATCGACCGACGCCACGGAGAGGATGTGGTCGAGGATGAGCACCGGGTCGCCGTTGGCCTTGACGACGCCCGCGCAGGGGGTGATGCCGCTCGCGAAAGCCTGGCTGGAGCGCCGGCCGTTCGGCGTCGCTCGGGTGAGGAGGCCAAAGCCGGCGTGGTTGGTCATGCTCCAGTAACCCGGCAGGTAGCGGCCGCCGCGATGCGTGCGGTACTGGAAGTAAGTGTCCTGGATCATCTTGGTCAGGAGCTTCGTGTACTTGAGGGCGGTCTCGTTGTTGTAGGGACCCTCCGTCTCGACGCCGGCCCCGTACTTGGGCGCCAGCCGGATCATCTCGACGATCTCCCGGAGCCGTTCGTCGCTCAAGTTGGAGCCGTTTTTCGAAGCTGGGTCGAAGTCGGCGGCCATCGCCTCCAGGAGCTCCTCGGCGGTCATCTTGCCGGAAAAGACCAGCGCATCGACGACGCAAAAGGAATCGATGACGTCGGCAAGGCCGATGATCGCGACGCCGGCCGAGTTGTACTTGGCGCCGCCGTAGGAAACGTCTTTGAACGAGGCCCCGCTTTCGCCCGGGAGGTTCGTCGGCCCGACGAAGAGGCCCGAGAGGAGCGGCGAAGGCCTGACCTCGCGCAGGAAGCGTCCCAGGTAGTTGTTGCACTGCACCGTGTGGCGGGCCATGTCGTCGAGCTGTTTTTGAAACGCCGCGATAAAATCGTCCATCGACTTCATCTCGACGAGCGGCGGCGTGGTGTGCTCCGGGGTGTCGTAGAAGAGGTTCAGGTCCTTGGGACCGGTGCCCGAGCTGCGGTGCTTGCCGCCGAAGAGCGTCAGCTCCAGGACGCTCATCAACACGAGCAGCGTCGAGCCGGTGTGACCGTAGTGCTTGGCCGCGGCGTTTTGCTCGATGCAGCCGATCGAGGCGTAGTCGAGCGCGTCGGCCAGGGCCTCTTCCGCCTCGACCCCGGCGAAGGACCGGTAGTAGTCGGCCATCGCGGGGACCACCGCGGCGTCGCCGTGGATGGCGGGGGTCGCCCGGGTCAGGACGTTGACCTGGCAGACCCGTTGCAGATACGGATCCATCACGTCCGCCGGCAGGGGGTTGCCCTCGGCGTCGCGGTGATGGACCTCCTTGTGGTAACGGGCGTGGACGTTGGGATCGCGAATCGAAAGGATCTCGGTGGCCTTCAGGATGACGTAGGTCATGTCGTTGACCGCGTCGACGGCTTGACCGTCCTCGAAGCGGGTGCCGCCGACGGTCAAGGCCTGGTTCGAGCCGCTGCCGGCAAAGAGCACCTCCGAGGTCTCCGGAGAGAGGGGTACGTGGTCCGAGCAGTGGAGGAAAAAGTGGCAGGCCATCTCCACCGCGCGGCGAACGTAGGCTTCTTTTTCCTCTTCCCCGTCGAGCTTTCGCCAATCCGCCAGGTAGTAGGGGTTCAAAACCTGGTCCAGCCGCCCGACGGAGAACCCGAAGTTGGAGTTCTCCTGGAGCAGGAGGTGATAGAGGATCCATGCGGCGGCCATCGCCTCGTGCAGGGTCTCGGCCGGCTCCGCGGGGACCTTGCGGCAGATCCGCGCCAGCTCCGCGTTTCCCACCCGCTCGGCCTCCTCGGCCAGGTGGGAGGCGTAGACGACGACGCCCTCCATGACGGTCATGACCGCTTCGAGGAGCTCCACCTCCGCGGGCGTTTTCGCGACCTCCTCGTCGACGTCGCGGCGCATCTGGGCCGTCAGGCCGTTTAAACCGTAGCGGAAGAGGCGCTCGAAGTCGGTGACCGTGTGGGAGACCGCGCCGTACTTGTCGCTCAGGTAGAAAAAGACGCGCTCCATCAGCTCCTGGCATTTCGGCGTCTCGCCCGCTCTTTTCTTGAGCGGCGGGTCGACCGAGGGGCCGCCGTTGTAGCGGCCGGCGTCGACCGGGTCGGCGACGTCGTCTTTGTAGTCGTCGGTATCGTAGTCGCTGTAGCGCGCCACCTCGTGAACGATGCGGCGATCCATCCAGTAGGGGAAGATCTCCTTGTTGAGCCTCGCGGCCACCTCCGGCTTGATCTTGAAGGGATTGAGCGGCCGCGTCGCCATGGTCTTGAGCTCGGGCCAGACGGTCGAGGCGACGGAGGCGTCGGCATAAATCACCGGACCCACGAAGCTCGTCGTGGTCTGGCCCGGCAGGAGGTCCGTCGCCCGGACGATGGGGGTCTTGTGCGTGAACACGTGTTTCAAGGCGTGGGCACGGCGCGTCATGGAAGACATAGCCTGGGCTTCACCGCGGCGGACGTACTCGGTGTAGAGCCGGGGCAGCTCGTCGCAGACCTCGGGGATCCATTCCGGATCGAAGAGACGCTCCCGCCATCTCTTGACTTGGGGATAGTCGTCGAGAGTGATGTCGCTTAAAGCGAGGTCTTGCAAGGACTTCACCTTCTGGAAGTCGTCGTTCGGGATCGGGAAAGCGCTTCTTCCCTCGTTCGCGGGCGGCGGCGGTGCCGCCATGCCCAGGTCGACCGGAATACCGCCGGTGTTCAACTTGGCAGGAGTCATGGCATCTCTCCTTGTAGAACTGTCGGAATGTCTGTCGGAGAGCGATAGTACCATATCCGATGATCAAAAGCAAGAGCCGGCCCGGTCTATCGCTTCCAGGCGGTTGAGGTCGGTCTTCATGATGACCGCGTGGCGTCCGCGGGGGACGCGTTCGAGGCCGTAGACGGCGCCCGTGGGACCCAGGCTCCGCTCGAGGACGCTCCCGAGGCGGCGGCGGTCCTCGTCGTCGAGGGCCAGGGAGAAGGTGCGCAGGTTCGAGTCGGCGTGCTCGGCGCTCGACGCCCCGACGATCGCCCCGGCGACCGCCGCCTGGTCGAGGGTGAAGCGCACCGCCACGTTGGCGACGCTCGTGCCGTGCTTCGCCGCCACCTGCCGTACCGCCGCCAGGAGCTCCTGAAAGAGCTCCCAGCCGCCGAATTCCTCGACGATCAGCCGGTACTTGACCAGCGACCGGTTCTCGGGCTCGGCGCTTGGCACGCCGCGGCCCAGGTAGCGGTCCGTCAGGAGCCCTCCG
The DNA here is from genome assembly GCA_965371445.1 of uncultured bacterium. Classification (GTDB taxonomy): domain Bacteria; phylum Acidobacteriota; class Thermoanaerobaculia; order Multivoradales; family J023; genus DASWIG01. The sequence goes on along the minus strand of CBDUYN010000031.1, from coordinate 61,115 downwards.
GCCAGCGAGCCGTAACAGAGGAGATGGATCCCGTGCTCCGCGCAGAGCTCGGTCATCTCCCCCCGCGGACGCCGGTCGAGAAGCGAGTACTGGACCTGGTGCGCCGCGACCGGAATCCCCGCGTCGACGATCTGGCGAAGGTGTACGGCGTCGAAGTTCGTGGCTCCGAGGAGCCGGATCTTGCCCGCCTCCCGGAGCTCGTCGAGCCATCCCATGGCGTCGAGGAGACCTGGGACCTCATCGTCCCACCAGTGAAACTGGACGAGGTCGAGCCGCTCGACGCCCAGCCGTGCGAGGGAGCGGTCGACGATATGCTCGACGTAACGCCGATCCAGCGTCGGCAAGGCGCTTCGGTCGGGCACGAGCTTGGTGTGGACCTGGATCTCCCGGGGCCGCGGGTAGCTCTTGAGGAAGCGTCCGAGAAGCTCCTCGACGCCGGTGTAGATGTCGGCGCAGTCGAAGGTCGTAAAACCCGCCTCGGAGAGCCGCGTCATGGCGTCGACAGCGTCGCGGACGTCGATCGCCGCGGCGCGGTGACCGGCGGAGAGCTGCCAGCCGCCGTTCAGGATCCGGGCGATCGAGTAGCCTTCGGCAAGCTCGACGCGGGGGACGCTCATTCGCCGCCGTCCTTGCCGGGGAGCGGTACCCGGGTCACCTCGCCGTGGCGGAAGGTCGTCTTGCCGGTGCGGGTGATGCGAAAGACAGCGCCGCAATGTGGGTCGGGGCAGGCGACGTCGGTGTCGGTCGTCATCCAATCGTTGGGGTGGGTCTCGCGCTGCTTGGCCGGCAGGAGCGGCAGGAGCGCCGCCAGGGGGTAGATGGGGAAGCTCTGTCCGGGCGGCAGGGAGAGGTTCTCGCCCGAGAGCTCGAAGTAGTCGCCGAGCTTGTGGTCGCAGACCATCTCGCCGTGGCAGCCCACGACCTCGACGCGCAGGTCGTACAGGGTGAATTCGTCGGGTCTCTCGTCCATCTCCGGTGCCTCCATCGGTCGTTCGCGGGCGATTTGGGATCCGCCGTCGGCTTGGCCGACGAAGAGTCGGATCACCCGCCGGCGCCGGAGCCGCGTCTCCTGAGCATCTCTTCGAAGAGGTCCTCCAACGCCGGGAGCTCGGAAGCCTCGACGCCCTGATCTCGGATGCGCTCGACGGCTTCTCGCAGCTCCTGCGGGGCGTTCGCTCCAAGCTCTTCCAACAACGCCTCGTAGAGCCGCCGTCGGGCCCGGTCGTCAAAGAAGCCCGCATTCCCGGTACGGGCAGCCAGGCGTCCCGCCTCGGCCAGCTTGCCGAGGCGGTATTCGCGCGCGTCGAGCGCCTCGCCGAGCGCCGACTCGAGGTCCACTTCGGCCTGTTGGGCGGCAGGGACCAGGTCGGAGGGAGACGCTTCCGCGTCGAGGCGGTCCAGGATCCGGACATAGCGATCCGCACGGTCGGCGAGCGCCGTCGGTTCCAGGAAGACGGCCATCTCGCTCGCGAGTTGGACTCCCGCGTCCGTCTCCCCGAGGCGCAGCGCCAGGTGAAGGTCGACGACCCGGGCGCCGAGCCGCAAGCTCGACTGAGCTTCGGAGAGGTCCTCCCCAAGGTCGCGCAGTGTGCGCCACGGCGGCTGAGCCCAGTCCTCCCCTAGCCGTGCCGCCTCCAAGCCCTGGGGAGTGAAGGCCGCCGTCAGCGCCGCGCTGCTCGCCGGATCGACACCCAGGACCTGGCGCAGCAGCGGGACGGAGATTACCGCGACCAGGACCGCCGCCGCAGCCGCCCAGCGGTAGCCCGGCTGATTCCACACGGAGCGCGGGTGCGCGATCACCGGTGCCGGTGCCGTCGGCCGCGACTCCCGCTCGTCGTCCTCGGAGAAGCGGAGAAGCTCCGTGTAGATCTCATAGCAGACCTCGCAGTCGCCTAAGTGCTCGACGAGGTCCGCGCGCTCCTCCGGCGGCAGCCGGCCTTCCTCCAGCGCCGCCAGCGGTTCCTTACGGCCTGGGCATTCAAGTTCACGACTGGACATGTTCAGCTCCTTGGGGCCGAAGCCCCCCTTGTCTTAGACTTCGAAGAGCTTCTGGGATTCATGAGGTCCTGCGGCCTTCCGGGAGATCTTATTCCATTCGGCCTGCCGGAGGCTTGGCGCCGGCGCGGACGACGAGCTCTTCGAGGGCCTCGTAGGGCTGGGCACCGACGACGGCCCGTCGGCCGGCGACGAAGGTCGGAACGCCGGTAACGCCGGAGAGGCGCGAGCGATGCCAGTCCTGGTTGACGGCGGCCCGGAAGCTCCGCTCACCGAGCACCCGGCGAGCCTCCTCGCCCGACAGGCCCGCTCCTTCGGCCACCTCGACGAGCACCTCGACGTCGCTGATGTCCTTGCCGTCGACGAAGTAGGCGACGAAGAGCGCGTCGTGGATCCTCTCGCCGCCCTCCTGGGTCTCGGCCCAGCAGGCGAGCTCCTGGGCGAGGCGGGAGTTGTGGGTACGGGAGCGTTCGGCGAGCGGCAGGCCCTCCTCGGCCGCTACCTGCCGGAGGTGGACCTTCATGGCCTCGTACTGGGCCTCGCGGCCCCGGAAGAGGACGTCGAGGTCGAGACCCTCTTGCGACGTCTCCGGGTGGAGGGGAAAATGGATCCAGCGCAGCTTCAGGCCGTAGCGCTTGCGGAGCGTTTCAATACGCACGGTACTGAGGTAGCACCACGGTCACACGTAGTCGGAGAAGATGTCGAGAGTGACGGACAAGGGTTGGCTCCTAATCCACCTCGCAGAGGCAGTGGGCGTAGATTCCCATCGGGTCGTCGAAACGCTCAAACGTCTTGAGCTGTTCTTCGAGGAGACGCACCAGCCGCGCGCCGAGCCCGGCCGGACCGGCGCTCCGCGCCGCCGGACGGTAAAAAGCACTGGCCTCCTCGAGCATGTCGATCAACATCCGGTCGGCGAAGTCGAGCTCTTTTTCCAGGTATTCGACACCATACTCCTCGCCCAACCCGGCGTACCCGGCGGCCGACGCGATGGCGTCGCCGAGGCTGCCGAGATTGTCGACGAGCCCTTTCTCCTGCGCCCGTAAGCCACTCCACACCCGGCCCTGGCCGATTGCGTCGACTTCTTCAAAGGTCATGCCGCGTGCCTCGCCGACCCGGTCGGTGAACTCGCGGTATCCCTGCTCGATCATGAGCTGCAACGCCGTCCCGAGTTGCTCGGGCATCTCCCGGTCGGGACGTATGCCCGAAAGCCACGTGGTGCCGACGCCGTCGACCTCCATGCCGAGGTACTTTTCGAGGGGTCTTTGAAACGTCGGGAAAAAGCCGAAGATGCCGATCGATCCGGTGACCGTCGTCGGGCTCGCCCAGATCTCGTCCGCGGACGTGGCGATCCAGTAGCCGCCCGAGGCGGCGTAGGTACCCATCGACACGACGACCGGCTTGCCCGCCTCGCGCAGCAGCTCGAGCTCGCGGCGGATCACCTCCGAGGCGAACGCGCTGCCGCCTCCCGAGTCGACCCGCAGCACGAGCGCCTTCACGTCCTCGTCATGGCGGGCGCGGCGGATCAGCGCCGCGGTCGAGTCGCCGCCGATCGTCCCCGGCGGCTGGTGGCCGTTTAAGATCGTCCCCTTGGCGACCACCACCGCCACCGTGCCGTCGCCGCCCGACGGGTCACGGTGGTGGACGGCCCGCAGGTAGTCGTCGTAGCCGATACCGTAATAGGAATGGGTGTCGTCGTCCTCGCCGGTGATCTCGATCAGCCGTTCGCGCAAGGCGTCGCGCTGTCCCACGTGGTCGACGAGGCCGAGCTGTAGCGCCATCTGCGCCGTGTCGCCGTTCGCCTCGGCGAGGTAGGCGTTCATGTCGTCGGCCGAGGACCTCACCTCCTCGACCGTCAGGTTGCGGGCCGTCGACACGTCGTCCAGGTAGGCGTTCCACAGGTCGCCGAGCCAGGCCAGGTTCACGTCTCTCGCGCCTTGCGACATCCCCTCCAGCATGTAGGGCTCGACGGCCGACTTGTAGGTGCCGACCCAGAAGACGTTCCAGTCGATTCCGTACTTGTCGAGGCCTTTCTTGTAATAGGTGGGGTAGCGGCCGTAACCTTCGAGGAAAACGCCCCCCATCTCGTGGAGGTAGACCTCGTCGGCCGAGCTCGCCAGGTGGTAGCGCGCCATGTCGTAGGCGTCGGCGGTGGCGACGACCGGCTTGCCGCTTTCCTTGAAGTCGTAGACCGCCGCACGCAGCTCCTGGAGCTTTGTCAACCCGGCGCCGAGCATCTGGTTCAAGTCGAGGACGAGCACCTTGACCCGATCGTCGTCCTTGGCCTCCCGGATGGCGTCGATCATGTCTTTCAAGAGCGCCTCCGGCACCTCGTTGCCGATCATCTTCTGCAGCGCCCGGTCCATCGGGTCGCCACTCAGCTGCTCGACGACGAGGCCCTTGGGCTGCAGGACGAGCGCCGTCGACTTCGGCACCGCGACCACGCCGCCGCCCTCGCCCCCTGCCGCCGCCGCCATCCCCATGAGGAGGAGGGCGAAGAAGAAGAAGCCGAAGACCACGCCGACGAAAAGTAGGTTGACGAAGATCCGGCGCATGAGGTCGATGCCCTGCCAGACGGCGAGCAGAAAGCCGCCGAACGTCATCGCAGACACACCCGAAGCTGGCCGTGCCGTCGCCGCGGACGAAGCGACCGGCGGCGGTGGCTCGGGAGCGGCGGGCTCCGGATAGGGTGGCGGCTCGTCCGGCGAAGCTTCCGCCGGCGTGTCGGCGTCCGCGGCGTCTATTGGGGAATCCGGCCGTTCGTTCGGCGCGTCGTGCTCGTCCATGATGAAGGCTCCTGTGGTTGCCGGCGGCTCCTGGTGCCGCCGCTCGACTCTACGCTACCAGAGGACGGCGGGTTTCCGGATCCCGGCCGGCCGGCGTAGAATTCGAACCCATGAAGAGCTACCTCGACCTGCTGCGCAAGGTGCGCCACCACGGCACCCCCAAGGGCGACCGTACCGGCACCGGGACGCGAAGCCTCTTCGGCTACCAGATGCGCTTCGACCTGAGCGCCGGCTTTCCGCTCCTGACCACCAGGCGCGTCCACGTGAAGTCGGTCGTCCACGAGCTCCTGTGGTTCCTGCGCGGCGAGACCAACGTCGCCTATCTGCGCGAGCACGGGGTCAAGATCTGGGACGAGTGGGCCGACGAGGAGGGCGAGCTCGGACCCGTCTACGGCCGTCAATGGCGCTCTTGGGCGGCGCCCGACGGCCACTCGATCGACCAGCTCGGCGACGTGGTCGAGAGGATCAAGACCGATCCCGACTGCCGGCGGCTCGTCGTCAGCGCCTGGAATCCGGCCGACGTGCCGAAGATGGCACTGCCGCCCTGTCACCTCCTCTTCCAGTTCTACGTCGCTGACGGACGCCTCTCCTGCCAGCTCTACCAGCGCAGCGCCGACCTCTTCCTTGGCGTGCCTTTCAACATCGCCTCCTACTCGCTCCTGACGATGATGGTGGCGCACGTCACGGACCTCAAGCCCGGCGACTTCGTCCACACTTTCGGCGACGCTCACCTCTATACCAACCACTTCGAGCAGGCCGACCTCCAGCTCTCCCGCGAGCCGCGGCCCCTGCCGCGCATGCGCCTCGACCCGGATGTCCAGTCGCTCGACGAGCTCCGCTACGAGCACTTCACGCTCGAGGGCTACGATCCGCATCCCACGATCCGGGCGCCTGTGGCGGTCTGAGGAGGGACGATGACGGTGTCTCCCCCCCTCGATCCCCCCAGGGGGACGGTATCACTCCTCGTCGCCATGGCCGAGAACCGGGTGATCGGAAACCGGGGCGAGCTGCCCTGGCGCCTGCCGGCGGACCTGCGGCGGCTCAAGCGCCTCACGACAGGTCACGCGATCGTCATGGGACGGCGCACCTGGGAGTCGATCGGCCGTCCCCTGCCGAAGCGGCGTTCGATCGTGCTGAGCCGGCGTCCGGGCTACGAATTGAAGGGGGCCGAGGTGGTGTCGAGCCTGGACGAAGCCCTGGCGCTCGCCGCGGACGACGACGAGGTCTTCGTCATCGGCGGTGCCGAGCTTTTTGCCGCCGCCCTGGGACGGGCCGACCGCCTCTACCTCACCCGGGTCCATGCCGAGGTCGAGGGCGACGTTTGGATGCCGAGTTTCGAGGACGGCTCCTGGGAGCTGGTCGCGGAGGAGGCGCACGGCGCGGACGAGCGCCACGCGTATGCGTTCACGTTTGAGATCTACGAACGCAGGGGTTAGAGGTCCTACCGAAGAACGCTCCGGGCCAGCCTCAGCTAGCCCCACAGCCCGATTCCTGCTACTCTCATGAGCCCGCACCTCTTGCTGTGGCACAGAGGTGTGGGGTCTCCTTGGAAGACCGTTCGGGCGATAGGTACAGCGCGGCACACGTAGGAAGATCGAAGGATGCCGACCACCGCCACCGCAGGCCTGATTCTTCTGGGAATCGCCTTCGTCGGCCTGTTCATCGAGTATGTCTGGCGGGAAGCCATCGGCCGCCCTACCGTGCCGATGTTGCTCTTCTACGCCTTGATGTACGTGCCGATCTTCGCCGGCCTCTTTCTGGCCGCCGGCTACTTCGGCTGGCATTGGACCATCCGTCTGGTCATCGCCGTCGCCGTCGGCATACCGCTCTTCAACGGCATGTACGTCGCCTGCGGCGCGGTCTACCACCTCTTCAAGGAATAGGATTCACCACCGGCCGACCGCTTTGAACGCCGCCCAGTAGTAGGGATCCGTGTTGCCGCGCAGGGTCCGGCTGCGGTCTCGCAGGTTCAAGTAGCTCTCACGAAGGGCGTGGGAAAACGTGCTCTCGCCGCGATTCGCCCGATCGTAGAAATCGACCATGAAGCGTTGCGCGTCGTCGTCGTCGACCTCCCAAAGGGAGACCAGCAGCGCCGGCGCGCCGGCGGCAAGACACGCTCCGAGAAGCGAGCTGAAACCCTCACCCGGCCGATCGCCGCCGAGGCCCGTGACACATCCGGACAAAACCACCCGGCAATCCTGCATGCCCAGCTCATGGATGTGGCGAACCGTCAGGATGCCGTCGGGAAAAGGGATGCCGGAGGTCAGGGGCGCCGCCGGATCGAAGTAGCCGTGGCCGGCGATGTGCAAGAGGTTCTTTCCCGTCACCTGGCTGCGCAGGAGCTCCAGGGTCGCGGCCTGGCCCAGATGGGCCTCGGTGCCCAGCCGGCGAGCGACCTCCTCGGCTTCCCGCTCGGCCCCCGGCAGATCGCCTGTCATGTTGCCCATCACCAGCGCCTTCCAGCTCGCCGGCGGTGCCGCCGGTGCTTCCGGCAACATGCCGAGGTAGGGCAGATAAACCACCGGCGCCATGTCGAGCAGAGTCTTGCCCCCGGCGCTTACGGCGTGGAGCGGATAGTGCTCAAGAGGGCCGTGTGGAACCAGGTAGATCATCGAGCAACCTTCGGCGAGCTCGACGATCGGCTCGATCAGCTTCGAGTCCTCTCGGACCGCAACCTTGCGCGCTCTGCGCAGGTCGCGTGTTCGGCCGGAAAGGCCTCGCAGCTCAGGCAGCATGGCGAAGGAGAAAGGCATCCTGAAGGACTGGCAACGACCCTGACGAGCGACGGTGAGATTCACCCAATCGCAACCGACGTGAAAATCGGCGACGAGGACGTCGTCCGGGAGGCGCTCCACCCGGCGCCAGGTGACGGCGGGCTCGACGTCGAAGCTCATCGCTCTCGTGTTCGCAGTCATGGCCGCAGGCTCGTCACTTCAAAGGCTCGTTCTAACGGTCGTCGCCGGTGAAGGGATAGCTTCGGGGAGCTGCGACCGGTGCGACGCTCGGACGCCAACCGGCACCGTGCAGGTGCCAGCGTTTGCTACGTTCCGACCAGCCGAGGGCGCGTTGGTGGTCCTGCAGGCGGCTGAACGAATCCACCGCCATGGAGAAAGCCTCGGCGACGCGCCGCGGATCGACGTGGGCCGGGAGCCCCGCCGCTTCGACGTCGCGGCGCAGCAGGTCGACGTCCTCGAGGTAGGTGGCCAACCGCGCGCCGGCCTCCCCCCATTCCTCGTCTTCGTAAGCCTGCCGGCCGGCGAGGCGGGCCAGGTGGAGCCGCTCCACCCTGTAACCGTCACGGCAGGCGGCGCCGGCTCGGAGGATGGCATCGTCCACCACCTCGCGGGCGCCTTCGGCGCTGGCGAGGCGGCCGTCGAGGACGCCGATGCAGGCGCAGGCTTCGCGAGGCCAGCCGCGGTCGAGGGCCTGCTCCAACCATTCGCGGCACGGGCCGAGGGCGGCGGCGGCTCCTTCTTCGGCCGAAAGCAGCCGGACGGCCCTGAGCACGATCCAGGTGTGATCCGGCTCGGGCCGCTCGGCGCACTTCGCGGCCGCCTGCCGCTGGAACGCGGTGGCCGCCCGGCGGTCGCCGAGCCATTCGGCCGCCAGCCCCCAGCGCGACAGCTCCCAGGGCGATTCGACGTCGCTCGGCCGGGGCAGCTCGACAGCGGGTCCTGGGCGCTCGCCCGATCCTTCTCGGTCGCCGAGGGCGTCCAGGGCCAGAGCCGCCAGCCCGGCGGCGGCCGGCGACGTCGATTCGTCGCCGGCTTCAGGCGCGCGGCGATGCCGCCCGAGAACCTTCTGCAACAGCTCGACCGCCGGCGGCTCCTGCTCGTAGCGTCCGAGAACGAAGAGCCCCAGCGGCGCCAGGTCGAGCACCAGCGGCGGCGGCGGATCGCACGGCCAGCGGCCGGCGACGAGTCCGCCGGCCAGCGCCTCGTCCGGCAGCACCGCGACCGGCAGGCGGCTCTCCTGGGCGGCGATCAGGGCCACCTCGCAGAGCAACGCATCGAGCGCTCCCTGCAAACCGGCGAAAGCGTCTTCCACCTCGCGCAGGACCCTCAGGGCGTGGAGGCAGCAGGGCCAGGCCAGCGAAGGAACGCCGAGCGACCGGTAGACGGCGCTGAAGGCGAGGTACAGGACGGCCGCCGGCGGGCAGGGGAAGGGCCGGCCGACGCGGCGTTCGATCTGGCGCCAGGCTTTGGCGTTTCGCGTCGGTGGGGCACCGCCGACGCGCTCGTCGTCGCCGACCTCCACGACGTCGGCGAAGCTGAACTCGATCACGTCCGCCAACTCCTCCTGCAACGAGCGAGCCGTGGCGAGGTGGCGCGCCGCGGCAACGACGTCGCCGCCGGCCAGGCCACCGGCGGCCAGCAAGGCCCGGACGAGGACGACGTTCTCGTCGCGACGGACGACGGTTGCGAGAGCCGTTTCGAGGAAGGGGAGCCCGAGGTCGGGGCGGCGCCGGGACAGCGCAAGCTCGCCGATGCGAGCGAAGGTCGTCGAAAGCTCGCGGCTGGCGGCGGGCGCCGGGAACCGGTCGAGGAAGTCGCTCATCCAGTCGGCGAGCAATGGCTCCAGCTCGCCGCCGCCGGCCGTTTGAACCCGCCGCCAGATCACCGCCGCCGCGGCCTCGGCGGTGCCGCTGAGGACTGCCGCCGGGTAGGCCTCCTCGGCCGGTCGATCCGTCAGAGATAAGGCCAAGGCCAGCGATCCGTGGAGCTTTCGGATGATCCGCGGTACCGACGGATTCGTCGTCAACTGCGAAAACTCGTCGATGGCACGCTGAAAGAACACCGCCGCTCGGCGATCGCCTCGGAGAAAGAGCTTTTCGCCAACCGCGCGGTTGGCGAAACCCCGGGCGAGCCGCGCCTGGCGGCCGCCGGCGAGGATCAGCAGGAGGAGGAGGGCGAGCCCCAGCCCCACCAGGCAGCCGCTGCCCATCTCGGAGCCCGGTCGCAGCCAGCGCCAGACGACTCGAAGGAGCCAGGACAGCGGGAGAATCAAGGCGGTCCCGACGAGCGCCTGCGAGGCGAAACCCGTCCACCGTTTGATTCGGTAGGTTCGCCGAAACAGCCGTTCGACGGTCCTGTCGTCGAGGTTAGAAGCGCAGGCCATAGGAGCTCTTGCCTTCTTGGCCCTTTTGGAACTGCATGACCAGGTTCATATGCGTCCCCAGCAGGCTCATCGGATCGCCGAGGAAGCGGCGTCGAAACCCCCGGGAAACGTGGGTCAAGGACTCGATGTCGAACCGGTAGGAGTAGGTCCCCCGGCACTCTGAGCAGCGGATCGCGACCAGGTCGTAGAGGTGAAAGACCGGCAGAAGCTGGCCGCCGAGCCACCGCGCCAGCCAGGCGGGACGGATTTCGACTCCATGCGATTCGACCTCGTGGTGGCCGGGATTGCCGCAGGCGCAGGAAAAAGGATGGAATTGGATGTAACGGTATTCCTCTTCGAGAGATTTGACGGCGATGGGACGGCCGCGGTCGGCACGGTTTGCCGCCTTTGCCGGCGGTCCGCGGCGCTCCAGGAGGTCGGGGACGAACGACCAGCGGCGCAGCACGAGAAGATACGCCAAGACGGCCGCCAGGGCGATCAGCAGAGCGCGGACCCCAAACAGCACGGTGGCGTCGAGCCGTGGCTGCAGCAGGTAGCGGTCGGCCATGGCTCCGGCGAGAACCACCAGCGTCACGGCCGTCGGGATCAGCGACTCCCGTCTTTGGTCGGCGTCGGAGTGGTGATGACCGCAACGGGCGCAGGCCACGGCGAACCGGCTCTCGCCGGAGCCGTCGAGCCACCAGTGATAGTCCCGGCAGCGGCAGCGTGGACAGCGCCAAGGATAAGGCCGAACCATCGGGCTCGCGCAGGAGCCGCAGATCACCTGATGGAGGCCGGCCATGGCCTCGCCCCGTGTCGCCGTCGTGCCACCGCACTGTGGGCAGGTGAAGGAGAAGAGCCTCATTTTCTCCAGTATAGACGAAAACACCAGGGGGAAGAGGGGCGGAAGAGGGGCGGGATGGCAAGAAGGCAAGAAGAGAGCCAGACAGCTTTCACGCGCCGGCTTGCGGTAGGTGTCGAGGGCCTGTTCCAGGCGGCCGGCGTCGAGCGTGGCCTGTCCCAGTCCGTGCAACGCCGGCAGCAGGTCCGGGTGACGTTCGACGTTGGATCCTGAAGCTGGCGCCCGACGACGAGCGGGCGTCTTACCGTTCGGTGGCGGGCCCGTCGAGCACCTCCGGTTGCTTTCGGCTGAGCTCGCGGTAGAGGTCGAAACCTGCCTGGCGTCCTTCGTCGAGGAAGGCGTTGCGCCCCAGCGCGACGGCCAGACCGGGGACGCCGGCTTCGTCCATGAGCTTCGGGATCTCGGTTTCCAGGGCGGCGGGAAGCTCGCCTCCAGGGTCAGCCGCCGGGGCCTGCGCGGTGGTCGAAGGCGACAAGGAGTGAGTCGTCAGCCGCTCGCTGCGGGCGAGGCAACCGGCCAGGGCGAGCGAGACGAGCAGGGTAGCGGTGGACAAATGGACGTGTGCGGGGGGCTTCATGCCTGTTTCTCCTCTTGGTGCACTCCCGTATACTGTGGAGGCGGATGAAGGTTCCGATTTGCCCGTTTTAAGAGCGTCCTTTTTCAAAGGGGACGTCTTTTGCCGTTGAAAACGAGCCTCCCGCAAAACCTTGCTTCGACCCAGGAGAGCACGACATGTCGAAATCCGCCCCCGTCGGACCGCACGTCCACGAGCTGATTCGCGAGCGCTGGAGCCCGCGGGTCTTTGCCGACCGCTCGATCCCTGCCGAGGAGGCGAAGAGCCTCCTCGAGGCAGCGCAGTGGGCGCCGTCGTCCTACAACGCCCAGCCCTGGGCCTTCTTCGTCGCGACGCGCGACGAGCCGGAGGCCTTCGAGCGCCTCCTCTCCTGCCTCGTGCCCTTCAACCAGAGCTGGGCGAAGTCGGCGTCAATGCTCGTCATCACCGCGGCACGGGCTACCTTCGAGCACAACGGCAAGCCCAACGCCCACGCCTGGCACGACGTCGGTCTGGCGATCGCGCAGCTGACGATCCAGGCCCAATCCCTCGGCCTGGGCGTGCACCAGATGGCTGGCATCGACGTCGGGAAGACCCGCGAGACGCTCGTCGTCCCAGAGGGCTGGGATCCGGTCACCGGGGTCGCGATCGGCTATCCGGCCGATCTGGAATCGCTTCCCGAGGAGGTGCGAGCCAAGGAGCTCGGAGCGCGGGAGCGCAAGCCGCTCTCGGAGATCGTCTTCGGGGGGCGGTGGGGCGAGGTGTCCTCCATCGCCGTCGAGGTCGAAGAGTAGGGTAGGAAATGGGGGCATGGGTCGACTGTCCTTGGGAGAGCCGACCTTCTCAGCGCCGCGGCTTCTGCTGCCCCTCGGGGATCACCCAGAGGGTGGAAGATTATGCAGGCTTGCATTATGCTGAGCTGCATAATCATGGCCTTCATCGACCGCATCGAAGAGCTCCCTCAGAGGATTCCAAGGCCCGCCAGCAGCACGACAGCGACAGCGAGGGGAATCACGAAGACCACCAGGGGCTTCCACAGCCCCGAGACTTTGAAGGAGCCGGCGCCGACGTTGGTCTCGTCGCGAAAGCGGTCGAACTTCCACACGAAGACGGTATAGAGCGCCAGCACGAGCCCGCCCGCCGGCAGCATGTAGCTCCCCGAGACCTTGTCGGCAAGGCCGAAGAGGTCCATGTCGAAAAGCCGGACGTCGGACCACGGTCCCTGCGAGAGGATGATCGGCGTCGAAAGTACCAGGAAGAGGCCGGCCAGAAGCCACGACGCCGTGCGCCGGCGCAGTGGCACGAGATCGGTAAGCGTCGCCGTCAGCACCTCGTGGAGAGCGGCGGCCGACGTCACCGCTGCCAGGATGAGCAGGAAAAAGAAGGCCGCGCCGAAAAGTTGCCCGGCCGGCATCTGGGCAAAAAGGCTCGTCATCGTGACGAATAAGAGCCCCGGCCCGGCGTCGGGCGCGAGGCCGAAGGCGAAAAGCGCCGGAAAAATCACCAGGCCGGCGAGGAAGGCGATCCCCGTGTCGCAGGCCACGACGATCGCCGCGTTGCCGGGAACGTCGCTTCGCTCGCGGTCCAGGTAACCGCCGAAGCCGAAGGCGGCGGCCATGCCGATGCCAATCGAGTAGAAGGCCTGGCCGAGCGCCGCCAGAACCGTCTCGGCGTCGATCGCCGAGAAGTCGGGAGTCAGGTACCAGGCAAGCCCCTGCATCGCGCCGGGAAAGCTCAGAGAGCGAATCGCCAGGGCGACGAGCAGGACGAAGAGCGCCGGCATGGCAAACTTCGCCACACGTTCCAGGCCGCCGCGCAACCCGCGGCCGACGACGACGGCGAGCACGACGACAACGAGGCCGGTGTAGCCGAGGACCGGCCCGGGCGCGGCGATGAAGGTCTCGTACTCCGCCGCCAGCACGGTCGTAACAGGGCGCGCCTCCGACGCGACGGACGTGGCGCCGTCGAGCCCGCCCGAGACGATGTGGAAGAAGTAGCCGAAGATCCAGCCGATCAGCATGACGTAGTACGACTGGATGATCACCGCGGCCGACACCCCGAGCCAGCCGAAGAGGTTCCACGGACTGACCTTGGATCCGGTCAGGCGATACATCCCGGCGATCGGCGTCAGCTGGGACTTGCGCCCGAGGGAGATCTCGGCCGTCATCAGCGGAATGCCGATCAGGAGCGCGAAGACGACGTACACGAACAGGAAGGCCCCGCCGCCGTTCATGCCCGTCATGTAGGGAAAGCGCCAGATGTTGCCGAGGCCGATCGCGAAACCCGCCGTCGCCATGATGAAGCCGAACCGACTTGCCCAGGTCTCACGCGCCATGGCGGCGACTATACAGTAGTGTAGGGCTACCATATAGAGAGACAAGGAGGAGCCCATGAAACAAACATTGATGACATGGAAGAATCCGCGGATGGTCACTGTCCGGCTGACGTCGCTGGCCCTCGTCGCCCTCATGGCGGGCTGTGAATCTCATCGGGAAGCGTCCACCCCTGTGGGGATCACCGAGACAGCATCGGCCGTGGACGTCGCCTGGATCGAGTACCCCGAGGCCAGACGCGGTGACGACGTGGACGTCTACCACGGTGTCGAGGTTCCGGATCCCTATCGCTGGATGGAAGACGAGGCCGCCGCCGAGACCCAGGCCTGGCTCTCGAAGCAGGACGGGATCGCCGAACGGTTCTTCGGCGAGCTTGGCGACCGCGAGGCCATCGCGGATTACATGGAGAGCCACTGGCTGGACGGCGTCGTTGCGGTCCCGGTTCGCAAGGGGGACAGGACATTCCTGTGGAAGGCCGCGGAAGGGAAGTCCCACAACGTCCTCTACGTCCGAAAGGGCGACGGCGAGCCGGAGGCGATCTTCGACCTCAACGAGCGAAATCCGGGCGAGAAGGTCTCCACCCGAACGACCCTCTATCCCAGCCCCGAGGGCCGGTTCGTCGGCTACCTCATCCATCGGGCCGGTGCCGACGCGGCGGAGATCCGCTTCTACGACACCGAGGACGGCAGGGAGCTGGACGATTTCATCCCCGCGGCGCACACGTTCGTCACCGCCTGGCTGCCGGACGAGAGCGGTTTCCTCTACACGTGGGTCGACATGCCGACGATCCTGGGACAGGGCTCCGACAAGGAGCCGGGCGTCTACCTCCACACCGTGGGAACGTCCCTGGACAAGGACAAGCTGGTTTATCGACGCCCCTGGGAGGGACAGTTCATGGCCGCGGCGTTCCTCCGTCCCCAGTCCGTCTACGCCTACGATACGACCGAGAAAACGTTGACGGTCATCGAGGCCGTCGAAACGCCGCCCGAGCTCGACAGCTACGAAGTGGCCCGGGTCTTTTACGACTCCTTCGACGGTACGAGGATTCCCATGACCATCCTGCGGCCGGCGGCCACCCCGCGGGACGGTCGGTCCAGAACCCTCCTCTACGGCTACGGCGGCTGGGGGATCTCGTTGCTCCCCCGCTTCAACAACCGCATTCACGCGTGGCTCCACATGGGAGGCACCTACGCCATCGCCACCTTGAGAGGTGGCGGCGAGTACGGCGACGCGTGGCACAAGGCCGGCCAGTTCATGAACAAGCAGGACGTGTTCAAGGACTTCTACGCCGCCGCCGAGCACCTGGTCAACGAGAAGTACACCAGCCCCTCCCGACTCACCATCCTGGGCGGCAGCAACGGCGGTCTGCTGACCGCCGCCGCTTACAACCAACGCCCGGAGCTGTTCGGCGCCGTGGTTTCCAAAATCGCCGTCGTGGACATGTTGCGCATCCAGGACACGCCCACAGGCGCCACGGCCACCATGGAGCTCGGACATCCCAACGAGAGCCAGGAGATGTTCGAGTACCTGAGAAGCTACTCGCCTCTTCACAACGTGCGCCACGAGGGGCCGTACCCACCGATCCTGCACATGGTCGGCGAGAACGATCCCCGCTGCAAGCCCGGGCACATCTACAAGTACGTGGCCGAGATGCAGCGCGGGAACGATGCCAGGAGAGTGGCGATCTTGCGCCTCGTCCGGGGTGCCGGACACGGCTCCGGCCGCAAGGACGACCTGAAGCGCTGGTACATCGACGAGCTCGCCTTCGCCTGGGCTATGACCGAGGTGCGGTGAGGTCGACTCGGCAACCCAGGAGAGAGAAGCACATGCCAAGGGAATACGACGCCATCATCGTCGGCGCGGGGATCATCGGCTGCTGCACCGCCTTCGAGCTCGCCAAGAAGGGATGGAGGACGGCGAACGTCGACAAGCTCTCGGCCGCCGGCTACGGTTCCACCTCCAACTCCTGCGCCATCATCCGCCTCCACTACTCGACCCCCGACGGCGTCGCCATGGCGCGCGAGGGGTACTTCTACTGGATCGACTGGCCGAAGTACCTGGGCGTGGTCGACGAAGCCGGCATGGCGAAGTACGTCAACACCGGGTGTCTGGTCACGAAGTGCGAGAGGAACCACCAGCTTGTGAACGTCATGACGAGCCTCGACGAGCTCGGCGTCGTCTACCAGGAGCTCGAGCCCGACGAGGTCGAGCGGATGCTCTCTTTTGTCGACACCCGCCGCTACGGGCCCCCCGTCGTGGCCAGCGACCCGCGCTTCGGCGAGCCCACCGGGGGCATCGTGAGCGGGGCCGTCTACATCCCCGAGTCGGGCTTCATCACCGACCCCCAGCTCTCCGTCCACAACGTGCAGCGGGCCTGCGAGGCCCATGGCGGGGAGCTCCTCTTCAACGCGGCCGTCGTCGAGATCCTAAAGATTGACGGCCGTGCCGCCGGCGTGAAGCTCGCCGACGGCCGCGAGCTCATGGCCCCGGTCGTCGTCAACGTCGCCGGTCCCGCCTCCTACAAGATCAACCGGATGGCCGGGGTCGAGGATGAGATGAAGATGAAGACCCGACCTTTGAAGCAGGAGGTCTGTCATGTGCCGGCGCCCGAGGAGATCGACTACGGCTTCCTCGGACCGATCATCTCCGACGGCGATATCGGTTGCTATTCGAGGCCCGAGGTCGGCAACCACATCCTGATCGGCTCGGAGGACCCCGAGTGCGACCCCCTCGACTGGGTCGAGGACGCCGACGACTACGACCAGAGCTTCACCGATCAATGGCAGACCCAGGTCATGCGGGAGGCCCAACGGGTCAAGGACCTGCCCATCCCCGCCGAGCCCAAGGGTCTGGTCGACCTCTACGACTGTACCGAGGACTGGATCCCGATCTACGACAAGTCGGTGCTTCCCGGCTTCTACATGGCGGTGGGCACTTCCGGCAACCAGTACAAGAACGCCCCGGTGGCCGGTGCCCTGATGGCGGAGCTGATCGAACGGGTCGAGGCGGGCCAGGACCACGACTCCGATCCGGTGCAATTCAAGATGAAGTACACCGGACGCCTCTGCGACGTCGGTTTCTTCAGCCGCCTGAGGACAGTCAATCCGGATTCTTCGTTCTCGGTGATCGGCTGACCGAGGGCGCCGACGGTCATGTTCGACCCGCACAAGCCTCTCTGGGAGACTCGCCCGCCGCTCAATTCAAGCTACGACGCGGTGCTCGTGGGAGGCGGGCTCCACAGCCTGGCCACCGCCTACTTCCTCGCCCGAGACCACGGCATGACCGACGTCGCGGTCCTCGAGAAGAGGTTCGTCGGCTTCGGCGGCTCCGGACGCAACACCGCCATCGTCCGGGCCAACCAGCGCACCCAGGAAAACCTTCCTCTCTACAAGGAGGCGCTGGAGCTGTGGCCGGTCCTGACCCGCGAGCTCGACTTCAACCTGATGTTCTACAACTGCGGCAACCTGAACCTCTGCCACAGTGAGGCGGCCTTGACCGCGGCCCGGATGAACGTCGCCTCGGCGCAGTTCTACGGGATCCAAAGCGAGCTTCTAGACGTGCAACAAGTCAAGGAAAGGGTCCCGGCGCTCGACGTCTCGGACCGGCCGCGCTACCCGATCCTAGGAGCCATGTATCACCCGCCCGGGGGCATCGTGCGCCACGACGCCGTCGTCTGGGGCCTGGCGAAAGGGGCGTCCGCAAAAGGCGTCCACATCCACCAGGAGACCGAGGTGACGGGAATCGGCGTGAAAGCGGGCAAGGTCGCATCGGTCGAGACCTCTCGCGGCACGATTCAGACGCCGCGCGTCCTCCTCGCCGCGGGCGGATACTCCGCGGCCCTCTCCTACCACCTCCTGGGCATTCGGTTGCCGATCAGCGTGCTGACGATTCAGGCCATGGTCACCCAACCTCTCAAGCCTCTCCTCGACCACGTGGTCTCCTCGGGCGCCTATCACGTCTACTGCAACCAGACCTTGAAGGGAGAGATCGCCACCGGCGCCCACATGGATCCCTGGCCCAACTACACCAACCAGACCACGGCCTATTACCTCAAGCACCAGGCCGAAGCGTTGACCGAGATCCTGCCTTGCCTCAAGGGAGTGAAGTTCATGCGTCATTGGGCGGGGCTCGCCGACATGACGCCGGACATGGCCCCCATCATCGACGGCAACGATCCCATCGAGGGCTATTACATGAATTTCGGCTGGGGCTACTTCGGGTTCAAGTCCTGTTCGGCGACCGGCAAGCACATGGCCCGCTTCATGGCCACCGGCGAATGCCCCGACATCTTGAAACCGCTCAACCTGCGCCGCTACGAGCAGCATCGGCTCCTGGGCGAGACCGCCGGAGCGATTCGTTATGGTCCTTGGAATTAGCGAACGAGAACGACGATGTCTTTTCTCATCACCTGTCCCACCTGCGGACCACGCAACAGCTACGAGTTTCGCTACGGCGGCGAGGACAAGGGTCCTCGCCCGGAAGAGGAGGGCATGACGCCCGAGACCTGGATGGATTACGTCCACAGCAACCGGTGCGTGGCGGGTGTCGTCCACGAGTGGTGGTTCCACCGCGACGGCTGCGCCACCTGGTTCGCCATCTGGCGCGACACGACCACCAACCGCGAGGTCGACCCTCCGGAGGAGATGGGATGAAACGTCTCCTACTCCCGACCCTACGGATTGACTCTTCGCGGAAGCTGTCCTTCACCTACCGCGGCAAGACGCTCGAAGGCGTCGACGGAGACACCGTCGCCACGGCTCTTTACGCCAACGGAATCCGCGTTTTTTCCCGCAGCCTGAAGTACCACCGGCCACGCGGCCTCTACAGCCTGGACGGCGAGTCCGCCAACACCCTGATGTCAGTGGATGACGTGCCCAACGTCCTGGCGGAGACCATCCTCCTGAGGGACGGCATGAGGGTCGAGCCCCAGAACGTCAGCGGCTCGGCGGAGTGGGACCGGCTCGGATTCCTCGACAAGCTCGACGCCTTCATGCCGGCCGGCTTCTACTACCGGACGATGCACAAGCCGGCGGCCGTGTGGGGTCCGGCCGCGGGCGCGATCCGCAGGATGGCGGGCGTCGGGAAGCTCGATTCCAGCTTTCGCGCACCGGGACGCTACGAGGAGACCTACTTGAACGCCGAGGTCTGTGTCGGCGGCGGCGGTCCGGCCGGGATGCAGGCGGCGCTCGCCGCCGCCCGGCAGGGACTGCGGGTCGTCCTGCTGGAGAGGCGTCCGTGGCTGGGCGGCTTCTTTGAATACCGCGCCGGGATGCAACAGCGGGCTCGCCGGTTGGCGGCCGAGCTCGCTGAGACCGAGAACGTCCGCCTTCTCTGTTCCACGGCTCTGATCGGCATTTACAACGACCACCTGGTCACCGCCTTCCAGATCGGAGGAGGCGACGATCCGTTCGTGGAGCGTTACTTCGAGATCCGTGCCGCGAGCGTGGTGGTGGCCACCGGCGCGCTCGAGCGTCCGCTGCTCTTCGAGCACAACGAGCGCCCCGGGGTCATGCAGGTCGCCTGCGCCCATCGGCTAGCGCGGACCTACGGCCTCTTGCCGGGGAAGACGGCGGCCTTCAGCGTCGCTCACGACCTGGGGCTGGAGTGTGCCATCGACCTGGCGGAGCTCGGCCTCGACGTCTCCTGCGTCGCGGACGTCCGCGAGGAAGGTCACGACGAGTCGCTCCTCCGGGCGCTCGAGGAGCGCGGCATTCCGTTGCTGCGCGGTTGGGTCGCGGCCGAGGCGAAGGGCCGGCAAGCCGTCGACGCGGTCGTTCTGCGCTCGCTGTCGGCAACGGCCTCCAAGAAAGTGGCCTGCGACGTCCTCGTCGCTTCGGCCGGGCTGACCCCTCTGACCGGACCCGTCACCATGGCCGGGGGCAAGCTCGCCTACGACGCGCATACGGGCTCCTATCTCGCCACGGAGCTGCCGTACGGAATGCACGTGGCGGGCCGACTCACCGGCCTCCACCATCCGGCGGCGATCGAAGCGTCCGGACGGCGGGCGGGTCTATTCGCCGCGTCCGACTGCGGCGCTTCCGTGGAGGCGCGGCTACGCGAAAGCGACGAAGAGCTCCGATCCCTGCCCGGTCCGGAACGCGGCTCTACCCTCGTCATGGCACCAGTTCAAGGACGCAAGACCTTCGTCTGCTTCGACGAGGACACGACCGTCAAGAACGTCCGCCAGGCCGTGCAGCAGGGTCTCGATCAGCCGGAGCTTGTCAAGCGCTTCGCGGCGGTCGGCACGGGGCCGGGGCAGGGAGGCATCCCAGGACACAACCTGCCTTTGGTCATGGCTCAACACCTCGGAGAACCGGTCGAGGCGGTCCGGCCCACGACCGTCCGGGCGCCGTTCGTCGCCGTCAGCCTGGCGGCCCTGGCCGGCAGCCACCACGACATGTGCAAGCGGACGCCGCTGCACGAGTCCCAGAAGAAGCCGGGCGCCATCCTGCGCCGCATCGGGACCTGGAAGCGGGTGCGCTACTTCTCGGCGGATCCGACCTGCCGGGAAGAGATCGAAAACGTGCGGACCCACGTAGGCCTGCTCGACGCTTCCACCCTGGGCAAGTTCCGCCTCTGGGGTCCGGACGCCTTGAAAGCGCTCCAGCGCGTCTACGTCTCCGACATGTCGAAGCTGAAGCCGGGAAGGGTCAAGTACTCGGCCATGTTGAACGACGACGGCTGCGTCGTCGACGACGGAGTCGTCGTCAAGCGGGGTGAGGACGAGTACTACCTCACGACCACCACCGGCCGTGCCGGCGAGACGATCGAGTGGTTGCGCTATCACACGCGCTTCGACGGCTGGGACTTCAAGATGGTCAACCTCACCGACGCTTTCGGCGCGATCAACGTGGCCGGGCCCAAGGCCCGGAAGGTGCTGGAAAAGGTAACGGGCTCAGACGTTACGAACGAGGCCTTTCCTTTCGGGGCCTACCGGGAATTCGTCCTCGCGGAAACGCTAGAGGTTTCCCCCCTCGAGCCCCCCAAGGGGACGATTCCCGTCCGGGCGATGCGCCTCGGGTTCGTCGGCGAGCTCTCCTTCGAGCTCCACGTGCCGGCCTCCTACACGCAGGCGGCCTGGGAGGCGCTCGAGGAGGCGGGCACGGAGCACGGGATCCGGAATTTCGGCGTCGAGGCCCAGAACATCCTGCGGATGGAAAAAGGACACCTTATCGTCGGCTCGGAGACGGAGCAGCGGACGACTCTGCACGACGTCGGGCTCGGTTTCCTCTGGTCGCGCAAGAAGGGCGAAGCCAAGACCGTGGGAGCCGTGGCCCTGCGTCAGACCCAGGACCAACCGGACCGGCTGAAGCTGGTGGGCTTCCGGATGGACGATCCGAGCGAGACGCCGCGAGACGGCGCGATCGTCGTCGACACGAAGATCCGTGGTTACGTGTCGATCGCCCGCTACAGCCCTACGCTCGGCCAGTCGGTGGGACTGGCGCTCGTCGACGCGCCGCTGGCGGAGGAAGCAACACCGCTCCGGATCTACGAAGACGGCTGTCGGGGTGTGTTGAAGCTCGCCCGCGTCGCGCCCTTGCCCTTCTACGACCCCGGTGGCGAGAGGATGAGGATATGAGGCGGTCTCCGATTTCGTTCGCGGTTCCTCCGGCGAGGACCGAGAGCCGAGACGGCTGGCAAGTCGTCCTGGAGTACGAGGACGAGGGCGAGGGGCCGTACATGGTGGACCTGAGCCATTGCCCCCGCTGGGATCTGCAGGCGCCCTTTGAGGGATTGGAGATCCCCGAGGAACCGGGCGAATGCCTTTTGAACGGCGCCGTGCTCGTCAACCGCATGAACCGTACGCAGGTGTCGGTCTGCCACCTGGACGGACAACTGGCACGGCTTCCGGTATCGCCGTCGTTCACCGACATGACGGACGCGACGGCTTTTTTCGCTCTGCTCGGCCGGAACGTCTTCGCAGTAACCGAGCAGCTGACGAACCTGGACCTGGGCCGCCCCGGACGGACCCCTCCGTTCTTGCTCCAGGGTCCTTTCTCTCACGTCCCTTGCCAGGTCGTGGTCCTCGCAAGCTCCGGCGTCCTCGTCGCGTGCCCGCGCGGCTACGGCCAGGACATCACGAGAAGCGTCCTTCATGCCGGAGAGCCGCTGGGCCTGCGTCCTGCCGGGGAGGACGCCTTGCGGCGGTACTGTTTGAGATGAAGATCTACGTTTGCGTCAAGCACGCCGCGGGCTCGGCCGTCCTGGGCGAGGGTGAAGGACGGATCGAAGAGCGCGATCCGTATTTCAACCCTTTCGACCTGCACGCCGTCGAGGCCGCCGTCGGGCTTGCCGCGCAGACGGACGCCGAAGTCGTCGCCGTGACGGTGGGAAGGAGCGAGGCGTCCACCACGCTGGAGCGGGCGCTGGCGATGGGCACCGACCGGGGGCTCCACGTGGTGGCGGAGCGTCCTCCGGACGGCCTCCGGACGGCTCGGGGCTTGGCGGCGGCGATCCGCCGCGACGGCGGGGGCGACATCGTCCTGACGGGCAAGAAATCCGTCGACTCGCAGGGCTCCCAGGTCCCGTTTCGGCTGGCCGCGAATCTGGGCTGGCAAGTCGCGAGCGACGTGGCGGCGCTAGTCTACGAGGACGGCGCCTTGACGGTGGAATGTGAGCGGGAGGACGGCGCCCGGCAGGTGCTCAAGGTGGCGTTGCCGTGTGTGATCGGCGTCAGCAAGGCGTTGAACAGGCCGCGCAACCCCACGCTGCCGCAGCTTTTGAAGGCGCGTCGAAAGCCTGTCGAGACGCTCGACTGGGCCGTCCTGGAGATCGAGCCGCCCGCTGCCGGGACCGAGATCCTGGAGCTGCGGCCGGCCGTCGAGCGGCGGCGGAAGGTGATCCTGGAGGGTGACCCCGAAGAGGCGGTCGCGGAGCTCGTTCGACGGCTTCGTGAGGAAGCCCGCGTCCTTTAGAAGGAAAGTGGCCGTGAAGAGAGTTGGCGTCCTCGTCGAAGAGCAGCGCGGCCGGATGAAGCCCGCCATGCTGGGTGTCGTCACCGCCGGGCAGGGCGAGGGACACGAGCTGTGGGCACTGACCTTCGAGGGAAGCATCGAGGGCTGCCAGGACGAGCTCCGCGACCACGGTGTCGACAAGACCGTCGACGTTCGCTCGGATGCGTGCTCCCTGGCCTGGGGCCCCGACGTCCGGGCCCAGGCCGTGGTCCGGGCCGTGGAGGAGCTCGGGCTCGACGTCCTGCTCGGGCTGTCGAGCCAGGCCGGCCGGGATCTGCTTGCCCGCATTGCCGCGGCCCTCGACACCTCCCTCGTCCTCGACTGCCTCGACGTCGACCTCGACGCCTCGACCGCGACGAAGCTCCTCTATTCGGGCAAGTCGCTCGCCACGATCCGAGCCTGGGGGAGGTGTCCGGTCTTCGGGCTGCGGCCGGGCCGCGTTCGGCCGAACGCGGTCGAACCCAGGCGGCGTCCGGGAGAGGGGGAGGTCGTCTCGTTCGTTTGGGGCGTCGAAGAGACGGGAGTCAAAGCCGTGGAGCTGCGAGAAGGCGATTCTCGGGAAGTCCCGCTGACCGAAGCGGAGATCATCATCTCGGGTGGACGCGGGATGGGGGGAGGCGAGAGCTTCGAGGCCCTGCGGGAGTGCGCCGAGGTCCTCGGGGCGGCCGTAGGGGCCTCCCGGGTCGCGGTCGACGCCGGGTGGGTCCCGCATTCGATGCAGGTCGGGCTGACCGGAACGACGGTTTCCCCGCGTCTCTACGTCGCGTGCGGAATCTCCGGTGCCGCGCAGCACTTCGCCGGAATGGGGACGGCGGGTACCCTCGTCGCGATCAACACGGATCGTGACGCGGCCATGATGCAGGGCTGTGACTACGGGATCGTCGGCGACCTTTTTGAGGTCGTGCCGATTCTTACCCGTCAGCTGAAGGCGACCTGACGGTCCCCTGACTACCACGTCCGTGCCCGGACGAGCCTCTCCCGAAGCGCTTCGAGCTCGGCAAGCCCCATGGCTTCGACGACAGCCCGACGCGTCTCCGTCCATTCGACGTCGAGCACCTGACACAGATCGGCGATACCGCGCCGAAGGCTCTCCATCCGCTCCTGATCGCGCCCAGCGGTCGCACCGCGAAAGGCATCGCGGCGCGCCAAGACCCACGACGCAAAAAAGCCCGCCAGCAACGCCCCACCGGCCGCAGCGGCGACCGCCGACGCCGTCCCGAGCTCCGACGCCATGGCGATCCCCGCGCCCCAGAGCGCGCCGAGGCGCAGCGGCTCGGAGTAGAGGAGCCACCTCCGCCGCTCGAAGATGCCGCCCAGGTTGGTCGCCGTCCAGGCGATCAGAAGCGCCACCCCGGCGCGGCCCCACCACGAGAGGTCCGCACCACGGTAGAGGAGGTAAAGCGTCAACAACACGATGACGCCGTACTGCACGAGGACGTAGCCGCCGAGACGCCGCGGCGCGCGGGTGTCGTACTTGCCCGCCTCGCCGTCGGTGAGCGGTGTCTTCGTGCCGCTCGGCGTCCCGAGGCCCTGCTCCGCCCAGTCGGGCTTCGCTGCCGGCGCCAGGAACCAGAGCCGGATCTTCTCGCGCCAGCTCGGCGCATGGCGTCCTGCCCGAATGAGATCGGAGTAGTAGTGGACGTTCGCCCACAACGGGTTCCAGCTCGCGAGCGGCTTCGTGAGGCCGTAGGTCGGCTCCTCTTCCTCGACCTGGAAGGTGCCGAAGAGGCGGTCCCAGACGATCAGCGTCCCGGCGTAGTTCTTGTCGATGTACTTCGCGTCGCAGCCGTGGTGCACCCGGTGGTGCGAGGGCGTGTTCAGGAACCATTCCAGGAAGCCGAGCTTGCCGATCAGCCGGGTGTGGATCCAGAACTGGTAGAGCGTGTTGAGCGACGAGCAGGCCAGGAAGATGAGCGGTGGGAAGCCCAGGAGCGCCAGCGGCAGGTAAAAAATCCAGCTGAAGAGCGGCTGGAACGCCCCCTGGCGCAACGCCACCGTCAGGTTGTACTCCTCGCTCGAGTGGTGGACGATGTGCGCCCCCCAGGGCAGGTTCACCTCGTGGCTCACCCGGTGGAACCAGTAGTAGAAGAAGTCGACGCCGAGAAAGCACAGGACCCACGTCGGGGCCGAGCCCTGTGGGATCTCGAAGAGGTGCCAGGCCTCGTAGAGGGCCAGGTAGGCGCCGAAGACGACGACCTTGGAGAAGACCCCCAGGATCTGCTGCAGGGTGCCGAGGTTCAGGTCGTTGATCGAGTCGTTCAGACGGTAGACCTTGCGCCCCTCGTGGCGGGCCACGAGGAGCTCGACGCCGATCAGGATGAAAAAGATCGGGATCGACAGCGCGATGAGATTCATGCCTTCCATGCTCGGGCTCCTTCCGGCAGGACGGCCGACATCCTATCCCCACGCCGCGACCCAGGCCAGGGTGAGCGCCCCGATCGATGGGGCGACAGGCATCCCCAGCCCCCTTTTCGGGAGCTTCCCACCCCGGCTCGGGCGTTTCGCTCCGAGCTCAGGCGGCTACCGCCGCGTCGTCGCGCGCGTCGCGCACCCGGTCGAGGAGCTCGATCAGCTTGCGGAGCTCCTCGCCGTCGAGCATCTCCAGGCAGCGGTCGTCGAGAGCGTCGACGGGACGGTCGGTGTGCTCGAGGACTTCGAGGCCTTCTCGGGTGATCCTGCACAAGACCTGCCGCCGGTCTCCCTGCGGCCGGTGACGCTCGACCCAGCCCCGTCTCTCCAGACGGTCGATCAAGCGGGTGATCCCCGGGGAGTGCTCCACCATACGTTCGGCGATCGTCAGGGTCGGCAGACCCTTCTCGCCAGCGCCTCGCAGAATCCGCAGGACGTTGTACTGCTGGAGGGTGACGTCGTAGTCCTTGAGCAGCTGCGCATACTGCCGCTGGACGATGTCCGTGGTACGAAAGAGCCCCAGGACCGCCTCCTGACTCGTCGAGTGGAAGGGACGGGATTGCCGGAGCTCGTCTTGTAGGGTTCCTTGAAATGAGCTCATCATGCGGCCATCATATCACGTCAACAGTTGACTAGGCCAGTCAAATTTAGACTAAATGGTCTTTTGCTCGGCAATGGCCCAGTTGCCGCCGGGAGCCCGTCGAGGGCGTGGTCCTCAAGAGTGAGGACAAAAAAAAAGGAGGGGCGCTTGGCGCCCCTCGTTGGGAGGGATGAGAGGAGGATTTTGCCCCCTCGCAGGATGGACTATAGCGACCCGGCTATGGGCTGTCAATACCTTCCCGGGATTTTTTTCGCCGATTGGGCAGGATCCACGTCCGGAGCGACCGCGGCCCGCCGCCCGCGGATCGGCTCAGGGGGTATACTCGCCCGGCGCGCCGGAGCTTCGGGCCGGCGGCGGCAACCCACGAATTCCAGGCGAGAGGCACCATGACCAGGATGATCATCACCGGCGGGGCCGGTTTCATCGGTTCGAACTTCGTCCGCCGGGTGCTGCGGCACCGTCCGGAGGCGGAGGTGGCCGTGCTCGACAAGCTCACCTACGCCGGGAGCTTGGAGAGCTTACAAGACGTCGCCGACGAGGCCCGCTTCCGCTTCGTCGAGGACGACATCACCGACCGCGAGGCCGTCCGCCGGCTCTTCGCCGAGCTGCGGCCGACGGCGGTCCTGAACTTCGCCGCCGAGAGCCACGTCGACCGCTCGATCGACGGCCCCGGGGAGTTCATCCATACGAACATCGTCGGGACCTTCGAGCTCCTGGAGGCGGCCCGCCAGTACGTGGCTGAGCTCGGTGCCGAGGAGCGCGACGGCTTCCGCTTCCTCCACGTCTCGACCGACGAGGTCTACGGCTCCCTCGGTCCGGCGGGGCTTTTTTCCGAGACCACGCCCTACGCGCCCAACTCGCCCTACGCGGCGTCGAAGGCCTCGGCCGACCACCTGGTGCGGGCCTACTTCAAGACCTATGGGCTGCCGGCGCTTCTGACCAACTGCTCCAACAACTACGGGCCGTACCAGTTCCCGGAGAAGCTCATCCCGCTGATGATCCTGAACGCGATCGACGGCAAGGACTTGCCGGTCTACGGCGACGGCCTAAACGTCCGCGACTGGATCTACGTCGAGGACCACTGCGAGGGGATCCTCGAGGTCCTGGAGCGCGGCCGGCCGGGAGAGAAGTACAACCTGGGCGGCAAGAGCGAGCGCACGAACCTGGCGGTGATCGACGGCATCTGCGAGGTGCTTGAAGAGGAGCTGCCGGCGGCCGAGAACCCACGGCTTGACGGACGTACCTACCGGGACTTGAAGACCTTCGTCAAGGACCGTCCGGGGCACGACCGGCGCTACGCGATCGACAGCTCCAAGGTCGAGAGGGAGCTCGGCTTTGAGCCGCGGCACGACTTCGAGTCGGGCCTCGCGGAGACGGTGCGCTGGTACCTCGGGAACCGCGCCTGGTGCGAGGCGGTCGAGGCCGGAAAGGGAGCCCGCCAGCGGATCGGGCTGAGCGAGGAGACGAAGGAGAAGGAGACCGAGGGATGAGGATACGAAAGACGCCGCTTCCGGGGGTGCTCGTGCTGGAGCCCTCCGTCCTCCGTGACGACCGGGGATTCTTCGTCGAGACGTACCACGAAAAGAAGTTTCGCGAGGAGGGTCTGGCGGTGCGCTTCGTCCAGGACAACCACTCGCAGTCGACGAAGGGGACGCTGCGTGGGCTCCACGCCCAGTACCGCCGGCCGCAGGGGAAGCTGGTGCGCGTCGTCGAGGGCGAGGTCTTCGACGTCGCGGTCGACATCCGCCGCGGCTCGCCGACGTTCGGCAAGTGGTACGGCGAGATCCTCTCGGCCGAGAACTTCCGTCAGCTCTACATCCCGGTGGACTTCGCCCACGGCTTCTGCGTGCTCTCCAAGACCGCGCAGGTCCAGTACAAGTGTACGGAGTTCTACGACCCGGGCGGCGAGCTGACGGTGCTGTGGAACGACCCGGACATCGGCATCGAGTGGCCGGTCGCCGAGCCGTTCCTCTCGAAAAAGGACGCGGCCGGCTCGTGGCTCCGGGACCTCGGCGACGTCCTGCCGTCCTTCCCTTTGGACCTGACGGGCGAGGACCGGGCGGAGCTTGAGCGGCGTGGGCTCGACGAGGCGGCGATGCTTCGTCAGCTGGCGCTTTGTCACAACCCGCCGACGGCTCTCGAGCTGGTGCGTCCGGCCACGGAAGGCGACGGCATCGTCGTCCTCGACGAGGAGCGCGACGAGGAGCTCCTGGAGCTCCACGCCGAAGCCGCGGCCGCCGGTCGTTTCAGCAAGTTCGTGCCCGCCTCCGGGGCGGCGAGCCGCATGTTCAGTGCTTTGGTCGCGGCCCGTCGTGGCGAGTCCGCGGACGACGCGGCGGAAGCCGCCGAGCGTTTCTTCGTCTCCCGCTTTTTCGACAAGCGCAAGGAGCTGCCGTTTCGCGATCAGCTCGACACGCTGCTCCGGGAGCGTGGCACGTCGCTTGAGAAGACCGGGAGCGCCGCGCTTCTCGCCGCCGCGCTCGACGCCGGCGGGCTCGGCCTCGCCCACCTTCCCAAGGGGCTCGTGCCCTTCCACTACTACGGCGGGGCTTACGCCCGCACCCCCTTCGAGGAGCACATGGTCGAGGCCGCCGGCCACGTCCGTGCCGGCAACGGGCTTTGCCAGCTCCACCTGACGGTTCTGGAGGCCCACGAGGATCCCTTCCGCTCGTACTTGAAGGAGGTCGCTCCGCGGCTCGAGGCCGAGCTCGACGTCCGCTTCGAGGTCGGCTTCTCCTTCCAGGCGCCCTCGACCGACACCGTGACCGCGGACCCCGACGGCGGCCCCTTCCGCGGCGGCGACGGCAAGCTGGTCTTTCGTCCCGGCGGCCACGGATCGCTGATCGAGAACCTCGGCCAGCTGGCGGAGGCGGGAGCCGACCTCGTCTACGTCAAGAACATCGACAACGTGGTGCCCGACGACCGGCGCGACGTCGTGGTGCTGTGGAAGAAGCTCCTCGGCGGCTACCTCTGCCTCCTCGAGCGCCAGCTCGTGGAAATCGAGGAACGCGCCACGGCGGGCGACGCCGACTGGCTCGAGGACGCCCGCAGCTTCCTCGTCGAGTCCTTTGCCATGACGGCGGAGCGCGTGCCGGAGGACGAGGCCGGGATCCGCGAGCTTCTCTCGCGGCCCTTGAGGGTCTGTGGCATGGTGCCGGCGATGGGCGAGACCGGCGGTGGGCCGTTCTGGGTGCGCAACGCCCGCAGCGAGGAATCGCTCCAGATCGTCGAGACCTCCCAGGTCGACCGCAGCCGCAAGGACCAGACGGCGATCCTCGGACAGGCCACCCACTTCAACCCGGTGGATCTCGTCTGCCGTCTGCGCGACAGCCAGGGGCAGCCCTACGACCTCAAGCGCTTCGTCGATCCCGACGCGGTCTTCGTCGCCAGGAAGACGCACGAGGGGCGTCCGGTGCTGGGGCTGGAGCATCCGGGGCTGTGGAACGGCGCCATGTCGCGTTGGCTGACGGCTTTTGTCGAGGTGCCGGCGGCGACGTTCGCGCCGGTCAAGACGATCCTCGATCTTCTGCGTCCAGAGCACCAGGGCTGAGGGGTCGGCCCGTGACGACGCAGCTCGCGCTGACGGACGACGATCGGGCCACGATCGCTCGCCGTGGGCTTGCCGAGGCGATGTTCCACCGTCAGCTCGAGCTGTGTCGTAAGCCGTCGTCGGCGCTGGAGCTGGTGGCCCCAGCGACGCCCGACGACGGGATCGTCGTCCTCTCCGAGGAGGTCTGCCGTTTCGCGACGCTCTCGACGCGCTGTTGAGCGAGCGCGGGACCTCGCTCGCCGAGACCGGAGTCGATGCTCTCCTCGCCGCGACTCTCGACGCGGACGGCCTGGGTCTCGCCCACCTGCCCAAGGGGCTCGTGCCCTTTCATCGTTATGGCGAGGGCTACGTCCGGACACCCTTCGAGGAGCACCTGGTGGAAGCTGCCGGCCACGTTCGCAGTGGCGATGGCCTATGCCGGCTCCACTTCACGGTGCTTGCAGCGCACGAGGAGCTCTTCCGCTCACACCTCGGAAAGGTCCGGTCACGCCTCGAGAGCGAGCTCGGGGCGCGCTTCGAGGTCAGCTTCTCGTTCCAGGAGCCGTCGACCGACACGGTGGCCGGCGATCCCGATGGCGGCCCCTTCCGCGACTCCGAGGGCCGGCTGGTCTTTCGGCCCGGAGGCCACGGGTCGCTGATCGGGAACCTGGGAAAGAAGCGCAGCCATGGACTGGATGCCTTCTCGATCTATGAAACGTGGACGGGGCTCAGAGCCGGGCCGCACAACTTGTCCGGTCAGAAAGGGAACCTGACTGACATCGGCATAGAAACCGGACTGTTGGCTTCGAACAACGGTGAAAGGTACGTCTCCGGGATAAACCTTTGTTCTCATCGGGCTATCGTCTACTAACCGTCCGCCGATAGTAGGTCCGGTCCCTTCCACGAGGAATTCATCACGGCTTTCGTCATACTGGTAAAGGGTCACTATGTCGGCACCAAGAGACTTCACAGCTGCTTCGGCAATTTTTTTCAGAACGGGCTCAACGCCACCATCTCGGGGTAGGCGCACCAAGTCTTTCCCCACGTCAAGAAGCGCATCAATAACGCTGACCTTCCTTGCAATAGGCTCTGCTACAGACGCCGCGACATGCTCCAGGATCTGGACGTGCCTCTCGGAAAAGCCGTTAATTCGATTCGCATCGGCATTGATTACCGCAATGGCGCGACCGTCATGAATGATCGGAACTGAAAGTACGGACATGAAGTTCAAGCCTGAGCGTGAGGGCTGGAAGGATGGATCGCTACTGACGTCGGGACAGTTGCGCGACTTCAAGGTTTCAACGACCTGGCCTGCTACTCCCTCGCCAATTCTAAAGATAGGCTCTGATTTACGGTGCTCGCGAGGCGTGCCCAGCCGGGCTTTGATCTGTAAGATATGTTGATCATCATCGATTCTCATCCAGCACAAACTCTCCTGGTTTAACACTCATGGCACTATCCTTCCTAACCGTAGCACATGGCGACATACCTTGTCCGGCACTTCTAAATTCTCCAGCAGCCAACTCGACGTCCTCGTCGCTAGGGGCCACCACGCGATCGCGAGGGAATCGAGGGCTCCCCGGAGTCTAATGGGCTCTCCCCGAACCACCCTACGCACACTCTCAACAGTGTCCATCGACTATGCCAGTACTCCATCAACACTGAGCGACACCTCCAGTCCTCCCGCTGGGTACCGAGACGGTCACCTCCGCGGGCACCGGTTCTGTGGTGGGTGAGGATCTTAGCACCAAATCAGTCCTCGTGCAAGTGCCGGGAGGGGAGGAAGGGAATGGCTCGCGCCGCGCTTCGACTTGTCGCTCCAGGACGCCTCGTACCCTCCAGCCGAGAGACGGCGGGGAGCCTTGGTGGCCTCGCTCCAGGACCGCCCTGGCCTGCCACTGGCGCGCTTAGGCTTGGCGCGGACCCTCGAATTCCCGCTCCAAGGCCGTCTCGGCGAAGCGCCTCACTCGGCTTCGCCAGGGCCTCTTCTCGTGTGCCCCCCGCGGCGGTGCAGTCCGGCCAGCCGAGAACCGTCGCCTTGTAGCTCTGGCCATCGCGGGCCTCCTGCAGGGTCCGCTGAAACTCCGATGGAAGAGCTCGTCGAAGAGGTTGGCGCCGACCCAAGCCCGCGAGGTCAACCCTCGCTTCCGTCGAGGCGGGCACGCAGGCGCGCGAGCTCGGCCTCGGCGGCCTCTGCACGCTGACGCTCCTCTTTGGCATGCTGAAGCTCCTGGGCGAGGCGCTGCTCTGCCTGCTCGGCGCGCTGATCTGACTGCTCGGCGCGCTGGCGCTCCTCTTCGGCGCGTTGGCGCGCCTCTTCGGCACGCTGATCCGACTGCTCGGCGCGCTGCCGTTCCTCCTCGGCACGCTGACGCGCCTCTTCGGCACGCTGGCGCTCCCGTTCCGCCTCGGTCGGTATCAGCCGGCCGTCGGGACGGAAGAGACGCAACCAGTTGTCCGTCAGCCCGTCGTACTCGCCGTGCCACACCCCGAGCTCGACCTCGAGCTCGCGGCTCCACAGACGGCCCGTCGCCGACCTGGCGATCGGCTGGTAGGAGTTGTCCAGGAGGCGAAAGCCCTCCAGCGTCAGGCCCTGCGGAGGGTAGAGGAAGTACTCCGAAGTCTTGAAGGTCTGCTCGTAAAGCCGCTTCTTCTCGCCGCGGTCGTAGGCCGCCGTCGATGGCGAGAGCAGCTCCACGATGAGGTCGGGGAGACGGTCGCCCTCTTCCCAGGAGACCCAGGCGTACCGCTCGCGCTTGGCATCGACGTTTTGGACGAGGAAGACGTCGGGGCCGCGGAAAGCGGTCTTTTTCGGCTTCTCGGGGCGTTGCCCGGCTTCGAAGAGGGCGAGCTGGCGCTCCTCTTCGGCCACCGCCTGCGCCTGCTCCACCGAGTAGTAGACGAACATGTCGCCTCCCGCAAAGAAGTCGGTGCGTCCGAGCTCCAGCATCCGGGAACGGATCAGCGAGATGAAGAAATTCATCTGCATCCGGTGGTAGGGGTTGTCCATGGGGACTCCGTCTGCCGTGACGAGCTCAAAGTCGAGCTCTGCGAGGGCTGCTTTCGGGCTCATGGTGCCTCCTGCGGCTCGGTGGCCGCTCGCCTCAGACTATCACAGGCGAGGTGTCTTGAGGTGTTCGCCGTCGAGCGCGACCCGTCCCCTGGAAGGGACTTCTCATGGTAGCCCCGAGAAGTGTCCCGAAGAGCTTCAGGAGTCGAGGACGGCTTCGGCGTCGAGGGTGATCTCCACGGTGTCGCCCACGACCACACCCCCACGGTCGAGCGTGCCGTTCCAGGTCATCCCGAAGTCATGACGGTTGATCGTCGTCGTCGCCACGAAGCCGGCGCGGGTCTTCGGACCCTTGTCCTCGCCGTCTTCCCACCACGGTGTCGCCCATTGGCCGAGGTAGCGGACCTTGAGCGTTACCTTTCGGGTCACTCCCCGGATCGTCAACTCGCCGGTGACCGCGAAGTCATGGCCGCCCAGGAGCTCGACGTCCGCGCCCTTGAAGGTGATCTCGGGGTGGTTCTCGACGTCGAGGAAGTCGGCGTTGCACAGATGCGCGTCGCGGTCGGCGTCGCCGGACCAGATCCCTTTCGCGTCGATCGTGACCTCCACTGAGAGCTTGCCGGGATCCTCGGGATCGAACTCCAGGGTGCCGTGGACGTTCTTGAAAGCTCCACGTACGTTCGTCACCATCATGTGCCGAACCGAGAATTCCGCCGCGGTATGACCGGGCTCCAAAGTCCATTTCGCCATCTTTCGTCTCCCTTCCTTTTCCAGAACGTGAATCGTTAGTAGGCCAGGACTTCTCGGACGACGTCAAGGACCTTGTCCTTCGACGGCAAGAGCTCCTGCTCGAGCTTCTTGAAATACGGCGACGGCCGGTCCACGTGTCCGACGCGCTTGACCGGCGCGTCGAGCCAGCCGAAGGCGCCCTCGGCAATCCGTGCGGCCACCTCGCCGCCGAAGCCGCCTGTCAAAGGGGCCTCGTGGACGACGACCGCCCGGTTCGTCTTCCGGACCGAAGCGAGGACCG
The DNA here is from genome assembly GCA_965371445.1 of uncultured bacterium. GTDB lineage: Bacteria > Acidobacteriota > Thermoanaerobaculia > Multivoradales > J023 > DASWIG01. Next base: position 27,959 of record CBDUYN010000031.1, on the reverse strand, counting down.
CCCCCTCGTCGAACGGGACGAGGGTCCGCAGGTCCACGACTTCGGCCTCGACGCCCTCTTTTGCCAGCTCCTCGGCCGCTTCCAGGCACGTCCACACCGAGACGCCGTAGCTGACGAGGGTGACGTCGGATCCCTCGCGGCGCACCTTCGCCTCCCCGAGGACGCCGACGCCGCCGCCCTGGGGCAGAGCCGCCTTGATCCGCCGGTAGAGGAACTTGTGCTCGCAGAAGACCACGGGGTTCGGGTCGCGGATGGCTGCTTTCAAGAGGAGCTTCGCGTCCTCGGCGGTGGCCGGGCAGACGACCTTCAACCCCGGGTTGTGGACGAACCAGGCCTCGGGGTGCTGCGAGTGAAACGGCCCCGCGCCGACGCCGCCGCCCACCGGCAGCCGGACCACGAGCGGCACCGGCCGCTCGAAACGGTAGTAGAGCTTGGCGATGACGTTCGTCATCTGGTTGAAGCCACAGGTGATGAAGTCGCCGAACTGCATCTCGACGACCGGCCGGTAGCCGAGAAGCGCCGCGCCCGCCGCGATGCCGAGCGTCCCGCTCTCGGCGACCGGCGTGTCCAGGACGCGTTCCGGCCACCTCTCCCAAAAACCCCGCGTTACCCGGAAGGCGCCTTCGAAGCGGGCGATGTCCTGCCCCATCAGGACGACGGATTCGTCGCGCTCCATCTCTTCTTTCAAAGCCTGGTGGACGCCGTCGATGTAAGTCTCCAGCGGCGCGTCGGCGGGGATGACCGGCTCCGGGACGCCGTCCTGCCCGCCGGGATGGAAGACCGGACGGAAAGCCCGTTCGGCCGGCGGGTCCTCGGACTCGGCGGCCCGCTCGACGGCCTCCTCGACAAGCTCCGTGATGCGCGCCTCGAGCTCCTCGCGGACCTTGTCGGTCAGGACCCACTCGGCTTTTAGCCGTTCGGCGTAGGCGGGGACCGGGTCCTCGTCCATGTACCGCTTCAGCTCGTCCTCGGGGACGACCTTGAGGGAGTCGTCGCCCTCGCTGTGGCCGCGCATCCGTCCGAGCATGGCCTCGATCAAGGTCGGCCCTTCGCCCGAGCGGGCGCGGCGGACGGCACGCTCCAGCGCCTCGGCAACGGCCTCGGGGTCGTTACCGTCGATGGTCTCGCCGGCGATGCCGTAGCCCACCGCGCGCTCCGAGAGCCGCTCGGCGACGTACTGGTCCGAGGCTGGCGTCGCAAAGGCGTAGCCGTTGTTCTCGATCACGAGGATGAGCGGCAGCTTCCACACCGCGGCCATGTTGAGCCCCTCGTGAAAGTCGCCCGTCGAGGTGCCACCGTCGCCGATGAAGTTGATCGCCAGCCGGTCGCCGCCCGACTTCTTCAAGGCGAAGGCACAGCCCGCGGCCACCGGGATCATGGCTCCCAGGTGGCTAATCATGCCGACGTGACGGATGCCGCGATCCGGGTCGAGGTAACCGTAGTGGAAGGAGCGCTCGACGCCGCCCGAGAAGCCGTCGGCGCGGCCCATGAGCTGGCAACAGAGGCGGTAGAGGAGCTCGCGCGGCTCGGGCCGCCGGCCGTCCTCTTCGCCGAAGCCGGAGTCCGGGAAGGCGCGGGCCGGGTCGAGGTAGACCGCGAGGATCGCCCCCAGGTCGCGGTGCAGCGAGCAGAGGACGTCGCCCTCCTCGAGCGCCATCCCGGCAGCGGCCGTCGTCGCCTCGCCGCCGATCTGGCTGTACCACTTCGAGAGGCGCCCGGTCTTCAAGAGCGCGCTGAAGCGCAGGTCGAGGTCGCGGGCGAGGCGCATGTAGGCGTAGTTGAGAAGTCTCCGGCTCGGTTCTCGCATCGCGGCGGGAGTTTAGTCCCGAGAGGCGGAAAGGTCCAGTCTCGCCCAGGGTGGTGTAACGTCTACGTCCGATGAAGATCCACCGCCGCGAGCTTGTCGTCTCGACGAGTGCCGACACTGACATCCACAACCTCACCCCGGAGGTCGAGCGCGCCCTCGCCGAATCCGGCGTCACCGAAGGTCAGGTCCTCGTCTTCACCCCCGGCTCGACCGCCGGGATCACCACCATCGAGTACGAAGACGGCGCGCTCGCCGACTTCAAGCGCGTCCTCGGCGAGATCGCCCCGAGCGACGGCCACTATGAGCACAACTTGCGCTGGGGCGACGGCAACGGCTACTCTCACGTCCGCTCGGCGCTCGTCGGGGGCTCTTTTACCGTGCCGGTCGTCGGCGGACGGCTCGTCCTCGGCACCTGGCAGCAGGTCGTCCTGTGCGACTTCGACAACCGTCCGCGGCAGCGGCGGGTGATGGTCCAGGTGATGGGGAGCGAAACCAGCGTCGCGCTCTAGCGTAGTATCCCCTGACCGGCGGGATCCGCACGAGGCCTGCCGAGGGAAGGAGAAGCATGAGCAAGGATACCCAGAGCAAGCTCCCGGGATGTTTCAAGTACGGCTGTTTCGGCTGCCTGGGGCTTTTCGCCCTGTCGGTCGGTTTCGTCCTCTTGATCGGCGCCATCCAGCTCACCACCGACATCGAGGAGCCGAGCCCCGAGCAGACAGAGGCGAGCCACGAGCTGCCGGAGCTCCCGGAGGCCTACGGCGGGCAGGACCAGCCGGAGATCCCCGAGATCCTGCCCCTGCCCGAGGAGATCGTCCCCCCCGACGTCGCCCCGGGACGCCTGGTGCTCGACCTCTCGATGGGCGAGTTCACGATCCGTCCCGGCCCCGCCGGCGAGCCGCTGCGCGTCGAGGCCGACTACGACTCCAACGCCTTCCAGCTCAGCGAGGAGTTCACCCAGAACGAAGACGGCAACTGGACCTACGAGGTCGGCTTCGGCAGCAAGGGCGGATGGCTCGGGCTCCTCTTCCGCGGCGGCGGCGAGGGCGGCCACAACCGGGTCGAGATCACGATCCCCCGCGGCTATCCGCTCGAGGTGGTGGGCAAGATCGGCATGGGCGAATCGGAGATCGACCTCGGCGGGCTGTGGGTGAGCCGGGTCGACCTCGACCTGAGCGCCGGCGACCACTTCCTGGAGTTCCGCGAGCCGCTGCCCTACCCGATGGAGGACTTCCGGATCAACAGCTCGATGGGCAACCTCGAGGTGCGTTCCCTGGGCGCGGCAAGCCCGAGCGTCGTCAACGTCAAGCACGGCATGGGCGAGATGCTCCTCGACCTGGAGGGCGAGTGGCGCGGCGACGCGGAGGTTCGGGCCGACTTCAGCATGGGCGCCTGCCGCGTCTGGCTCCCCGACGGCGTCCGCGTCGAGATCGACCGCGCCAGCGTCGCCCTTGGCGAGCGGCGCATCGATCGCGCCGACTACAGCAACCTTCCCGAGGACGCTCCGACGATCAAGCTCAGGGTCTCCGGCAGCATGGGCGAGCTACGCATCGAGAACTAGCCAGGGAAGCCCCCCCTCGTTCCCCCCAAGGGGACGGTGTTTGGTAGTAAGATCGGAGGGCGATGAACGTCCTCATTTTCTCTCCCGGGTTCCCGGCGGAGATGCCGTACTTCACTCACGGCCTGGCGGAGGTCGGGGCACGGGTCTTCGGTGTCGGTGACGTGCCGATCGGCGCGCTGCCCGACGTCGCCCGCTCGAGCCTCACCGACTACCTCCAGGTGCGCAACCTCTGGGACGAGGACGCGGTCATCGCCGAGGTGCGCCGCTGGCCGCCCCACGCCGGCCTGGAGCGCGTCGAATGCCTGTGGGAGCCGGGGATGCTGCTCGCCGCGCGGCTCCGCGAAGAGCTACAGCTGCCGGGGCTGACGGTCGCCGAAACCATTCCCTTTCGCGACAAGGGACGGATGAAGCAGATCCTCGACGACGCCGGCATCCGCACCCCCCGTCACGCTCGGGCGACGTCGGTGGCCGAGGTCTCAGACGCCGCCGAGGAGATCGGCTATCCGCTCTGCGTCAAGCCCATCGCCGGCGCGGGCTCGGCCGACACCTACCGCATCGACACCCTGGAGGAATTGAAAGAGATCCTCCCGCGCCTGCGCCACGTGCCCGAGGTCTCGGTCGAAGAGTTCGTCGAAGGCGAGGAATACACCTTCGACACGATCTGCGCCGACGGCGAGGTCCTCTACTTCAACATCGCCTGGTACCGGCCGCCGCCGCTCATCGCCCGCACCACCGAATGGATCAGCCCCCAGACCATGACGCTCCGAGACGTCGACGCGGAGCACCTCGCGGGGGGCCGCGAGATGGGGCACCGGGTCTTGAAGGCGCTCGGCTTCGGGACCGGCTTTACCCACATGGAGTGGTTCCGCAAGGCCGACGGCGAGGTGGTCTTCGGGGAGATCGCGGCGCGTCCGCCGGGCGCTCGGTCGGTCGAGCTCATGAACTACGGCTGCAACCTCGACGTCTTCCAGGGCTGGGCCGAGGCCGTCTGCCACCGGCGGCTGTCCCAGAAGGTGGAGCGCAAGTACAACGCGGTCGTCATCTTCAAGCGCGCCCGGGGACACGGACGCATCACGCGCATCGAGGGCCTGGCACAGCTCCTCCACGAGCTCGTCGAGCACGTCGTCTGCGTCAACCTCTCGCAGGTCGGGGAGCCGCGGCGCAACTGGAAGCAGACCCTGGTCTCCGACGGCTACTTGATCGTCCGCCATCCGAATCTTGAGACCGCCATGGCCATGGCCGACAAGGTCGGCACCGATCTCCAGCTCTACGCCGAGCCGTGATTCGCGTCTCGCCTGCGCTTGCGGTTTCGTCCCTGTTGGACGAAAAGCAGGCGAGACGCCTGCGCTCCCGGCATGTATCGCTAGTTGCTGCGGATCGTGATCGAGCCGTTGACGTTTTCGAGCCGGACGCGGGGACCGCCGCTGCCGATCGAGCCGCGAAGCGAACGGCCGACGAAACCGTCGCGCTTGATCTGAAGGCCGAAGTCGTTGTCGATCGAGCCGTGGACGCTCTCGGCCTCGACGTCGGCGTTGGCTCCGGCCGGCAGCGACACCTCCAGGCGGCCGTTGACCGACTCCAGGCTGACCTCCTGACCCGCTTCGAAGCGAGTGAGCTCGGCATCGATCGGACCGTTGACGGTGGAAACCTTGACGTCGCCGCCAAGCCCGCGGAGCACGGCCTTGCCGTTGACGAGGTCGGCGTGCACCGAACCCTCGACGCCGGTGATGCGAAGGGCTCCGTTGACAAGGTCGATCTCGTCGAGGCTCGCTCCGCGCGGCACGTAGAGGGTGAATTCGACCGAAGCGGCGTCGTTGTAGCGGCCCTTCTTGTAATCGGTCTCGATGTTGATCCGGCGTGTCGTGGCGTCGATCAAGACCTCGACGCGCTCCAGGCTCTCCTCGCTCTTGCCGCGCAACGTGTAGCGGACCTCCACCTCGGCGCGGTCCCAGGCCTCGATCTCAACGTCGCCGTTGACGTTCTCGAGGCTCACCCGGCCGTCGGCGTCGAGCGCGAAGGTCTCGACCCAGTCTCTCTCCACGTCGGCGGCAAACGCCGTCCCGGCGAAGCTCAAGAGGAGGGTGAGGAGGCTCAAGGACACGAGGAATTTCTGTTTGCGGTTCATGTGGCTTTCTCCTTTGCTGGGGTGCTTGGTGCGATTCGGTCTCTGAGATGCCGGAGAAGCGCCGGGGGTTTGAAAAAAATGCCAGCCCTATTCCGGCCGCCGCCGCGGCGGTGGCCGCAGCGTCACGGGTACCAGGAAGAGAATCGCGTACACGGCGAGGGCGTAGAGGGGCACGAAAGGCGCCGCCTGCTGCTCCGGCACCGGCGCCAGGGCGCGCAGCAGGTAGAGGACGCCGGGCGGGCCGACGAGATAGGCGAGGAGGAAGCGCTGACGCCAGAGGTGACGCCGCGGCTCGCGCCGCACCGGCAGGTTGCGCAGCCGTACGAGGTAGAGGTTGCCCGCCGCCCAGCCGAGCACCGCGGCCACGCTGAAAAGACGGTAGAGGCCGACGTCGAGCACTCCGGCGAGCGGCACCACACCGTAGAGCACGAGCGCCGCCAGCAACCAGATGATGCAGGCGGCGACGAGGAGGATGAGCTCAAGACGGATCACGCGCGACGTCTTCCAGAGCCGCCGGGCCGTGGAGCCGCGAGGATCGCGGCAGCCCGGGAAAGGCGTCTACTCCTCGTCCCCCTCCTCGTCGTCTTCCTCGTCCGCTTCGTCTTCCTCGAGGAAGCTGGCGTAGCTCTCGGCGTCCATCAGGGTGCCGGCGTCATCGGTCGATTCGACCCGGATCTTCACCAGCCAGCCGTCGCCGTGGGGATCGTCGTTGACTTTTTCGGGGGCGTCTTCAAGGTCTTCGTTAACCTCGACGACCTCGCCGGCCAGCGGCGTATAGATGGCCGAGACCGCCTTGACCGACTCGATCGAGCCGATCTCGTCGCCAGCGTCGAAGGTGGCGCCAACCTCGGGCAGCTCGACGTAGACCACCTCGCCGAGCTCGTTTTGAGCGTAGTCGGTGATACCCAGGGTAGCGGTGTCGCCTTCGACCAGGATCCACTCATGCTCTTCCGTATAGCGATAGTCACTGGGGTACATTTCAGGTCCTCTTTCAGGATTGACGATAGAGCGCCCTCGTGGACTCGGATCATACTCCACGTCCGGCGCTAGCCGCGACGATAGAAGGGCAAGTCGACGACGACGGCCTCGACCTGGCGTTTGCGCACGGCGATCTTGAGCTCGACGCCGGGGCGGGCGAGCTCGGCGGGCACGAGCGCCGTACCGATCGCTTTCTCATAGGTCGGGCTCCAGGTGCCGCTCGCTACCTTGGCCACCTCGCGCCCCTCGTGGAGCACGCCGTATCCCTGGCGAGCAATACCCTTGCCGCGTACCTCGAAACCCACGAGGAGGCGCTTTAGACCCTCCTCCCGCTGCCGGACCAGCGCGTCGCGGCCGACGAAGTCGCCCTTGGCGAGCTTGACCACCCAGTCGAGCCCGGCCTCGAAGGGGGTCGTCGCGTCGTCGATCTCGTGGCCGTAGAGGGCCATGCCCGCCTCCAGGCGGAGCGTGTCACGGGCCCCCAGGCCGGCGGGTTGGAGGCCGTCGCCGCCGCTGGCGTCGAGCAACGCGTCCCAGACCTCGACCGCGTCGCCCGGGGCGAGGTAGAGCTCGAAGCCGTCCTCGCCGGTGTAGCCGGTGCGCGAGACGAGGCACGGCTTCGAGCAGACCTCGCCTTCGCGGAAGCGGTAGTAGCGCATGGTGAGATCCGTCGACGTCAAGCGGGCGAGGATCTCGGAGGCCTTCGGCCCCTGGAGGGCGAGAAGGGCGTACTCGTCGGAGACGTCCTCAATCTCGCAACCTTCCCGGGGCTGCGAGAGGATCCACTCCAGGTCCTTCGCCGCGTTGGCGGCGTTCGAGACGATGAGGTAGTCGCCTTCGCCCAACTGGTAGAGCAACAGGTCGTCGACGTAGGTTCCCTCCTCGGTCAGGAGGCCGCTGTAATGGGCGCGTCCGGGCCGCAGCTTCGAGACGTCGTTGGGGGTCAGGCGTTGCAGGAAGCCCAGGGCTCCCTCGCCGTGGACGTGGATCTCCGCCATGTGAGAGACGTCGAAGAGCCCGGCGGCGGTGCGCACGGCCCGATGCTCGTCGATCTCCCCCTGGTAACGAACCGGCATCTCCCAGCCGGCGAAGGCCACGAGCTTTCCGCCAGCCTTCACGTGACAGTCGTAAAGCGGAGTTCGCCGGGGTTTGGGGGCTTCGGACATGCTCGTTTCTCCTCTGGGGCCGCCAGGCAAACTAGGCGAAAAGAGTGTACCATTCAGGAAGGCTCAAACTCTTTCCCCGCAAAATCTCGACCGCGGCACGGCCGCTCTTCCAAGCCGACACGATGAAAGAACCACACCTCTTGCGCCCGGTGGGGCCGGTCGCCGAGTATAGCGAGCTGATCGCGGCGCTCCACGAGGCCGGCCTGCGTTCCGGCTGGCTGGAGCTCGACGCGGCCCCCGCCATTCCAGAAGCTCTCGAAACGGCCGCGGCGGCCGGCGCCCTGCGCGCCGTCATGGTGGGCGGCGGGCGGAGCCTCGCCGCGAAGCCCCTGCGCGGCGCGGCGGTGCTGCGCGACCTCCTGCGCGAGCACTTCCTCGGCTGCCGGCTGGTCCTGGTGCGCGGCGACGTCGAGGCACCACTTCTGCGCCACGTCGAAGGCCACTGGCGTGTCGGTTTCGCCGACGGCCGAGTCGAGAGGACCCTGACCACCCAAGAGATGATCGCGACGCTCCGCAAACCGCACCCCTGGGGCGCAAAGGCGGACGACGCTTCAAGCGAGAACGACCATGAGTGAAGACATCCGCTTTTTTCTCCCTGGTCCGACCTACGTGGCCTCCGAGCCGCGCCAGGCGATGACCGGGCCCGACGTCGGCCACCGCTCGGCGGCCTACAAGGAGCTCCACGCCGAAGTGGCCCCCCGGCTCTCGGAGCTCTTTCGCACCTCCCGCGACGTCGTGCCCGTAGCCGGCAGCGCCACCCTGGCCATGGAGATGGCCGTCACCTCGCTCGTCGAGCGAGACGTCTTGAACCTCGTCTGCGGCGCCTTTTCCGGACGTTGGGCCAAAATCAGCTGCGCTCACGGCAAGGAGGCCGACCAGGTCAGCGTCCCCTGGGGGCACCCGATCGATCCGGACCTCGTGCGCCAGGCCCTGAAGCGCAAGCGCTACGAGGCGGTGACCGTGGTCCACAACGAGACCTCGACCGGCGTGCTGAACCCGCTCCGAGAAATCGCCCGGGCGATCCGCGAGGAGTCCGATGCGCTGGTGCTCGTCGACACGGTCTCGTCGATGGCGGGGGCCCGTGTCTTGACCGACGAGTGGGGGCTCGACTTCGTCCTCACCGGCTCCCAGAAGGCGCTCGCCCTGCCGCCGGGGCTGGCATTCATGAGCCCTTCGGAGCGGGCCGAAAAACGGGCCGGGAAAGTCCCCCACCGGGGCTTTTACACCGACATGCTGGCCTGGCTCGGCAAGCATCGTGCGAACGTCGCCCTGACGACGCCGCCCATCCCTCAGATCCGCGCCTTGAAAGCGGGCCTCGCGCGGATCCACGGCGAAGGGCTCGAAGCGCGTTGGGAGCGGCACCTGGGCCTGCGGCGCCAGACCGAGGCCTGGGCCGAGGAGCGCGGTTTCACCTACGCCTCGGAGGCCTCGGCGGCCTCGCCCACGGTGAGCTGTCTGAAAACGCCGGCCGGAGTCGAGCCACCGAAGCTCGTGGCGCGCCTCGCCGAGGCCGGCTACGTGGTGGGCGGCGGCTACGGCGACTGGAAGCCGTCGACGTTTCGCATCGGCCACATGGGCGAGGTCCGCCCGGCCGACCTCGCGGGACTTTTTGCCGCGATCGACGAGCTGCTCGAGGAAGGACTCGACTGAGATGTACAAGATCCTGGTTTCCGATCCTCTCGAGAAAACCGGCCTCGCAATGCTGCGCGAGTCGGGTCACGAGGTCTACGAGATGCCGGAGGAGGAGCGTCTGCGCCTCCCGGAGCTGATTGCCGACGTCGACGCCCTCGTCGTTCGTAGCGGCACCAAGGTCACGGCCGAGCTCCTCGCCGCTGGCCGCCGCCTGCGGGTCGTCGGCCGGGCCGGGATCGGCGTCGACAACGTCGACGTCGAGGCCGCCACCGAGCTCGGCATCCTGGTCGTCAACGCTCCGACGGCCAACCTGATCTCGGCCACCGAGCACACCTTCGCCCTCCTTCTCTCCCTGGCCCGCAACCTCCCCGCCGCCGACCGTTCGATGAAGCAGGCCGAGTGGAACCGCAAGGCCTTCGTCGGCACGGAGCTGCAGAAAAAGACCTTGGGCGTCGTCGGCTTCGGTCGCATCGGCCAGCAGGTCGCCCGCCGCGCCCGCGCGTTCGACATGCGGGTGCTGGCCTACGACCCGGTGGTGGTGGCCGAGTACGTCCGTCGCCTCGACGTCGAGCCGACGGCTCTTGAGGAGCTCCTCGCGGCTTGCGACTTCGTCACCCTCCACGTCCCCATGACCGACGGCACGAGGAACCTCCTCAATGCAGAACGGATCCGGGGGATGAAGCAGGGGGCTTGTCTCGTCAACTGTGCCCGCGGCGGTATCGTCGACGAGGTGGCGCTTCTCGAAGCCCTGGAATCGGGGCACCTGGCCGGCGCCGCCGTCGACGTCTTTGCCCAGGAGCCGCCGGTCGACTTCGCCCTCGCCCGCCATCCTCGCGTCGTGGCGACGCCCCACGTCGGCGCCCAGACCCGGGAGGCGCAGGTGCGCATCTCGACCGACACCGCCCGGATGGTGGTCGACGCCCTCGAAGGATCGCTCGCGGTCACCGCCGTCAACCTTCCCTTTCGTCCGGCCGGCAGCAGCGGCGAGCCCTACCTGCGATTGGCCGAGAAGCTCGGGATCCTGGCTGGTGCCGAGGCCAAGGGTCCCATCCGGGAGGTCGACGTCCGGCTGTGCGGTGTCCCCGACGAGCTCCAGGCGCCGATCGGCGTCGCCGCCTTGAAGGGCCTCCTGGAGCGCTACCACGGCGAGAACGTCAACTACGTCAACGCCGAGCGCGTGGCCCGCAGCCAGGGCCTCGAGGTGGCACGCACCGTCCAATCGGGCGACAAGGCGACACCGCTCTCAATCGAGCTCCGCCTGCGAGGCGAGGGGGCGGAGATCGAGATGGCCGGGACGCTGCTCCACGAGCAGGACCCGCGGGTCACGAGCTACGACGGCTATCCGCTGGAGTTCCGGCCCAAGGGACGGATCCTCGTGGTCAAGAACCGCGACGTCCCGGGCGTCGTGGGCAAGCTCGGCGTCGCCCTGGGCGACGCCGGCGTCAACATCGCCGAGATCCACCTGGCGCGTCGCTCCGGCGACGGCGACCACCACGCCCTCGCCGTCGTACGGGTCGACCAGCCCGTCCCGCAGGAGACGTTGGAGGCGTTGCGTGCCCTGCCGGAGATCGTTTACGCCGAAATGGTCGACGTCGGGCAGTAGGGAAAGGTGAATCCTCGCCGGTTTTTCTGCGTAGTGCTCGGTGGAGGTACACACGATGTGGTCGTTCCTGCTCTGGTGCATTCTCCTGGTCCTCTGTTGGCCGATAGCGCTGATCGCGCTCTTGCTCTACCCGATCGTCTGGCTGCTGCTGCTGCCGTTTCGCATCGTCGGCATCGCCGTCGACGGGGTCCTGGGGCTTCTGAAGGCGGTCGTCATGCTGCCGGCCCGCGTCCTGGGAGGCGGCAAGAAGAAGGACTGAGGCACCGCCTTTCAGGGGAATTGCTCAGGTACATTGTTAAAACTCTGCTCTCTGTTTGCCGCTAAGCTGAACGCGGAATGAGGCAGATGGAGAGATATCCCCTTACCCGGGGCGAGGAGTCGGTGGTGACTCGGACCCTTCTGGAGGCGACGGCACCCGACCTGCGAGCCGCCGGGCGGCGTTCCGAGCCCCTGCAGCGCGTCGAAGCCTCCTGCTTCAACCGGCGCTACATCCTCCTGGAGCCTCTCGGGCAAGGGGGCATGGGCGAGGTCTTTCGAGCCCTGGACCGCCTCCACGGCCGGGGTGTCGCCCTGAAGCGAGTGTCTTGCAGCTACGACACCCGTGCCAGCCGCAGCCGGCGCCTCGCCCTCGCCGCCGAATTCCATCACCTGGCGACGCTTCGTCATCCCAACGTGGTCCGCGTCTTCGACTACGGCTTCGACGAGCGGGGCGCGCCGTTTTTCACCATGGAGCTCGTCGAAGGCGGCCGAAGCCTCCTCGAAGCGGGCCGCGGCTCGACGGAGAGAACGCGGGTGGAGCTCCTGATCGAGCTCCTGAGAGCCCTCGGCTACCTGCACCGTCAGGGGGTGATCCATCGCGACGTCAAGCCCTCGAACGTGATGGTCGCGGGCCGGCCATCCGGCGGCCGGCGACCCGGCGGGCGCAGCGTGAAGCTCCTCGACTTCGGCATTGCGATCCCGCGCCTCGACGACGGCGAGGCGAAGCTTTCGGGTTCCCTGCCCTACCTGGCGCCGGAGACGCTGGCCGGCGAGCCGCCGAGCCCGGCGACCGATCTCTTTGGCGTCGGCTTGGTGGGATTCGAGCTTTTTGCCGGCCACCATCCCTTCGAGGGCGAGGAGCTGATCACGCTTTTCGACCGCATCGCCCGGGCGCCGGTGGACCTCGGCGGCATGGACGCCAGCGACAGCGTGCGCGAGGTGATCGGCCGTCTCCTGGCCAAGGACCCGGCCGAGCGCTATCCAAGCGCCGAAGACGCGATCCGGGCTTTCCGCCGGGCCGTCGGCCGCCCACGCCGGACGGAGAGCGCCGAGGTTCGTGAGAGCTTTCTCCGCAGCGCCCGCCTGCGTGGCCGCGACGCCGAGCTCGGACGCCTGGAGGAAGACCTCGACGGCGTCGCCGCGGGCCGCGGCGGCCTGCGGCTGGTGGTGGGAGCGTCCGGCATGGGCAAGTCCCGGCTCCTCGCCGAGATCCGCAGCCAGGCCCTGTTGCGCGGCCTGCCGGTCCTGGAAGGACGGGCCTTGCAGGACCTGAGGAGCCGCTACGGACCGTGGCGGGACGTCCTGCGCGAGCTCGTCTTGAGGTGCGAGGTCGACGACTTGGAGGCCGCGGTGCTGGCCGAGGCGGCCCAAGGCGTCCCGGTGCTGCTCGGACGCGGCATCGAGCCGGCGTCCGTGATCGAGCCGAAGGCCGCGGGGCAGCGTCTGAGCTGGGCCGTCGAGAGTCTTTTCTCGCGTCTCGGAAGCGCGGTCGTCTTCCTCGAAGACCTCCAATGGGCGCCGCGCGAAAGTCTCGTCCTCCTGGCTCGGCTCGCGCGATATGCCGCGAGCGGTCCGCTTCGCATCTTCGCAAGCTTCGACGACAACGTCGCGGGCGATTTGCCGGAGAGGCTCTCCGGCTTCGATTCAAGGCGTCGTCTTGGCTTGGACGTCCTACGGCTTCAGCCGCTTGAGCGGCGCGCGATCGCCGAGCTCGCGGAGGCGATCCTCGGTGAGCCTCCCGCGCCCGGGATGGTCCGTTTCCTCGAACGCGCTGGCGGCGGCAATCCCGGTGCGACGATCGAGGTGATCCGCGACCTGGCGCAAAGCGCCGGACGGCTCAAGATGGTCGGCCGTACGCGGCTCCCCGAGACCGCCTACGAGAGCTTGTGGGTGCCGTCGGCGGCGCGGATCGCGGCTTGAGGGGTCGCTGACCCTCCCGGCCGCCGGCTCGGGGGTGCAACGGTCTTGCGGTGATTGTACCTCAGGGGTCGACGGACGACCACGACGACAGGTCACCGGACTCGAAGCCGTCGCCGAAGACCTGTGCGCCAAGCCCCACGGCCCACAGCTCGAAGCCGGCGTCCGGGTCGCCGGCGTTGAAGAAGACTCGGCCGCCGGCCGGCGTGAACTCCCGCGGGCTGGACGACCCCGGTCCCGGAAAGAGGTCCCCGAGGCGGCGTGGAACGAAGTCATCGGGGCCGATCGCCCACGGCTCCAGACCGTGGACGCCGTCGGCTGGGCTCGGGACCCCGGCGCAGGTCCGCGTGGAGCCGCGTGCCGGCCTCGGTGCCGTCGCTGAGGTCGCCGACGAAGCGGGTGCCGTCGCGGGTGCCGTCGCTGCGCCAAAGTTGGAGAGGGTTTCCTGTAGAGAGAGCAACGAAATAGATAAAACCGTTATACTCGCGGGCACCCCAGGGATAGGCAACAATCAGCAGGGTGTCGTCGAGCAACTGGACGAGAGAGCCGTCGTCCTCGAGGACGAAGAGGCCCAATTGCCATGGTTTCGTTTCGAAGAAACGCTAAACCGGTCTCGTCGCCGGCCGGTTTCTGCCAGATACGGCGGCTTCCCGCGGCTGTGCCGTCGCTCACCCAGAGGGCGGACGAGTCGGACCGTTCGGCAAAGAAAAGCAGGTCGCCGACGGGCAACGGATCCTCGAAGGCGGCCCCAGCTGGCGAAGGAGGCCGCCGAGCAGGAAGCCCGGATGAACGAGCTGGAAGAGGAGAAGACCGCGCTTCCGCTTCCCACGCAAGAGGCGGCGGCCCAGCCGCTACCCGGCGAGGCGGTCGAGCCCCAGGCCGAGAGCGACGCGGTGGCGACGCCGAGCGCCGAGCCCGGAATCCAAGACGAGGCGGCGGCCGGCGTCGCGCTCGAACCCGGAACCTAAGGCGAAGCGACGCTCCCCTCCCCGGTCGAAGCCGGAACCGAAGGCAACAAGACGCTCGAAGGTGGCCCCGAAACCGGAATTCAAGGCGATTTTCAAGCTCAAAATGCCGAGACGGCCGCTTGCGAGGAACAAGCGGCACCGTCGCCGGTAGAGGACGGTCAGACTGTCGCCCATCTCCAGCTCGAAAGCCCTGGCGCCGTTTTGGCTCACGAGGACGACGCCGGTGAAGCGGGTCCTCCGGCCCGCCGTCGGCTCACTCCTCGACGAACGCCACCGCCCGGCAAAACGCCGCCTCGCCGCCCTTGAACTTCCACGGAAAGACGCCCAGCGTCAACCGCTTGTTCTGCAGCTCCGGCGCCGCAATGTCGCCGCCCAAGTTCTCGACGTGCATGCAGTTGTGCGGGAAAAGCGCGTTGTGCGTCAGCTGGTAGGCCTCGTCAGGGAAAAGCTCGTCCATCCGGTCGCCGAACTTCTCCCGGCACGCCTTCTCGACGCGGTCGCAGTGACCGTGCATCCCCTTGCCGAGGAAGCGTCCGATCGGCAGGTTCATGGGATGGTCGGTCGACACCTCGTCGACGCCCCAGATGTGAATCTTTTTCTCCAGCAGCCACTCGACCATCACCGGATGGGCGCCCGGGTGGCGATGGATGTATTTCTCCTCGTCGGCCTCCTCGCCGAACTGGGCGTAGCGGTGCCAGCCGGTGTGGAGAAAAAGGATGTCGCCTTCCTTGATCTCGACGCGTGCCTCGATCATCTCGGGCGTATAGACGGCGAGCTCGTCCATCTCGTCTCTCAGGTCGACGATGACGCCTGGACCATAGAGCCACTCCATGGGGATCTGGTCGATCGTCATGCCGTTGGTGACGAAGTGGCGCGGTGCGTCGAGGTGGGTTCCCATGTGGTTCGAGGTCATGATGTATTGCGCGTTCACGCCGTGCTCGGCCTTGCGCTTGATGTACTTCACCTCGAAGGGCGGGTAATACGGCCAGAACGGAACGTCCTGGTTCAAGGGCTGGGAAAGATCGTAAGGCTTCACGGCCTTCCTCCTCTTTTGTGTTTCATTGGATTCTTACCTAAACCGCCGCGAGCGCCGCCGTCAAGGCCCTGCGGGTCAGGACCTCGGCCAGCCGCCGACGGTAGGGCACCGAGGCGTGGATGTCGCCCGGCGGATCGATGTCTTCTTGCGCGGCGATCCTCGCGGCCTCGGCGACGAGCTTCTCGTCCGGCGCCTGGCCAAGAAGCACCTGGCGTGCCTTCACCGCCGCCACCGGCCCCGGGCCGACGCTCATCAGGACGATCCGCGCGTCCTCGCAGCGCCCGTCGCCATCGAGCACGACCGTCGCCGCCACCCCGACGAGGGCGTAGTCGCCGTGGCGTCGGGCCACCTCCTGGAACGCCGTGCCGGTGCGCGGTTTGACCGCCGGCACCGCCACCTCGACGAGGAGCTCGTCCGGCTCGAGGACGGTCTCGAACAAGTCGGTGAAGAAATCCGCCGCGCCGACCGTGCGCTCGCCGCGGACGCTGCGGATCCGGCAGGCGACGTGGGTGGCCACGGCTACGGCCGGCAGCTCCGCGGACGGATCGGCGTGGGCGATCGAGCCGCCAAAAGTCCCCTGGTTGCGGATCTGCGGATGGGCTATGAGCGGCATCGTCTGGTGGATGAGAGGCGTCAATCGTGCGACCAGGTCGCTTCGCTCGACCTCGCGCTGGCGCGTCATGGCGCCGATCGCGAGGCTGTCCCCGTCCGCGCGGAGATAGGCGAGCTCGCCGATCCGTCCGAGGTCGATCAGGACCGCCGGCTGCGCGAGGCGGAAGTTCATCGCCGGGATCAGGCTCTGGCCCCCGGCGAGGACCTTGGCCTCGTCGCCGTGCTCGGCGAGGAGGTGGACGGCCTCATCGATCGAGTCGGGAGCATAGTAGCGAAAGGGTGCTGGCTTCATCGGCTCTCCTGCGGTGACAAGCCTTCCGGCGGACGAAGTCCGCCGGGGCATTTCAGCCGCTCCCCTAGAAGCGGAAGCGCAGCTCGCCGGTGATCTTCTGCGGAATGACGTCGCCGAAGATGTGCGCCTGAAAGTCCTCGTCGGTCAGGTTCGTGCCAATGAAAACGAGCGTGACCTTGTCCTGGGCGAAGCGGAATCCGAGGCTCAGGTTGACGAGCGTGAAGTCCTCCGTCGTTCCCCAGAAGCGGGAGTCGAGGACGTCGGTCCAGAAAGCGCTGTCGGTGTAGTTGACGTTGCCGTTGACGAAGAAGCGGCCGCCGTCGTAGGCCAAACCGACGTTGAAGCGGTTGTTCGGCGGCAGGTTGACCTCGTCCTCCGGGATCCCGGTGACCTCCGGGTCCTGCTGGTAGGTGTAGTTGGCGAAAAAGCTCCACTCCGGCGACGGACGGGCTTTGATCGACAGCTCGATCCCCTCGTTGACGAGCTTGCCGACGTTGCGGTAGCTGAACTCCGAGGCCAGGAGGCCGTCGAGCTGCGGCGGAAAAATGGGGATCGGGACGGGACCCGCGAGCGTGAGCGGCCAGTTCGACGGCGGATTCGTCGAGGTGTAGGCGCCGGACTGGAAGAAGTCCGTCGAGTCTTCGAGGTCGTTGCGGTAGGCGGCGACCGAGACGGTCGTCGAACCGAAGGTGCCGACGTAGCCCACCTCGAAAGCCTCCATGGCCTCCTCGTCGAGGTCCGGGTTGCCCACCGCGTTGGTCGGGAAGATGGAGTAGAAGAAGGGATCGCAGGCGCTCAACACGAACTGGCAGGGGACGCCGGGAGGCGCCAACCCGGCCGCGACGAGGCCGGCGAGGACCTGGTTCGGATCGATCGGGATGCCGGGCGGGAATCCCGGGGCCACCGGTCCGATCTGGCTGACGATCACGATGTCGAGGAAGTTGTTGATCACCGACGGCGCCCTGTAGGCCTGGTTGTAGGAGAAGCGGAAGGTGTGGTCGGGACTGGGCGAGTACAAGAGGCTCGTGCGCGGCGAGACCACGGTGTCGATCGGGTCCATGTCGTCGATACGGGCGCCGAGGAGCCAGCGCGTCTTGTCGCCGATCAGGATCTCGTCCTGGAGGAAAAAGCCAAGCTCGTCGCGGTTGTCGCCGCCCGGGGCGATCGTCAGGTCAAAAGCGTTGTGCCGGGCCCGCAGGCCGTAGGTGAAGATGTGGCTCTCGCCGATCACCGCGGTGTTCGAGAAGTCGAGGTCGTAGGTCTCCGACTGGAAGCCGAGCTGCAGCGGCAGGCCGTCCGGGCCGACGGTCAGCAGGTTCGGGGCCTCGCCGTCCAGCGCGTTGACGAAGAAGGTGAGCTGCATGGCGCGCCGGCGCCATGAGGACTTGAAGTAGGAGAGGTTGGCGCCGCTCTCGATGCCGAACGGGCCGATGCCGGTGTGGACGATGCCGTCGGTCCCGGCGTAGCCCGCGCTAAAGGACAACGTGGTGTCGGCGGAGGTGTCGTAGTCGATACGCAGGTCGACCTTGGGCTGCTCCGTACCCTGGTTCAAGAAATTCGGGTAGGGCGTACCAAAGGGCGGATTGGTCAGCTCGGTGCCGGGGATGACGCCGGTCGGCCGCGGGTAGGGATCCTGCTCGTAAAAGCCCACGGAAAGCTTGTAGCCGGCTTTTCCGCTGGCGCCGGCGTGGGTGAGGCTGCCGTAGAGGGTGTCGAAGTCCCCGACACCGGCGACGACGCTGGTGCCGGCCATCTCTCTGGGCGTCTTGGTGATGACGTTGATCACGCCGTTCATGGCGTTGGCACCCCAGACCGCGCTACCGGGACCGCGCACCACCTCGATCTGCTTGATCTCCTGGGTGCTGACCGGCATGTAGTCCCACATGACGAAGCCAAAAAAGTCGAGGTAGAGGGTCCGGCCGTCGAGCATGACCAGCGTGTCGGTGGCCAGCGTCGAGGTCGCGCTGCGCGACGAGACCTGGATGTCGCGGGCGCTGGCCTGGGTGACGTTCAGGCCCGGGACGTTGCGCAGCATGTCGCCGATGTCGTCGACCGGCGCCGTCTCGAGCTCTTCCGCGGTCACCACGGAGAGCGCGCTCGGCACCTCGTGCAGCGACTGCTCGGTCCGTGAAGCCGTGACGACGATGATCTCCGAGACCACGTCGACGGGTTCTTCGGTCTTCGGCTCCTCTTCGTCCTGCGCCACCAAAGCCGGGGTCAGCAGCAGGAAGGCGAACAGGGCGATCCACAAGGTCTTGTGCAGCTTCTCAAACATTGGGTGTCCTTTCCTGAGTCCGTTCAAATCAAGAATGCCGCGCGGTCCGCTCCGGGTTGGGGTCGCGCCGCAGAGTGCTGACCATGGGCTCGAGTTAGCGGCGAGATCCTAGCACACCCGAGGCGGCGGACAAGACCGTCTCCACGGGCTGACGCCCGAGGCTAAAAAGATGCGGTACACCTTCCTGGCCCTCCACCTTCGGACGGGGCTTGCCCGGCAGGTACTGTCCGGGCCAGGCCCGTTCGTCCACCTCGTAGCGCTCGGCGGCGTGGAGCGTCAGGTAGGGGTCGTGCAGGTGCGGACGCGCCATGGCGACGAGGTCGGCGCGGCCCGCGGCGAGGACCGTGTTGGCATGGTCCGCCCCCAGGATCGCACCCACCGCCATCACCGGCACCTCGGCCTCGTAACGGATCCGCTCGGCGAACGGGACCTGGTACATACGTCCGTAGCCGACCTCCGAATCGGGCGAGTTGCCCGCCGAAGAGACGTCGACGAGGTCGCACCCCGCCGCCTTCAAACGCCTCGCCACCTCGACCGACTCCTCGATCGTCGTCCCGGTGCCGTCCGTCATCCAGTCGCTCGCCGAGATGCGCACCGCCATGGGTTTCTCCCCGGGCCAGGCCGCACGCACGGCCGAGAAGACCTCCAGAGGGAAGCGGAGGCGGTTCTCGAGGCTGCCGCCGTATTCGTCGACGCGAAGGTTCGCAAGCGGCGAGAGGAAGCTGGAGAGAAGGTAACCGTGGGCCATGTGGACCTCGACCATGTCGAACCCGGCCTCCTCGGCCCAAGCCGTCGCCTGGACGAAGGCACCCACCACCCGGTCCATGTCGCCGCGATCCATCTCCCGGGGCACCGGCCAATGAGGGTGAAACGCCACGGCCGAGGGCGCCATCGTCGTCCAGGCCCCTTCCGCGGCGCTCAGAGGGACGTCGTCGCCTTCCCAGGGGTGGGCGACCGATCCCTTGCGGCCGGCGTGGGCCAGCTGGACGGCGATTCTTGCCTCCGAAGAGGCGTGGACGAACTCGACGATGCGCTTCCAGGCCGCGACATGGCGGCGGTCGTACATCCCGGCACAGCCGTGTGTGATCCGTCCGTCGGCCACAACGTCGGTCATCTCGGTGACAAGGAGCCCGGCGCCGCCCACGGCACGGCTCCCGAGATGGACGAGGTGCCAGTCGCCCACCTCGCCATCGACGGCCGAGTACTGGCACATGGGGCTCAGAACGACACGGTTGCGTAGCTTCAAGCCCCGGAGAGTGTAGGGGGTGAACATCGGCGGCGAAGCCGTGGCTAGGCTGGCGGCCCCATACGCGGCCTGGTCCTCCTGGTACCAACGAGCGACCCCGTCGACCAGCCGCGGATCGCGCTCGCGGAGGTTGTCGTAGGTGATCCGCTTCGAGCGGGTCATCAGGTTGAAGGCGAGCTGTATGGGAGGCTGACGCATGTAGCGGGCCGAATTCTCGAACCATTCGAGGCTCGTCTGGGCGGCCTTCTGGGTCTTCAAGACATCGACGCGGCGCGCGTCCTCGTAGGCCGCGAGGACCCTGGGGACGTCGCTGGTGCCGTGGTCGCGAAACGCGCCGGCGAGCGCGATCGCGTCCTCCATGGCGAGCTTGGTGCCCGAGCCGATCGAAAAATGCGCGGTGTGGGCCGCGTCGCCCATCAGGACGACGTTCTCGTGATGCCAGCTCTCGCATCGCACCGTCGGGAAAACGCGCCAGAGCGAACGGTTGGTCAACAGGCGATGCCCGTCCAGGTGGTCGCGAAAAAGCTCCTCGCAGAAAGCGACGGTCTCCTCCTCGCTTGCCTGCTCTAGCCCGGCCCGGCGCCAGACCTCGTCGCGGCACTCGACGATCCAGGTCGAAAGCCCCCCCTCGAACGGGTAGGCGTGGACCTGGAAGAGGCCGTGAGGCGACGGCTGGAAGATGAAGGTGAAGGCCGAGAGGGGCTTCGTGGTGCCGAGCCAGCAGAAGCGGCACGCCCGGTGGTCGAGGTGCGGACGGAAGTGCTCGGCCCAGCGCTCGCGCACCAGGGAGCTCACGCCGTCGGCGCCGAGCACGAGGTCCGCGCCGGTGTGCGCCTTGGGGTCCGTGACCTCGTGCTCGAAGAGGAGCTCGACGCCGAGCGCGCGGCAACGCTCGTGGAGGATCTCGAGCAGGTGCCGGCGCGACAGGGCGGCGAATCCGTGGCCGGTCGAGACCGTCCGCGTGCCGCGGTAGAAGGTCTCGACGTCGCGCCAGTACTTGAAGCTCGCCGTGATCGCGGCGTAGCTTTCGGGATCGGCCGCCTCGAACTGGCCCAGGGTCTCGTCGGAAAAAACCACGCCCCAGCCGAAGGTGTCGTCGCTCTTGTTGCGTTCGTAGACGGTGATCTCGCACCGTGGCTCAAGCTTCTTCATCAGGATGCCGAAATAGAGGCCCGCCGGGCCTCCGCCAATCGAAACGATCTTCATCGCTCGCTCCTCGTCGCGTCGTTTGCCGCCGTCCGGCTGCGCACCATCTGACGTGCCACAGTCTAATAGGGAGGGAGGGAAACCAGGCCGTGAAAGATGCCCAGCACGAGGAGGTCGCCGCTCTCCTCGAGCAGGTAGGCGACCCTGAAGCTGCCGTAGGAGAGGACGCGGACGGCGCCGGCTCCGTAGCAGTAGGGCTGACCGAGCTCCGGGTACTCGGTCAAGGAGTCGACCTTGTTGAGGATGGCCTCGAGCGTGCGGTGCGCGGTCTCCGGACGGTCGCGCGCCATGTAGGCGTAGACGTCACGGACGGTGGCGGCGGCCTCCGCCGTCCAGCTCAGCCGTGCCATGACTTGAGGCGCCGGCGGATCTCGCCGGTCCCGATCCTGCGGCTGCGGTCACCGCCGAGCCCATGCTCCACCATGCGGTGGAAGGCCAGCTCGCGCAAGATCTCGTCGTAGGTGCTCCCGTCCGGCTGGTCGCCGACGATGGTGAGGATCGTGGCCTTGACGTCGGCGGCCGGGTCGACGGGTTTCATGGGACCGAGGAGACGGGAGGCAGGAGGCTCATTCGACGAGATCCACGGGCTTGACGGAGCCGTTGAGCCGGGCCCCCTCCGAGACGTATCCGAGGCCCCCGGAATTCGAGCCGACGTAGGCAATGACCTCGGCGTCGCTCGAAACCTCGGGCGGCGGGACGTTCTTGCCGGAGAAGATCTGCCGCTGCCAGAAGTTCTTGACGCCGGAGGTGGAGCGCCCCAGGACGTCTTTCGAGAAGGCCTCGCGGACGGACGAATCCGGCTGCAGGTCGACCGGCGACGCCCTCGTCCCGTCCGAGAACTTGGAGGTCTTCTTCATCATGATCTTCTGGACCTCCGACTTCGAGAGCTGGGAGAGCGGGACGTTCTGGTTGACGATGACCTTGTAGCCGCCCGCCGCCTCGGCGCTGAAGCCGGCGTCGAACAGGGTCAGGATCGAGACGGCGGCCAGGACGACGATGACTCTCTTCATTCGACTACCCCCAAACAACAGCGGCGCCGCACCGGCGTGCGTACTTCGGACAGGCCGCGTTGTAAGTGACGGACTCGAGTTCTGCATGCTACCTCCCCGGCAGTACGGGCTGCCAAGGATCGTTGGCGGGGTGCCAAGACCTCGCTCGCGCTCTATCATAGCACCGTGTGGTCTGCGATGTCACCACGACCCACCATTCGCGCCCGCGGCGCCGAGGAGCTACACCATGGACCTGACGGCTCTACCGACCCTGAACGCGTTTCTGAACGGCCTGGCAGCGATCTGCCTCGTGACAGGTTTTACCCTCATCAAGAATCGCCGGGTGCCAGCCCACAAGATCGCCATGACGACGGCTTTTGCCTGTTCCGTGGCCTTTCTCGTCTCCTATCTCTTCTACCACTATCAAGTGGGCTCGGTTCGCTTTCAGGGAACGGGGACGGTCCGTTCGGTCTACCTGACCATCCTGGCGACCCACACGGTCCTGGCAGCGGCGGTGCCTTTCCTGGCTGGCGTGACTCTTTATCGTGCCTGGCGCGAGGAATTTTCACGACACCGCCGGCTGGCCCGCTTCACCTTGCCCATCTGGCTCTACGTCTCGGTGACCGGTGTCGTGATCTACTGGATGCTCTATCACCTGGAGGTGGGATGACACGCCAGGCCTACAGGATCGTGCCGCCGCCGAGGCATTCGTCGCCGTCGTAGAAGACCGCCGTCTGGCCAGGTGCGATGCCGGGATCGGCCTCGGCGAGCTCGACTTCGGCCTTACCGTCTTGAAGGCGGACCCGGCACTCGCCGACGCTTGGCGAGTGCCTCACTCGAATCGTCAACCGATCCTTTTCGGGCGCTCCGGCGATCCAGTGGAGCCGGGCGACGCGGAAACGCTCCCGGCGATGGCGTGGCGCCTCCTCGCCATGGGCGACGAAGACGACGTTTCGCTCGAGGTCCTTGGCCACCACGTACCAGGGCCCGCCACCAAGCCCCAGTCCACGGCGCTGGCCGACGGTATGGAACCAGAGACCGCGGTGCTCGCCGAGCACGCGCCCGGTCTCGACCTCGCGGATCTCGCCGGGGCGTGTGCCAAGGTAGCTTTTGACAAAAGCGTCGTAGGGAAGCTTGCCGAGAAAACAGATCCCTTGGCTGTCGCGCCGATCGCAGTTCGGCAGGCCGAAGCCGCGAGCCAGCCGGCGGACCTCGCTCTTGCGGTAGGCACCGAGCGGGAAAAGGGTTCGCGCGAGCTGACGCTGGTCGAGGCGGCAGAGGAAGTAGGTCTGGTCCTTGACCGGATCCACTCCTTTGCGCAGCCTATAGAGCCGGCCGTCGTGCTCGATGCGGGCGTAATGCCCCGAGGCGACCTTGTCGAAGCTCCCGGGAAGGGCATCGAGCTGATCCAGGAAGACGCCGAACTTGACCCGCCGATTGCACAGGACGTCGGGGCTCGGAGTCCTCCCCGCCCCAAGCTCCGCGACCGCTTCGGCGACCACCCGCTCGTGGTACTCGCGCTGGAGCGACATCACCTCGAGCGCCACGCCGGCGTCCTGGCACACCGCCCGCGCGTAGCCCAGGTCCTCCTCCCAGGGACATTCCCCGAGGTGCTGGAGCTCGTCCTCGAGCCAGATCTTGAGATAGAAGGCCACGACCTCGTGGCCTTGCTCCTGTAAGAGCCTCAAGGCGACCGAGCTGTCGACACCTCCCGAGAGGAGCACGGCGACGCGCAGCGGGCGAGCCCCGCTCCCTTCGGGGCCTCCGGACGGGTGGAGATCGATCGGCGTTCGAGGTTTCAAGGGGCGCGGCGGTAGGTGTCGTCCAGGGGGTGCAAGACGATCAGGAGGCCTGAGATTTTGCCTCCGTCGTCGCGGGTCGGCGTGACGCGGCCTTCGACGGCGAAGCGATAGCCGTCGCGCCGTTCGACGGCGACCCCCGCCGGCAATGCGAGGTCCATGCCTTCCATCAGGCAAGGGGCGAGGTCGAGGACCACGGCCTGGCCGTCGGTTCCGACGAGGAGGAGCACGTGGAGGAGAGGGCGTCCGGCGGCGGCGGCGGATCGCAAGCCCATGAGCTTCTCGGCCACCGGATTGAGCTCGACGACGGCGGTCTCCGCATCGGTCGAGATCATCACGTCGCCGCTCTGCAAGAAAAAGAGGCGTAGCGTCTCCCGAAGCGTCGCGAGCTCCGACGCCTGCTCCTCGTAGACCCGGTGGGTCTCGACGACGAGGTTGTGCAGGACGACGTCCTCGCCTCCGGCCCCGGCGGTCTCCTCGGCGGCTCTAGGAGCGGCAATCCGCGGCATGGCGACCGGCGGCGGCGGCCCGACCGCGCCGTCGACCCTGGCCTCGTAGGCCCGCACCGTCTCCCGCAGGAGGTTTTTCAAGACGGCGTTCTCGATCCCGAGGTCCTTCACGAGACGACCTCGCGCAGGACGGCGAGAGCCATCACCTGGTTGTGGAGGAGCACACCGTGGTCCGTGTCAGTGACGACCTCTCCGAAGCTGCTCAGACCTATGAGGGGAAGGCCCAGGATTTCGTGCGCTTCCGCCACGCCGGCGACCGTCTTCTCGTCCTCGCTCAGGTCTCCGCCCAGGCTCACGGAGAGGATCGCCGCCTGCGGGCGATGGTCGGAGGCGGCCGCCGCCGCTTCCTTCAAGGAAGCCGTGCTCCGCAACCCGAGACGGATCCGGTCCCCCACGTGGACGTCGCCGCGAAAGCTCACCCGGCCGCTCGACTCGTCGAACTCCGTCATGGTGCGGTAGAGCCCGCGCCGGGCCGGGTCGGGGCCCTGAACGATCAGCGGAAACGGCAACGCCGAAGAGGGCAGCGGCAGAAGCTGTCCGTCGACGGAGAAAAAACGCCGGTACCACAGGGTGGCGGGCTCGCCGTCGATCTCGTAGGCCACGTTGCCGGCCGCCCGGGTCACCGTGTAGGCGGGACTGGCGGCGGTGAAGGGGTGGACCACCTCGACGTCCATCGAGACGCCCTTCATGACCAGGAGCAGGCACCCGGAGAGATGGACCTCCGTACCGAGGAAGACCCGGGCACCCTCGAGCGCGTCGGACGGCCGCGAGGCGAAGAGCCCCAGCACCGGCGGCCTCGATTCCCGGCGCAGCTCGGCCAGCAGCTTCGCCTGCGGGAAGCGGACGCCGTCGGCGAGCAGCAAGGCGGAGTCCGCCTCGCCGAGGGCGCCGTGGAAGCGCTCCACGGCTTCCTCGTCGAGCGACCCTTCGAGGTCGCATCCCAGGACTTCTACCGAGAGCTCATGGGCCGGGTCGTCGAGCCAGAGAAATTGTAGAGAGCCCTTCTCAACGCACTCGCCGTCGGCGATCTGGGCGGCGGCCTCGCACCCCAGGCGAAGGCTCGTAGGCCACACCTCGGCCATCGCCGAGAGCGTGTCCTCGAGGTGTTTCGTCGGCAGGAAAGCGAGCACCGCGTCGGGCTCGCGGCCCACGTCAAATCGGCGGTCCATGTCCATCAGGCCGTGGAAGGTGGCGGGGCTGGCCCGTAGTTGGACGACTCGACTCTGCATGCCTTGAAATCGTCCGGGCGAAGTGAAGGACCCGGACCTGGACCAAGGCTAACACTCCCGGACCGGCTACTGCGAGCCCGACTCTTCCCCCTCGCTCGCAGCTGGCGAGAGGGAGAGGTGGATGGTCGAGTCGAGCGTTCGGATCGAGACGGTGCCGCGCTCCTCGTCGATGGTGACGTAGACCGAGTCGAGGCCGTGCACCTCAATGTCGGTCGAGCCCAGGGTGCCGGTCCAGCGCAGCCGCTGCTCGCCCCCGAGGTCCGCCAGCGGCACCGTGCTCCAGGGCCGAGGACGGGCCAGGATCTCGGTCTCTCTCGCCTCACCTCCCCGGCGGTAGCCGAGGCGCAGGCCGGTTTCGGGCCGCGCCGAGAAAAAACGCTTCGAGCCGAGCTGCGACGTGATGTCCTCGCCGTCGACGAGGGTGAGGACGTCGCCGCGCTCAAGGCCCGCCTCGGCCGCCGGACCTCCGGAGTCGACCGAGTAGACCCAGGGCGGCGAACGGAAGAAGAAGCCGTCCTCGCTCCAGCCGCAGTCGTCGCATTCGAAGCCGAAGCCGAACCAACCCTCGCTGGCCGGCAGCCGGGGAGGAGCGGGCGGCGCCGGAGCCAGCACCGGGGCCGCAGGAACCGCAGGAACCGCAGGAGCCGGAGCCGCCAGGATCGCGGAAGGTGCCCTTGGAGGGGCCGGCGCCGCAGGAGCCGCCAGGACCGCGGAAGGTGCCCTTGGGGCGGCCCGCGCCGCAGGAGCCGCCAGGACCGCGAAAGGCGCGGGGGGAGCCGGAGGCGCGGGGGGAACCGGAGGCGCCGGAGGTGGCGCGAAGCCGAGAGGGGCGTCCTCCGGGCAGATCGGCGCCGCGGTCACCTCGACGTCGCGGAAGGCGTCGCCGCGGCGGATCCCGAGCCGGACCACCTGTCCGGGCTCCACCCGATAGAGGTTCTCGCTCCCCCTGCGTGTGGTGATGAAGGCCCCGTCGACGGTGGTCACCACGTCGCCGCGGCGCAGCTTGCCGCGTGCCGGGCCGCCGAGCTCGCCGATCCGGGGCTCCTGGCGGAAACGCAGGACGTAGCCGCCGTCGCGCATCCGAAGCTCCATCTGCGTGTCGCTGAATTCGCGGATGCCGAGCCAGCCGATCGGAAGCTTGCCGTCCTGGCAGGGCTCCTCGGCAGCGAGCGGCGCGGTGAGCAGGAGGGTCAAGGTGAGCCAGAGGATTCGATTTCGCATGACGTTTCTCCGGGTGTTGATCGGGGATGTTCGAAACGAGCGGAGACCGGGGCTAAAACCACATCACCTGCCGCTTTCTCTCTTCGCCGTCTCCCTCGTCGTCGCGGTCGACGGCTTCGAGGTCGTGGACGAGGCGTGCCGCGACGGGATCGTAGGGGTCGAAGCGCACGAGCTCCTCGGCGGCGGCGTAGAGCGCCGCGAGGGCGACCTCGCGGCCCTGGGCGAGCTGCTCGGGATCGGCGTCGTCGGTGGCCGTCAGGGCGAGGGCGGCGAGCGCCGCGACGTAGGCCGAGCCGGTCTGCTGCACCCGCGCCGAGGCGGCGACGAGCGCGTCGCCGTGATAGGCGGCGAGGGCCTCGGCCGTCGTACGCACCGCCGAACGCTGCCCCACGGCGACGCCGGCAAAGAAAAGCGCCACCGCACAGGCCGCCGCGGCGGCCGCCCAGGCAAACCTTGGGGAGCCGGCGCCACCGGATCGCCGGCCGCCCAAGAGGCGCGTCCAGAACGGGACGGCCGCATCGTGGATCAGGCCCTCGCGGCGCAGGCGTTCGACGGTTCGCTCTTCGAGCGCGCGCGGTGGCGCGACGGCTGTGACGTCCCCCCTCGCTCCCCCCAAGGGGACGGTGGCCAGGGAAGCGAGGGCCGAACGCTCCTCGTCGTTCCATTCGAAGCCGTTTTCCGGACTTTCTTCACGGCTCATCGTGTGCTCCTTTCAACCAGGTCCTGAGGCGGCGGCGTCCTTCGCTCAACTGGCTCTTGGACGTACCGGCGGCGATACCCAGACGGTGACCGATCTCCTGATGGGTCCAGCCTTCGACGTCGTGCAGCATGAGGACGGCACGGCAGCGGTCGGGCAGGAGCGCGATGGCCCGTTCCAGGTCGACGCGCAGCCCCCCGAGCGGCGCCGCGACGAGCACCGGCACCGGTACCAGGGCCTCGCGCGCCTCGCGCGCCTCGCGCCGCGAGCGGCTGCGCAGCCGCTCACGGCACAGGTTGTGGACGATCCCCACGAGCCAGGTCGAAAGTGCCGATCGCCAGCGGAAGCCGCCGAGCTTGCGCACCGCGCGCACCCAGACCTCCTGCACCACGTCTTCGGCCTCGGCTTCGTCGCGGAGCAACCGCAGGGCGAAGCCGTAGAGGCGGGGCGTATGGCGGCGGTAGAGGTGGCGGAAAGCCGCCTCGTCGCCATTCCTCATCAGGGCCTCGGCCCATTCGCGTTCCTGCATTTCTTGGGTCGTCACGTCTTCCGTCTCCAACCCTTGAGTGGCCCGGGGGGAGAAAAGGGTTGGGAGAGGATTCTAGAGAAAGCGAGCCGCGATAGGCTCCTCCGAGAGGCCCCTTCAGGGGTCTTTTCATCTATAGCACGGGGCTTTAGCCCCGGGTGGAGGTGGCGCGAGCCACGGCGGCCGGTCGAGCCACGGCGACCGGTCGAGCCACGGTCGAGGCACGGCGGTCGGTCGAGGCACGGCAGTCGGGTAGGAGGTGGCGCGAGCCACGGCGGCCGGTCGAGCCACGGCGACCGGTCGAGCCACG
>CBDUYN010000030.1:0-69421 GCA_965371445.1 uncultured bacterium | reverse complement strand
TGGTCCACCTAATTCGGCAGCAGAGGGGACTTCGTCCCTACGGCAGGCGGGACGCGCCGGCTCGACCTGGGCGATACAGCAGCTCCACGAGCCGCGGTCCGTCCGCCAGCGGGAGGTGCCGACACCGTTTCGCCTTGCCGCAACGCAACCGGCCGCGGACTTCGTCCGCGGGGCGGTCGCTCGCGAAGTCGCCCTTCCAGTCGTGGCGGGTGATGAGGTCGGTCGCGACCCGGTAGCCCGGTGCACCCAGGCAGGCAGGCTCAAGGAGGAGGCACGGTGGCGGACCACATGGAGGTGTCCCCGGATTCAAAACCGTCCTCGAAGATGTTCACCGGTACGCCGGTGACACAGTCGACCGCCGCCACGAGGATGTGGGAGGCGTGGCACAGCCAGCCCACCTGCACCAGGGTGGCGGTGTCGTAGAGGGGGACGATCTGCGGCGTCGCGGGAGGTGCCAGGTAGCTGGTCTGAAACGGCGGCAGCTCGGTGATCGCACCGTTTTCCATGCGCACCGTGCTCTGTCCGGTGTGGAGCATCTGGCCCGTCAAGGGAATATCGACCTCCACGAAGACGTCGAAGAAGCTGTCGCCGACGACGAAGTCACCGGCGCTGGCCACGACGTTCTCGATCTTGCCCCGCGACTTGCGGTCGGCCCTCTCGCTGACCGTCACCGTGCCGAGTTGCGGCGTCGCACCGGTCAGCTCAAGCTGGACGAGCTCCGTCTGGATGTCGATTCCCGTGGTGTAGGGGGGAGGATCGAGATCGACGATCGCCGGTTGCGTCATGCTGAGCTGCGCGAGGCTCAGCGGCTCGCCGCTGGCACAGGCCACGTCGTTGACGTCGAAGGTGATCGTCGACTGAGCGCTGGAGGAGACGCAGTCCTGATCCGGGGTCGGATCCGGGGGATCGAAGGGGTCGTCCGGCTGGTGCATGACGTCGACGACGAATCCTACCGATAGCTCGCTCCCTTTTTCGAAGAGCTCCACTTGGCCCAGGTTGAAGTAGGGCTGACCCAGGGGCGGGAGGCTCGTGACGTTGGTGGCCTGCATCCGGATCGGTACGAGGCCGGTGTCGAGGACCTGTCCGGTGTCTTCCAGGATGACGTCCACGAAGACGTCGAAGAAGCTGTCCCCGGAGACGAAATCCCCTGTCGGTTCGGCGACCACGTCCTGAACGCTGCCGAGGGAAGGCTGGTCGATCCGCTGCCGCACCAACACCCGCCCGATCCCCTCCGCGGTGCCGGCGAGCTCCATCTGGACGATCTCGGTGACGATCGGGACGCCGGTGACGTAGGGGGGCGGAGTGCGGGTCACGGTGGTCGGCTGCAGGCCGGCGGAGCTCAAGGTCACGTTGACGGGGATGAGCAGCTCTGTCCCCAGGAAGAGAAAGAGCGTCCCCGAGGACGTGAAGAGGTCCGACGGCGGCAGAAACTTGCCGACGTCCTGACCCACGCTGCCAGGGGCTCCTTGCCCCTCGCCGGCAGGGCTGGCTTCGACGGAGCCCGTGCCGCTGAGGCTGTGGAGGATCAGAAGGGTGGCCAGGCTGGCCGCCACGAGCGCCAGGGCTCCTGTGGTGAGGGTCCCTCGCGTCTGCTTCGACATCGCGTGCCTCCTTGCCCCCCGGGGAGAGCTCATTAACTGTGGAGAATCCATTCTGAATATTCTACACCTGATTCTCCCGGCTGTCCAGCCAATGTTCGAGAAGGGGAGGGAGCAGGAGGAGGGTGGCAGCGTAGGACACCGTCATCGCGGCGGCGAGGAGCCAGCCCAGGCTGTGGTTGGGTTTGAGGGCCGAGAAGGTCAACACCAGGAATCCCAGGGAGAGGACCAGGGCGTTCCAGCGGATGGCCCGGCCGGCGCCGACCAGCGTGGCGCGGGTGGCCTGCTCGCCGCCGGGCTCGCCTTTCCAGCCCGCGGCCCGCTGGCGCCGGTAGGCGTGGGCGAAGTGCAGGGCGAAGTCGACGCCGACGCCGACCGCCAGGGCGGCGAACATGCTGCTGGCGATCCCCAGGGGAAGGCCGGCGTAGCCCATGCCACCCAGGAGCACGACGAGGGTCACGACGAGGGGCGAGAGGAGGATGCCGGCCGCCCGTACGCTGCCCAGGACGAGCGCCAGGAGCACGCCGACGGCCCCCAGGGCCGCGGCCAGGGAACGCAGCTGGTTGCCGACGACGGCCCGCACCACCTCGACGGCAACCGGCAGGTCGCCGCTCAGGGAGTAGCTCGCCTCCCGGTCCGCCAGAAGCGGCGGAAGTCCCCGGGCCAGGTGCTCCTCGAGGGCGGTGGCCTGGCGGTAGTCGGGGCTGTTGACGAACAACCGTATCCGCACCTTCCGGGCTCCGGGGAGGAGGTAGTGGTCGAGATCCACCCGCGACCGGATAAAGCTGGAAAGCGCGGCGATCCGGGTCAGGGTGCGGGAAGAGAGGGAGGAAAGGGGGCCTTTCTCCCCCAGGGTCCCGGCGATGATCCCGAACGGGATCAGGTGGCTGGCCACCCCTCCCACCCGGGGTCCCGCGCCGGCCAGGGCGACCACTTCCTCCACTAGGCGAATCCCTTTCGGCTGGTGGAAATACAGCAACCGCGGGCTGGTGAGAACGACGTCGAAACGATACGAGCCCCAGAAATGGGCGTTGAAATCCCGCTCGGCGGACACCAGGTCCGATGCGGGATCGAAGTTGTCGATCCAGGAGTCCTGTACCGTGAGCCGGAAAAGCCCCGGCACGGCGAGCACCACGAGGAGGCCGGCGAGGCACCAGCCCCGGCGGCCATGCCGGAGGAGGAGCCTTTCGTGTCCGGGCAGGGATTTCCCCCGGTCCCGCCGGGGCCGGAGCCACGCCGCCGGCAGCACGACGGCGAGGGCGGGGATGAAGGTGAAGCTCAGGATCATCGCCACCACGATCCCCAGGGCGGCGAAAACCCCGAAGTGCCGGACCGGGGCCATGGCCGCGGTCAGAAAGGAGAGGAAACCGAGGGCGGTGCTCAGCGAGGTCACCGCGATGGGCCAGCCCACGTCATCGAGCGCCGACGCCATGGCCCGCTGCCGGCCGGAGCTGCCGGCCCCGGCCCCGGCGCCCGCCACCAGGTGCGCCTGGTACCTCTCCAGAAGATGGATCTCGTCGGTCACGGCCAAGGCCGTCAGCACCGCCGGCAGGATGGTGGTGACCAGCGTCACCGGGACGCCACACCAGGCCATCGCTCCGAGGGTCCAGGTCAATACCATCACCACCTCGACCAGGGGAATGACGACGCCTCCGGGGCTGGCGAGGACGACGAAGAGCAGAACGGCGACGACCAACACCATGAGCGGGGTGAGCCGTGCCAGGTCGCGCAGCACCCGGCCCCCCAAGAGGACTTCCGCCATCACCGGACCGGTGAGCCGCAGGTCGAAGTCGATCTCGTCCTGCCCGGCGACCCAGGCCCGGAGCTGCGAGACCAGCTCCGGACGGCCATGGCCCCGGGCCAGGGGGAGGTAGAAAGCCGCCGTGCGGCCGTCCTGGGAGAGGTAGAGACCGCTGGCGACCTCCTGGGTCCGGATCCGGTCGACCAGGGCCGCAAACTCGGCGGACTCGGTGGGAACGTGGCTCAGGAAGGGACGGATCGCCAGAGATTTCAGGTCCGGCGGCGGATCGAGCAGGGAAAAAAGGGAGCGCACCCGCCGGGCCTCGACCGCCGGCAGCTTGCCGAGGGCGTAGTGGAGTCGTCTCACGGTACGGAAACCGGCGGCGGACTCGACGGCCGGACCGGCGGCGCGGGAGCTCAGAAGGAGGATGACCTGCTCGGGATCGTGGAAGACCCCGCGGTCCTTGCGCGTCGCTTCGACGACGGGGTTGCCGGTGGGGTGGAGGGCGGCTCCGTCGGTGCGTAGCTCGAGCCGCGGCAGGGCAGACGCCGGGATCAGGGTGAGGGCCAGGACGAAGAGGAGAAGGCGCACCGGGCGAAAGAGCACGCTCCGGCGCAAGAGCGACGTCAAGCCACTACCGATCCGTGCAGACGTCATAGAGCCGCCCGCCTCCGAAGACCCTCCCCCGCGGCCTGGTCGGGTTGTACACGAGTGCGTTCTGCATGAGCTGCTGTGCCTGGCTACGGTGGGTCGCTGGCGCGACGTCGCCCCGGCCCATCCTACCCGGGGTCGGAATGTGTGCGACCGGGATACAGATGCTCAGACATGAACCCTCTAATCATGCGCAACCGGCTACCCGGCTACCGGACAGGCTCGTCCAGGTGCTCGGCCTTCCATCGCATCGCCATCTCGATCCGCGCCCGGCCGCTCGGGTGGTCAAAAAAGAACCATTCCTCGAACGGACCCGGATCGAGCTTGCGGTACTCGGCTAGCTTGAGCGCCGTCTCGGCGAAGCCCTCGGGCTCGCGGGCGGCGTTCAGGCCGAAGATGTCGGCCTCCGCCTCGTTGACCCGGATGTAGGTGTTCAAGACCGGCGTCATCAAGAGGAAGAAGACCGAGAGGGTCGCGCCGAGGAGCGGCAGGCCGGCGACGTCGGCGATGCCCTCTATCCCCCACCGCTCCCCCCAGCGCGCCCTCGCCGCCTCGAAGGCGAAGCGGACGAAGGCAAAAGCCAGCGTCAGGACGACGGCGAAGAAGACGATCGACTCGTAGACGTGGTTCAATACGTAGTGGCCGATCTCGTGTGCCATCACCGCCTTGACCTCCGGCAACGTGCAGCGCTCCAGGAGGTTGTCGTTCAAGGAGATGCGCATGGTGCCGAGAAAGCCGCTGACGTTGGCGCTGATCCGCTTCGACTGGCGGGAGGCGTCGAACTGGTAGACGTTGTCGACTCCGACGCCGTTGGCCCGCGCCATCCCGAGGATCGGATCGACCACCTCGGGGTCGTCAAGTGGCGTGTAGTCGTTGAAAAGCGGCGCGATGTAGACGGGGGCGATCAGGATCACGAAGATCAGGAAGACGAGGGCCACCGCCGCGCCCCAGAGCCACCAGGTACGGGGTGCCCGCCGAAAAACGGCATAGAGCGCCACGAGCAGGATCGGCATCAGGACGAGCCCCACTCCCAGCCCCTTCGCCTGGTCGCCCATCCAGCCGCCGAAGCCCTGGGTCGCCAGACCGTACTGGTGCTCGCGAAAGAAGCCCTGGTAGAGAGTCAGGGGAAAGCCCAGGATCGTCGTCGCCAGGATGTACTGCACCGCGTAGAGCGTGGTATGCACCGCCCGGAACCGGGTCACCCTCCGCGCCAGGTCGCGCATCTTCGCCGAGAAGCGGGTGCCGAGCAGGAGCCAGGCCACGCCGAGGCCGTAGAGGAAGCCCCAGAGCTGCAGCCAGTAGCCGCCCTCGAAATAGCTGTCGGAGCGTTCCTTCTCCTCGGGCGACTGCTTCGCCAGGTAGGCCCGGGTGGCGGCTTCGACGTCGAAGGGGTCGGCGGGCGCGGCTGAGGGGAGCTCGTCGCCGGCCGCTACCTCGGCCTCGACCGCCACCGCTTCCTGAGCCGGCTCCGCGCTCCCCTCCTCCTGACCCCACACGACGCCGGAGAGGAGGATCCAACTCGTCGCCAGCAAGAATCCGCAGATCGTCTTCCTTCGTACCATGGTGTATCTCCTGTACTGATCAAGAACGGTCGGGAGATTGTCTCACACTTTCAAGGAGCGCATGCCGGAGCGACCGGAACGCCAGTGCTAGAGCTCACGAAATGCGTCTGCTACCGAGCCTCCTGCTCGCTACGGCCCGACTCCGACGCAGGCGGAAAAGCCAAGGAAGGCCGTGGGAGAGAACTGCCAGAGTCATGGAAAGGATGCTCCAGGTGAAACGACCGAAACGGTACCCGACTTCCTCCCCACGTTTTATCGCGAGCTGGCTCGCGGCCGGC
This sequence comes from uncultured bacterium, assembly GCA_965371445.1. Taxonomy (GTDB): domain Bacteria; phylum Acidobacteriota; class Thermoanaerobaculia; order Multivoradales; family J023; genus DASWIG01. Next base: position 63,591 of record CBDUYN010000030.1, on the reverse strand, counting down.
GCCCTGCTCGCGCTGGTCTCCCCGGCCCTCGTCGCCGAGAGCCCCCGCGACGAGCCCGCCTCCGAGACGCCGGCGCCGGCGGGTCTGCGCGCCTACGTCGACCCGGCGACCGGCGAGCTCACTTCCACCCCGAGCCGCGAGCAGGTCGAAGCCCTCAACAAGAGCCTGGCCCAGACGCTGTCGCGCTCCACGGTTGGGCTGGAGCCCTTCGACCTTCCCCGGGGCGGTCGGGGCGTCTATCTGGAGAGGCGCTTTCAGAGCGCGCTGATGGTGAAGCTCGATGCGAACGGCGAGGCCGCCCCCGTCTGCGTCGACGGCCCCAAGCACGCCGCGGCCGGGTTTGCGCTCCAAGATTTCGCACCCGTCGAGCCGACGCTGGCGCCCCCTCCCTCGGGCCAAGTGAAGTGGGAAGAGAAATAGCATGAGCCGAGACCGTGGCGCCGGGCTCCTCTGGGGCCTGACGGCCCTATTCCTGGGCGTCGCCGCGCTCCGGGCCGAGACCGTCAACGTGACCCTGGGGCTCGACACCTCGATCCTTGCCGGCACCGATCCGAACGGCCGTGTGCTGCTCTACACCCCCAGCCCGCTGGAGACCGGTTCCGCGGTCTCCCACTGGGACAGCTCGGCCTTTCCCAACCTCTTGATGGAACCCTCGATCAACTCCGACCTCGGCTTCCAGCAGCTCGACCTGACGATCTTTCAGCTTCGCGACGTGGGCTGGCGCTCGGGCAGCTCGACGATCACCCTGAGGATCCAGGATTCGGCCGGCCAGGGCTTCAACGACCCCACCCTGGGGGCACAGCGGCGCGCCGCCATGGAGCGCGCCGCCGCGGTCTGGGCCGGACGCCTGGGCAGCGCCGTGGAAATCAACGTCGACGTCAGCTTCGACAGCCTGGAATGCAGCGACGAGGGCGGAGTGTTGGCCCAGGCCGGCGCCCAGTTCCTGTTCGAGAGCTTCCCCGGTGCGCCGCTCTCCGGCACCTGGTACCACGGCGCCTTGGCCGAGTCGCTGTCCGGAGAGAACCTGAGCCTCGAGGACGTCTCGAACCCGAACGCCGGCGACCTCGCCCTCACGTTCAACGACCGGATCGACGAGTCGTGCCTCGGCGGCGGCAGCCGCTTTTACTACGGCCTCGACGGCAACGTGCCTGGCGGCCAGATCAGCTTGGTCGCGGTGGCGCTCCACGAGATGGCCCACGGGCTGGGCTTCGCGTCGTTTGCCAACGAGTCGACCGGTGCCCTCTTTATGAACCGTCCCGACGTCTACACCCGGTTCGTTTTTGACAACACCCAGGGAAAGTCCTGGCCCCAGATGACGAACAGCGAGCGGCGAACCTCGGCCACCAACCCGAGACAGGTCGTCTGGACCGGCAACCGCGTGACGTCCGAGGCTCCGGACTTCCTCGAGCCGGCGCCGGCGCTTGTCATCCACTCGCCGGCCTCGATTGCCGGCGCATACGCGGTGGGCGTCGCGGCCTTCGGCCCCCCGCTCACCGCCGGAGGAGTCACCGGCGACCTGGCCCTTGCGGTCGACGGCTCCGCCAACCCGACGCTGCTGTGCGGCCCGGTGTCGAACACTGCCGAGGTCCTGGGGAGAGTCGCAGTTCTCGACCGCGGCGACTGCAATTTCGTCGTGAAAGTGAAAAACGCCCAGGACGCCGGAGCGATCGGCGTCGTCGTGGTCAACAACGTCGCTGGCGTGCCGCCCAACATGGGCGGCGACGACGCGACGATCGTCATTGCGTCGGTCAGCATCTCCCGAGACGACGGAAACCGAATCAAGGCGGCCCTGACGCAGACCTCCGAGCCGGGTGTGTTGAGCTTTCGGTCCTCCTCCTTCAGCGTCGCGGAAGGTGCCGGTACGGCCACCGTCACGGTGCGGCGCAGCGCCGGCACCGACGGCGAGGTCAGCGTGGACTACGCCACCGGCGGCGGCACCGCCTCCGGCGCGGAGGACTACCTGCCCGCGGCCGGGACGATCACCTTCGGCGACGGTCAGGGAGGCACCCGGAGCTTTCAGGTCGAGATCCTCGACGACGAGCTCACCGAAGGCGAGGAGACGGTGGAGCTCGTCCTCTCGAATCCCACCGGCGGCGCCGTGCTCGGCAACCCTTCGAGCGCGGTCCTCGCGATCGCCGACGACGACACGAACCCCGCCGGATTCCTGGCCTTCGACTCCCCCACCCTGCGAGTCAACGAGGGTGCCGGCAGCGTCGCTGTCACGGTCGAACGTAGCGGCGGTTCGACCGGCCCGGTCAGTGCGGGCTACGCCACCGGCGGCGGTACCGCGATCGCTGGCGAGGACTACCTGGAGGCGACGGGAACCGTGGCTTTTGACGACGGCGAAGCCGGCACGAAGAGCTTCGAGGTCGAGATCCTCGACGACGGCGGCGAGGAATCTCTCGAGACCTTTGGGATCGCGCTCTTGAACCCCACAGGCGGCGCGCTCCTGGGCACCCCCTCTTCGACGACGGTGGAAATCGTCGACAACGAGGCCTGCCAGCCGAGCGAGACGCGGCTCTGCCTCAACCAGGGCCGTTTCCGTGTCGAGGTCTTCTGGCGCGACTTCAAGGACAACACCGGCACCGGCCAGGTCGTGCTTGGCTCAGAGGACTCAGGTCTTTTCTGGTTCTTTGCTCCCGACAACTGGGAGATGCTGGTCAAGGTGCTCGACGGCTGCGGCGTCAACGACCACTTCTGGGTCTTCGCCGCGGCGACGACGAACGTCGAATACACCTTGCAGGTCACCGACACCGCGACCGGCGAAGTCCGGGAGTACACCAACCGGCTCGGCATCTCATCGCCGGCCATCACCGACACCGGTGCTTTCGCCACCTGTCCATGATCGTCCGATCGACGAGCTTTCAGGAGGTTACCGAGCGGGCCAAACGATCCGTCGTAGGGGGCTACCAAAGACATCCTCGAGAACGTGAAACAGAGGATGGTCACTTTTCCCAGGTGTCGATCTCCAGACCCAACGCCTTGGCGCGCTTTGCCCACTGCCGCCGCGCCAGGGCCTGCATGTCTTCGGTCCTGTCGACCTCGTCCACGATTTCCATGCCCAGGAGTGTTTCCACTACGTCTTCCAGCGTCACCAGGCCTGCCGTTCCACCGTACTCGTCGACGACCAAGGCGACATGTTGGCGATGATTGAGCAGATATTCCAGAAGGTCCGACAACGGCATGGTCTCGACGACAGTCTTGATATCCCGGTTCAAACTCTCCAGCTTGACCTCTCCTTCATCCCGCGCCTTCGCCAGCAGCATGTCGCTTTTCAAGACGAAGCCGGTGATGCCGTCGATGTCGTCCCCGTAGAGCGGCAGACGCGAAAAGGGCGTGTCTGCGTCGTCGTCCAGAGCTTCCGTAACCGTCATATCTTGCCGGATCGCCCGCACCACCGTGCGCGGCGTCATGATATCCTTGGCTTTCAGTGACTCGAGCCGAAACAGGTTGCGGATGATGCGCGACTCGTCCTTCTTGAGGTGCCCGGACTGCTCTCCGACGCGAGCCATCGCGAGGAATTCCTCGCGGCTGAAATCGTGCACCGCCTTGCCGCGCGCGATTAGCCGTGTCACCCCTTCCGCGACGATGATCAGCGGATAGAGGGAGACGATCAGGCCGCGTACGAACGTCGCCGTTACGCCGGTCAGGCTCCGCCAATAAACCGCGCCCAGAGTCTTGGGAATGATCTCGGAAAGGAACAGGATCATCAAGGTCATGACCGCCGAGAAGAGACCGAACCAGGCGCTGCCAAAAACCAGCGTGGCCTTCGTTCCGGAACCGATCGCACCTACGGTATGTGCGATCGTGTTCAAGGTCAGGATCGCCGCCAGCGAGCGGTCCACGTTGTCTTGCCTCAACCGTTTCAGGAGCGCTGCTCGCCTGGGCCGCGAGTCTCGTAGCCCCGCGACATAGGAAGGCGTGATGCTCAGGAGAACCGCTTCCGCGACGGAGCAGAGAAAGGAAAAGACCAGGGCCAGCAGCACGTACGTCACCAGCAGCACGACGTCCGTGCCGGTATACTCAGCGCTGGAAGCTCCCGGATCCCCGGAGCCGAGCACAAGCGCTACACCGGCCGAGTGGAACTCTGAGAGACATGCTGTTCCGAACATGGACGGACGATACCACAGGCCTCTGGGTGGCAAGGCCTACCACGGATTAACACCCGAGGCTAGCCGGGCTCCGGAGCCCGGAGGGCGCCATCTTCTAGCCTCGGGTGTCAACCCGTGGTGGCTTGTGGCTTTAGCTCCGTCAACGACGGCTCGCGGCCGTCGCCAGCACCGCCAGGAGGATCGCCAGGACGGCAAACCCGCCACGACTGAGCACCGACTCCGACGGATAAGCCGCCACCGAAGCCACGACGGCTAGCCCAAGGAAGAAAGGCAGCAGACGCCCCACCACGACGCCGGCTCCGAAGCTCTTGACCGATCTGTCGGACATATCGTCCTCCTTGGGGCGACTATGGCACGACGGCCTGAAAATGTCAAGGACGCATTCCCGGCGGGCTCAAGGCCTGGACACCGCCCGCACCACCGCGTCGGCCACCGCCGGGCGGACCTGTCGGATGAGCTTGTTCTCCCGCGTGGGGTGGACGCGGTTGGTCAGCAAGATCACGAAGAGCTCACGCTCCGGATCGATCCACATCGACGTCCCCGTGAAGCCGGTGTGGCCAAAAGAGCCTGGCGAGAAAAACGTTCCCGCCGAGGACCCCTCGGCAGACTTCGTGTCCCAGCCGAGCGCCCGGGTGGACTCCGGGACGAGGTTGACGCGCTGCGTGAAAAGGTCCACGGTCGCTCGCGAGATCAGCCGCCGGTGCTCCAAGACGCCGCCGTTCAAGATCATCTGGACAAAGCGCGCCAGGTCGCCCGCCATCGAAAACAGCCCCGCGTGGGGTGCCACCCCGCCGAGCGCGAAGGCGTTCTCGTCATGCACCTCGCCGTGGACCACGCGCCCGCGCCAGGCGTCGAGCTCCGTGGGCGCGATCCGCGGCAGAAGCTCCGCTCCAGGACGAAAGAGCGTGTCCTTCATGCCCAGCGGCTCGAAGACCCTGCCGCGGACGAAGGCGTCGAGCGGCTGCCCCGACGCCCGCTCCAGGATCTCGCCGAGGAGCATCAGGCCCAGGTCGCTGTACTTCGTCTCGGTACCGGTCTCGTAGGCAAGGTCCATGGCGTAGATCCGCTCGAGAAAGGCCTCCTTGCCCCGCAGCTCCTCGTAGAGCGGCGCCCACCAGTCGACGCCGGAGGAATGGGTCAGGAGGTGACGGATCGTCACCGCCTCCTTGCCGTCGCCGACGAAGCGCGGCAGGAAGCTTTGGACGCGGGCGTCGAGGTCGATGCGTCCCTCGTCGACGAGGATCATCGCCATCGTCGTCGTGGCGACGACCTTGGTCAGGCTCGCGAGGTCGTAGATCGTGTCGGCGCGGACGGCGGGTTCCTCGTCGTCGTAGGAGAGCCGTCCGAATGGGCGCAGGTGGACCAACGCACCGCGGTGTCCGACCGCCAGCACCGCGCCGGGAAAGGCTTTCTGCTCGACGAAGCCTTCGAGGAGACGGTCGACCTCGGCGAAGCGTTCCTCCGCCGGGTCCGTGCGCAGCGTCATCTCGTGTTTTGCCAGCTCGATGCCGTGGCCGTAGGGATAAAGCTTCGGTAAGGTCACCGGGAGCTTGCCGCGGACGGGAAACTCGCCCAAGAGAGCACCGATCGCCGCCCGCTGGCTGGAGAACGCCGGCCCGTAGGCACAGACGTAGACCGGGACCTCCGGGACCTGGGCCAGCAGGTAGGGACTGCCGAAGCTCACCAGGACGACCGGTGGGCCCGCCGCGGCGAGACGCTGAACGAGCCGGGCCTGAAGCGGCCCCAAACCCGACGGGTAGAGGAAGGCCGAGACCACGACGTGGGTGAAGCCGGTGGCCGAGGCGACGATCTCGTCCTCGGTCTCGGGCGAGATCTCCGGACCCAGGACGCGGCGGTCGAAGTCGATCCGACGGGCCTCGAGCTCGTCCTCGGGAATCCCGGCGACCGGCCAGCGCCGCAGGTCGCTCGCCAGCGTCAGGTGAAGCAGGCGCAGGGGCTTCTCGGCTCGCAGCGGCAGGACGCCGCCGTCGTTGCGCACCAAGGTGATCGAAGCCCGTGCCGCCTCCTCGGCCCGTTCCACGTCGGTGGGGTCGGCCAGGTGACGCTCCACCTCGTCCAGGTCGACGAGGCGCTCCCGATGGAGGCCGAGCCGCGCCTTGGCCTCGAGGATCCGTAGGACGGACGCGTCGAGGCGCTCCTCGGTGAGCTCGCCCTCCCCTACCGCCCGAACGAGCGACTGGATCGCGACGCGGGTGTCCGGCGGCAGCTCGACGACGTCGGCGCCGGCACGAACGGCGCGTACCGTCGCGGCGCCTGCCCAGAGCTCGCCGACGCCTTCCATCTCCATCGCGTCGGTGACGACGAGGCCCGTAAAACCCATGCCGCGGCGCAGCAGGCCGTCGACCATGGCCGGCGAGAGCGTGGCGGGCGTCGAGGAGGGGTCGAGCGCCGGCACCGCCAGGTGACCGATCATCACCGAGTCGACACCCGCCTCGATCGTCCGGCGAAACGGCAGGAGCTCCACCGCTTCGAGGCGGGTCAGGTCCGCGGCGACGGTGGGCAGCGCCAGGTGGCTGTCGACCGCCGTGTCGCCATGGCCGGGAAAGTGCTTCGCCGTCGCCAGAAGCCCACCTTCGCGGACGCCTTCTACATAGGCCGCGGCGAGGCGGGCGACGAGCTCGGGGTCCTCGCCGTAGGAGCGGACGTCGATCACCGGGTTGGCGGGGTTGACGTTGACGTCGACGACCGGGGCGAGCGCCCAGTGGATGCCGAGGGCGCGTCCTTCGCGGGCGGTGACGCGTCCCGTAAAGCGCGCCAGCTCCTCGGAGCGCGTCGCGGCGACGGCCATGGCGTAGGGCAGCGGCACGGCGCCGTGGCGGATCCGGAAGGCCATACCGCGCTCCGTGTCGGCCGACACCAGCAGGGGGACTTCGGCCTCCTGCTGGAGGCGGTTCAGGAGCCTCGGGAGCGAATCCACCTGCGAGGCGAAGACGACGAGGCCGCCGACCTTCAAGCGGCGGACGTCGTCAAGGAGGCGCAGGTACTCGGCGGACTCGGGGTGCAGGTAGTGTCCGAAAAGGCGCACCGTCACCATCTGGGCGGCTTTTTCCTCGAGGCTCATCGCCTCCAGGGTGGAGCGTGCCCAACCCTGGGCGTCGAGCGGCAGCTCGGGGACCTGGCCGACGAGGGGCGCGGCAGCGACCAAGAGGGCCAGGAAGAGGAAGAGGTGGAAGGCAAGGCTTCTCTTGAGGTCGCTCACCGGGCCACTCTACCCGATTTCAGGACCGGCTAGCAGCCTCAGAGCATTCCCTCCGAGGACTTTCGCCTCGTCCTCCGGCCCCAGCTCCAGAGCACGAATCGACTCCACCATCTTGGCGAGGCTGCCGATCATGTGCGGATAGTCGCTGCCGGCGAGGATCCGGTCGACACCGGCGAAGTCGATCGCCAGCTGTAGCGCCCGGGGATCGAAGTTCACCGTGTCGTAGTAGAAGCGGCGCAGGTACTCGCTCGGAGGCTCGGAGATGTTCTTGCGGCAGCGGGCGAAAGCCTCGTAGCCCCGGTCGAAGCGCTCCGCAAGGTACGGGACGGCACCGCCCAGGTGCCCCAGGACCCAGCGGATCTCGGGATAGCGCTCCGGCACTCCGGCATAGACCAGGTGCGCGGCGGCGAGCGTCGTGTCCATGAGGAAGCCGACCAGCGGCATCAACATGTACTCCACCATGGCCTCGACCCCGACCGGGTAGGTGGGATGGATGTAGAGCACGGCGCCGTGGGCGTTGGCGCGCTCGTAGAGGACCTCGAACCGCTCGTCGGCAAGCGCTACGCCGCTCGCGTTGGAAAACAGCATGCAACCCTTGAAGCCCAGCTCCGAGACCGCCCGATCGAGCTCACGGACCGCCTCCTCGGGTGCGTTCATCGGCAACGTGGCAAGCGCCGTGAACCGCTCGCCGTGCTCCGCCACGACCGCCGCCAGCGCGTCGTTGACGATCCGCGCCAGGACGACGGCACGCTCCGGCGTCTCGATGCTGGTGCCGGGGGCGGTGAAGGTGATGACCTGGCGGTCGATACCGGCCTCGTCGAGCACCCGGAGGCGATGGGCGACGTCGCGGTGGCCCGGCACGACGACGTTGTAGTCGCCGGGCGAATGGAGCACCGGATTGCCGTCGTTGTCCGTCGTGACCCGGAAGCTTGACGGGGCGCTGCGAATCGCGTCGAGGAGCTCGGGCGGATAGTAATGGTTGTGGAAATCGACGATGGTCACGGCTCTTTCTCCTTTTCTTTCGACAGGTTCTTTCTCGACCAGATGTAGTAGACCGGCAACCCGATCGCGACGAAGCCCAGGCCCTTGAGGCTTTCGCGGGGATCCGTCACGACATGGTTCACGACGACGGCGAACGACGCGGCGGCGAAAAGCAGCGGCGTCAGCGGATAGCCCCACATCGAGTAGCGGCGCTCGTAGCCCGAGCGGCGGCGCAGGACGAGGAGGCCGATCGCCATCAGGCCGAAGAAGATCCACTCGGTGTAGACCACCCGCTGGAAGAGCAGCCGATAGCTTCCGGTCATGACCAGGACCGACGCCCAGAGGCCCTGGAGGAGGAGGGACCGGTGTGGTGTGCGCAAGCGCGGGTGGACCGCCGCCAGGTAGTCGAAGAGAAGGCCGTCGCGCGCCATCGCGTAGTAGACCCGCGGACCGGCCAGCACGATGCCGGCGAGCGCCCCAAAAGCGGAAAACGCCACCAGCGCCGACATCGCCGCACCGCCGCCGAAGCCGAGGACGGCGTCGGCCGCGTCGGCCGCCACCCGGGTCGACGAGACCACCGTCGCGAGAGGCAGGACGTAGAAGTAGACCGCGTTGAGCGCCAGATAACAGCCGACGACGATCGCCACCCCGACCATCAGGGCACGGGGGATGCTACGCTCGGCGTCGACGGTCTCCTCGGCGCTGTAGGTCACCATGTGCCAGCCGCCGAAGGCGAAGAGCCCCGCAGAGACGGCGAGCAGAAAGGCGCTCACCGAAACCTCGGGCAGAGCCACCGGAGCGGTGTCCGTGGTGTCGGGACGAGCTCCGAACACAAATCCCACGAAGACGATCGCGACCACGGCGACGAGCTTGCCCGCGGTGAAGAAAGTCTGCAAAGTGCCCCCCCACCGGACCCCGGCGACGTTAACTGCCGTCAGGAACAGGATCGCCAGCACCGCCACCGCCTTCGTACCGGTGCCGTCGAGCTCGACGAAGTAGCCCAGGTAGCGGGCGAAGACCAGCGCGATGGCGGCGAGGATGCCCGAGTGCATGGTCCAGAACATGGCCCAGCCCCAGAGGAAGCCGAGAGCCGGAGAGAAGGCCTCCTTCAAGTAGACGTAGACCCCGCCGGCGTGCGGCAGCGCCGAAGCGAGCTCGGCACAGACCAGGGCGCCGAGGAACGTGACGACACCCGCCGTCAGCCAGACCAGCGCGGTCCCCCAAAGCGTCGGCACCTGGCCCGTGACCTCCGAGGGTTGGACGAAGATCGAGGCGCCGAGGATCGTCCCGACCACGAGGGCGACCGCGTGATAGAGCCTCAGGCTACGTTGGAGGGGGGATGCTGCCATCGGCGGTCATGATACCGCTTTTCCCCGCTCGTGCTTGCAGGATTCGGCGATCGCCAGCGCCAAGAGCCAACACGTCGATCGCTGAAACCTTGAGCCACCGAGCCCCATCTTCACTCCTTCGCTCATGAAAGCGCTCAGATTCCGCCCGTGTTGCTGACGCCGGATAGTCGCCGTTCAGGGTGAAGGTGAAGTCGCCGCTTTCGAACCCGGCACCGACCTCCCACCCCAGTCCGTAGAAAAACGTACCGGAGTCGGCACTCTCCAGCGGGTCTACCTCGAGAAGGTGCGGCAAGCAACTCTCGATACCGAGACCCCAGAAATTCAGGTGCCGCGCTCCCAGCTCGACGACCCGATAGGTCCAGGTCGCTCCGACCGTGGCGGTCTGGACCTCCTCGGGAGACGGCCCTAGTAATCTCACCGGCGGATTCGGCGACCAGGCCACGGCCCTTGCCGAGCTTGCGAGTCTGGATCCGGAGGGGTGTGGCGGGGCGAGTCCGCTGGCCGACTCTCTGTGCGAGGCCAGCGATGCGCTCGTCGACGCCTTCCCCAACTCGTCGCACGGCGATCGCATTCTCGCTGTGAGCAGCGCCGGAATCGAAAACAACAGTCAAGGTGAGTGCTCGGGACCCGACAGCATCTCGAGCGTTCCACCCTTCGATCCGGGCTCTTGGCAGCGGAACGTGCTCGACAAGTTGATCGATCAGGGAGTCGTTCAGGTCCGGCTCTGGAATGCCCTAAGCCGTGCGCGCTCCACGCTCTTGGCCGGACAGAGGAAGGCGCCAGCGCCCGACACAGGGCTGCTCGAGGCCCTTGCCTTCTCCTCCGGTGGCTCTCTGTCTCAAGTGGAGGACGCCGACACCACTCCACCCGCGCCGTTCTTCGACGTCGGAGCAGGTAGCCGCTGCACGCCCACGACGACGAGCTTGTGCCTGAACGGCGGCCGCTTCCGGGTCGAAGTAGACTGGGTGCTGACCAGCGGAAAATCGGGCTCGGGCATCGCTCGGCCACTGACCGAAGATACAGGACTGTTCTGGTTCTTCAACAAGGAGTAACGTCGAGCTGGTCGTGAAGGTCCTGGATGGTCGTAACTCCAACGGTCATTTCTGGGTCTTCTACAGTGCCCTCACCAACGTCGAGTACACCCTGAAGGTCACGGATACCCGAACCGGCCGAGTGAAGAGGTACCGTAATCCTTCGGGCCGCTTGAAGTGCCATCTCCAGCCGGTCCACCTGGCGCACGAGCCGCGCTTCCGGCGTCGTCTGCCGCTCGTACTCCTCCCACAGCTCGACGTAGCCCGCGCCCCCGGGGAGCTTGCCCAGGGTACGGACGACCGAGCGCCGTTCGCGCTCCGACTTCTCCCGCGCGGTGACACCGTCGGCGGGCGTCAAGTCGCCGGCGTGGATCTCGTCCAGGTCGTGGAGGAGCGCGAGCCGCAGGAGCTTCTCCCGGTCGAGCCCGGGAAACGACGCCTCGGCCAGCAAGAGCACGAGGAGCGCGACGGCGAACGAATGGTCCGCGACGCTCTCGCAACGCTCGGCACCGACGCCCCGACCCAACCAGCCCTGACGGTAGAGCTGCTTGAGGTGGGTGATCTCGAACCAGGCTTCGAGAAACGCGGAGACGTCCTTGTCGCGCAAGAGCTCTGTCGGGAGACCGGCTTTCGTCTTCACCGTCTCAGCGTACAACAGCCTCTGCTACCCTGTCCGCCACCAGGTGGACGGAATCGATGAAAATCCCGAAGACTTTTCCCGTGTGCTCGGCGTGGCGCCGGGGAATGGCTGGCTCAAGGGAGCGTCTTCATGAATCGCCGGGCCTCCGCCGGCACCCGGTCCACCTTCCCCTCCAGGAGGATTTCCTTCGCCTCGAGGTTCTCACCGTAGTAGCTCGCGTTGGCTTTCCGGTCCGCCGCCAGGCGGACGCCGTCGAGGGCGATGCCGGCGAAAAGGCCCTTCGAACGCGAGTAGGACACGATTTCGGCGTTCATCCACAGATCCGTCGAAGCCTCGATGCTGCGGCCCTTGGGTCCGGCCGCCACGCTGGCGTCGACCCCGAGGGTGAATTTGCTCTTGAGCAGCGATTGAACACTCTTTCCCGTCAGGAAGAAGAGGATCAGGTCGGTGGACTCGCCGCCGATCTGGAGTCCCCAGCTGCCGCCGCTGATCTTGAAGAAGGCCGGCGCGCTCCAGCCATGGCTGCCCTTGCAGCTGATGATGCCGCGGCCGTGACGGCCGCCCCAGACGAGGGCCCCCTTGATCACTTTGGGGAAGACCGCGACGCATTCCGCCTTGTCGAGGAGCAGCTCCGGAAAATCGGCGTCACGGGCGCCAAAAAGCTCCTCGTAGACCTCCTGGGCGCGCGCCACCTTCCGGCGCAGCTTGTCATCCGCGGCGGCGGCGGGAATGGCAAAGGCCCACGGGACGGCGGCGGCGAAGGCGAGGAACATCCTGAAGGCTCCATATCGGCTCATGGTCTCTCCTGCGTGATGGGGTGTCGGTTCGGAGTCAGATACGCGCAGCGCGGACCTGGTCTGAACTTCCGGTCATTCTACACTACCGCGACGGCCCGGGCCAGGGGCAAGCTTGTCCCGCTTCCCCCGGCGCGAGGATTAGGGACGTCGGAGGGGTTTGCAACAGCCGGGATCTGTGCTTGAATGGGTCCACCGTCGGTCTCGGCCTTGCCGAGCCCTCCAGGACCCGAGCCATGAGCGACACGTTCAAAATTTGCTGTCCGTCGTGCCAGGCAGAGTATGAGCTACCGGCATCTCTCCACGAGAGCCTGAAGGGCAAGTCCGTGTCGTGCGCGGGCTGCGCCGCCCCCTGGATTCCGCTGCCGGCTTCGGGGTTGCTGGCCAGGCTGCGCAGGCAGCCACGCAAGTCGCCCATCGACCTGACCCCCTATCTCAAGACGGCGTCGGATCTCTACACCCTGCCGGACCTGGATTCGCCGTCCGAGGCGACATCCCAGCGGTCGGCGGAGGGCCCTACCGAGCCTGCCCGGGGGGCGGTCCCGGCGTCGGCGGCAACCTCGCTCCAGGTTTCGCCTACGGGCCGGACCTCGAGCTGAGGAGCGTGTACGACCTCGGCGAGCGAAGCTTCCTCATCGGACGCAGCGGCTGCCACCTCGAGCTGCCGCGGGCGTCGATTCCGGATCGGGCCATCCGCATCCGGGCCGCCGAGGACGGCCTGAGCTTCGAGGGGATCGGCGGTTTCGGCGTACCGCTCGCCACGGTCTCGATCCAGGCGGGTCAGATCAAGCCCGGATCCGGCTTGACCCTGGGGCTTGAGCCGCCAGAGCTCGGATCCCCCGACCCGCCAGCGGCCGCGGCCAACGAAGAGGGCGAATCGGCGACGACGGAACCGACTCCGGATCCGCCGGCGCCCACGGCAGCCGAGGCGCCTACGGTGGCCGAGGCGCCCAGGAAGCCGGCGCCCAGGACGCCGGACGCCACCGTAGAGCTACTCTACCAGAACAAGATGCGCCACGCCTGGATGACGGTGTGGATCGACGGAAAGCGGGTCTTGTCGGAGGAGATCACCGGCACCAAGATCACCGGCCCTAAGAGCGTCTTCAAGCGGATCGTAGGCCAGCAGGTCCGGACGAAGATTCCCGTAGTTTCCGGCAAGCGTTCGATCGAGGTCCGCATCACCGAGCCGCCAGAGGAGGTCGACGCCGTCGACCGCATCCAGGGCGCGCTGGAGCCGGGGCAGACCCGGCGGTTGAAGGTGACGCTCAAGCGTCGCTCGAACCAGCTCCGTCTGGAATGGGAGGAATAACGGCAGACGGGATAGGCTGACCCCGACGCCTGCGCTCGCAGCGCAGCGTGTACGCCTGCGGCGTGGATGACAGTGGGAGGCCCGCCAAGGGCCGTCTCGCGTTGCCACCTCCTACGGGGGAAAGGCCCGGGTTTCTCCTCGGCTCGCGAAGCGGCCCCGGGGATTCCGGTACCTCTTCACCTTTCCGGTTTGGGTGTCGGTAACCTTCAGCGTGTACTCGACATTGGAGAGGGCGCCGTAGAAGATCCAGAAGTTGCCGTTGACCGGGCGTCCGTCGAGCGCCTTCACAACCAACTCCACGTTGCTCTGGTTGAAGAACCAGAAGTATCCGGTATCGTTAGTCAAGGGTTTGGCGATACCGCGTCCAGATCGGCCGTCGGCGAGCACCCAGTCGACCTCGACCCGAAAACGGTTGTCGTTCAGGCACAGGTTTGAGGCGCTGCTGCGACACGACGAGCTGCTCTCGTTCGGCACTGGGGCGCTCTCTCGCTCAAGGTACGGCGGCGTGGATAGGGGGGGTTGCGGATCTGGCGGGTCGGGGAAATGCACAGCCGGAAAGGCCTCGGTGTCTCCCCGGCTCGCGAAGCGGCCCCGAGGATTACGGTACCTCTTCACCCGTCCGGTTCGGGTATCGGTGACCTTCAGCGTGTACCCGACGTTGCTGAGGGCACCGTAAAAGACCCAGAAATGATGGTTGGAGTTACGACCATCCAGGATCTTCACGACCAGCTCGATGTTGTCCTCATCGAAGAACCAGAACAGTCCTGTATCTTCGGTCAGTGGCCGAGCGGTGCCTGAACCCGATCTTCCGCTGGTCAGAACCCAGTCGACTTCGACCCGGAAGCGGCCACCGTTCAGGCACAAGCTCGTCGTCGTGGGCGTGCAGCCACCTGATGCAGCTTGTTTCGCATGATGCTCACCTAAGCTTCTTCGAGTGTCTGGTTCTTCCGAGACTTCGTTCCGGGCTGCTCCAGACGAATGGCACTCAGACAGCCGGTCCGAGACTGGAGCCTCGATCAACAGCCTGAAGGAGAATCAGACACGGCGCTGCGAACTGCGTTACCGTTCGCGTGTGATCTGTGTTACACCTGTGCCTGGTCAAAAAGCCGATCTACCTGCTCGGTTTGACCTTGCGGCGGTTCGCCAGGCATGGTCGCGGAATGCTGGAACTCGCACTCTCGCTGCTCAGAACTTGCCGATCAGCCCTCGGCAGGCGCGGTTACCTCGTCGCCGAGAACCTGGTCCTGCGACAGCAACTGGCGGTCCTTCAACGCCGCGCGCGGCTAGGCTCCGCGTCCGTCCTCGGCGACCACGGTTGCAGCTGCAGCGGACTGGGGCTGCTGCTCTTGAGGTGCCGACGATATCGCCCACCTGCTCGCCGAGTGCTCGGCCACGCCCTCATTCCACGCCGAGCTGGGGGGGACCTTCCGCGCCGCGATGGCGGCCATTCGTGACGCGCGGGCCGACTTCGTCGTCTGTCTCGGCGACATGTACACCCTCGTCGACGAGGACTTCAACCCGCCTTTCAAAAGCCTCGCCCTCGCCGAGGCGGCCTACGTCGACTTCCTCAACCACCTCGGCATGACGACGGCCGAGGCCGCCTTCTTCGCCGTCGTCGGCAACTGGGACGGTGAAAACGGCTGGCACCCCGAGCCGCTGGCAGTTCCTCCCGTAAGAGTTTCGAGACACCTATTAAAAGGGTGGATTGACATCTCTTGAGCCGCGATGAAACCGGCTGCAACGCGAGAGCCGTATCCGACGTGCTCGTCGCCGCCACTCAGGCGCCGTCCCCGTCGTGCTCGTCGTCAGGGGACGGACATCGGACCTAGCGGCCCGCAGCGCAAGAGTAAAAGGTACCACACAAAGAGTGTGATCTCTTGCACTCCACTCATGTATTCGATTTCGCAGAATTAGCATTCTAGACTCGGTTAGCCTGAAGAAGTCGACGGAGGAGCGCCCGCAGAGGGCTCCGCGATCACCAAACGCCCGACTCCGAAGGACCTCGGAAAGGCAGGGAATCATGAAGACCTACTGCAATGTATGCAACGCTGAGTTCAGCTGGACTCCGCTGGGAAACGGTTCGATCGAGGCTCAACTGACCTGCCCTTTTTGCCAGACCGAGCTATCTCCACATCGGAATGCCGGGGAAGACAGACAAATGACAGAATTGCCGGTGAAGGAGAAGCGGGGCCATCCCGCTGGTAGCGCGCCACAGTTCGGTGAAGAGACAATCTTTCAACCTCGGCTTGTATTCGAATCGTTACTGAGCTCAGATTCGGAGGAAGGTGCTGAGATCCTGGCGAAGGGTTCTCCGAAGCGACCAGAGGTCGTCGTGGCGCCTGGCGCTCCTGGCGGCATCGGCGGCGAGCTCCTTGATACGAATCCGGTCGGCGAGGAACAGGCTTCGGCCGGTCTCGCTCAAGCGGCCGCGGATGCCCCCACGCCAGAGTCGCAGGGACCCTCTGATCGCTCCAGCGAGAGTGCCAGTGGAACGGATCCGATTCTTGATCAACAGAGTATCCCTGACCCATCAATCGATCGTTCGGATAAAATGGAGGCCTGTCTCGTCCTCGGACGAGCGTCTAACGGGGTAGAATGCCTGCCGTTGGCCGCTGTGCGAACGGTTGTGGGCCGTCGAGGAGCCCTTGAGGGTCCGGAGAGACCCGATCTGACGATCGACGATCCTACAGTCTCAGGCCGTCACATTCAGATAGATATGATCGGGAACGAGTTCTTTATTCGCGACCTCAACAGTCGAAATGGTACTTTCTTGAGCGGGCGAAAAGTGCGCTTCTGCCAGCTGTTGCCCGGAGATGAGGTGAGAATCGGCAAGACCGTTCTCATATTCCAGACGCAGTCGACAGAGGCAGCGTGACTCCGAGCGCCAGGCTCACGGCGCGATCCTGCGCTCGGCGAGCCCCCCTCTTGAGGTGCCATGCACCTCCGGCGTCCCGAAATCCTGCCCGGGTCAGCCCTCCGGTGTCAGGTCATCCTGCTTGCCGTCCGCCGGCGTCCCGGTCAAGGGTGGCTTCTCGTCGAGGAAGAGGACGCCAGCGTGCGCTAGGCTCGCCGGGGCGCGGGAACGAGCCGCCGCCAGCGTCAGGATAAGAAGGGGTCCCGGTGGTGAATTCCCGACTCTATGCCAGGGACCACCCTCTTAGAAGCCCTTGGAATCGCGCTCGCCTGTGAAATCCGTCACAGTTCCGGGCAGGGATCTGTGACAGACTCCACTGTCAACGGATCGTCGGGCAGCGGCCGCGACCGATTTGGAGCGACGCGCAGCCTCGACGTCAGGAGGTAGAGATGTACAATCAGATCCTTCGTGTCGGACGTTCCACTCTCTTGCTGGGCACTCTCTTCGCCGGGTCCTCGCTGGCGGCCGAGAAGCCGCAACCAACCCTGCCGCGGGCCGACTGCGACCGCCTGATGACGCTCCACGTCGACAAGCAGGCGAACCCGGCCGCCGCCGGCCTCGCCGCCGCCTGCCGTGGCGAGCGCACTCAGCCTCTCCTCTACGAGAGTCCGATCCTGGCGCCGGTCGCCCCCATCCGGCGCCTCGGTGGCTCGGACCTCAACCTGATCAGCGACGACGAGACAACCCTGGTGCCGGCCGTGACCCAGGCCGGCAGCATGGCCTGGGGCGAAGGCGACGACATCGTGGTCGTCTACAACGACACCCGGGGTCTGCCCGACAGCTTCTCCGGCATGTCGGTCTCGACCGACGGCGGTGCCAACTTCACCCGCCTCGACCCCGACCCGTTCGGGAACGTCTTCACCGCCGACATGGGAAGCCCGGCCGTAGCCTACGACGCGAAGAGCATGATCTGGTACGCGGTCGTGCTGACCTCGGACTGCGGCGCTCAGGGAATCGGGGTCATGACCTCGACGACCCCCGCGACGCCCGGCTCCTGGTCGAAGGCGAGCCCCGCCTGCGCTAACACCGGGACGGCCGACGACCGCCCGATCCTGTGGATCGACAACAACTCGTCGAGCGGCAACTACGGACGCATCTTACGTCGCCTTCAACGATTTCGCGGCCGGGGTCGACGGTGATCTCAAGATCGTCTACCTCGACTCCGGGACCTGGACCGAGGTGACGGTCGACACCAGCTTCGTACGCAACGTCCACCTCACCGGCAGCCCCGGGAACGACGGCAGCGTCCACGTCTTCGGCATGGACGAAGGCGGCGGCGCCGGCGCGAGCCGTCTCAACTGGATCTACCGCTCGACGAACGGCGGGGTCACCTGGACCGCCGTCCAGGCCGGGCCGAGCTACCCGCCTGCCGGGGCCGGCCTGTGCGCGGCCAGCGACTACTTCTACATGGTCCCTCCCCTATGGCGGCACATGGGGTGGGGCCAGGGCGCGACGAGCGCCGGCACGGACCTCGCCAGCGCTGCCGACAACGTCCTCCACTACGTCTGGGCCCGGGCCGGACAGGTCCCGGGGGACCTGGGAGACATCTACTACATCCGATCGACCGACAACGGCGCCAACTGGTCGGCCCCCGAGCCGCTCAACACCGACCAGCAGCTCAACAACAACGTGGTGCAATGGCTGCCCTCGATCTCGGTCACCTCCCAGGGCTACGTCCTCGCGAGCTGGCTCGATCGCCGCAATACCACCGACGGTCTCAACTACGAGGTCTACGGCCGGGTAAGCCTCGACAACGGCGTGACCTTTGAGCTCGACGAGCGGATCTCGGACGCTCCGATCCCCCAGCCGACCCAGGTCGACCCGGCCCTGGACGACTGCTTTGCAGGCGACTCCAACTTCCACGGCGTGATCAGCAACGACAGCCTGGTGACCTGGACCGACGGGCGCAACGCTCTCTCGCTCGTCACCCCGTTCGCGAAGGCTGCCGAGGATCCTGTGTCGCAGATGGACGTGTTCTTCTCCCGCGTACCGCTCTGTCCCGACATCGACGTCACCCCCGACGTCCTGCCCAACGGTGAGCTGACCGTGATGTACAGCGAGACGCTGTCGGCGAGTGGTGGCACCGGGCCCTACACCTACGCTCTCGCCGGAATGCTTCCAGACAGCCTCGGCCTGGCCGCCGACGTCATCAGCGGGACCCCCACCGTCGAAGGCATCTTCCCCTTCTCGATCGTCGCCACCGACTCCCTCGACTGCGAGGGAAGCCAGGCCTACAGCGTCATCGTCGACCCCACAGGCTGCCCGGCGATCGACCTCATGCCGACGGACCTCCTCGACGGTGACCAGGGCGCGCCGTACTCCGACACGGTCACCGCCAGCAACGGCACCCCGGCCTACGCCTACTCGGTGACCGCCGGCAACCTTCCCTTGGGAATGACGATCGACGCGGTGTCGGGCGAGATCTCCGGCTCGCCCCAGGGGTCGGGGATCTTCGACGTCAACGTCACGGCCACCGACGACAACCTTTGCACCGGCACCCGGTCCTACAACTTCAGCATCGCGTGTCCGTTCATCACCCTCTCGCCCCCTCAGCAGCTGGCCGATGCGTTCGCCGGCGAGCCCTACCTCGACAACATCACCGGCAACGGCGGCACACCGCCCTACACCTACGAGGTGGTGACGGGGACGACGCCTAAAGGAGTCTTCCTCGGCGAAGGAGGAACGATCTTCGGGATGACCGAAGCCGGGGGGACGAAGAATTTCCGGGTCGTCGCCACCGACGCCAACGGCTGTTTCAACGCCTCGTCCCACCAGTTCCGGGTGGACTCGGTCAACTGCTTCGACGGCGCTCTGCTCTGCGACAACCTGAGCGACCCGACCCTCAACTTCACCGCCGCCGACGCTTGCGGCGCCGGCGCCGAGTGGTATGCGGAGAACACCTGCCCGTCGAGCGACGACATCGCCCACACCCCGTCCGCCCACGCGCGCTGGGGAACGAACGCCAACTGCCTCGACTACGGGACGGATCCTACCCAGGACACGCTCACCAGCCTCGTGATCGACACGTCGGTCTGCACCACCGGCGAGGTGATCCTGAGCTTCAACTACTTGCTGTCGTTCGACGGCAACTTCGACAGCGAACGCGCCCGGGTCGAGGTCGTGGCCGACGGCGGCGCGACCCAGGTGGTGGCGGACAACGGCGGCATCGCCGGGCCGACCTGCTCGGGCGAGGCCAACGCCGGTCTCGGCAACCTCAAGAGCTGGTCCGGCTGGCAGAACCTGCAGCTGACCCTGCCGGCGGCCAGCACCTTCCAGGTGAGCTTCGTCGCAGAGACCGACGACGGCAGCACCGAGGTGGTCAGCACGGACGGTTTCGAAGGCTTCCTGGTCGACGACGTACACGTGAAGTGCAGGTGCCCGGACGACTTCGAGGTGACGCCGACGCTCCTCGAGCCGGCCGCCGCCGACGTCCTCTACTCGGTGCAGTTCGTGGCGACCGGCGGCCGGGAGCCCTACAGCTACCAAACCCTGCCCGGCAGCCCGCCTCCGGCCGGGTTGATCCTCGATGATGCGAGCGGCCTGCTGTCGGGCACCCCGACCACCCTGGACGCCGGGATCCACGAGTTCACCCTGGTGGTGAAGGACGCCAACTTCTGTGAGCTCCGGGTCATCCTGAGCCTGATCGTCGGCCCGACCGGGTGCTCCGCGATCACCCTGGCCCCGGACGAGCTCCCCGACGAGGAGGAGGGCATCTTCTACAGCCAGCTGCTCACCCCGACCGGGGTGAGCGGCCCCATCTTCGCCCTCACCGCCGGGGCACTCCC
This sequence comes from uncultured bacterium, assembly GCA_965371445.1. Lineage (GTDB taxonomy): Bacteria > Acidobacteriota > Thermoanaerobaculia > Multivoradales > J023 > DASWIG01. The sequence goes on along the minus strand of CBDUYN010000030.1, from coordinate 43,456 downwards.
CTCAGGCCTGTCGCTGAGCCCGAGTCTCGGGGTGATCAGCGGAACTCCCGACACCCCCGGGATCTACCAGCTCACGGTCACCGTCGTCGACGAGCTGACCTTCTGCTCCGGGAGCCAGGAGTACACGATCATCATCGACCCGGTCGGATGCCCGGTGATCGAGATCTTCCCGGAGGTGATCGCCAACGCTGACGCTGGCGTGCCCTACGAGCAGACGTTCACCGCGACGGGCGGAGTGGCTTCCTACTCGTGGTTCCTCTCCGCGGGCGACCTTCCCCCGGGCCTCACCCTCGACGAGACCTCGGGCGTCGTCTCCGGCGTTCCCATGGGTAACGAGATCTTTTCGTTCGCGATCACCGCCCAGGACCAGAACGGCTGCTTCGGCACCCGGGCCTACGGCCTCGAGGTCGCGGACTTCCCGCCCCGGGTGGTGAAAGTCCACAGCGTGTCCGACACCGGAGACGACCAGCTGACCCTCGAGAGCACCCACTCCTCGATCACCCAGCTCTACGTCACCCTGAGCGAGCTCGTGCAGGATCCGGTAGGCGACACCGACGCCGACGACGTGACCAACCCGGCGAACTATCTGCTGGCGCACGCAGGCGCCGATGGCACCCTCGAGACCAGCTCTTGCACGACCGGAGTGGACGCCGCCGACCTGGCGATCAGCATCGACTCGGTGACCTGGGATGAGCCCAGCCTGACCGCGCGGCTGCGCATCAACGGCGGCCAGCAGCTGCTCTACGGGGCCTACCGGCTCCTGGTCTGCGGCTCGACCTCGCTGAAGGACGTCGCTGGCCAGCCGCTCGACGGCGACGGCGACTTCACCGGCGGCGACGACTTCATGCTCAAATTCGGGGTCGACGTCGACAACGTGCTGGTCAACCCCAACTTGGACGACGATCTCGCGGGTTGGACCGCCTCGAGCCCGACCGAGACGAGCTACGGCCCGAACGACGCCGACGCGGCACCGACTTCGGGTTCGATCTCCGTCGCGACCGTCGCGACGCAGGCGGCTGTCAACCAGTGTGTGAGCGTCACCGATGATCAAGGTTTCTACTTCGCGGCGAAGGGTTGGATCGAGAGCGAGCTCTCCTCCGCCCCGAGCCTCTCCGCGGAGATCCGCTTCTTTTCGGGAGCCGGCTGCACCGGAGGCACTCTTTCGACGGAGTCGGTGGCTGGACCGAGCGGCGACTCGGACGACGGTCAGATCTTCGCTGACGGCTTCGAGTGTGGGGACATCAGCGTGTGGATGGGAGGTGCTCCTTGCATTGCCGGTCCGGACTGGATCCCGATGTCGTCCTGGATGGCGACGCCCGCGACCGCGGTCTCGGCCGAGATTCGCCTGATCGTCGATCCGGGCGCCTCGACCAACTTCACCGCCTACCTGGACGACCTGCTGTTCTTCCAGATGCTCTTCGGTGACGGCTTCGAGTCGGGTGACACGTCGGCTTGGTCGTCCACGATTCCGTAGGGCTGGACATCGTGGGCTGGATCGCTCGTCTCGGTCCTCGCGAGGCACCGGAGTCGAATCAGCCCACGTCGGCCTCCCTATATTTTTCGCGCTCTTGCCCACCCTCTTAAAGTAGGTAGTAGGCGTCGCCGGTCAGACCTGCGCCGACTACGGCGGCTCCGGCGGCGCCCTCGCCTGTACGGCGAGTTGCGACATCGACACGAGCGGCTGCACCGAGTGCGGCGGCAGCGGCGGCAATCCCGCCGGTACCGTCGAGCTGCTCTTCACCGAGCGCAGTGACGACGTCTGCGAGAGCAACGTGTCCGCTCAGGAGCAACGCCTGCTCGCCGCGGCGAGACGCTGAACGAGCCGGTCCTGAAGCGGCCCCAAACCCGACGGGTAGAGGAAGGCCGAGACCACGACGTGGGTGAAGCCGGTGGCCGAGTCGACGATCTCGTCCTCGGTCTCGGGCGAGATCTCCGGACCCAGGACACGGCGGTCGAAGTCGATCCGACGGAGGAGCGAGAGTCTCGTCTTGGGTCCATTCACAGCGATACCTTACCTGATGATCGGCTTGTCTTGAGCACCAGGGGCCGCTGCCTGCGCCTCGGTCGAGGTCGAGAAGGGGACTCTCTTCATGCTTCAGAGGCGTTCCCCTGGACGGCTCTGCAAGAGGACGCGAGGCGTCGCCATACGGGCCTCGCGGGGGGGTTGACATTCCCAAAACCGCTGGCCATAATCCGGCCGATCCCAGGCTTAGCGACAGGCACGACCGAGGGGAACTTGTGATCTTTTTGACATACCAACTGGCTGGCCTGTCGATGTTGCAAGTCTTCGACACCGTAGCCCTGAAGCCGGAGCTGGCCGCCGTGGCAGCTTCGCTCTGCTTTTGTTCCCGCCTCGACGAGCCGAGATGACCAGCCTCTTGCACGACCTCCGAACAGGTCTTCGGTTCCTTGGGCGGACGCCCGCCTTGACGACCATCGCCGTGCTGACCCTGATGCTGGGTGCGGGGGCGATCAGCTCTGTGCTGATCGTCATCAACGCCGTGCTGCTCCAGCCCCTGCCCTACGAGGAGCCGGAGGAGCTGCAGCTCATCTCCGGCACCATGAAGCGCGGCGAGACGCTAGAGGAATGGCCCCTTTCCTACCTGGACCTCTCTGACCTGCGCGAGCGCAACCGGGTCTTCGAGCAGCTCGTCATGGTCACCGACAGCCGCTCGCTGAACCTCTGGGTCGAGGGCGGCGAAACCCGCATCGTGGGCGTCGAAATGGTCTCCGCCGAATACTTCGAGCTGCTCGGCGCCCAGCCCCTCCACGGCCGGTTCTTTCTCCCGGAGGAGGACGACGCGCCCGGCGCTTCACCCGTCGTCGTGCTGAGCCACGAGCTGTGGCAGAGGCGCTACGGCGGCGATCCCGCGGCCCTGGGCGGGACGCTCTATCTCGACGACCTGGGTTTTACGATCCTCGGCGTCCTGCCCGCCGAATTCCGCGGCGTGGACGACGAGACCGAAGCCTGGATTCCCATCTCGATGGCGACGATGCTCGGCAGCCATTACCTCGAAACACGCGAGCTGCGCTGGCTCTCGGCGATTGGCCGTTTGCGCGACGGTGTCGGCCGCGAGGAGGCGCAGCAAGAGCTCGACCGGATCACTCGGCAGCTCGAGGAGGAGCATCCCGAGGTGAATTACCACCTCGGCGCCCGGGCGACACCGCTGCGCGAAGCCTGGTTCGGGGAGCTACGCACCCCGCTTTTCATGCTCCTCGGCGCCGCCGCTTTCGTCCTTCTCATCGTCTTGACGAACCTCGCCAACCTGCAGCTCGTCCGGGCCATGGAGCGCCAGAAGGAGGTGACCCTGCGTCTCGCCCTGGGCGCGCGCCGCATCGACGTGATCCGTCAGCTGCTCACCGAGAGCGTCCTCCTGGCGCTCTTCGGCGCCGCGGCCGGCCTCCTCTTCGCCCACCTCTTCACGGGGGCGTTCATCGCCTCGAGCGGTCTGACGCTGCGCAGCTTCGTCGCGATCCGAATCGATCCGTCTCTCGTCGCCGTGGTGCTTGTCGTGCTGGCTTTCTGCGGTCTCGTCTTCGGTCTGTGGCCGGCGCTTCTGGTCTCCGACGTCTCCCTCGCCCAGGCGCTCAAAGAGGGGGGGCGCCAGGCCTCGTCCAGTCGTCGAAGAAACTATTTTCAGAATGCCCTCTGCGTCGCCGAGATGGCGCTCGCCGTCTCTCTGCTGGTGGGGGCGGGGCTCATGATCAAGGGCTTCGAGCGACACACCCGTCAGGACCTGGGGTTTCAGAGCGAGCACCTGCTGTCGATGACGATCAACCTGACGCGCGACCGATACGCCACCGACGAGCCGGTGCGCAGCCTCGTGCGGCGCGCCGTCGAAGAGCTGGGGGCGCTTCCCGGCGTTCGCTCGGTGGCGCTCGCGGGCCCCGGGATGCCCGCCGGCGACTGGATCGGGGGCTACGTGAGCCTCGCGGACCGCGCCGTCTTTGACAACCCCGACGGGACGATCCTCGTCAGCCGCCACCACGTCAGCCCCGGCTATTTTTCGACTCTCGGCATTCCTTTGCTCGGCGGCCGCGACGTCTCCTTCCAGGACGACACCGACTCCGAGAACGCCGCCGTGGTCAGCCAGACGCTGGCCGAGCGTCTGTGGCCGGGAAAGGACGGCATCGGGGAGCGGCTCAAGCTCGGCTCCCTGGATTCGCCCTACCCGTGGGTGACGGTGGTGGGGGTGGCCGGCGATGTCCGGCACGAGGGTCTGGGGAGCATCGAGCGACCGGGGCCCGACGTCTACTTTGCCCTCCAGCAGCTCGTCCCGCGGACTCCGCGGCTGCTCCACGTCCTGGTGCGCACCGAGACGCCGCCGGCGCGGCTCGTCGCCGCCCTGCGCCAGAGGTTCGCGTCGCTCGCTCCCGGCCTCGGAACCTATGACGTCGCCACGATGGAAGAGCGCCTGGCGCGACAGAGCTCCGGAGGACGATTCATGGTGCTGCTGGTGAATGGCTTCGCCTTGACGGCCCTCGCTCTCGCCACCGTCGGGATCTACGGGATCCTCTCCTACAGCGTGACGCAACGAGTGCGCGAGATCGGCATCCGCATGGCCCTGGGCGCAAAGGCCGGCGACGTGTCGTGGCAGCTCTTGTACCACGTCGGCCGGCTGGCGGCGCTGGGCACGGGGCTGGGGCTCCTCCTGGCATGGGTCCTCACCCGGCTCCTGACCAGCCGGCTCTACGGCGTCAGCCCTCTCGATCCCTTCGTCCTCGTCGCCGCGCCTCTCCTGCTCCTCGCCGTGGCTTTCGTGGCGAGCTATTTTCCGGCGCGGCGAGCCAGCAGGCTGACACCGATGGCGGTGCTACGTGAGGAATGAGCCGTCCCAAGCCCCCAGCTTGGTCGAGCTGCTCCGCCAGAGGGCCCGCGAGCAACCGGAGAAGGAGGCCTACACCTTCCTGGTGGACGGTGTCGAAGAGCGCCGGCTGACCTATGCCGAGCTTGACACCCTAAGCCGGCGAGTGGCCGCCCGTCTGCTCCGCTCGGCCGAGCCGGGCGACCGGGCCTTGCTGCTCTATCCCCCGGACCTTGACTTCGTCGTCGCGTTCTTCGCCTGCCTCTACAGCGGAGTCGTCGCCGTCCCCACCTTTCCTCCGGGGTCCCGCCGGGCGTTGCCACGGCTGCTTTCGATCTTTCGAGACTCCCGACCCACCCTGGCGCTCACCACCGGGAAAAGCCTCGTCAGGCTGCGGAGGCTGAGCGCCTCCGAGCCCCAGCTCGACTCCCTCGAATGGGTGGTCACCGATCAGCAGGGCGAGGGCCCGCTCGCCTGGACACCGCCGGGCGTCGCCGCGCGGCAGCTGGCCTTTCTCCAGTACACCTCGGGCTCCACAGCCGACCCCAAGGGCGTCATGGTGAGCCACGCCTCGCTGTGGCACAACCAGGCGGTGATCCATGCCGGTTTCCGCCAGACGGAGTCGTCCGTTGTCGTCGGTTGGTTGCCGCTCTACCACGACATGGGTCTCATCGGCAACGTCTTGCATCCGCTCTACCTCGGTGCGCGCTGTGTCCTGATGTCTTCGCTGGACTTCCTGCGGCGGCCGGGCCTCTGGCTCGAAGCCATCACCCGCTATCGGGCGACGGTGAGCGGTGGACCCAACTTCGCCTACGAGCTGTGCGTGAGACGCGTCGACGACGCGACGCGCGCCCGCCTGGACCTCTCCTCCTGGCAACTGGCCTTCAACGGCGCGGAGCCGATCCGCCCCGAGAGCCTGGAGCGTTTCGCCGCGGCCTTTGCCGGCAGCGGCTTCCGGCGCACGGCCTTCTATCCCTGCTACGGCCTTGCCGAGTCGACGCTGTTCGTGACCGGCGGCGACATCGCGGCTCCACCCGCCGTCTCGCGGTTCGACGCGGCGGCCCTCGAGCGCCACCGGGTCGTGCCCGCCGGCGCGGGCTCGCCGGGGCGCGCCGTCGTCGGCTGCGGCCGGCCCTGGCTCGGACAAGAGGTCGTCGTCGTCGACCCCGAAACGCGGCGCCGCCCACTACCGGAGCAGGTCGGCGAAATCTGGGTGTCGGGACCGAGCGTGGCGCTCGGGTACTGGCGAAATCCCCAGGCCAGCGAGGAGACCTTCGGCGCCCGGCTGCTCGGCGAAGAGAGCGCCGGCCCCTACCTGCGGACCGGTGACCTGGGCTTCTTCCACGACGGGGAGCTGTTCGTCACCGGCCGGCTCAAGGAGCTCGTCATCCTGCGGGGCCGCAACCACTATCCGCAGGACCTCGAGCGCACGGCCGAGCGCAGCCACCCGACGCTGCGGCCCGGATGCGGCGCCGCGTTCTCGGTCGAGGTCGACGGCGAAGAGCGGCTCGTGGTGGTCCACGAGCTCGAGCGCGGCGCACCACGGGACTTCGACGACATCGTCCCGGCCATCCGTCAGGCCGTCGCTGAAGAGCATCAGGTCAACGCCTACGACGTGGTCTTGCTGAGGGCCGGCATCCTGCCCAAGACTTCGAGCGGCAAGATCCGGCGCCGAGCCTGCCGGCAATCCTACCTAGAAGGCAGCCTGCCGTGGATCCACCGCGACCTCGCGGACGATTCGCGGCGGCGCGCTGCGCTCGACGAAGAGCCGGAGGCCGATCTCACGACTTGGGACACGCAAACGCCGGAGGAGCGCCGCGTCACCCTATCGTTGTACCTTCGCCAGAGCGCGGCGCGCTGTCTGCGCGTGCCGGCTTCGCAGGTCGACGTCGCCGAGCCCCTGACCCGCCACGGCCTCGATTCCCTGAGCGCCATGCAGCTGGTCGAAGGCCTCGACCGCGACCTGGGCCTGCGGATCTCCGCCGAGCGGCTGCTGGAGGGCCTGTCCCTCCGGCAGCTGCTCGACGAGCTCGCCGACCGGCAGCCGGAAAGCGACGCCGACCGTCCCGACTCCATCCGACCGGCGGCGCGCGCCCGGAACCTGCCGCTCTCCTACGCCCAGGAGACCTTCTGGCTCTTTGACCAGCTGAACCCACGCCAGCCCGTATTCAACATCCCGGCCGGCGTCCATCTCAAGGGCCCGCTACAGCCAGCCGCCCTGCACCGGAGCCTGACGGAGGTCGTCCGTCGCCACGAGGCGCTGCGGACCACGTTCGCCTTTGCCGACGGCGCGCCCTTCCAGGTGATCTCGGAGCAGGCGCACGTTCCCTTCCAGCGAATCGACCTCCGCGGCCTGGGCCCGGCGGCGGGGGAACGTGAAGCGCGCCGGCTGCTCACCTCGGAGGCGCGCCGTCCCTTCGACCTGGCCCGGGGGCCCCTCCTGCGGGCCTTGCTGGTGCGCTGGAGTGAGCACGACCACCACTTCCTGATCACCATGCACCACATCGTCACCGACGGCTGGTCGTACGGCAACCTGATCCGCGAGCTTTCGGCTCTGTACACGGCGGCGGTGACCCGGCGCCTCGTCGAGCCGCCACGGCCCGTCCTGCACTACGCCGACTTTGCGGTGTGGGAACGACAGCGCTATCCGGAGAGCGACTTCGAAGCGATTCGTCAGCGATGGGAGAAGGGCGCGACGGCCGCGCCGACGACGCTCCGGCTGCGGCCCCCAGAGCGCCGCTCAGCACGCCCGAGCTACCGCGGCGCGCGCCAGTACCTGCACCTGGAAGCGGACATCGCGGCGCGGCTCAAAGAGTTCAGCACCGTTCGGCAGTGTACCCTTTTCATGACGCTGCTGACCGCCTACGCGGTGGCCTTGTCGCATTGGTCGAGGGAGGAGCGCTTCGACGTCCTCTCCCCCGTGGCCAACCGCGACCTGGCCCACACCCCCGACATCTTCGGCTGCGTGCGCAACATGCTGATCCTGCGCATCGACCTGACGGGCTGTACGAGTTTCAGCGAAGCGCTCGAAAAGACCAAAGCCGGCTGCCTCGACGCCTACGCCTACCGGCAGGTGCCGTTGCGCACCGTCCTGGGGCGGACCCGCAACCGGCGAGGTGCCCCGAGCGGTGCCCCTCAGGTGATGTTCGCCATGGAGCAGATCCCGTTCGAGGACCTGCGCCTGCATGGCCTGCGGGCCGACCCACTCGACGTCCTGTTGGGTGCCGCCAGCCGCGACCTGACGGCGTACCTCGAGGAGCGCGGCTCGGAGCTCGTGCTGGCCCAGGACTACGCCGCAGCCTTCGAGCCCACGACCATCGCCACGTTTCTGCGCCATCTTGAAACCATCCTACGCGGCGTCCCGGAGGCCGTCGAGAGCCCGTTCGCCGACCTGCTCCCCGGGGCGCAGAAGCCGTTCACGACCGAGCCGGCGCCTGGGAGCCGGACGGCCTGCGCGACGTAGGTCCCGGTCAGAGGAAAGACAGCATGGCCCCCGAGCCCGAATCTCCGTCCCGCTCCCGACCCACCGAAGATTTCCTTCGCCGGCTCTCGCGATGGAACGAGACCGATGCCGATTTCCCGCTCGACCGATGTTTTCACCACCTGTTCGGCGAGCAGGTGCAAAGAGCCCCGGAGCGGATCGCGGCGGTCTGCAACGACCACGAGATCACCTACGAAGAGCTCGACCTCTCGGCCGACGCCCTCGCTCAAGACCTCCTCGCCCGAGGGCTTGCACCGGAGGAGCTGGTGGCCTTGCTGGCCGATCGGAGCCTCGAATTCCTCGTCGCGATCCTCGCCGTCTTCAAAGCCGGGGGTGCGTATCTGCCGCTCGATACCACGCATCCTGCCGAGCGCTGGCGCCAGGTTCTCGACCAAAGCCGCTGCCCGTTCGTGCTGACCGCCGCTCCCTACCGTGAACGGCTGGCGGCGACTGTCGAGAGGCTGCCCCCGGAGCAGCGTCCCGAGGTGAGCCTGCTGCCCGCGGCGGCGGCGCTCCGGGACCCCCGGGAGCCCCGACCAGTCCGTCCGGCACGCGCCGCCGTACCGGACGACCTGGCCTACGTCATCTTCACCTCCGGCTCCACCGGCCGACCCAAAGGGGCGATGGTCGAGCACCGGGGCATGCTCAACCACCTCTTTGCCAAGGTCGCCGACCTCGAGCTGAGCGCCGAAGACCGCATCGTCCAGAACGCCTCGCAGTGCTTCGACATCTCCGTCTGGCAGTTCCTCGCGGCGCTGCTCACCGGTGGCCAGGTACACGTCTTCCCCGATGCCATGAACTATGACCCGCGGCACCTTCTGGCGGCAGTGAAGCGCCACCGAATCTCGATTCTCGAAGTCGTACCTTCTTTCTTGAAGGCCCTACTCGACGAGATCGACCAGGGCGAGCCGCCGGAGCTCGGCACCCTGCGCTGGGTGCTGGTGACCGGCGAGGCGCTGCCGCCCGGGCTGTGCCGCCGCTGGTTGGCTCGCTACCCCGAGATCCCGCTGCTCAACGCTTACGGCCCCACGGAATGCTCGGACGACGTCTCCCATCACGCGATCCGCGTACCACCCGAGGCAACGGTCGTCCACATGCCCATCGGCCGGCCGATCGCGAACACAAAGCTCTACGTCACGCAACAGGTCGGAGAATCCTTGGAGCTGAGCCCGGAAGAAGAGGCCGGCGAGCTTTGCGTCGGCGGTGTGGGCGTGGGCAGGGGTTATCTACGAGATCCGGAGCGGACCGCGGCCGCTTTCCTGGACGATCCTTTCAGCGGCGCAGCCGGCGCGCGCCTGTATCGTACGGGCGATCTCGCGCGCTTCTTGCCCAACGGCGAAATCGAGTACCTGGGCCGGATCGATCGGCAGGTCAAGATCCGCGGCTTCCGGATCGAGCTCGGCGAGATCGAATCGGTTTTGTCCCGCCACGACGCCGTGGCCGACTGCGCGGTCGAAGCGCTCGCTCCGTGTCCCATGGCCAGCAAGCTGGTGGCCCGCGACTACGCGGCCGAGGTCGAGCCCGGCGAGCTCGTCAAGCGACTGGTGGCCTATCTCGTCAGCCGTCAGCCGGTCGCCGACGAAGAGCTGCGCCGTTTCCTCGGCGAGGTCCTGCCCCACTACATGATCCCGGAAAGGTTCGTGCGTCTCGCCCGAATGCCTTTGAACGAAAACGGCAAGATCGACCACAAGGCGCTCGCCGTACCCGAGAGCTTTCGGCCCGAGTTGAACGAGCCCTATCTCGCTCCTCGCGACGAGCTGGAAAAGCTCCTGGCGGGGATCGTCGCGGACGTGCTGCGGCTCGACCGTGCCGGCGTCCACGACAACCTCTTCGACCTCGGCTGCGACTCGCTGCTGGCGATCCAGATCCTCAACCGAGTACGGCGTTCGGCGGGAATCGACCTGAGCTTCAGCGAGCTTTTCGAGGCGCCGAGCGTCGCCCGGCTCGCGGCGCGGACGGGGTGGGCGAGACAGCACCCGCCTCCCCAGATCACGTCGCACGGTGCGCCCCGCCACGACCGACGCTATCCTCTCTCCCTGGCGCAGCAGGGCCTCTGGTTCTTGTGGAAAATGGAGCCCGACAGCTCCTATTACACCTTCCAGGGCATCTTGAGCGTGCGCGGCGCGCTGGATCTGCCCGCCTTTCTGGCGGCCTGGGACGTCCTCCTGGCCCGCCATGCCGTGTTGCGGGCACGCTACGTGGCCGAGGACGGGACTCCCTACCAGGTCTTCGACCGCAAGATCGAGCTGCCACGCTCGGTGACAGACCTCAGCCATCTCGCCGCGGCGCAGGCTCAGGCCGAGCTCCGCCGCCAGGCGCGGGAGGTGGCCGCGGTGCCCTTCGACCTGGAGCAGGACCCGCTCCTGCGCCTCGAGCTGTTCCGGCTGAGCGGCGACGAGCACGCCCTGCTGCTCACCACGCACGAAATCCTCCTCGACGGCTGGGCGACTTGCGTCCTGATCGAGGAGCTGGCCACGCTTTATGAAGCGCTCCTCGAGCGGCAGGAGCAGCCGCTGCCTCCGCTCGAGCTGCACCTCAGCGACTTCACGCTGTGGGAAAGGGACGCGGTCCACCGCCAAGCCCTGGAGCGCGAGGCCACCTATTGGCAGAAGAAGCTCGGCGGCGAGCTGCCCGTTCTCGACCTGCCGCTCGATCGGCCGCGCTCGACCCATCCCACCTATCGCGGGGCGTCGCATGCGACGCTTCTGGACGAGACGCTCTCCACCCACCTGCGTGCTCTCGCCTTACAGCTCGAGGCGACGCCTTTCATGGTGCTCCTGGCGGCATTCTACGTGCTGCTCTATCGCTATTCCGACCAGGACGACCTCGTCGTCGGCGCGCCGCTCGCCAACCGTAGCCAGGAGGGTACGGAGGACATGGTCGGCTTCTTTCTCAACATGCTGCCGCTGCGGTGCCAGGTCGCGGAGACCCTGCCCTTCAGCCAACTCGTCCGGCAGACCCGGCAGAGCGTCGTCGACGCCGTCACCCACGCCCGCTACCCGTTGATCTTCATCCTGGAGGACGTCAACACGGTTCGGGAAAGCGCTTTCGCTCCGCTCTTTCAGGTGATGTTCAACATGTTGAACTTCCCCTACGACGAGGCCCCTTCGAGCCAGCTCGAGCTGGCCTTTCACGAGCTCGACACGGGCTTCACCAAGTACGACTTGGCGCTCTATGCGCAGGAGCACGGAAGCCGTTTCCGTCTGCAGCTCGCCTATCTCGCCGATCTGTTCGACGACGCCAACGTCGAGAGGATGCTCACCGGGTTGACCTGTCTGCTCGGCGAGGCGACCGCGGACCCCCGACGGCAGATTTCGCTGCTCAGCCTCCTCGCCGAGTCGGAGAGGTCACAGATCCTGGCCGCCTCTCGCGGCGTGCCGCGCGGTTTTGTCGAGGGCCAATCCGTGACCGGGTTATTCGAGCGGCAGGCTACCGAGACGCCCGACGCGACCGCCCTCTGCTGCCACGGCGAGCCGATGAGCTACGCCGAGCTCAACCGCCGCGCCAACCAACTGGCGCGCCATCTCAGACGCTGCGGCGCCGGCCGCGAAACGATCGTCGGCGTCTGCGTGGACCGGTCTTTCGACACGATCGTCGCCCTGCTGGGAATCCTCAAGGCCGGCAGCGCCTTTCTGCCGCTCGACGACAGCTACCCGGCGGCACGGCTCGCCGCCATGATCGAAGACGCGCGGCCGCCGATCCTGGTGGTCAACTCTCGGGTGCGGCCGGTGGCGGGTTTCGGGGGGCACGTGGTGAGCCTCGACGCCGACGGACACGCTCTGGCCCAGGAAGACCCCACCGATCCGGGCGGTGCCGCCGACCCCGACCAGCTCTTTGCCGTGATTTATACGTCGTCGACCACGGGCTCGCCCAAGGGCTCGTTGATCACCCTGGGCGCGGCCCTCAACCGCCTCGGCTGGATGTGGGAGGCCTACCCCTTCGAGCCGCGCGACGTGGCGGCGCTGCACAAGTCCTACGCCCTCATCGGCGCCATCTGGGAATGCTTCGGTGCGTTGCTTCAAGGGGTGGCGACTTTCATCCTCAGCCGCGAGCAGGTGGAGGCGCCGCCGCGGCTCTGGCGAGAGCTCCTCGAGCACGGCGTCTCCTACCTGCTGGCTTCGCCGCCCGTCCTCGAGCTGGTCCTCGCCCAGGCGGAAGCGAACCCCGCAGACGCGCTGCCGCTGCGGCTCGCGGCGAGCAGCGCCGAGGCCATCCCGCCGGCTCTTGTCCGGCGCTGGCAGCGGGCGTTTCCCTCGGCACCGCTGCTGAATCTCTACGGCTCGACGGAATGTTCTTCCAACATCATGACCTACGACACGGCCGACCTGCCGGCCAACGCGGCCCGGACCCCCGTCGGCCGGCCGTTGCCGAACGTCGCCGTCTACAGCCTCGACCGGAGCCTCCGGCTGGTGCCTCCGGTGGTCGTGGGCGGGATGTACGTCGGCGGCGTCTGTCTGGCCCGCGGCTACCTGGCGCGGCCCGGACAGACCGCCCTGGCCTTCGTCCCTGATCCGTATTCCACCTCCCCGGGCGGCCGGCTGTACCAGACCGGCGACCTCGTGCGCCAGCTCGCCGACGGTCAGCTGGAGTTCCTCGGCCGGCACGACCAGCAGGTCAAGATCCGCGGCTTTCGCGTCGAATTGGACGAGGTCGAGGCGACCCTCGCCCGGCACGACTCAGTCGCAAAATGCGCCGTCGTCCCGGTGGTCGACGCACAGGGCCGCAGCAGCCTGCTGGCGCTGGCGATCGCCCGGCGGGAGGTCGCGCCGCTGGAGCTGCGCGACTTCATGCGCGAGAACCTGCCGGAGTTCATGGTGCCGCGCAGCGTTTCGCTGGTCGACACGCTCCCCCTGACCCCGAGCGGCAAGATCGCCCGTCACCTCCTGTCGCTCTCGGTCAAGAGCTACCCGAGCGACGCCGCCACGACCGTCCCCACCGCACCGCAGACACCGCTCCAGGAATCGCTGGCCGAAATCTGGTCGCAAGTCCTGGGAGTCGAGAGCGTCGGCATCCACGACGATTTTTTCGACCTCGGTGGACATTCCCTGCTCGGAATGCAGCTGATCACACGGGTCCACGCCGAGCTCGGGGTGGAGGTGGGGCTGCACAGCGTCTACGACCATTCGACCGTCGCCGGCATGGCGAAAGCCGTCGAGGCGCTTGGCGTACCCGCCGAGCTCGTCGCCGCGGCGGCGGCCGACTCGCTGCCGGAAACCCCGGCCGAGGATTGGGAGGAAATAGAAATTTGAAGCCGATGCGACCCGACGAGCCATCCCGAGCGGAAAGAGACATCGTGAAGAACGATGACCTGATCGACGGCCCCCTGACCGCGACCTTCATGGCCGACTACCTCGATCGTTGGCGCAGGATGGATTGGGCGGCGGCTTACAAAGAACGCGCTCTTTCTTACTTGCAGGCCCAAAAGGGGCAATCCATCCTTGACGTCGGATGCGGCACGGGGGACGACGTACGTCTCCTGGCCGAAATCGTCGGCCCCGAAGGGTGGGTCGTGGGCACCGATCACACGGACGGTCTGGTGCGGGAGGCCCGGAGGCGCTCCGCAGGCACCGATGCCCCGGTTGAGTTCCACGTCGCCGACGCGCGGGAGCTGCCGTTCGAGGACTCGACCTTCGACGCCTGCCGCACCGACCAGGTGCTCCAGCATATCGCGGAGACCGAAAAGGTGATTACCGAAATGACCCGCGTGACGCGGCCCGGCGGTCGCATCGTGACCTGTGAGCCAGACTGGGAGACCCTGGTCGTGGACGCGGCGGACCGCCAAGCGTGCCGCACGGTGCTCAACCTGCGCTGCGACAGCCTGCGCGCCGGTTGGATCGGGCGCACCCTGCCGGCCATCTTCAAGGCGCAGGGGTTGAGCGACGTCGTCGCCATCCCCGACACCCTGACCATGCACGACCTCGAGCTGGCCGACGAGGTCTGGCAGATCCGACGCTTCACGCAAGCGGCTTGTGACCGAGGGCTCCTCGACGGAGAGCGGGGCGCCGCGTTCCTGAACGATCTCGAGGAGCGGCACCGGAGCGGCCGCTTCTTCGCCTGTGTCACCGGCTTTGGCGTCTGCGCCAACAAGCCGCATGGCGCGGCGCGCCGCTTTCCCGGCCGCCGGGTGGCCGCCGCGCCGTGCCGCGTCGCTGCGGAGAGCTCGCCGCAGGAGAGCGACGCCGCGGCCCTCTTGCAGGAATTGACGGCCAAGGGAGCCCGCGTCACCCTGGAGGGGGAGCAGCTGCGCTTCGGCGCCCCGCGCGGCGTGATCACGCCAGAGCTGCGCGCCCGCCTCGCACAGGCCAAGCCCCAGCTGCTCGAGCTGGTGCGCAGGCGTTCCGAGGCGCCAGGATCCATTCCGCCCCTCACCCGGCGACCAGCCGGTCGACGAGACCGGGCCCCGCTGTCGCTCACCCAGGAGCGCCTGTGGTTCCTGGCCTGGGGGGAACTAGGCCGTTCGGCCTACAACATTCCGCTGGCGCTGCGGTTGTCCGGGCACCTGTCGCGCCCGGCGCTCGCCGCCAGCCTGGGAACGCTCCTGCGCCGCCATGACGTCCTGCGCAGCACCGTGCGGCTCACCGACGAAGGGCCGATCCAGGAGGTGCAGCCCTTTTCCACGGCCTTCCTGCTGCCGCTCGTCGACCTGAGCGCCCTGAGCGCCCCGCGACGCGAGGCCGAGACCGAGCGCTGGGCGCGAACCGACGCGCAGCAGCCTTTCGATCTGGCGCGCGGGCCGCTCGTACGGTTCTTCCTCCTGCGCTTGGGTGCGAGGGAGCACTTTCTTCTCGTCACCCTGCAGCACCTGGTGGCCGACGGCTGGTCCCTGGAAATCCTGGTGCGGGAGATGGTGACCTGCTACCACGGCGCCTTGACCGGCAACCCGGCGCCTTCGCTGCCGCCGGCGACGCAATACGGCGACTTTGCCGTCTGGCAGCGGCGATGGCTCCACCGCGACCACCTTTCCCGGCAGCTGGATTACTGGTTGCGCCAGCTGGGCGACGCGCCGCAGTTGCTGCAGCTGCCTGCGGACCGGCCGCGTCCACCCCTGCCGACGCACCGCGGCGGCGTCCTGACCTCAGAAGTCGCCGTCGCCACGGCACGCCGCCTGGAGGCGCTTGGCCGGCGTCGGAAAGCGACCCCCTTCATGACGTACCTGGCGGCTTTTCACCTCCTGCTCCAGCGCTACGCCGGCGAGGACGACATCCTGATCGGCTCACCGATCGCCAACCGCCGGTGGGCCGAGGTGGAGCACCTGGTTGGACCGTTGATCAACACCCTGGTGTGGCGGCCCCGACCGACAGCCGAGGCGACCTTCGTCGAGCTCCTGGCGTCGGTTCGAACGGTGGCCGTCGAGGGTTTCGCCCATGCCGACCTGCCCTTCGAGCAACTGGTCGACGAGCTCGCGCCGACGCGCGGTCCGGGGCACCATCCGCTCTTCCAGGTGATGTTCGCCTACCAGCAGCCGCCCTCTTTCGCGACGCTGTCGGAGCTCACCCCCGAGGTCGTCCACTTCGACCCTGGGATCACGAAGTTCGACCTCACCCTGACCGTCGAGCCGGGCGAGCGCGCCACCTGCATGCGGTTGGCCTACAGCGCCGAGCTGTTCGACGCCACCACGGCACGGCGTCTCCTGGGGTACCTGGAGTGCCTGCTCGTGGAAATCGCGGCGGACCCAAAACGGCGTGGGTCGCAGTTGCCTCTGCTCTCGGCAGCCGAGCGCCACCAGGCGCTCGGAGAGTGGAGCTCGCCGGCCATAGCCGCCGCGAGGACACCGCAAGAGGGCTGGCCGCCGGAGCTCCTGATCCACGAGCTTTTCGCCCGGCAGGCCCGGCGACGTGGCGACGCCGTCGCGGTGGTGTCGCCGGAAGGAGCCTTGAGCTACTGCCAGCTCGAACGCCGCTCGACCTACCTCGCTGCGCGGCTTCAGTCGCTGGGTGTGGGGACGGACGTCGCAGTGGCCATCTCGGCCGAGAAGACGCTTGCGGGAATGGTCGGCCTGCTCGGCATCCTGAAGGCCGGCGGCGCCTACGTCCCCCTCGACCTCTCCTATCCTCCGGCACGCCAGCGCTTCATCCTGGACGACAGCGGCGCCCGGATCCTGCTGACCGGCGACCCGGAGGCCACCTCGCAGCTGGCCGGCGAAACGCTCCAGGTCGTCTCTCTCGCGGACCTCGAAGCGAGCGGCGACCCCGCGGCGCATCCGGCGGGCGTCGCCGCGGCCCCGACCCCCGGCCGCGCCGCCGCCGGGCACGGTGAGCAGCTGGCCTACCTGATGTACACCTCGGGATCGACGGGCCGGCCCAAAGGCGTGGCGGTGACCCATCGCAACGTGCGGCGCCTGGTGGCCGAGGCCCACTACGCCGACTTTGGAGCGGACGAGGTCTTCCTGCAGCTCGCGCCCCTCGCCTTCGACGCTTCGACCTTCGAGATCTGGGCTCCCCTGCTCCACGGCGGCCGGCTCGTCCTGCCGCCGGCCCGGGCGTCGCTGCGCGAGATTGGCCGCATCCTCGCCGACGAGGGTGTCACCACGCTCTGGCTGACCGCCGGTCTCTTCCGGCAGATGGTCGACGAGGAGCTTGACGCCCTGCGTCCGCTACGTCGGCTCCTGGCCGGCGGCGACGTGCTCTCGCCGGCCCATGTGCGGCGGGTGCTCGAGGAGCTCCCGGGCTGCCGGATGGTCAACGGCTACGGCCCGACCGAGACGACGACCTTCGCCTGCTGTCACCCGGTGACGGCACCGCCGCCGCGCGGCGCTTCGATCCCCGTCGGCCGGCCGATCCACGCCACCCAGGTCCTGCTGCTCGACCGCCGGCTGGAGCCGGTCCCGGCCGGGGTGGCGGGGGAGCTCTACGTCGGCGGGCAGGGTCTGGCGCGGGGTTATCACCGCCGGCCCGCCTTGAGCGCCGAGCGCTTCGTCCCCCATCCCCTGGCCGGTCGCCGCGCGGCGCCGGGGGCACGGCTCTACCGTTCGGGAGACTTGGTGCGCCATCTGGCCGACGGCACCCTGGAGTTTTTGGGGCGCATCGACCACCAGGTCAAGGTGCGCGGCTTTCGCATCGAGCCAGGCGAGGTCGAGAGCGAGCTCGACCGCCATCCGGGGGTGCGCGCGAGCGTCGTCGTGGCGCGCCAGGAGGCGAGCGGAGGCGAGCGTCTCCTAGCCTACTTCGTCGCCGCCCGCAAGCCCGCTCCCCCGGCTTCGGAGCTCCGCGCCTGGCTGAAGGAGACGCTGCCCGAGCACATGGTCCCCGCGCTCTTGATCACCCTGGACGCGTTGCCACTCAACCCCAACGGCAAGGTCGACCGCCGCCGCCTGCCGGCTCCCGAGACGGCGCCGTGTAGCGCGCCAGGCCGGTTCGTCGCCCCCCGGGACCGTCTGGAGGAGTCGCTGGCCAAGTTGTGGGGAGAGCTTCTGGGGGTCGAGAGGGTCGGTGTCTTCGACGACTTCTTCGAGCTGGGCGGCCATTCGCTGCTCGCCACCCAGGTCGTCTCGCGAATCCACAAGCTTTACGCCGTGGAGCTTTCCCTCCACCGCTTCTTCACCGATCCCACCGTCGACGGCCTGGCGCGCGCCGTGACGCAGGGCCGCCGGCCGCCGGCCGCGACGCTGCCGCTCGCACCGATCGAGCGCACCGCGCCGCCTCCCCTCTCCTTCGCCCAGGAGCGCCTGTGGCTCTTCGACCGACGGCAGCCCGGCAATTCGGCCTACCACCTCCCGGGGACGTTTGAGCTCCGAGGACAGCTCCGCGAGGGCGCCCTGCGGCGCTCGTTCCACGAGGTGATCCGGCGTCACGAGGTGCTGCGGACGACCTTTTCGGAAGTCGGCGGCAAGCCTGTCCAGCGGATCCATCCACGGCCTCTGGGAACCGTCCTCACCACGGTGGATCTGACGCGGCTCGACGGCAAGCGGCAGGAGCTCACCCGCCGGCTCTTGCACGAGGTGGTCGCGCGGCCCTTCGATCTCGAGCGCGGCCCGCTGGTGCGATTCGTCCTGATACGCCAGGCGGCGCGCCGGCACGTCCTCTTGATCCTGCAGCACCACATCGTCTCCGACGGCTGGTCGGTCGATCTCCTGGCCCACGAGACCGTCGCCTTCTACCGCGCCGCCCTGGGGTACGAGCGTCCCGAGCTCCCGGCCCTGCCGGTGCAATACGCCGACTTCGCCGCCTGGCAGCGGCGCCTGCTGACCGGCGCCGTCCTGGAGCGCGAGCTCGCCGCCTGGCGCCGGCGGCTCGACGGCGCGCCGCCCCGATGGCAGCCGCCCGCCGACCGGCCACGGCCGGCGGTCCCGACGTGGCGCGGCAAGAGCCTCGCGGTACAGATCCCACGGCAGCTCGGCGAGGCGCTCGCCACGCTGAGCCACCGGCACCAGGCAACCCTCTTCATGACCCTGCTGGCGGCCTTTGGCGCCTTGCTGGGGCGCCAAAGCGGCAAGACGGAGCTGGTCGTGGGCAGCCCGGTCGCCAACCGCAACCAGGTCGAGGTCGAAAGGCTCCTGGGATTTTTCGTCAACATGCTGGCGCTGCGGCTCGATCTCGCGGACGACCCGAGTTTCGCCGAGCTCCTGCGGCGGGTACGCGAGGTCACCCTCGAGGCCTACGAGCACCAAGAGCTGCCCTTCGAGAAGCTGGTCGGCGAGCTCGTGAAGGAACGCGACGGCGCCCACCATCCCCTTTTCCAGGTGGTCTTCGGCTTCCAGGAGACCCCGCTGCCGGAGCCGGACTTCCCGGAGCTCGAGGTGAGCTTCCTGGAGACGCCCACTACGACGTCGAAATTCGACCTGACCCTCCTGCTGCGCAAAGGGGAGGGCCTCGCGGGGACCTTGGAGTACAGCCGCGACCTCTTCGACGACACCACGGTCCGGCGGCTGGTGCGGCATTTCGAGGTCCTGCTCTCGGCCGCCGTGGACGATCCCGAGCGCTCCGTCGCGTCTCTCCCGCTGCTCTTGCCGGCCGAGCGTCATCAGCTTCTCTTCGCCTGGAACCGGCCGGAGGAGCGGCCGCCGGAGCTGCTGATCCACGAGCTCTTCGCCCGGCAGGCCCGGCAACGCGGCGACGCGGTGGCGGTGGTGTCCCCGGAAGGGACCCTGAGCTACGGCGAGATCGACCGCCGGTCGACGGCTCTCGCCGCGCGGCTGCGGGCGCTGGGTGTCGCCCCGGAGGTGCCGGTGGCCATCTCGTCCGAGCCGACGCTCGCCAGGATGGTGGGCCTGCTCGGCATCCTGAAGGCGGGCGGCGCCTACGTCCCTCTCGACCTCTCCAACCCTGCGGCACGCCTGCGCTTCCTGCTCGACGACAGCGGCGCCCGGATACTCCTGAGCTCCACCCCGGAAGCCGCCGCGGAGCTGGCCGACGAGTCGCTGCAGGTCGTCTCGCTGGACGCGGACGCGACGGGCGACGACGAGCCGGCGGCCGGCGCCGACGGCGTCTGCGCCGGCCACGGCGAGCAGCTGGCCTACCTGATGTACACCTCGGGATCGACGGGCCGGCCCAAGGGCGTCGGGGTGACCCACTGCAACGTGCGTCGCCTTCTCGCCGAGGCCGACTACGCCGACTTTGGCCCCGACGAGGTCTTCTTGCAGCTCGCGCCCCTCGCCTTCGACGCTTCGACCTTCGAGATCTGGGCTCCCCTGCTCCACGGCGGCCGGCTCGTCCTGCCGCCGGCCCGGGCGTCGCTGCGCGAGATTGGCCGCATCCTCGCCGACGAGGGTGTCACCACGCTCTGGCTGACCGCCGGTCTCTTCCGGCAGATGGTCGACGAGGAGCTTGACGCCCTGCGTCCGCTACGTCGGCTCCTGGCCGGCGGCGACGTGCTCTCGCCGGCCCATGTGCGGCGGGTGCTCGAGGAGCTCCCGGGCTGCCGGATGGTCAACGGCTACGGCCCGACCGAGACGACGACCTTCGCCTGCTGTCACCCGGTGACGGCACCGCCGCCGCGCGGCGCTTCGATCCCCGTCGGCCGGCCGATCCACGCCACCCAGGTCCTGCTGCTCGACCGCCGGCTGGAGCCAGTCCCGGCCGGGGTAGCCGGGGAGCTCTATGTCGGCGGGCAAGGCCTGGCGCGGGGCTATCACCGCCGGCCCGGCCTGAGCGCCGAGCGCTTCGTCCCCCATCCCCTCGCCGGCCGCGCCGCGGCGCCGGGAGCACGGCTCTATCGCTCAGGGGACCTGGCGCGACACCGGGGTGACGGTACCCTGGAGTTTTTGGGACGCATCGACTACCAGGTCAAGGTGCGCGGCTTCCGCATCGAGCCAGGCGAGGTCGAGGCCGAGCTCGACCGAAATCCGGGGGTGCGCACGAGCGTCGTCGTGAGGCGCCAGGAGGCGAGCGGAGACCAGCGCCTCCTGGCCTACTTCGTCGCCGCCGACGAGGCCCCGCCCCGCGCGCGCGAGCTCCGCGACTGGCTACGCCGGTCGCTGCCCGAGTACATGGTGCCCTCGCTTTTCATGCGCCTGGACGCCTTGCCGCTCAACGCCAACGGCAAGGTCGACCGCCGCCGCCTGCCGGAGCCCAGGCTCAACCCTGAGCAGGAGGAGGGCTTCACCGCGCCCGGCTCGCCCCTGGAGGAGCAGCTGGCGGCGATCTGGAGCGAAGCCCTGGGGGTCGATCCGGTGGGGGCTCACGACGACTTCTTCGAGCTCGGAGGCCATTCCCTGCTGGCCTCGCAGATCGTCTCCCGCATCGCGCAGGAGCTGGACCGCGAGGTGCCCCTGAGCGCTTTCTTCGAGGCGCCGAGCGTCGCCGGTCTGGCAGCCTTCCTGGAGACGAGCCGTTCGGAGGCGACCCCCGCGGCCGCCCCGCAACCGGCCGGAGGGGCACGCCGTCGGCTCCTGCCTCTCTCCTTCGGGCAGGAACGGCTCTGGCTCCTGGACCGCGCCGACCCAGGAAATCCCCTGTTCGACATCGCGGCGGCATTTCGCCTCGCCGGCAAGCTCGACGTCGCGGCCCTACGCCACAGCTTCGCCGAGATCGTCCGCCGCCACGAAGCCCTGCGGACGGTCTTCAAGGAGGTCGACGGCGAGCCCCGTCAGGAGGTCCTCGGGCACCTCGACACTCCGATCCCGCAGGTCGACCTGCGCCGCCTGCCGCCCGAGGGGCAGGAGCGCGAGACCGAACGGCTGGCCGCCGCCAACGCGAGCCACCGCTTCGACCTCGAGCGCGGACCCCTCCTGCGAACGGTGCTCGCGCGCCAGGCCGACGAGCGCTACGTGATCCTCGTCAACTTCCATCACATCGTGGCCGACGGCTGGTCCCTCGACCTCTTCGTGCGAGAGCTCTCCGCCCTCTACCGCGCCTGTCGCGCAGGCCGGCCCCCAGCGCTCGCCCCGCTGAGCTTCCAGTACGCGGACTACGCCGTGCGGCAGCGGCAGTGGCTGGCCAGCCGGAAATTCGAGCCACAGCTCGCCTGGTGGCAGGATCGGCTGCGGGATGCGCCGCTCCTCGAGCTCCCCCTCGACCGGCGGCGGCCGGAGACGAAAAGCTTTCGCGGCGGCACGGTGCGCGCCACGCTGCAGTGCGTGCCGGAGCTGAAACGTCTCGCCGCGACCGAGAGGGCGACGCTTTTCATGACGCTCGTCGCCGTCTTCAAGGTCCTCCTCGCGCAGCGCAGCGGCCAGTGGGACATCTGCGTGGGAACGCCCGTCGCGGGACGAGACCGAGAGACCCAGGATCTCATCGGCTACTTCATGAACACCGCCGTCCTGCGGACGCGCCTTTCCGCGAACCTCCCTTTCCGGGAGCTCCTGGGCCGGGTCCGCGACACGACGCTGGCGGCCTACGAGCACCAGGAGCTGCCCTTCCCGCTCCTCGCCGAGATCCTGGAGCCAGATCGCAGAGGGCAGAGGACGCACCTCTTCCGGGCTCTCCTGAGCCTGCCGACGACGGCAAGCCGTCGCACCTCCGACCCCCTGAGCGGAGCGCTCGACCTGCCGGGCGTCACGGCCCGGGAGATCCCGCAACACCACGGGCTCTCGAAGTTCGACGTCGAGCTCTACTGCCTGGAAACCGGCGGCGAGATCACCTGCGAGCTCCTCTACGACCTCGACCTCTTCGCACAGGAGACCATGGAACGTTTCCTGGCCGACTTCGAGAAGCTGATCGAGCGTCTCCGCGTCGATCCGGACGTCAGGCTCGACAAGCTCCAATCGGAGCTCGCCGCGTAACCCGCCGTGACGGCGGCGCCGAGGAAAACGATGACAGATCAAGGAAACTTCACCCAAACGGTTCCCAAGCTTGCGGCGCTCGCCGCCACGGCCCTCGCCGAGCCCTTCGACCTGCACAGCTTCCTGGAATGCTCCGACGAGCTTTCGCAGGCGCTTCAAGCTGGCAAAGGCCCCCACTACGACGACCTCCTCCGCCACCTGATCGCGGGGGCTTCGCTCACGGAGCAACGGGCGGCGAAGATCCTCAAGGAGCTCGCCCATCGGCTCGCCAAGGATTCCCACGTCGCCCGGCTGAAAAAAGAGCTGGGCACGGAGATGCCGTTCGACATCCAGCGACACAGCTACCGGGCTCCCCTTTTCGAGACCTGGGCCCCTCTTGGCGTCGTCGTTCACGTAGCGGCTGAGGGCTTCTTTCCTCAGACCTTCGAGCCGCTCGTCACAAGCCTTCTCGCCGGCAACTTCAACTTGGTCCTGGCTTCTCCCGCAAGCTGCGGCTTTTTCGAGGCGTTTGGCAACTCGTTGACGGGCGCCGCCCGGCGCTACCGAGTGGTGGCGGCGGAGGACGGCGAGATCGACGAGGCCCTCGACATGCTCCTGGGTGCCGTCGATGCAGTGGTCTCCTGCCAGGAAGAAGAGCTCGTCCGCTGGCGGCGGCGTCTCGCCGACGCTGCGGTCCTGCTCCTCGACCGCCGGCCCGCGACGGCGTCGGTGTTCGTCGCCCGCAGCCATATTGACGCCGCCGCGGCACCCGATCAGCTGGCCCAAGGTGTCCTCTCGGGTGCGCTTTGTGAGCGCGACGCCGCACCGATCCTCTACCTCGAGACCGAAGACTCGACGCTGCTTGAAAGATGGGCGCAGGCGCTCGCCGGCTGGCTGGGTGGGGAATGCGAAGTCCAGAGCCTGGCCGACGCCGAAGCTTGCACCTACCCACCCGGCGTTCTCCAAATCTGGGCGGCGCCCCGCCGGAGCCTGGTCGCCCCGCTGCGATCCTCGAAGCCGAGGCCCCGACACGTCGACCTGTGGTGCGAAGAGACGGATCTCGCCACACTCGCCCGTCTCTTCTTCGCCGCAGGTGTTTCGAGGGTCCGGCAGATCGGCGACGACGGCAAACGACCGCCGGAGCCTGCATGGAGCCTGGAGGCGGATCTCCTCTCGCCCTATCTGCGACGCGTCAGCCTGGGCTGCGCGGATCCGCTCCGGGGTCTGGCGCGGCTGTCTCAGCTCGAGCCCCGGCGGCCGGCGAAAACCTCCCCGGCCCGAGAATCGACCGTCCGCACCCGGGCTTGCTTCACGCCGACGTCCTACAAGAAGATCTACGGCGAGATCTTCTTGCGCACCGGAGGCAGCACCGGGGAACCGGCTCTCGCTTCCTACACCTACGACTCTTTCGACGTCCATACGCAAGCTGCCGGGGAAGCCCTCTACGCCGCCGGCCTCGATCCCGCGACCGATCGCGTGATGAACGTCTTCGCGGCCGGCGGTCTTTACTCAGGTTTCATCGGATTCTTCAAGGCCCTGGAGTCGATCGGCGCGCGGCAGTTCCCGATGGCGATGGACCCCAGCTGGGAGATGGTGGGAGAGACGATCGTCAAATACGAGATCAACGTGCTGGTCGGCATGCCGGCTTACATCCTCCAGCTTTTCAAGGTCAACGACGAGCTCTTTCAAGAGTATCGGGGTATTGAGAAGATCTTCTATTCCGGAGACCACTTTGCCGTCGACCAGACTCGCCATCTCAAGGAGCGCTATGGCGTTCGGATCCTCCGTGTAGGGCATTATGGGAGCATCGACGCGGGTACCCTCGGCTTTCAGTGCGAGGCTTGCGAGGGAAGTATCCTGCACCTGCACGAGCACATTCAGGGTCTCGAAATCCTCGACCGGGAAGAAGACCGGCCGACCGCTCCGGGAGAAGTGGGACGGCTCGTCTTCACGAACCACGTCCACTCTCCGGAATCGATGGAGCGTTACGACACCGGAGACCTCGGCCGCTGGGTCGACGAGCCCTGTCCCTGTGGACGCACCACGCCGCGCTTCGAACTTTTGGGGCGGGAGAGCGATTGGTTCAAAGTCGCCGGTTACTTCATGAACTATTGGCGATTGGTGACCCTTCTCCAGCGCCAGCTGAGTTACGTCGACGACGTGCAGCTTCGCATCGATCGCCACCGCGATCAGGAGAAGCTGACCATCTGCCTGACGGATGACAAGGACTTGGATCCCGCAGAAGCCCGCCAGGTGGTCTTGACGAACTGGACGGAGCTCAACGACGTGGTCTCTGTGCGGAAAATGTTCGACCTTGAGGTCAGCTGCTACCCGGCTGAAAAGCTCGAGCGTTCACCGACCAGTGGCAAGACCCTGCACGTCATCGACCTGCGCCGTCCTTTGGAGAGTTGACAAGCCGCCCGGGGGGCTTACCTCTGATCTTGACCATTCTGGTGCCGAACGACGCTCCCGGAGAGGAAGCTCAACACCAGGTGAGCGGCCAGCTGAGAGGTGAAACCGTCGCGATCCAGCGGTGGGCTGACCTCCGTGAGGTCAAAGCCGACCACATCCGCCCGGCAGCCGATCTCGTAGACCGCGTCGAGGACTTCATGGGGGAAGAAGCCGGCGGGATTGGGGACGCTCGTCCCTGGCGCGAAGGCTTGGTCGAGCGAGTCGATGTCCACAGAAAGGTAGAGCCCGTCGGTCGAGGAGGTGGCGTGCTCGACGGCTTCGGCCAAGACCGCGTCCCACCCGGCCTTGCGGATCTCGTAGAGGGTCTTCACCAGGATCCCCTTTTCCTCGGCTTCCGCCATGTATCTTTCGCCGTAGATCG
The DNA here is from genome assembly GCA_965371445.1 of uncultured bacterium. Taxonomy (GTDB): domain Bacteria; phylum Acidobacteriota; class Thermoanaerobaculia; order Multivoradales; family J023; genus DASWIG01. Next base: position 18,200 of record CBDUYN010000030.1, on the reverse strand, counting down.
GAGCATTGATCCCCAGTTGGACGGCGGAGGTGTAGTCGAGGGTGTCTTCAAGAGTCTTCATCCAGTGTCCGGAATGTTCTTTCCCGGGAACCGGGTCGCGCGAGTCGAAGTGGGCGTCGAAGACGATGAGCCCCAGCTTCTTTTCTCCGAGCCGGTCCTGCACACCCCGCACCAGAGGATCTGAGATGGAATGATCACCCCCCAGGGCGACCAAAGTGTAGCCTGCGGGCAGCCTGGCCACCGCTTCGCGGATACGTCGATATGATTCCTTGAAATCGTTGACGACGTCCACAGTCCCGAAGTGATGAAAGTGAGAATGGGCCAGTGACACCCGCTTGTCGGTGCAGTAAAGGGTGAAGGTATTGAGCGCCGCGAGGATGCTCGCCGGTCCGAAACGAGTACCGGGGCGATGGCTGACGGCGTAGTCGAAAGGGACCTCCAGGAAACCGAAGGCGGGAAGATCGGGCTCTCCGACCGGTTCTGACGCCCAGCGCTCGGAGACCCAACGGACGGTCGTGTCCTGTACGACTTGTGACATGGATCTGGCTCCTTGGCCGGTACTGTGTTTCCCTGCGTCCGTGCAGCAGGTACTCGCGCGGCGAGTGTGCCTTCAGTACCTGATGTCCAGCTGCACCGCCTGACACGCTTCCACCGCCAGCCGTTGCGCCGCCTTCCCATCTTCCGCGATCGTCGAAATCCACACCAGGACGTCTTCGTTGGTCTCCGGTAGCCGTACCGTGCTTCCGACCTTCGGGATGACGTCGATGTAAACGACGCCGGGCATTCTCTTCAGCTCGTCCGGGTTCTTCACACCCTGGAAGCTTCCCGCTCGGTCGGCGCAGGTGCCCCAGAGCGCCGAACCGTGGTACTCCTGCCCGGTCGGCCACACGTCTTGGAGCCCCAGGGCGGCGTCCACGACGGCTTCGGCGGGAGCGTGGCGGGTCGCCAGCGGGATGACGTGACTACCCATCTTGTTGCCCATCAACCGCGGATTGATCTCGATGATCTTGGGCTGCCCCTGTTGAATCCTCAGCTCGGTATGGATGACGCCACAATCGATACCGAGCTTCGGCAGGACTCGCAGGGCAGCTTCCGCGACGAGGGTGGCTTCCTCCGAAACGACTGGAAAGTAGGCACCGATCTCGGGAAAGCATCCACGCTCGATCCCTACGTTCCCCTTGCCCGTCACGCCGATCAGACGTAGCTCGCCGCCTTTTCCCTGAGCCGTCTCCACGCTAAATTCGCGCCCTTCGACATAGCCCTCGAGGAGAATGCCTTTCGCAACCGGCTGCCCCGCAGAGTTTGTGCTCCACGACTCTGCTTGCTTCATGTAATCTTCCAGCCCGCGAGCTTCACGGATCAGCCGGACGTTCAAGCTGTCGTTGCCGTCCTGGGGCTTGGCGACCAGGGGCAGGCCCCAGTCGCGGGCCACTTCCATGGCTTCGTCAAGCCGCTGGACCAACCGAAATGGAGAATTGAGCTCCGGGCACGTCGCCTGGAGATTTTCCCGCATCCTATATTTGTTACGCACCCCCGCGGCGGCCTGATAAGACATCGTCGGCAGACCAAGGTCTTCCGCCGCCTTGGCAGCCTGCGGTACGTAGAAATCGGCCAGGGTCGTCAGCGCATCGACAGGGAATTGCTCGTGGTAGGCTTGCACCTGCTCCGAGAGCACCGCGGCGTCGTTGGTCTCACAATCGATCACACTGTCGGTGTTGGCGAGGGTCGATGGAGAATAGATTCTCGGATTGCGGGAAAAGAGCGAGACGAAGCAACCCTTCTCCTTCGCGATTCGGTGGGCGCATTCGCTGGCACCGGTGATGCTTCCTTCGATGAACACGATGTGCTTACGCACCACAATCTCCTGGCAGGAGTCGAAAGGGGTCATCTCGGGCCCATGCGGCACAAGCCGACCACCGGCCCGAGATGCTGCTGTTTCTCAACGACTATGGGTCCAAGATAGGAAAGCCTTTGTTCCCGGGCAACGCTTCGATGCCGATGACGTTCTTGGTGGCGTTGTCCGTCGAGCTACGCTGATCGAGACCTTCGATCACTACTTCGTCGGGACCGTTTTTCTTTTCCCACCTGTAGTAATCCTGCATCTTCCGGTCGATGCCGTCGGTCTCGATGCCGGTCCACCAGCGCTCTCGCAGCAGGCAGTAGCCTTTTTGATCCGGTTTGCGCACTCGTTGCGCGAACTTGGAATTCCAGATCTCCTCGAGCGAGTGCCGCCGCGTGTGTCCCATGATCCTTCCCAACCCGTTACAGTCGTAGACCTCCCCGAAGAGGTTGACGAAGAGACCAACGTTGACCTGGTGGCACTTGTAGCCGCCGGCCATCGGCCGACTCGGCACGTACTCGAGACCAAATTCTTCGCGGTCGATTTTGCAGAGCCGCTCGATGAGGTCGTCCGCCCGCTGGCGCTCCAGAATTCGGATCTTGCGGTCGGCCCGACCTTCGGGAATGAGTGTCATGATGTAGTTGTGGATGTTGTTCTGCCGGCACCAACGGAAGAGGGTCTCCACCTCCTCGATGTCGTTGTCGCGCGGCGACAACATGAGGTCGACGGCCAGGCGGGTCGGCGAATGGTCGCTGAATCCCTTCTCGAGCATGTACTCGATCGAACGGGTCACGATGTCACCATAACCCTTGATACCGACAATCTTGTCCTGGTGGGCCGAGTTGGCGGAATTGTATTTCATGAAAACGCTGACCTCGAGCTCGTAGAGCCGGTCTACGGCCTCCTTGTCGAGATGATATCCGCTGGTGAAGACGACCGAAATCAAACCCTGCTCGTGGATGAACTCCAGGATTTCCCAGAATCCGGTGTCGATCATCGGCTCACCGGCACCGGGAAACTCGATGGTGGTCGCCCCAAGGGCCTTGGCCTGCAAAATCTGGCTCTTGCGCTCTTCGGTCGTCAGCTGGCGTCGATTCGGGACTTTGTTGAAGCGGTCGGGGGTGCGGTCACAGTAGTAACAATGCAGCTTGCACTCGCCTGTAAAGTCGAGATCCAAAAGCAGCATCCGGTTGCCCGTCTTGGCCTCGGCAACCATCGTCTCGTCGAAGTCGACCCCACGGATCCAAAGGTCTTCGAGCCTGGCCTGAGCCCGCCGCAGGTGCGGCAGGTCCTTGGCCTCAATCGCGTCCTGCACCCCGCCCGGAGGCAGATTCTGCGACTGAGCCTGGTGGATTTGTTGTACCTGGGTCATTGCTTAGCTCCTCGAAAAATTCCGGGTTTGATGAAGATTAAGAGCATGGCGAAGAAGAATGGCTGATATGGTCTGTTAGCAGCATTGCCTCCTTCAAATCCCTCCACATACCTGTCCATGACGAGTTTCGATCCCAATCGGCACTAGAGGCCGGTCCCATGGAGAGCTACCCAATGCTAGCTCCCCTTCAAAGCGTTGTCAAGAGTCGATGCAGGAAAACTGCGATTCCGCAGTCAGGCAGCTATTGCGGAATCGCTGGTAGGAAAAACCGAATCTGCCGGCGCCGATCTCCCGCTCCAGACGATACTTGCCGGCCAGGAACGAGCTGGCCTTGAGCTCGCCCAGGGTCGGCTCGCGTCTGGCCCTGAACGCGCTACATGGCCCGGATCGCTCGTCTCGGTCTCTCGGAAGCGCTGGAGCTGGCGTCCCCGTGACGCGTCGCTCGACCCGGCCGGAGTTCGCCTTGTCGCTCGCGCGCCGACGGTAAGGACCCGCCCACGTCGGCCTCCCTATATTTTTCGCGCTCTTGCCCACCCTCTTACAGTAGGGTGGTAGGCATCGCCGGAGTTCACCGGGGGCTTCCTGGCGCCCTATCGTCCCAGAACCGACCTAAGAAGGAGGACTCGAAATGACAGGACACGGCAAGCTTGGTGGATGGATTCTTGCCATAGTGATCACGATCGCCGCGGTGGGACCCGCCTTGGCTCAGGGTGGCCCGCCGGTCTGCGGCAACGGTGTCCGGACCGGCAACGAGGAATGCGACGGCAACGACTTCGGCGGTCAGACCTGCGCCGACTACGGCTGCGCCGGCGGCGCCCTCGCCTGTACGGCGAGCTGCGACATCGACACCAGCGGCTGCACCGGCTGCGGCGGCAGCGGCGGCAATCCCGCCGGTACCGTCGAGCTGCTCTTCACCGAGCGCAGCGACGACGTCTCCGAGAGCAACGTGTCCGCTCAGGAGCAACGCCTGCTCGACCTCCTCGACGGCGAGTCGGTCTCGATCAAGGCCTCGATCGACGGCCTGGGCCGCGCCAACGTCGTCGACCGCCTGATCGCCGCCCACAACCGCGGCACCGTCGTCCAAGTGGTCGCCGACTGTGAGATCGTGGTCGTCGGCCAGGATCCCGAGTACCAGCAGCTGATCGCCGCCGGCATCCCCGTCGTCGACGACAACAACGAGTTCGACAGCCCGACCACGGATTGCACGAACAACCAGACGTCGGGTTTCCTGCACAACAAGTTCTTCATCTTCGAGGGACAGCAGACGGTCTGGACCGGCTCGACGAACATGACCGACTTCGGCTTCAACGCGTCGCACAACGCCATCGTCATCCTCGCCGGCAACCCCGACTTGGTGAGCTTCTACACGGCCGAGCTCGACGAGATGTTCGGCAACGGCCTGTCGCTACGAGACGGCGGCACCGGACGCTTCGGCCGCCAGAAGACCCTCAACCCTGGCGTCGGAAGCTTTACCATGGCCGATTCCACGGTGGTCGAGGTGGCGTTCTCGCCCTACAACTACAACTTGACTTCAGACACCGAGGCGCAGATGAACGCGATCATCGACTCGGCCTCGAGCGAGCTTCTCTGGGGCACGTTTTTCCTCACCTACGACCCGGTTCGCAACCGCATCGACGACAACGGCGCGTCAAGCAAGCGGGGCGCGGTCGATCCCCAGACCACCGACAACTTCGACGACACCCAGATCCTGATCTCGAACGGCGAGGACGTCCTGGTCACGAACTTCCTCGGCAGCCACCATGCCAAGACGGTGGTCGCCGATCCCGACGACGCCTCCGGGCAGGTCCTCGTCGGCTCGCACAACTTCTCGAGCAGCTCGTTCAACTACAACAACGAGAACAGCGTCCGGATCCTCTCGCCGGCCGTCGCCCAGACCGCGCGCGACGGCTTCGACGCGGTCTGGAACGACCCCCAAAACGTCGGGCTCGTCGGCTGCATCCACTCCGGCGAGAGCTACAACGAGAGCTCGCTCGCTCTGCATCGCTGCAACGACGCCTACGACAACGACTTCGACGGAGCCGTCGACGGAGCCGACCCGGATTGCGACGCGCCGTTCACCTGCGGAGGCGGCTCGTGCAAGTCCAGCGGAAAGACCTGCTCGGACGGCGCCGAATGCTGCAGCGGGATTTGCCTTCACGGCCGGGCCCGAACCTGTCAATAGCTCAGGATGTAGAAATGGGTGGCGCCTAAGAACGGCCTAGTAACGTTCGACCTGATCGGCTATCGGATTCTCCCAGTGGAGGCCGGAGAACCGTGCGAATCCCTTGTCGGCGGTACAAAGCCTGAGGCCATGCTCGATGGCGAGAGCTGCGGGATGGGCGTCTGTGACGAGGTTGGGAAGTCTTCGCCTTCGGGACGAAGAGGGGCCGGCGAGACGCCGGCGCTCCCAGCGCGTCCCTTCGGGACGAAGAGCTGTGGAGTTTCGGGACCGGCGGGCCTTTGACAGCCTCTCGGGCTTGAGCTACGCTGAAATGCCGAGGAACACTCCATGCCGACGCTGACGGCCGCAACCGATCCCACACTGACTTTTCACCTCGACGGAATCGTCGATCTCGACGACGACCGGGTGCTTTTTGAGCTTTGCCAGCGCAACAAGGACCTGCGGATCGAACGGCTGGCCACAGGAGGACTCCTGATCATGTCCCCAGCCGGTGGAAAGACTTCGAGCCGAAACGCCCAGATCGTCAAGCAGCTCGGATTCTGGGCGGATCGGGACGGCACAGGACACGTCTTCGACTCTTCCGGCGGCTTCACTCTCCCCAACGGCGCCATGCGCTCGCCGGACGCCGCCTGGATCGAACGTGAGCGGCTCCAGGCTCTGACGGAGGAGCAACAGGAACGCTTCTTGCCCCTCTGTCCGACCTTCGTGATCGAGCTGCGCTCGCCTTCGGACACGCTCGCCTCCGTCGAGGCGAAGCTCGACGAGTACGTCGACAACGGCTCTCGCCTGGGCTGGCTCGTCGACCCGGCCACCCGGTGTGTTCACGTCTATCGTCCTGGCGCCGAGGTCGAGGTTCTGAGCGCGCCCTCGGCGGTCGTCGGTGATCCCGAGCTGCCGGGATTCGTTCTCGATCTGGCCCCAATCTGGCAGCCCTGGTAGGGCATCTCTGGGCGGCAAGCGTCTCTACTCTGCGACGCCGAGATAACCCGGCTTATCGGACCTGCTGCAACCTCTGGCGCCGCGACAGGTAGTCGTAGAGGGCGTGGTCGAGCGGCTTGTCGGTCTCGACACGGCAGTAGTCGACGCCGCTCTCGCCCATCAGCCGGGCGATCTTGGCGGCGTGGCCCTCGATCAGGCCCCGATACTCGGCGCGGATGCGCTCCGGGATCACCGGCATGCGCTCGCCGGTCTCCAGGTCTTCGAACTGACGGGCCTCGTCGAAGCCAAAAGCCAGCTCCTGGGGGTCGAGCACGTGGAAGACGATGAGGTCGTGGCCCCGGAGCGTCAGACGGCTCGTCGCATGGCGAACCGCCTCGGGATCCTCGTAGAGGTCGGAGACGAGCACCAGGATGCTGCGCCGCCGAAGCGCCCGAGCAACGCGGCGCAGGGGTGTTGCGAGCTCCCCTTCCCCACTCGCCTCGATCCGGTCGATCGTGTGCAGGACCGTCTCGAGCTGACGGCCCGTCGCCGGCACGTGCGACACGACGTCGCTGTCGAAGGCGACGACGCCGACCCGGTCGCGCTGTTGGTAGGAGAACCAAGCCAGGCAAGCGGCGAGGTAGCGGGCGTAGTCGAGCTTCGTCAGGTTCCGCGATCCGTAGGCCATCGACGCCGACTGGTCGATCAGCACCATGACGTCGGCGTTGGTCTCGGCCTCGAACTCCTTGACGTAGAGCCGGTCGGTGCGGCCGTAGAGGCGCCAGTCGATGCGGCGGATGTCGTCGCCCGCCATGTAGGGACGGTGCTCGGCGAAGTCGGTCGACACGCCCAGGTGCGGCGACTGATGGAGCCCGGCCACGAAGCCGTCGACCACGGTGCGTGCCACCAGGTCGAGGTTCTTGATCCGGGCGAGGGCCTGGGGATCGAGGAAGCGGGTGGCGTTCATCGTCGTCCTCATAAGTCCGAGGAGGGCGGCTGGACCGTCTCCAGCAACCGGTCGACGAGGTCGTCCGAAGTGAGCCCCTCGGACTCGGCGAAGAAGTTGGTCAGGATCCGGTGCCGCAGCACGGGATGGGCAAGAGCCCGGATGTCGTCGACCGTAACGTGGTAGCGCCCCCGCAGGAGCGCGCGGGTCTTGCCGCCCAGCACCAGGTACTGGGCGGCCCGTACCGAGGCCCCGTAAGCGACCGCCTGCTTGATGAATTCCGGAACGCCCGGCTCCTTGGGCCGCGTCCGGCGGACGAGGGTGAGAGCGTAGCGCGCCACGTGGTCCGAGATCGGCACCTCGCGCACCAGGCGCTGGTAGGCGAGAAGCGTCGCGCCGTCGACGACGCGCTCCAGCTTGGGGTCCAAGTTAGCGGTCGTCGTCCGGACCACCTCCAGCTCCTCCTCTTCCGGCGGATGGTCGATCAGGATGTTGAACATGAAGCGGTCGAGCTGAGCCTCGGGGAGCCGGTAGGTGCCCTCGAGCTCGATCGGGTTCTGCGTCGCAAAGACGTAAAACGGCGGATCAAGCTCGTAGGTGCGTCCCTGGACGGTTACCTGGTGCTCCTGCATCGCTTCCAGCAGCGCCGCTTGGGTCTTGGGTGGCGTACGGTTGATCTCGTCGGCCAGGACGACGTTGGCGAAAACCGGCCCCTTGACGAAGACCATGCGCCGCTCCCCGGTCGCCGGGTCCTCCTGGACGAGGTCCGTGCCGACGATGTCCGAGGGCATCAGGTCGGGCGTGAACTGGATGCGGGAGAACTCCAGGTGGAGCACCTGGGCCACGGTACGGATGAGAAGCGTCTTGGCGAGCCCCGGCACGCCGACGATCAGGCTGTTGCCACCGGCGAAAAGCGTCATCAGGATCTGCTCGACGACCTCCTCCTGGCCGACGATGAGCTTGTGAAGCTCGGCCAGGATGCGGTCGTAGCCATCCTTGAGCTCCTCGGCCAGGGCGACGTCGTCGCCCGGGGCGGTCGGCTCCGCCTGGAAGTCGTGGGTGATTTCCTCGGTGCTCATTCCTGCTCCAGTCAGTGCGTCATCGCATAAGTGACGTAGTTGACCCCGAGCTTGTAGGCCACGTTCGAAATCTCGATGGGGATGAACCCCGTGTCGGAAAACTCCCAGGACTCCATGACGTCGTTGTTGTAGTTGGCGACGAGCAGCAGCCGCTTCTCAGGGTCGTTGTCCTCGTGGGCTCCCAGAAAAATCGACGGCATACCCCGGTAGGGATGGTAGAAGCCGTCGAGCGAATCGATGTCGAAAAACGAATGGAAGATGGGATGCCGGGCGTCGAGCTCGACGAGCCGCGAGCCGGGAAGGATCCTCTGGAGCTGTTCGTAGAAATTGTCGAAGGCGTAGCCCGCGAAGTCGTCGAAGATGAGGAATCCGCCCTTCAAGAGAAAGTTGCGGAGATTATCGGCCTCCTCGTCGGTCAGCGTCATCCAGCCCGCCTCGACGATGAATCCCAGCGGGTGCTTCATGATCTCGGGGTCGCCGACGGAGAGGATGTTGTGACCCCGGGTGTTGGCGTCGATCGCGGTCAGCTCGCCGACGATCTTCATGAAGTTCTCTTCCGCCCGCGGGTAGTCGTGGTCCCACTGGAAGTTGATGCCGCCGAAAAAGCCCCCTCCCCCACCGTAGCCGGTCCGCGACGGCGTATAGCGGAGCCGGACGAAGATAAAGGTTCCGTCGTAAGGGACGTTGTAGGAGGCGAAGATCTCGTCGTCCATGTCGACGGCGGGAGGCTCGTCGTAGTAGCGGTAGCGGTCGCCGCGCTGGGCCGTCGCGAGTTGCGGCGTGAGCATCAGCGTCAGTGCGAGGGTGGCTGTGTATCCTCTCATGGCCGTTGTTCCCGGGTGGATCGTAACTCGAGGAGCAACGTCAGCGCATCTTCATAGTTGGGGGCCTGCTCCAACGCCTCGAGGACCGTGCTCCGCGCGCCCCTCGCGTCGCCGGCGTCACGTAGGGCCAGCGCCAGCTCGTAGAGCGCCTGCGGACGGTTGAACGGGTCGAGCGCCAGCACCGCCCGGCGTTCGCGGAGCTCCGCCGGCGCCTCCCCCACCGTCCGTAGCCACTCGGCCAGGCGCTCGTGATCTCCTGGCGCGTAGGGATAGACGTATTGGGCGCTCGCCAGCGCCTCGACCGCGCCGCGGGTGTCGCCGAGCTCCGAGCGCACGTCCGCCAGCGCCTGAAGCGCCGCGTGATGCGCCTGGTTGCGCTCGACGAGCGCCGCGAGCTCGCGCTCGGCCTCGCCCAGGCGTCCGGCACGCCGGTGGATCTCGGCCAGCAGGAAGTAGGGGCTCTTTCCCCCGGTGTAGGACGGAAAAAGCTCCTTGGCCCGTTCGAGGTAGGGCACGGCGGCTTCGTCGTCCTCCTCGGCGAGGGAAGCGCCCACCGCGAGGTAGGCGAGGAAGTCGCCGGGATCGTCGTCGGCACGCTTCCGGAGGTCGTCGAGGGTCACGGGCCCGGCGTCCTCCTCGGCCAGCCGGATCGACGCGAGGGGCGCGGCGAACCGTTCCTGGAAGTACTCGTCGTAAGCCTTCGCAAAGGCCTCCAATTCGACACCCAGGACGCTCGAGAACAGCTCCCGCGTGCCGCGTCCTTCCCCGTATCCTTGAAGCATCGCCACGACGGCCTCGAAGTCCCAGCGCTCGACGACGTAGTCGAAGACGAGCGACGACTGGTAGTAGGAAAAGATCACCTGCTGCGGATAGGCCGGACGCATGAAGCCCTGGTTCAGATCCTCCACCGGCGCCAGGCGTCCCTCTTTGTACGCAACGAGAAACTCCGTCGTCACGCGGTCCCCCCAGCCCGGACGCGCCCGGCGCTCCTCGAACGACGCCAAGCCCTCGGTGAACCAGCGGGGTACCCGGGAGGCGGAAAGCGCCATGTGAAAGGAATGAGCCAGCTCGTGCCACAAGACGGCGCCCCAGTGAAAATCACCCGCCGGACGCGCCGAGGGCGAATCGACGGCGACGACCGGGCCGAAGCTGACACCGAGCGCTCCCAGCCCGACGAGCCCGATCGTACGCACCGAGAAGTCGGCGTGGCGCGGGAAGACCTCCAGGCGCACCGGCGTGGGCAGGGCGACGCCGTAGTCGGCGGCCATGCGGTCGTAGGCCTCCTCCGCCAGCGGTGCCATGTAGAGCGTCAGGAGATCGGCTTCGTCGGCCGGGACGGCCAGTTGGAAGCGCTCGGTCTCGACCACGCGGTACTGATCCATCTCGTCGAGGAGATCGAGGGTGTTCTTGGTCCAGACGTCGAAGGGATCGCCGGCAAAAGCGTTTTCCAGGTCCTGCCGGCCGCCGGCGATCTCGCCGACGCGCAGCCGGTTGATGCCTCGCAGGGCGAGACCTCGCCAGGACTTGGAGTCGACGGCGACGGCACGGTCGGCGAACGCGACCGCACGGTGGTAGAGGCGGTTGCGGGCCGCGACCTCGGCCAGGGTGACGAAGGCGTCCGCGTCGTAGGGAGCCACCTCGGCGAGTCGGACGAGCCGGCGTTCGGCTTCCTCCTCGTCGCCGGCCAGCAGAGCCGAGGCCACGAGGAGAGCGTGGGCCTGGGCTGACTCCGGCTCGGACTTGAGCGCGCGTTCGGCGAGCCGCTCGGCCTCGTCGTAGTCCTCGAGGTCGAGGGCCTGGCGGGCCAGGAGCAAGCGGGCCGGCAGCAGGTCGGGATCGGCGGCGAGGCTTTGCTCGACGAGCTCCGAGACGTCGGAGGCGCCGTCGAAGCGGCGTACCCGGGCGAGGCCCAGGAGGGCTCCGGGATGCTCCGGATCCTCGGCGAGCACTTTCTCGTAGGTCTCGCGGGCGTCCTGGGCATTGTACTTGCCCAGAAAGAGGTCGCCGAGCTCGACCTGGACGTCGAGGTTCGACGGATCCGCCGCGACGGCTTCGTCGTAGACGCGGAGCGCGTCGCGGAAGCGACGGGGATCGTCGCGGCCGAGGTGGACGAGGGCCACGGCAACAGCGGCGAGGTCGCCGGAGGTCTTCGCCTTGCCGTCCTCGTAGCTTGCGACGAGGGTCCGGTAGACGTTGCGGGCGCTTTCCCGGTCGCCCTGCCGGTAATGCATCTCGGCGGCACGAAGCTGCGCCCGAAAAGCGGTCGGGGCCTGGGCCGCGGCAGAGGCCGTCGGGTAAAGCGCCAGCAAGCCGATCAAGAGCGACAAGGAGGACTTCATCTTCCCCCATTATCCTCACCCAGGACGAAAACTGCCACCCCGGTGACGCCGTCGCCCGGCGGCTACTGGAAAGGTGGGGCGGTCGCCGACACGAAGCGTCTGCGGTCCGTGCGAAGGACCTGGGTCACTGACAGAAAAATCTCCATCGAGGTCAGGAGACGGCTGCCTTGCCGTGGTGCTCCATGGCTTTCTTGACCAAGAGCCACATCATGAAGAGGAAGGCGAGCAACGATACGGCGTCGACCACGAGGGAAGGCGCGATCTCGCCGTCGATCCAGGAGGCGAAGAGCGGAATATCGAGCTTCGCGATGATCAGGAAGGCGATCAGAATCCCCATGATCGCCTCGCCCGCGACCAGGCCCGAGGCAAAGAGGAGGCCACGGTGGACGACCCCTTGCTGGGTCGCTTCATCGTCGCCGCGATCGCGCGAACGCTTCATGGTCCACAGGAAGACGAGCCCGCCGAAGAAGATCGGGAAGGTCACCGTCCAAGGCAGGTACATGCCGACCGCGAGCGGCATGGGGTAGAGGCGGAACTTGCTGCCACGCGGCGCCAGCACGAAATGGTCGACGAGGATCGCCACGACCCCCACGGCGGCACCCCAGGCCACCAGGTTCCAGGGGATGTCGCCTTCTCCGAAAAGACCGCCCACCAGCTTCGAGAACATCACCCCCTGCGGGGCCTGCAACGGGTCGATGTCGTCTCGGACCCGTACGCCGACGCCGTAGGCCGTGTGCAGGAGCTGCAGGGTCGGGGCGATGATGAAAGCCGGGATGAGGGTTCCTATGATCTCACCGATCTGCAGGCGGCGCGGCGTGGCGCCGACGATCTGGCCGATCTTCAAGTCCTGGCAGATATCGCCCGACGTACAGGCGGCGCAACACACCACACCGGCCACGCCGAGGGTCGCCAACATACCCTCCTTGCCCGTGTAGCCCAGCACCATGAGCAAACCCGCCGCCACCAGCACGGTGCAGATCGTCATCCCCGAGACCGGGCTGTTGGACGAGCCCACCAGGCCCACGATGTAGGCGGCGACGGCCACGAAGAAAAAGGCGAGGACGAACATGATCACCGAGGTGATCGAAGTGGCGACCCCGCTGCCCGTCATGATGAAGTAGACGATGGAGGTCAGGACCAGACACCCGAGGAGCAGCGAAAAGAGGGTGCGGCCCGTAATGCCCTGCTCGGTGCGGGGCAGCGACGAGGTGTCTTCGAGGCCACGCACGCCGCGTACCGCGGTCTTGATGGCGGCGCCCATGGAGCCGGCGATCTTCAGGATCGAGTAGATGCCGGCCACCACCATGGCGCCGATGCCGAAGAAGCGGATCTTGGTGTCCCAGATACCGGTCAGCACGCCGGCCACGGACTCCATCGTGGGATCGGCACCGAAGTCCGCGCCCCAGGCCAGGATCGGGATGACGCCGACGTAGGAGAGCGCGCCGCCGAGGAAGATCAGGAACGCGACCTCCCAGCCGACGATGAAGCCCACCGCCATCAGCATGGGCGAGATGTCGGTGCCGGCGTAGAAGGCGGTCTTGCCGGTCCGGACGGCCACCTCCACAGTGCCCTTGAAGGAGCCGACCACGCTGACCAGGGCCTTGAAGAGGCCGCCGATGCCGAGCGCCGCGAAGATGCCCATCATCTCGGCGCCGCCCTTGTCCCCGGCTTTCAAGACCTCGGCACAGGCCACGCCCTCCGGGAAGCGCAGCTCCTTCTGCTCGATGATCATGGGCTTGCGCAGCGGGATCATCATGACGACACCCATGACACCGCCGGCCATGGCGATCAGGGTGGTCTCCCAGAAGTTGAAGGTGCTCCAGAGGCCGAGCAGCACGATGGCCGGAACCGTGAAGATGATGCCTGCCGCCAGGCTCTCGCCTGAGCTGGCGATCGTGTGTACGACGTTGTTCTCGAGGATCGTGCCGCGCTTCAAGAGCCCGCGCAGCACGCCCATCGAGATCACCGACGCCGGGATGGCGGCGCTCACCGTCATGCCGGCGGAGAGGCCGACGTAGATATTGGCGGCACACATGATCAGAGAGAGCACGATTCCCAGGAAGATCGCCTGGAAGGTCAGCTCGGGGAGGGATTTCTCCGCGGGAACGTAGGGTTGGATACCGTTGGCCATGGATCTCCTCTTCCTGGGCATGGGTGCCCTTTCGTGGGCTAAGCTCCCGGGTCCGGAAAGCGGCCCCTTCTTATCACAAGGGGCTTTCCTGAGCCAAAGCGCGGCAACGCCGCGCGCCTGCGCGCCGCCGGAGGACCCAAGACATGCCAGACGACGAGCCCCCCCGGACGAGGGTGTCAGTCGTCGTCCTTGAGGTCGCGGATGGACCGGTTCGCAAACGCCAGACGGATCAGGAGGTCTTCAAGCTGGTTCTCGTAGTCCTCCTTGTCGAGGCTCGCCTTGCGGCGCCGCAGGTCGGCGACGTCTTCTTCCAGGCCCGCTTTTTCTTCGTAGAGCCGGGCCAGCTCGGGGTCGTCGACGGCAGCCGCAGCGCGGGAGGAGCCGCTCAGGGTCATGGTGGCGGCCAGGCGGCCGTCGTCGGCATCTCTTCCCGGCTCGGCGCTTCCCTGGCCGTCGCCGTTGTCGTCGAGCAGGGCGTGCTCGGTCAGGAGCTTCTGCTCGCGGTCGTAGGAGCGCTCCACTTCGCGGCGGGCGTAGTGGAAGGCCTCGAGGATCGAAAGCTCGCCGTCGTTGTCGACGTCGGCGTCCTCGCCCACAAAGGCGGCGACGAAAAACTGCGCGAAGACCGAGACGTTGCGTTCCGCCCCGCTCTTCGTCGCGGTCACGACGACGCGGCCGGGAGCCGAGAGCGCACGGATAAGCTCGCCGCTGGCGCTCGTCAGGCTGGCGAAGACGATTGGCCGCTCACCGAAGAGGTCAAGGGCCGCCGCGAAGTCCTCCGCCGTCATGTCGGGACCCGGGAGGTTCACCTTCGAGACGCCGTCGCGGTGGCTGCCGTGTCCGATCACCACGACGAAGAGCGGGACGCCGCCGGGAAGGCTTTCGGCCAGCTCCCCGAGCGCCGCCAGGACGTTCTCGCGCGTGGAGCGGGCCCGCGCGCGTCCGGGGTCGCGGTCGGGATCGGCCGCGAGGTAGACGACGTCGTCCTCGTCGACGCCGCGCTCGGCGGCGGCGTCCATCAGGGTGGCGGCCCAGGTGTGGAAGCGCTCGTCGAAGCTCGGCTCGCCGCCGATTCCGGTGACGACCACCAGGACGGCCCTCCCCGACTCTCCAGGCGGGGCGGCCTCGACGGAGCCGACGCCGCAGAGGGCAAGGAAAAGGGCCAGAGCCTGGGTTCGAATCTTCTGCTGCCGTCGCACGGGGGGACATTCTCGCATCTTCTGTGCCGGGATGCTCGTTCGACGCCCTGGTGCCGATAAGATGAGCCGTCTGGAAGTTGAATCGCCACGGAGGAGAGCCATGCAAGCACGTTCCACGAAGCCAGCCGTCGTCGTGTCGATCCTCGGGATCGTCCTATGTATCGCCGTCCCGGGTGCCGCTGTCCCCCCCGGGGGATCAAGGGGGGGAGACACTGCCGAGACGCCCTCGCCCGAGGTCCAGATCGCCGGCGCGGTGGCTGCGGCGCCGCTCGACCTGGGCGAGAAAGCGGCGGTCCTGGGCTACGACGAGGAGGGCAAGCTCGTCCGCCTGCGCGAGGGAGAGGGCGAGCTCGTCTGCCTGGCCGACGATCCGAGCGACAGCCGCTTCCACACCGCCTGCTACCACAAGGGGCTGGAGACTTTCATGGAGCGGGGACGCGAGCTCGCGGCCGAGGGCGTCAAGAGCTCGGAGCGGCACAGAATCCGTCACGAGGAGATCGACGCCGGCAAGCTCGCCATGCCCAAGGAGCCGACGTCGCTTTACACCGTCACCGGCACCGCTTTTGACCCCGAGACCGGCGAGGTGGCGGGGGCGAAGCGCGTTTACGTCATCTACCTGCCCTACGCCACCGGGGCCTCAACCGGGCTGCCGACGGGACCCGATCCCAAGCGGCCCAGCGCCCCTTGGATCATGCGTATGGGGACGCCGTCGGCGCATGTCATGATCACGCCGGACCTGGGGAAAAACGACGGGTAGTTGAGAGATGATCGCCTTCGCGTCGCTGTTTTTAGGCCTCCTCTTCGGCGTCCGCGACGTCGAAGTGGTGGTGGCCGACGCCGCCGTGGCCGCCGTCGAGCTGCGCCTGGACGGCGAGCGGCTGGGCGTGATGCGCGAGCCGCCCTGGAGGATGGAGCACGACTTCGGCACCGAGCTCGCTCCCCGGCACCTGGAAGCGATCGCCCTCGACGCCTCCGGCCGCGAGCTCGGGCGGGTCGACCAATGGCTCAACCTGCCGCAGCCGAAGGCGGTGGCGAACGTCGTCCTGGAGCGGCGTCAGGACGACGGGACCCGCGTCGCCCGTTTGACCTGGGAAAGCGCCGCCGGCGCCGAGCCGGAGTCGGTCGAGGCCAGCCTCGACGGCGAGCCCCTCGCCGTCGGCGATCCGCACCGCATCCCGCTACCGGCGGTCGACGAGGAGGACTTTCACCTTCTCCACGTCGAGCTGCGCTTCGAAGGCCGGGTCGCCTCGCGCGTCGACCTGAGCTTTGGCGGCGCCTACGCCGACGAGGTTTCGACCGAGATCACCGCGCTCCCCCTCCTGGCGGAGACGGCGCAGCGGCCGCTGAGCGCCGCGCAGGCCGAGGGCTGGTTCGTGAAAGACGGCAAGCCTTTGAAGGTGCTGGCGATCGAGAAGGAGACGGCGGAGGTGGTCGTCGTCCTCGACCGCGCGTTTCCCTATCTCGTCGACCCCGGGGCCCGCCGCTACAAGCCGCCCAAGACCCTCTACCTGGCGAGCGACGAGAAGCTCCGCTTCCTGACGACGGTCCCGGAGGAGAGCCAGGGGGTGGCGACGACCTTCGAGCTCTTTCCCATCTCGCCGGCCTACGGCGGCGGCCGGGCCGACGTCCACTGGATGCTGAGCCGTCTCTTGCGTCCGCAGCGCGACCGGCCGCCTCGTCCCATGGCGGCGGTGGCGGTGGCGGGCCTCGCCGCCTTCCAAGGACGCCATCGCCGTGCCGTGGTGCTTGTCCCGAGCTCGCGTCCGCCCGGTGAGGGCCGGCTCACCCCGGCCCAGGTGCGCCGTTATCTCGACCGCCTCGGGGTCCCCTTCTTCGTCTGGGACCCGGCGAGCCGTCCGGCGCCTCACGTCGCGGTGTGGGGCGAGGCGTCGACCGTCGACTCGCTCCGGAAGCTGGCGACGGCCTTTGAGGAGCTCGTCGAGAATCTCGAGCGCCAGTGGATCGTCTGGATCGACGGCCGACACCTCCCGCAAGACGTCCAGCTGGCGCCGGACGTCGAGGGTTTCACCCTGCTGACTCGCGAGCCGAGCCGAAAAAATTTGACGGAATGACGGCTCCCGGAGGTCTTGAGTCCTTGAAAGCTGGCGTCTCGTCTCGCCAGGCAAGCTGGAATGAAGCCCTCTCGACCCCATCCCGACGCTCCCCTTGGGACGGCAGCCCTCTACGCGTCGTCGTGCTTCTCGCCTTCGAGGGCCTGACCGCCCGGGAGGCCGCCCTTCGGCTCCGTACCTCCGAGAACACCGCCGCCAGCCGCTACCGGCTGGCGGTCGGCCACGGGGGCGGCGACGGCAGAGCTAAAAACCTCCGACGCTCCGTGGGGCGACGACGAAGCTACTGCCAAGTACGTCGACGTTCAGGTCGCCTGGAGCCGGCGGCTCGCCGAGGCCGAGACCGCCAAGCACGTTCTACCCACAGGAGGCTCGACACCATGGATGTAATGCTCCGTCTGCCGCGCTGGGCGCGCCTTGGCCTGCGCGTCCTTCTCGTGTTGCTCGCCCTTTCCGCGATCACGTGGCTCGTGCTCGACTTCTGGTCCCGCCAGCGGTTGAAGCGCAACGCGAGCCAGGGCCTGAGCGCCGCCTGCTTGTTGCTCCGCTCGATCTCAGAGCCGCCCTCCGCCAGCTCTTTCCCCTACAAGGAGGTGAAGCTCGACCAGGTCGACGCGGATCTCCTGGCCCAGGCCGAAGAGTGGCTGGACAGTCGCGAGGAGCACCGCCTGGCGCTCGCCATCCTCGACCTCGACGCCTCGACGCGACGCGCCCTCTACGTCGACGGCCACATCACCCAGATCTTCGCCGGGCAGACTCGCTACAACTACGAACGCGTCATGGCGCTCCGCATTGCGGGCCTGCTCAAGGCACGCGCCCTGATTCGCAGCCGGACGGGTGAGATGGAAGCGGCCTACCGAGACGTCGCCTTGATCCTGCGTCTTGCCAACCACCTATCCCGCGGAGCCCGTACGGCGGGCGATCCTCTCGGGATGGCAGGAGCGTCTCGCCTGGGCGGAATGGCTCGACGTCTACGGCAACGTGATCCGCGAATCCCACCTGCCGCTGCCCGAGCGCGTCGACGTCGACGCCCTCGTCATGGAATCGAGCCTGCCGTTCGGCATCGCGGGGTTCCTCATCCCGAACATCCTCTCGACCGTGGCCAAGACGGATACCTTTACGATGCATAGCCGAATGGCGCTCGTCGCCCTCGCCTGGGAAAGCTACCGGGACGAAACGCTCCCCGGACCACAAATCGAGGGATCCGCGGCCCGCCAGGTGCGGTGAGCTGCAAGCAGTTAGGCGTGTCGGTCCCCGGAGCACGGGGGGGCTTATACGGTTCGTATAAGCCCCCAAGTCCC
>CBDUYN010000029.1:0-70000 GCA_965371445.1 uncultured bacterium | reverse complement strand
GATGGACTGCGTGCCGGGGATCGGGACGTCGCCTTCCCAGAGGGGACGCATCCGCTACCTGGAGGGGAGGAAGGGGGCGGCTTGAAGCGATATCAGACCCGCAATTCCGAGCCACTTTCATCTAAGTGCCCCTCACTTCTTCTAGAAATGGGGGGCACCTAAAAGTCGGGGGTCAGGAAACGACCCGCGCGGCGCACGGGATCTCCGGCAGGTCGTCTTGTCGCGTCTGCTCGAGTGTCACCGCCGAGCCAAGCCCTCGGCGTCGGCCGTCTTTAGCAGCCGTGCCAGAGCGAGGAGGGAAGCGCCGGCGGCCAGCCCCGCGAGGATCATGAATTCGATCTTGGTGATCACCTCGTAGAAGAGATGCCGCGCCAGGCCTTCGGCTTCGAAGGGCTCGGCGTAGTGGGGAATGAGGACGGCGAAGCCCAGAAAGAAAAGGCTGCCGACGAGGCTCGCGCCGATGCCGACACCGGCGCCGCGGCCGATCGCGTCCGCGGCGTTCTCGCGCCAGAGCGCCAGCCAGTAGGACCGTCTTCTCGCCGGTAGCAAGAACGACTCGGCGGTGAGCACCGCCACGAGAACGTAAAAGACGCTTTGCAGGACGTCGCCGGCCGTCGCCGCGTCGGACGCGCGGAAGACGACGGCACAGCCGGCAGCGATTCCGAAAGCGGCGCAAGTCAGCGCCAGCACACGGAGGTGGTAAAGGGCGACGGCCGTATTGGCCGCTTTCCGGTCGTCGTTTTTCATGCCGTTTTCTTGCCGTTACTTCTTCTCTTTGCCGGCCGCCGTTCCCGCCCCGCGCGAGACCTTGACGAGGCTTGTGAAAACGCCGGCTGCCTGTCCCGCGATCCAACTGGCGCCTTTCTCGGCCGCCAGGGCCACCAGGCTGCCGATGGAAGTGACGATCCCGATGATGGCTTCGATCCCCTGGATGAGGCCGATCAGCTTGGGGTGAGTCTTGGCGGCACCGAACATGGTCGCGATGCCGCGGAAGTACTTCATGCCTGCTCCGACCGCCGAGACGATCGCCGGCCAGGCACCGCCGGTCGCGATGGTCATGATCGCCGCGCCCGCCGCCCAGATAGCAGCTTCCACAGAGATCATGGCACCGATGACCTCCGGGTTCTTTTTCGCGTTGATAAAGGACCTGGCGAATTTTGAGACTGCAATCGCGAACTGTCCGCCGCCGAGGATACCGAGCACCAATCCGACCGGCGCGCCGACCGCCGTGGCGACGGCCGAGCCGCCTACCGCGAAGACCAGGGCCCCGGCGATGGTGTGCCCGACCGCCTCGGCGCGTAGCCGCCACGGGTTGGTGTCGGCCTTGGGTTGAATCACCTTGAAAAAGCCCTTCGCCTTGGCGAGCTTGTCCTTGGGAGGCTCCGCCTCTTCCTCGAGACCTGCCCCGACCTCCGGAATGTGCTCCTGGAGGCTCGCGCGCTCCTCCTCGATGTCCAGGATGATCTGCTCGTTTTCCATCGCGATTCTCTCGATTTCCTTGCGGTCGGGATCGTCCTCTTCCATGACCTCGAGGACGCGCTCGGTCGTATACTGGGCCTGGTAGGCCGACTCGAGGACGAGCTCAAGGTTAGCGGTGACCTCGTCCATCTCTTCGATCCTTTCGATGGCCGAAGCACTCTCCCGCAACAGGGCCATCTCGGATGCCGTGTCGATCAACTGTTGGTTTGCCTGGACGATCGTTGGCAGGAGGTCGGTCTCTTTGACCTCTGGGGTCTGCGTTTCCTCCATCAGTTGTTGCTGCTGCTCCTGCGAGACGGCCTCCTCGTCGGTGTCGTCGCGCTGGACGAGATCCTCGTCGGCTTGGCGCTGGACGAGCGGCTCGGCGCTTCCTGGAGCGTCGGCGAGGACGTCGGCGATCGCCTGGTTGCCCACCGCGCGCTGCAGGGCGAAAGCGTCGGCGGGGGAAAGGTCGTCGAGGATGGTCGCCGCGTCGTTCATGGGCAGGTGCCGCGGGCCGCGGGCCGCCGTCTCGGAGGTCGCCGGCTGACGCGCGGGCATGGCGCTCTTTTGAGGCTTGGCCTTGGACTTGCCGGCTCCGAGGGCTCCCATGGTGACTCCTTGCGCTCTTAGCTTGCCGCCTGACGTAGCAGCTTCCAGTACGGCCCGAAGGACGATTCGACGACCGGTTTGCCGATTTTCGCCAGCTCGCGGCTTACCGCCCGGACGATGTGGCGCATGCCGACCGGAGTCTCTTCGGCGGCGGCAGCGAGGGCGGCGCTCAAGGCGCAGTTCTTGATGTTGCCGCCGGAGAGGGTAAATTGCGTGGCGAGGAAGGGGAGGTCGACGTCGTCGCTCTGCGGAACCTCCGCGGGCAGCAGGCGCCGCCAGATTCGTTCGCGGTCGGCGATGCTGGGGAAGGGGAACTCCACGACCGTCTGCAGGCGGCGGGCGAAGGAGACGTCGAGGTTGCCCTTGATGTTGGTGGCGAGGATGGCGATCCCGTGATAGCTCTCCATGCGCTGTAAAAGGTAGCTGACCTCGATGTTGGCATGGCGATCGTGGGCGTCCTTGACCTGCGAGCGCTTGCCGAAGAGGGCGTCGGCTTCGTCGAAGAAGAGGATGGCGTGAGCGGCCTCGGCGGCCTCGAAGATCTTGGCCAGGTTCTTCTCGGTCTCGCCGATGTATTTCGAGACCACCGACGAGAGGTCGACGCAGTAGAGGTCGAGGACGCGGGCGATGATGCCGGCGGCCATGGTCTTGCCGGTTCCCGACGAGCCGGAAAACATCGCCGCCATGCCGTGGCCGGTGGAGACCCGCTTGGCGAAACCCCAATCCTCGTAGACCACGTGACGGTAGCGCAGCCAGCCTTCAATGCTGCGCAGGCTCGCCTTGGTCCGTGCCGGTAGCACGATGTCGTCCCAGGTGTGGACGCTCTCGACGCGTTGGGCGAGCCCTTCGAGGGAGGCGAAGCACTGCGCCCGACAGGCGGCGTAGACCTCCTCGCGGCCGGCGAGCGACGCCCCGCCGCCGTTGCCCGCCACACGGCTGCCGAGATGGGCCCGGACGCCGTTCGCGACGGCCTCGATGTCGGCGCTCTTGAAATGAAAGCGGCCGGCGAGCTCGCGAGTGTCGAGATCCTGGACCAGTCCGTCGAGGCTACGCTTCCAAAGCGCTTCGCGGGACTCCTGGCTCGGCACCGGGACGTGGAGGGAGAGGAGCGGTAGCGCAAGGCCGAGCTCCGGCACGCGCCAGGGCTCGGCGGCGGCGAGGAGTCGGGTCTGAGAGCACCGTGAGGTGAGCAAGTGGTGGAGGGCGAGGGACGGCGCCCCTTCCCGAGTGAGGGCGGTGGCGTCCTCGACGAGGAGAGCGCTGCCCGTCAGGTCGGCCTCGCGCAGAGCCCGGGCCACTTTGTCCTCGGGTTCGGGGTCGGCGGCGACGGCGGCGCCGCGCAGCACGAGGACTGCTTCCGCGCCGCTGACGTAGGCGGCGATCCGGCGTAGCGCCAGAGCGTCGCCTCCCTCGAGCTTGACGATCGCCGCCGGCTGAGGCCGTTCGGCGAGGAAGGCCCGCAATTCGGTCACCGCGACGCGCACCGCGTCCGGGACCGCCGGATCGCCAGGCACCTGGCGATCGAGGAGGCCGGCGAGCTCCGGATCCTCGCCGTCGTCGCCGGTCTGCAATAGGAAGTAGAGGACGCGCGCCTCCAGGCGCAGGCCGCGGGAGACTTCGACCGGCGTCAGCGGGTCGCTTTCCCGGCTCAGCGTCAACAGCCGCCGCCCGCGCAGGGCCGCGCGGTGTCCGAAGGCACGGCGGCAGGCGGCACGTTCGCCGGCATCGGCCGTGAAAAGGCGCAGGGCGAGGCCCACCGTCGGCCAGCGGCGGCTCATGTCGTCGTTCAGATAGCCGAAGAGGCGCTCGTAGCGTGGATCGAGCTCCGGCGCCAGGGCGAGGAGGAGGACGTCGTGCTCGAAGCGGTCGAGGCCGAGGCGCTCGGTGAGCTGCGGCAGGCGCAGCCGGACGTCGTCCGCCAGGGCGCCGCGCTCGCGCTCAGCATGGAGGTCGGACAAAGCCCCGAGGGAGACGCCGGGACCGCCGTCGTCCGCTGTGGCGTGGCTCTTCGCGGCCTCGTCCTCGTCCTCGTCGGCGAGGCTGTCGAGCGCCAGGTCGGCTCCGAGCTCGGTCAGCCGAAAACCCATGAGCTCGGCCTTCGTCGCTTCGGGCGGGTGGGTGGAGCGCCAGCGCAGGACCTCGGTTTGCAACCGCAGGTTGAGCAGTCCCAACTCCCCCTCGAGGTGTGCGAGGTTCCCGCTATAGGCCTCGTGCGCAGCGCGCAACGCTGAGCCACTCGTCGTCATTCGCCACCCCGTGGATCCGTGGCAGCCGTCTGCCCCCAGCCGCCCTGAAGGGAGGTCTCGGCACGCGGTGGCGACGTTGGTTGCGCGGTCATCCTTCTCCGTTTCCGCTCTAGGCGGTGACCGGGGTCGTGGTGCTTGTCCTCTCTGAAGCGTAACACGCGAAGCTCAAACCAGCCAAATAGGGGCAGGGCGGCCGATCGGCGACGCCGAAGGCTGCGTCAACGTCAGCGATTCAGCCGGAACTCGTAGGCGATTTCCGTCCACATCTTGCCGGCGACGGCGTCGCGCGTCGCCGGCCGGAAGCGTGACCTCTTGGCCGCGCCGAGCGCCGCCGCGTCGAATCCGAACTGGGTACCGTCGCGCTTCTTGAGGATGGCCTGCAGGACCTCTCCACGCTCGTCGACCAAGACCGCCACCACGACGTCGGCTTCCCGTCTGCGGCGCCTCGCCCTTGGCGGATAGACGGCCGGCGCTTTCTCGATCAGGCGACTCCGAGAGGATTACCCTCGCCGTTTGGGGTCTCTTGCCGCGAATACGGCCAAGCCCCCCGGATTCCGTGAGGGAAACTGGAAAAATATGGCCATATGGCCAAGATTTCTCGTCCTCCGTCGCGTCCATATGGCCATAGGGACGAGATCTACGGACTTCCGTCACGTCCATATGGCCATAGGAAGAGGACGGACGGACTTTCGTCGCGTCCATATGGCCATAGGGACAAGATCTACGGGCTTCCGCCGCGTCCATATGGCCATAGGAAGAGGGCGGACGGACTTTCGTCGCGTCCATATGGCCATAGGACAGCGAGCAATCTCGGGGAAACCTGACGCGACGCTCGTCGGATCCGCCGGAGGGAAAATCGGACCCGGGGCGAGGGCGTCGGAGCGACCTGGGACGAGGTAGGTAGAGCCGCAGTCCCCGAGACCGGGTTCCGCCGCCGTCCGCCGTCTCGAAGACAGGGCCAAGTCGGGCCACGCCGACGCTCCGAAGACGGCGTCCACCGCATGTGGCTCCGGCCAAAGCTCCCTGGGCCTTGACCTGCCGAGGCGAGCCCCGTCTCCACGCTTCGACGACCGCCTCCCCCCGGTCTCCGAAGGAGACCGGGGATCCTTTGGGCCGATGTCGGCCTTCCGCCTACCTGGTCGCTGCCTCACCGAACGCGGTTCGCGATGGATCGGGAGCGCCGATCGGAAGCGCCAGGTGCGTCGACCTTCGCGACGCCGTCCGGAGCATGTGCCTCATCGGCCCGCCACATCAGGAGGTTCCACCACAGGACGGGCCGTCCTCAGGGAGAGGATTCTCTTCGGGAAAAAGCCGATAGGGTCCGTCTATGCAGGCAACGGCTCCCAAGAGTCGGCATAAATGACCAGGCCGGTGCTGTCGTAATCCGGCCAAGGAGGTGAACCGTGTCGAGTATCGAGGAAATCCGAGGAAAAATCCACTATCGGGGAGACAGTGCCGTCCTGGCCAAAGACGGCGAGGAGTGGTTGCTGGTCTTCGACGTAGGCCCGGTGGGCACGATCACTCAGCGGGATTTCGCCGCGGCACGACAGTTCTTCGAGGACGTCCAGAAAGTCCGCGACGGTGAAGAAATCACGGTGCGAGGCAAACGAGGGAGCTTCGACAATCGCCAGGTCTTCCTCCTGGAAAGGGAGGAATCATGAAACTGCGGCGGCACCTCCTCGACGTCTGGGTCCTTCTGGTGCTGACCTGTGGCGCATCCGCGATCGTGGCCCAGGTCCGGGAAGAGCAGGAGCCCGAGGCTCAAGTTGAAACCCGACCGGCCCCCGAGGTTCGAGAATACGAGCCGGAGCCCGTCGAGCCGACAGGCTCTTCCTCGCCACCTGTAGACCCTCTGCCAACCCCCACCGACTCGTCGACCGACAATTCATCGGAAGACCAATCCTGCCGCTCCGAGGAGAACGGCATCGTCGTCGGCCAGGTCAAAGTCTACGACGAACGCTCGTTGCGCCTTCTGCTCCAGGCGGCGGAGAATCGTCTCGCAGCGCTCACTTTTATCGACGCGGGAGGTCTCACAGCCGGCAAGATTCAGGGAGGCCGGCTCCGGAGCTCGCAATTCGGAATCAGCGCCGAGGGGCTTCCGACTCCGAAGGTGGTAACCACGGTCGACGAGGCAGCGGACGCCACCACAGGAGACATCGTCACCACGACGGACGTCGTCACGACGCAGGAAAGCCAAAGCCCCGAAATACCGCAGGCGTCGAGCTCGACTCGTGTCCTCCCGACACCGACAGCGGAATCCATTTCGCTTTCCGCCCGTGACCTTCTCGCCGAACAGGTGGCCCTGACCTACGAAGTGGCGACTCTGCGCCTGGCGCTCGAAAGGGCCATCTCCGATCGCATCGTGACAGGAGTTTTCGCGATACCCGGAACCAACTCCGCGGTCCCGGCGAAGCAGACCTTGCTGGGATTTCAGGTGAGCATAGACCCGAAGCATACCAAGGCGATCGCCGAGGTCGAGGTGATCCTCCAGGAGACCGGAGGACTTAAAAGGCCCTCCATCGTCAACCTCCTGCCCAGCCGGAGCACCTACAATGTCGCGGCCATCACACAGAAAGGCTTCTCGTTCGGACTGGGGACCATCACCAACGTCTTCAACATCGGCATCGCCGGCGCCAAGAAACAGGAGACGTACTACATCGTCCAGGACGTCGACACGGTAGCTCTGGAGCTCCCCTCTTCGGACCCTGCGGCCCGATTCGGCTGGCAGTTTCGTCCCGTCCTCGGCCGCAAAGCCGTAGACACGGGAAGGCGGCAACTGTTCGTCCACTTGGTCCTTCCGAACAGATCATCGATTTCTGACGCGTCGCTCACCATCAAGGTCAAGACGCGCTGGCGCAAATGGAGCCGAAGCGACATGATCGCGAAAGACCGGATCAAGGGTGAGGAAAGCTGCCA
Organism: uncultured bacterium; assembly: GCA_965371445.1. Lineage (GTDB taxonomy): Bacteria > Acidobacteriota > Thermoanaerobaculia > Multivoradales > J023 > DASWIG01. Next base: position 62,768 of record CBDUYN010000029.1, on the reverse strand, counting down.
GAAGGATACGATCCAGGTCCTTGACGTCTTCGATTTGCAAGCGCTACTTCGGCCCGAGGTCACTAGGATCTCGTGGTCTCATCTCGACAACGGCAAGGCCTTCGTGAACGTGCGAGGGTCCAACTTTCTCCGGGGAACACGCGTCTTCAACGGCGAGAGCACGATCGACGAGAGCAACGGGCTGCGGCGCGGTAGCGAGAACGAGCTGAGCTTCGTGACCTCTCTCGCTTCGATCTCATCACCACAGGGCCTTCGCATTCAGGCTCCCTACGGCGTCACGCAAGTGACACATCCTGCCGCAGAGCTTGCAGGACAGCTTGAGGTCACGTCGACCACGGCGGAAATCGTGGCGGCGAGCAAGCTCCGGCTCTGTATCCAAGCCCAGAACATCGTCGAGCCGCAAGAGTCGCTCGTCCATCTCGACGACAAGATTTTCCACGTAGGAGACGGTCACCTGACCGTGGGCCCGGACCCTTGCACCCTGGCGCTGGTCACCGACGTCGCGACGATCCGGAAGGCGAGCCACTTCGCGCTGGTGTCTCCGTTCTGGGGGCCTTCTCAATACACGCTGTTCGACCCAGGCTTCGACGACTTCAGCGTGACCTCCGTCAGGACGCTCGCGAAGAGGAAGATGAAGGCCGTTCTTGGAGTCGAAGGAACAGGCTTCGACGACGAAATCATCGTCGACCTGGGCGGCGTGGAATTCGAGGTCCGTAGCGCTGAGCATCCGTTGACCCGACGTGGTAGCACCTTCCTAGAATTGAAACCGACGTGGCCCGAGCTCGAGGGATTGCAGCGTGTCGTGGTTCGAAAACCGGACAGCTTCAAGCCGGTAATCCTGAAAATCGATGCCTCCGAAGTGACCTTGCCCGTCCCCAGGCCGGAGCTCAGTAACGACGTCAGCACCTTCAAGGGGGATCGTACGACCCTGGAGATCCCAGGGGAAAACCTCGGCGGAATCGCTCAGGTCTTCTTCTTCACGGATCCGCTGGAAATCGACGTCGACTTGAAGCGCTCCGTCCTGAAAGTCAGAGTGTCTGAGAAGCTCTCCAAGGACGTCGGCACCAAAGAGCTGACGGTGGTGCTCAAAGACGACAAGAAGACCAAGGTCTTCTTCAGAATCAAGGTCCTCGAGCGACCGAGCTCTTCCTAGGAACCCTTGCGACCGCCTTTCTGGAGCCGGGCCAGACGGCGCCGCGCCTGACTTTTAGGCGCCCCCCATTTCTCCAAGAAATGGGGGGCGCTTCAATGGCGGCGTCGGCCTCTCCCGTCCTCTGGCGCTCCATGGCGCCGGCCCCTGGCATAGTATCGAGGTGCGATCTCCACCCGGAGCTCCGGCCGTGCGGCAAGACCGGCGAGCGTCCTCAGGGCCTTGTTTCGGTCGGTGGTGGCGGGAAAGTCGAACGCCCGGAGAACCGGATATCCTTCATTACAGTTGTTCGACGACGCGGAGCGCGTCGAGCTCGACACCGTCGACCGTCTGCGTCGAGCCGTCCGGCCAGGTCACGGTCAGCGAATCGACCGACTCCGCCGTCCCCAGGCCGAAGGTCAGCTCCGGCTCGACCGACGAGAGGTAGCTGCGCACCGGCATCACCTGCCGACGCTGCGTCCGGCCGCCGGCTACCAGCTCCACCCAGGCACCGACGGCGTCGCGGTTCGGCGCCTTGCCGACGAGACGCACCCGCACGTAGTGATGTCCCAGGTTCTGGTCGTTGCGCAGCAGCAACGGGCGCCCCGCGATTTGTGTCAGGCCGACGTCCAAGTCCCCGTCGCCGTCGATGTCGGCGTAGGCCGCGCCGCGGCCGACGATCTCCCGGGCCAGGTCCCCCGTCGACTCGACCGGCACCTCGACGAAGCCGAAGTCCGCCCCCGCGTTCCAGAAAAGCTGGCCCGGCTGGCGGTAGCTCTGCGACGGGTCGACCTGGGCGATCTTGTCCTCGATGTGGCCGTTCGCCTGCAGGAGGTCCAAGCGGCCGTCGAGGTCGACGTCGAAAAGAAAAAGGCCAAAGGTGAGCATGCGGCGGCTCGGCGCGCCGATCCCCTCGCTGATCGCCTCGTCGACAAAAAAGTCCGGCGCGTCCTGGCTCATGTAGACCGAGCTCATCTCGTTGGCGAAGTTGCCGATCAGAAAACCCAGGTTGTGGTCGTTTCTGTAGTACGCCGCGTCGATCCCCATGGCGCCCGTGGCGTTGCCGTTGCGGTCGTAGGCGAGGCCGAAGTCCTCGGCTGCTTCGACGAACGTCACTTGGCCGTCCGCGCCGCCGCCCTGGTTGTAAAATAAAAAGTTCTGCACCGTGTCGTTGGCGACCATGACGTCGAGATAGCCGTCGGCGTCGACGTCGATCGGCAGAAGCGCCAGCGATTTACCGACCGGCACGTCCGTCGCCGGGTTCCTGACCTCGACGCCGCTGGAGGCCGAGACGTCGGTAAACGTGACTATGCCGTCCGCCCCGCCGCCCTCGTTACGATAAAAGAAGGGGTAGGAGCCCTGGTAGCTCTGCGGCGGCCCGAAAGCGCGGCCGACGCCGGTCAGCCGAAAGTCGATCTCGAAGTCGATCTCCCGCGACCAGCGGACATAGTTGCAGACGAAAAGATCGAGGTCCGAGTCGGCGTCGTAGTCAAAAAATCCCGCGCTCGTCGACCAGGCCTCGGCCGTCCCGGCGACGCCCGCCGCGGCGGTCACGTCGACGAACGTGCCCTCGTGGTTCTTGAGCAGGCGGTTCTCCCCCACCGCCGTCAGGAAGACGTCGCGCCAGCCGTCGCCGTCGTAGTCGGCGACGGCCGCGCCCATGCCGTAGAAGCTGAGATCAAGCCCCGCCTCGCGCGTCACGTCGTCGAAGCGGCCCGTGCCGTCGTTGCGGTAGAGCGCCATCGTAGGAGGCCCGCCCCGGGGCGGCGGATCGTGGGGCCACGTGGACGAATTGACGAAGAGGAGGTCCGGGTCGCCGTCGTTGTCGTAGTCGAAAAAGGCGACGCCGCCGCCCATGGTCTCGGGCAGGAGCTTCTCGCCCGTCGCACCGTTTACGTGGACGAAGGTGATCCCCGCCTCTACGGTGACGTCGGTGAACGCGAGCGGCGGCGGATCGGCGGCCTGCACCACCGCCTCGGGCGCCGCGCTCGTGATCGTCTGCTCCTCGGCCGCCTCCTCGGGCCGGTTGACGACGAGGTAAACGACGGCGGCGACCACCGCCAGCCCGGCGAGCGCGGCGAGCGAACGCCGCAGCGCCCGGGCGATGACCGTGTCGTCCTCGTCGACGAGCTCTCCTTCGCCGCCTTCCGGGTCGACGTCGTCCACGGGTGGATCTTGAGAGGTCTTCGGCTCTTCCTCAAGAATCGTGCTCAAGGTGACCCTCCCTGCGTCATCGGCCGGATCAGGCGGAGAGCCGGCCGCACGTTGTAATGCTCGCGGTAGAGGTTGTGCTCCCCGTCGTCGGGGTAACGGTGCGGCCACTCGTAGGGGTAGGCCGGCATGCCGTGGTACGGCAACGGGCCGACGGTCTGGGAGTGGGCTGTGTTGGCGTCGCCGTCCTTGGCCCAGCCGTCGACGAAGAGCAGGAAATCACGCCTGAAGCCCTCCGGCGGCTCGCCGAGCGCCGCCGCGTCAAAAGAGAGGCGCAGCTCGTCGCCCGAGCCCATGACGACGAAGCGGTCGTCGATTTTCCGCAGCAGCGCTCCGACGTCGCCGTAGCGGGTGTAGAGGCCGCGCGTCGGGTTCCACATCGATTGTGGCCGCACGCCGGCGTAGACGAAGCGCTCCGGCTGCTTGCGCTCGGGATGGATCACCACATCGGAAAAACCGCGGAATCGAAGCTCGGCCTCTGCGGCATGGGCCTCTGTTAAGGCGACCTCGGGCGAGGTCGCGTCCTCGGCGAGGAAGACCTCGTCCCAGTAGACGCAGAGGTTGGTCGTGATGCGTACCTCGCGTGAGTCCGAGAGGAACTTGCCGGCCAGCTCGACGACGATCGTCTTGGGCTTGCCCGCCGGGATGCCCATGTCCTCGATCACCGTCTGCCAGGTGCCGTCCTCGTCTTTGACCTCGAGGTAGGGGACGACGAGCCCGGCGGGGTTCTCCTGTGAGGTGGCGAGGAACGTCGAGCCGTCGGCCCAGTCGACCCAGCCGGAAAGCACCAAGACGGCGTCGCCCTGCGCCGCTTCTCCGAAGTCGAGCTCCAGGTGGTGGAGCTCGGCCACTCCGGCGTAGTCGCGGATGAAGTCGTCGGGGTAGGCCCGGTCCTTCTTGACGAGCCGATCCAGGACGTCGTGGCCGTGGTGGTCGCGGGCAACGCGCGGGTAGAGGCGCTCGCGGACTCCGAAGAGCCGGAATTCTGGGAAGGGCGGTCCCTTGAACTTGTCGTTGGTAAAAACCTCGACGTCCGCGGGATGATCAACGGCGATCAGCCGGACCTCGTCGAGGAAGGCTACCTCGCGCAGCTCCTCGGTGATGCGGATCTCGTAGCGTCCGTCGCGGGGTTGAAGCGACGTCCCGGGGATTTGGATCACCTCGTCGTGGTCGACGGGGAAGTACTCGCCGTCGCCAGCGCTCGCCCCGAGCGGCGCGACGCCCAGGACGTCGGTGATGAACTCGAGCTCGCTGCCGTTCCAGGTGAAGATCATCGGGCAGGACCCCGAGAGGCGCTGGGCCTCCTTGTAGGACGCCCGGCGGTTCGTCGCCTGGCGGGTCTCGTTCTGGATCAGGCCGTTGGGCCAGGTGACGCGGACGGCGTCGACCTCCTCGTAGCCGCCGAGGCCGAAGACGAGCGGCGTCCCCTCGTAGACCTTCTTTTGATAGCGGCGCCCGGCCTTGACCTCGACCTCGGTGCCGGGGGCGAGGACGAGGTTCTTCACCCCTTGAAGCGAAATGGCGAGCCACCGGTTCTCGCTCACCGTGCGGTTGGTGAGGACGGCGAGGGTCCCCTCTTCGGAGACGGTGGCGAGATCCATGCGTCCATCGCCGTCGAAGTCGGCGGCGGCGAGGGCCGTCGAGGCCTCGAAACCCTGCGGCGTCGAGGCCTCGGCGAGGCGTCCGAGGGCAAGGTTACGAAAGAGCTTGCCGGCGGCCACGAGGTCCGAAAGGCCGCGGCTTTCGAAGTCGGCAAAGACGACCGGCGAGCGGGTTCCCTGCGGTACGTCGAGCTCCTCGAAACCCCCACGGTGGTCGTTTCTCATCAGGACGGCGCCGATCGGCGCCGCGGCCACGAGGTCCGTCCAGCCGTCGTTGTCGAAGTCGCGGGCGACGAGGTTTCGCACGCCGCGGGGCATCGGCACGTCGAGCGGCTCATATCTCCCCGCCAGGGCGTCGCGGTAAAGGACCGCGGGCCGGCGGGCGTAGGCCACCGCCAGGTCCATCGACTGGGTGTCGGCGACCAGGTCGAAGCGCACGGCGGCGACGGCTTCGCCGTCGACGAAGGGGAACTCCGGCGTCCTCTCCTCGAAGCCCGCAGCGCCGGCGTTGCGGTAAAGGCGCGATTTCTTGCCGAGCAGGAAGAGGTCGAGGTCGTAGTCGTGGTCGTAGTCGAGCCACAGGGCGAGGTTGTAGGGTCCCTCGCCCAACTCGGCCTCGACCTTGCTGAAGCGGCCGTTTTGCTGTCGGTAAAGGGCCGCGCCAGACGCTGCGACGACGGCGAGGTCGGCGAGGCCGTCGTTGTCGAAGTCGCCGGGCGCTGCATGGCGGACGCCGCGAAGCTCTTCCAGGCCGCTTGCGGCTTTCGACTTGCCCTGCGAGAAGACGAGGATGCCTTGGGAGGAGTACGCGACGAGGTCCGCCGTCTGATCGCCTGCGAGGTCCATCACCGCGAGGCCGGCGCTCGACGCGTCGAGGCCGTCGGCGAGCGTCACCTTTTCGAAGGCCAGCTCGGCCGGAGGCGCGGCGTCCTTGGCCATCTCAGGCTCTACGGTCTCGTAGATCTCGGCGTAGAAGCTCCACTCGAGGTCTTCGGGAACGGCATCCCCCGCGTTTCTCTTTTTGATCTCGCGAAAGAGCGTCATCTCGCGTTTGGCGTCTTCGGCGCGTTTCGCCTGCCGGTAGGTGGTCGAGAGCTGGAAGTGAGGACCCGCGAGGTTCGAATCGAGCTCGGCCGAGCGCTTCAGGTGCCGGACGGCGTCGTCGGTGCGTCCGGCGAGCTTGTAGAGGACCGCCAGGTTGTAGTGGGAGATCGGCTCCTCGGGCACCAGCTCGACCATTTTCTCGAACTGTACGGTGGCCTCGTCGTAGCGCGAGGCCTGCTTGTAGGCGATGCCGAGGTTGAACCAGGTATGGGGAATCGAGGGATCGGCCTGCTGCGCCTTTTCGAGCTCGGCGATGCCCTTCTCGGCCTGTCCGGCGCGCACCAGGGCGAGGCCGTAGTTGACGCGTTCGCGCACCGAATCGGGCGCCAACGCGAGAGCTTTCTCAAACTCCCCGATCGCCTCGTACTGGGTCACCGAGTTCTCGTAGAAAGCTTTGCCAAGGTTGCGATGGTGCCAGATCTTTTCTTCGAGAGCCTGGTCACCGGCCACCTGAAAAGCAAAAAGCATCGCACAAGCCACAATCCCTACGATCCGGGAGGCCACTTCAGTGGTCTTTTCATCCATAGCACGGGTCTTTAGGCCCGTGTGGGGGCTCGGCGTCCTCACCGTTCAACCCCCTTCCCCTCGACGATCCGAGAAATCGCGTTGATCGGAATCGGCGGTCTACCGTCTTTCCCAGCGATCTTCTCCACCTTCCCGCCCGGCCAGCGGATCTCGACCTCCTCGACCCGCGTCGACGCAGCGAGCCCGAAGTGAAGCCTGGTCGTCGAGGCGCTCGAGTAGCCGTTGCCACCGTTGACCTCGCGCATCCAGGTCTCGCTCGTGCCATCCGCGCCCGAGGCGGTAACGAGCACCCGGGCACCGATCGCATCGCGGTTCGACCGGGTACCGACGAGCTTTAGCTCCACCCAGCTGCCGGGGTTCTCGGAGGTGCCGCGGAAGAGCAGCGACGGCTGGTTGACGTTCGTCTGATAGAAATCGAGCAATCCGTCGTTGTCGAAGTCGCTGACGCCGATGCCCCGGCCGTCGAGGTCGGTCGCGACCCCCGCCGCTCCGCCGATTTCCTTGAAGGTGCCGTCGCCGAGGTTTCTGAAGAGGCGTTGCTTCTGGTAGCCCGACCAGGTCATGTCCTCGATGTCGGGATAGCTGTCGAGATCGGAGAAGTCGACGCCGGGCTTGATGATCGTCGTATGCAGCAGGATCGGGATGTAGTTCTCCTCCCCGGCCGAACGCAGCCCGTCGACGACGAAAAGGTCCTCCCAGCCGTCGTTGTCGAAGTCGCCGAACTTGGCGGCCCAGCCCCAGTCGGTGTCGCACGTGCCGGTTTCCCGCGCCAGGTCGATGAAGGTGACTATGCCGTCCGCGCCGTCGCCGTTGTTGTGCCACAGCATGTTGCATTCCTTCATGTACTCGTCGGTGATGTTGGTCACGTAGATGTCGAGGTAGCCGTCGCGGTTGTAGTCGCCCATGTCGACGTTCATGCCCTTCCTGGTGTCGAGGCCGATGGCCTCTTCGGTCACGTCGTCAAAGGTGCCGTCGCCGCGATTCATGAACAGCCGGTCGGTGCCGTAGTCGCCGGCGACGTAGACGTCCTGGTCGCCGTCGTTGTCGAGGTCCGCGTGGCCGATGTCGAGCGACCAGCCGGTGTGGTGGGAGAGGCCGGCTTTTTCCGACTCGTTGACAAAGCGGCGTCCACCGTCCTCGCCGGGGACGTTGCGCCAGAACGTCACGCCGCCGCCGTTCGAGGCGTAGTCGAGGTTGTTGGGCAGGACGTCTTTCGAGCCTTCGAGGCGCAGGAGGTTCTTGGGCTGAAAGTAGTTGGCGAGCATCAAATCGAGATCGCCGTCGCCTTCGGCGTCGAAGGCGATCATGCCGATCGTGTTGCCGAACTCGGTCAAGCCGAGGCGAACGCTGACGTCGGTGAAACGGTAGTGGCCGTCTTCGCCGGGGCCGTCGTTGCGGTAGAGGATCGGGGTGCCGAATCGTCCGACGAGCAGATCGAGCCGTCCGTCGTCGTCGTAGTCGAGCCACAGGGCGTCGCCGACGATGGTGTCGGGCTCGTTGCCGCCGCCGACACCGGCCGTCTCGGTGACCTCGGTAAAGGTGAGGTCGCCGTTGTTTCTCATCAGGTGGTTGGGTTTACCGGTGTCGGAGTCGGTGATGAAAAGATCGTCGAAGCCGTCGCCGTCGTAGTCGCCCACCGCCACGGCGGCGCCGCCTTCGGTGAACATCTCCAGCACCTGGCGTTTGTGCCGTCCGACGAATTTTTTGGACGAGTGGACGAAGCGTACGCCGGCGCGCTCGGCGATCTCTTCGAAACGGATCGGGGAAGCGGACGCGGCGGGCGCGGCGTCCTCTTCCATCTGATTCGGTGCACCGGCGCCCAACGAGACGAGGGCGACAAGCGCCGCGGCGAGTGAAAACCTGAACCGGTTCGCGTTCACGCTCGGATCCTTCCTGTTCATCAACGCTCGGCGCCGCGTTCCCGGCGCTCGGCATCCTGGTCGTCGAAGATCTCCCGCAGATGGGTCCCGACCCGGTTGCCGGTGTCGTAGTGAGCTTCGAGGTAGGCGACGAGGGCCTTGTCGTCGGCCGAGTCGACACGGGCCTTGAGCTCCGGGTCGTCGGGGTAGATTTCCAGGCCCTTCTTCCAGACCTCGCGGGCTTTCGTCAGGTCCTTGAGGCGCCAGTGGCCGTCGCCCAGGGCGGCCCAGGCACGGGCGTAGTAGGGGCGCTTTCTCTCGTCGGTTTGAGAGATCTCGACGGCGCGTTCCAGATCGGCGACGCCGTCCGGGGTGAAGCCGAAAATCGGCGGCCAGAAGAGATAGGCGTGACCGCGGGAGTAGAGGCCCAGCCAACTCTCCTCTATCACGAGAGCGGTCGTGAAGTGTCCGAGCGAGGTGTTGGCGAGGATGACCTGGGTGATGGCGCCCTCGACGGGGATCTTGTCGACGTGGATGAAGCCGTAGTTGAGCCAGGCGTTGGCCGCTTCGGGATGATCGGCGACCAGCCGCTCGAAAAACGCGATCGCGCGGTCGTAGAGGTCTTTTTCGGCTCCGGCGTCGACGGCGGCGATGACCGCCTGCCGGTACTCGGTTCCGTAGCGCAGGTTCTCAGGCTCGGCGGCGATCGCCGCCTCGAAGCTGGCGACGGCTTTCTCCCACCGGCCGGCTTCGACGGCGGCCCGACCTCCGGCGTAGGCGACGTTCCAGGGCCGGAGCTCGGTCTCGCCCTCCGTGAGCTCGTAGATCCGATCGGCGGCGACGCCCTTCATCTCGTCGCGGCGGCCCGAAGGCCAGAGGATCTCGACTTTGTCGACCTTGGCGTTTTCGGCCAGGCCGAAGTGGACGCGGCGCGTCGACTGGCTCGCGAAGCCGTTGCCGCCGTTGACGAAGCTGACGCGAGCCTCCCCGCCGACCTCGATCCGTACCCGGGTGCCGACGGCGTCGCGGTTCGACTTCGTGCCCGTCAAGAGGAGCTGCAGCCAATGCGACGCCGGCGCGATGTTGCGCCACAAGTAGGGCGGCTTGCCCGAGTTGGTCACAAAAAGGTCGATCCGGCCGTCGTGGTCGAAGTCGGCCAGCGCCACGCCGCGGGCGTCCTCGATCGTGTCGAGGCCGTGACGCGCCCCTTCGTCGCGAAAAATTCCGCCCTCGTTGTGGAAGAGGCTGTTGCGCTGGTACCCGGAGAGGGTCTTCGTGCCCATCGGCGGCCAGTTGCGGGCGTCGGCGAGGTCGATCTCGGGGTTGACGATCACCTGGAAGATGTCGAGGACGTAGTTCTCCTTCGGGTCCCGGCTCCGGGAGACCCACCCGTTGACCACGTAGAGGTCGAGCCAGGAGTCGTTGTCGTAGTCGAAGAACTTCCCGGCCCAGCCCCAGCCGGTCGCATGGGTGCCCGTCTCGCGGGAGACGTCGGCAAACTTCAGGTCCCCGAGGTTTTGCCAGAGGAAGTTGCCTTCCTTCATGTACTCGTCGGTGATGTTGGTCACGTAGACGTCAAAGAGGCCGTCGTTGTCGTAGTCGCCCCAGTCGACGTTCATGCCCTTCTTGGTGTCGATGCCGATCGACTCCTCGGTGACGTCGGTGAAGGTACCGTCGCCGTCGTTCCGGAAAAACGAGTCGGTGCCGAAGTCGGCGGCGACGTAGAGGTCGTCGTCGCCGTCGTGGTCGGCGTCGGCGTGGCCCAGGTCGAGGGTCCAGCCGGAGAGGACGAGCCCGGCCGCCTCGGTCATGTCGGTGAAGACGACCATGCCGTCCGCGCCGAGGCCCTCGTTGCGCCAGGCGGTCATGCCGCCGCCGTTCTGGGCGGTCTCGAAGCTCTCCGGGAAAAAGCGCGGGGTGTCCGGGTCGAAGAGGTCGACCGGCGCGAAGTAGCTGCCGACGAAGAGATCGAGGTCGCCGTCCCTGTCGTGGTCGAAGGCGATGGCGGCGATGGCGTTGCGGCGGCCGAGGAGCCCGGCCTCCTCCGTCACGTCTTCGAAGGTGCCGTCGCCGCGGTTGTGAAAAAGGAGGTTCTGGCCGAAGCGGACGACGAAGAGGTCGGGGTGGCCGTCGTTGTCGTAGTCGAACCAGAGGGAGTTGGCCGAGGCGTTCGCGGCGTCGTTGCCCACCGCGACGCCGGCTTTCTCGGCGACGTCGGTGAAGGTGAAGTCGCCGTTGTTGCGGTAGAGGGTGTTCTTGCCCGACTCGCTCGAGTCGGTGAAGAAGACGTCCTCGAAGCCGTCGCCGTTGTAGTCGGCCACCGCCGCCGAGGCGCCGAGGGCGGTGTAGCCCTCCATGATGTGGGCGTAGGGGTTCTTGAAGGAGCGCGTATGGTGGGGCCGGTCGACTCCGGCCGCGGCGGTGCGGTCCTCAAACCAGCTCTCCTCCTCGCCAGGAGCGGCGGGCTTCGTCTCGGTCTCGGCCACGGACGCCGCCGTAGCGTAGACGGCCAGCAGAACCGCGAGGCAGGTCGCTTTCTTGATCACGGCTTCGATCCTTCTCCTCACGGACACCGCGCGCGGGGGGGTGACGGTGTCCGAATCTGATGGTGTTGGGGTGCGACACGACAATACAGAATTTGCCCTTCAAGGATGTCTGAGCCGCCCGGATCCGTCAAGGGTCAGTCGGCGGGAAAGTTCATCGGGGCGAGGGGGATTCGGGTATGCTCCCCCGGCTTGCCAAGGAGGTTCAGCATGAGTGAGAAGACAAATCTACGCTACGCCGCCGCGGCCTGTCAGGTCGACTTCCCGAATCCTGCCGAGCGCAGCGAGATCGGCGGCCACGTCGAGCGCATGCTCTCGATGATCGACCAGGCGGTGACCGGCTACAGCCCCTTCCTGCCGGTCAAGCTCGTGGTCTTCCCCGAATTCGCCCACGCCGCGCCGGTCTACCCGACGGCCCGCGAGCTCTACGAAAGACTCGCCGTGCCGATCCCCAACGAGCACACCGAGCGCTACGTCGAGAAAGCGCGCGAGCACGGGATCTACATCCAGACGGGGACGTTTCTGGAACGCGACGACCGCTACGGCGAGGTGGTCTTCAACACCACCTGCCTCATCGGCCCGGAGGGGCTCCTGGCGCGCTACCGCAAGGTCAACACCTGGATCCCCTGGGAGGTCCACGCGAGCCCGCACGACATCCCGGGCTACGAGGACGAGATCTACCCGGTGGTGGAGACGGCGATCGGCCGGTTGGGTGTGGCGATCTGCTACGACTGGCTCTTCCCGGAGACGCTTCGCCAGCTCACCGCCAACGGCGCCGAGGTGCTGATCCGCGTCTCGGCCTACATGGACCCCTGGGGGGCGACGGCGCCGATGGACTGGTGGACCGTCGTCAACCGCTGCCGGGCGCTGGAGAACGTCGCCTACGTCGTCGCCTCGAACCAGGGAGCGAGCCTCGCCCACTATCCGCCCTTTTCCTGGCCGGGCGGCTCGATGGTGGTCGACTTCGAGGGCCGGATCCTCGCCCAGGCCGATCCCGGGCCGGGTGAGAAGATCGTCGTCGCGCCCGTCGACGTCGACGCGCTTCGCCACGAGAGGCGCACCCGCCGCGGCCACCAGACGCTCGCCCACCTGCGCTCCGAGACCTATCCGATGTACCGGAGCTCCTACTACCCGGGCGGGCGCGGGGCGGAGAAGCTCTCGGTCGAGGCGATCGGCGAGGCGATCGACGAAGCCAAGGGGAAGCTGGGCTACTAGGGCATCGGCTCCAGGGTCAGCGGATCGCGCAGCGGCAGGTGCTTGACCTCACCGCCGAAAAAGTCCGCCATCGACGCCCTTTCCTCGGCGTCACCCGGAGCGATCTCGTCCCACTTGCCGACGACGAAGAAGACCAGCTGGTCGCCTTGAAGGTGCTTCTTCGCCATCTTCTGGACGTCCTCGACGGTGACCGCACGGATGCGGTCCCGCCACTTCTGCCAGTACTCGTGGGAACGGCCGAGGTAGGCGTCGGAGGCGTAGGTCCTGGCGATCTGCGCTGGCGACTCGAACCGCCGCGGGAAGGTGTCGACGAGCGACGTCTTGGCCAGCTCCAGCTCCTCCGCCGTCACCGGCTCCTTCTGGATTCGCTTCATCTCCTCGAGACAGATCTTGGCGGCGAGCGCCACCGTCGGGTTCTTTGAGGCGAAGCCCATGCTGAAGAGCCCGGGATAGAAGTTCGAGAGCTGGAACGAGGAGCCCGCGCCATAGGCGAGGCCTTCGTCGGAGCGGACCCGTTGCATGATGCGCGACGTGAAGCCGCTACCGCCGAGGATGAAGTTCATCACCTCGACCGCAGGACGCTCCGGATCGTCCCAATCGTCCCACACCCGGGTCTGGTGGCCGATCAGGACCTTGCCCTGCGGGATGTCCTTCTCGACGTGGTAGAGCCCGGGCTGGGGCTTGTGGGTGGAAAGCGGTGGCGGCCAGGGGACCTCTTCGCCCTCGCCTTCCCATTTGCCGAGCTCGGCTTCCAGGCGGGCGAGGATTTCGTCGGTCCGGACGTCGCCCGAAACCGCGATGACCATGTTCTCCGGCCGGAAGTAGCGGGCGTGGAAATCGACGAGGTCCTGCCGGGTGATCGCTTCGAGGTGGGCTTGTGTCATCTCACGCCCGGTGTAGAAGTCCTCACCGTAGGTCAACCACCGCCACTCGCGGCGCTGGATCGAGCGGGCGTCGTCGTTGCGCTGCTTCATCCGCTCCAGGGAGTTGTCCTTCTCGACCGCCAGGCGCTCCTCGTGGAAGCCCGGGGTGCGGAGCATCTCGAAAAACAGGCCGATCGCCTCGTCGAGCACCGGGGTGATGCTGTTGAACCTCGCCCCGATCTCGGTCGGCCGTGCGAAGGCCGACATGGTGGCGGCGAGAAACTCGACCTTCTCGTCGAATTCCTCGGCCGAAAGCCCCGCCGTACTGCCCCGGCGCACCATCGACGCCGTCAGCGTGGCGAGGCCGACCTTGTCGGCAGGATCGAGGAAGTCGCCGCCGCGCAGAGTGATCGCGACGTTGACCAGCGGCAGAGCGTGGTCCTCAGCCACGTAGACCGGTACGCCGTTCTTGAGGGTGTGCCGATAGCCTTCGCCCGGCGGTACGTCGAACTTGAGCTCGCCGAAGGTGAGCTCCTCCGGACGCGGCGGGATCTTCGCCCTGCCCTGGGCCGCGGCGAGGGCGGGAAGCGCGACGGCCAGAAGCGTCGCCACCAAACAATTTGCAGGTCGTCTCATCCTTCACCTCCCTCTTTGGCCTTGAGCTCCTCGAGGCGCTCCTGGAACGCCCGCTCCATGAGCGGCATCACCTTCTGGAGCTGTGGCGGCGCGTTCGCTTTCTGACCTTCCATCTGTTCGAGGAGCTTCTCGATCTGCGCCGGATCCTCGATCTGGCGGACCTGCTTGAGCTGCATCTGGACCATCTGGCGCATCTGGTCGGGAAGCTCGGCGAGCTCCGGCGGCAGCTCCTCGGCCTGGGTGCCGGCCTTGCGGTGGTAGAGAGCCACGGCTCGGTTCTCGGGCTTGAAGTAGGTCCCGGCGACGCGCTGGACGTCCTCGGCGCTCACCTCCAGGGTCTTCTCGGCCCAGTTGTTCAGGTAGGTCCAATCCCCCAGGCCGTCGTAGAAGATGAGCTGGACGAGCAGGCCCATGGAGCTCTCGAGGCGCCGGAAGGCCGACGCGGCGATCTGGTTCTTGACCTTCTGGAGCTCGTCTTCGGGGATCGGCTCTTCGCGGATGCGCTCAAGCTCCCCGTACCAGGAGGCCGCGAGCTGCTCGGGTGTGGACTCGCCCTTGGTCTCTCCGAAGAAGAAGTAGTAGCCGTCCCACTTCATCGACCTCTGCCCGGAGCCCGCACGGCTGGCGATCTCGTCGCCGAGGATCATCTTCTTGTAGAGGCGGCCGCTGCGGCCCCGCATCAACCCCGCCAGGACGTCGAGGGCGTAGGAGTCCTTATGCCGGAAGGGGACCGTGTGGTAGCGCACCTCGACCTGCGGCTGGCAGTCGCACTCGGCCCGCAGGCGCTTCTCGGCTTTTTGCTCCATCTCCATCGTGATCACGTCGGAGGGCTCCGTCTTGCCCCGCTCCAGCCGGCCGAAGTAGCGCTCGGCCAGAGCCTTGGCCTCGCCGAGGTCGAAGTTGCCCACCAGCACTCCGGTGAGGTTGTTGGACGCGTAGTAGGTCGCGTAGTACTCGTCGGCCTGGGCCTTGGTATAAGACTCCAGGTCCGACGGCCAGCCCACCACCGACCAGCTGTAGGGGTGCGACTGCCAGAACATCGCGTTGAACTGCTCGTCGAACTCGCCCGTCGGCGTCGACTCCAGGCGCAGCCGCCGTTCCTCGTAGACCACGTCGCGCTCGGAGTAGAACTCCCGGAAGACGGGGTTTAAGAGCCGGTCGGACTCCATCCAGAACCACAGCTCCAGCTTGTTCGACGGCACGGTGACGAAGTAGCCCGTCAGGTCCTCGGTGGTGAAGGCGTTCATGCCCGAGGCGCCCTCAAGCGTATAGATCTTGTCGAACTCGTCCTTGACGAGGAGATCGCGGTGCTTCTCGACGAGCTCCTGGAACTGCCGTTCGAGCTCGACGAGCTCGGGTGTGCGGTTCTCGTCCTTAAAGGGGTCGTCGATCTCGCCCAGGCGCCAGCGCTCGCGCTGGCGGGCGTGCTCGGCGCGGATCTTTTCCTGGAGCTCTTCCTGCTTGGCGATGATCTCAAGGTCCGCCTTGATGTCCCGGGTGCCGATCGTGTGGGTTCCCTTGAACATCATGTGCTCAAAAAAGTGGCTGAGGCCGGTGATCCCCGGGCGCTCGTTCGACGAGCCCACGTGGGCCACCCAGCCGGCGGAGACAGTGACCAGCTCGGGCCGCGTGACGGCGAGGAATCGCATGCCGTTCGAGAGCTCGAAGCTCTCCACCGGCACCCGGGCGACGTCGTCGCCGGCCGCCGGCAAGGTGCCGAGGACAAGCGCCAGAAACACCCAGACGCCGAGGGTGAAGGGGTTACGTTCTTTCATGGTCCTTTCCACGGGATTGGGACTTGTAGAGGTGGGAATCTTGACGCCAGAATCCTAGCACACGAACGCCCCCTGGACCGGGGGCGAAAGCCGAAAACCACCCTGGAGACGAGGCTAGGAGCCGAAGCGGTAGCCGCGGCGGGCCTTGACCTTGAAGTCGGGGTTGCGGACCTCGACGGTGACCTCGCGGTAACCGGTCTCGCCCGCCGGATGCTCCGCCTGGTAGCTCAAGAGGTAGTAGCCGTTCGACTCGTCGGCGATCTGGCGCAGCGGCGTGATGAAGTTGGTGAAGGTGCCGTAGTACTCGCCGCCGGTCTCGACCGAGAGATGCGTCAGGAAGCTCGACTGCGCCGAGTCCCAGCCGATCGGCGTCAGGTCGACGGAGTAGACCGCGACGTTGTTGTCGTTCAAGCTCTCGCGCATCTTCGGGAAGTAGCGGTCGTCGGGAAGCGCTCCGGCGCGGGCGATGGGCGTGTCGATGCGGCCGAAGCCGGTCGAGAAAAAGACGATGTTCTTGCGTCCGACGATGTCGCGGGTGGCGTCGGCGAGGAGGCGAAAGCCGTCGTACATCTTGGTCGTCTCGTCGCGCAGGGCCTTGCCCTCCGGGAGGTTCCTCAAGAGCGTCGGCTGGCCTTCCGGCGTCACGGGCCGCCGTGAGCCCCAGACGTTTTGCGGGTCCTTGCCCTGGGCGGCGAAGTCGACGGCGCGCAGCAGGAGCTCACGGTGGCGCGTGAAGTCCTGGTGGACCTTCAGCTTGAAGTCGTAGCTCGCGATCGCCACCCAGTCGCCGGGCAGCATTTCCTGCTGGATCCAACGCCGCGTCTGACGGCTCGCGTCGAGCTGCCGGCGCACGAGCTGATTGGCCGAGCCCGAGCGGCGCAGCTGGTCGTGAAAAAAAAAGATGAAGTAGCGGTCCGCCGGGACCTCGTTGGCGGCCGGTTTCTTGACCCTCGACGGATCGTCGTCGCGCAGCTCGAAGCGGTTCGAGTAGAAGCTCGCTCCGGTCAACGGCACCTCGCGCTTGCCTTCGCGGACGAGGAAATCTTCCGGGCCGAGGCCGACGATGACCTGCCCCTTCCGGTCCGTGACCAGGACATCGAGGAGCACTTCCGAGACTTCGACGAGGTCGCCAAACTCGGCCTTGGGCTCCTGGTCGGCGGCAAAGGCGGTCCAGGGGACGGCCGTAACGAGCAACAGAGCGACGGATGCAAGAGCGATTCTGGGGCGCATGTTGGATCTCCTTCCTGGGGTGACGCGCGGTTCCGGGGTTCCGGCTCCTTCCATGACAGAGCCCAAAGCAAATCCCGCGCCAGACCCTGACCTACGGCGAGCGACCCTACCTCATAAGACGCCGGACGAGAGACCGGACGGCACGCAGACGGGCCGAAACGCCCCTCACGACACCATGCCACGGCGCCCGACGGACCGTCCCGGGGCGTCCTCACCGTCCCACCGGAGGCCGCGACCGTCCTCCCTGAGGGACAGGATGACACCACCTGGGAGAAAAGCCTCGAAGATCTTGCTTGACCCACGCGGCAGCGCGGAGTATCCTTCCCGTCCCGTTCGCGCCGCTGCGCGCGGACGGCTTACGGGGCGTAGCTCAGCCTGGTAGAGCGCACGGTTCGGGACCGTGAGGTCGGAGGTTCGAATCCTCTCGCCCCGACCATTCCTCCCTTTCCCCTCCTAGGTAGGCACGCTTCTCGCGAGAAGCGACTCCGATCGTAGTCCTTGGCCCGACGGCCGGCTTGCGGCGTGTGGTCAAATCTCCTATCCTTGCGCCAGCGGCCGGCGGCCCGGTAGTCGGCTTCGGCCTTAACGACTGGAGGAATCGATGAGCGAGACGAGCGCTTCGCAGCAGGAATGGTTCGGCCACCCGCGGGGGCTGTCGACCTTGTTTTTCACCGAGCTCTGGGAGCGCCTCAGCTACTACGGCATGCGGGCCATCCTGGTACTCTTCATGGTCGACGCGATCCGGACCGGCGGCTTCGGCATGACCGACGGCCGGGCGGCGGCGATCTACGGCCTTTACACCGCCGGCGTCTACTTCATGGCGTTGCCCGGGGGCTGGGTGGCCGACCGACTCCTCGGCCAACAGAAGGCCGTCTTTCTTGGCGGCTGCCTGATCGCCGCGGGGCACTTCACCATGGCGCTGCCGATCGTCCCGGGCATGGACGCCGTGTCGAAGCCGTCGTTCTACACCGGGCTCATCCTGATCGTCCTCGGCACCGGGCTCCTGAAGCCCAACGTCAGCTCGATCGTCGGCGACCTCTATCCCGATAAGGGAGCGCGGCGCGACGCGGGTTTTTCGATCTTCTACATGGGGATCAACATCGGCGCGCTGGTCGGACCACTGCTGTGCGGCTACCTCGGCGAGGAGGTCGACTGGCACCTGGGCTTCAGCACCGCGGGCTTCGGTATGCTGCTGGGCCTGATCCAGTACAAGTACGGCCAGAAGTTCCTCGGTACCGCCGGCACCTTGAAAGACGACGACGAGGCCGTCCGCAGGGGCAACTGGACGAAGCTCTGGGCCGGGATCGGCGCCGTCGTCGTCACCTGCTTCGTCCTCTACGGCTTGAGGGACAAGCTCGGCTTGACCATCGAGAACGTGGCCCAAGCACTCGGCTATGCCATTAGCATCCTGGCAGTCCTCTACTTCGGCTCCATCCTGGCGTTCGTCAAGCTCACGGCACAGGAGAAAAAACGGGTCTTCGTGATCTTCCTGCTCTTCGTGGGCGCCGCCCTCTTCTGGTCGGGCTTCGAGCAGGCAGGCTCGTCGATGAACCTCTTCGCCGAGCGCTACACGGACCGCGTGGTCATGGGCTACGAAGCCCCGACGAGTTGGCTCCAATCGGTCAATCCGCTCTTCATCATCCTCTTGGCTCCGGTCTTCGGCTGGCTGTGGGTGGCCCTCGGCAAGCTCGAGCCGTCGATCCCCTTCAAGTTCGGAGCGGGCCTGGTGATCCTGGGCGCCGGGTTCCTGGTCATGGCCTGGGGCTCGACCTACGTCCCGGAGGAGCTCCGTGCGGCGGTCGCCGCTGGCGAGGGCACCACCGGCATGACCGGCGTCAGCCCCAACTGGCTCATCGTGACCTACTTCCTGCACACCTGCGGGGAGCTGTGCCTCTCGCCGGTCGGGCTCTCCAGCGTCACGAAGCTCTCGCCGCACCGCCTGGTGGGGCAGATGATGGGGACCTGGTTCATGGGTGCCGCGCTCGGCAACCTGATCGCCGGGCTGGTGGCGGGACGGATCGAGTCGATGCCGCTGCCGGAGCTTTTTGGCACCGTCGCCACGATCGTCATCGTCTCGGGCGCCGCTTTCCTCATCCTGACGATCCCGATCAAGAAGCTGATCGGCGATTTGAAGAGCGACGAGGAAAAGTAGGGGCTACTCGCCGACCTCGATCGAGGTGATCTCCGTCCCCTCGGGCAGGTCCCTGACCTGCTCGTGGATCTGTCCGTGCAGGTTGAAATGGACGTAGACGTCGGTCGGCGTGATGTTGCTGGGCTTGAACTCACCGCCCAGGACGGCCGGGTGGTCGAGGCTGTAGACCTGATGCCCGCCGAGCACCATCCCCGCCTTCCTCATCGCGGTCACGGCCTCGGGCATGAACCAGTTCTGGGCGTTCTCGGCCTCGTTGATCAGCCCCTGGAGCTCCTCGGCCGACGACGCGACGAGGGTGAGCTCTCCAGAAGCCACGTCGAGCCAGTGGATCTCCCCCGAGTCAGCTTCGAGGAGGAAGAGATCGCCCATCGCCGTCAGCACGATCGGCTGGAGCTCCTCCGGCACCAACCACCGCCAGGTGAAAAGCAGCGCCGCGCCGTCGATTCCCTCGAGCGGTACCGTGATCTCGTCCCAGCTGATGCTCATTCCCTGGAGCCTCCGGTCCTGTAGGTCCGAAAAGAGGCCGCCCTCCCGTTGTCAGCCTTGGTTCTGCGGCAAGCTACCACGGCCTCAGGGGAGCGTCAAACTCCGTCGCAGGCGAGAAGAGTGTCCTCCGATCTCCCCTGCCGAGATTTTCCTCCCAAGGGCTTGACAAGAGGATATGCTCAGAGTTAGCATAAAGGCTGGATGAGGACCCGGCGGCAGCCGGTTTTTTCAGCACCTGCTAATGCTCAAGCTGAGCATAATCTCTCCCGGAGAACACCATGACCAGCATTGACGCGGCGGACGCCCCGACTCCTCCCCTCCCTCAAGCGGCCACGTTCCTCGACTACACGCCTGAGGTGGCTGAGCGGACCGCGGCGCTTTTCGAGCGCGTGAAGGGGGTCGTCCCCGAGATCGAGTGGCGGGTCCATGCCCCCTATATCGCGGCGATCGAGCGCCTGAAGAAAGAGCGCAACGCGGTCATCCTGGCCCACAACTACCAGACGCCGGAGATCTTTCACGGCGTCGCGGACTTGACGGGCGACTCGCTCGCCCTGGCCCAGAAGGCGGCGGAGACCGACGCCGACGTGATCGTGCTCTGCGGCGTCCACTTCATGGCCGAGACGGCGAAGATCTTAAGCCCCGAGAAGATCGTGCTGATCCCCGACCCGTTGGCCGGCTGCTCGCTCGCCGCCTCGATCACCGGCGCCGACGTGCGCCTGCTGCGCGAGCGCTACCCGGGGGCGCCGGTCGTGACCTACGTCAACACGACGGCCGAGGTAAAAGCGGAGTGCGACATTTGCTGCACGTCCTCGAACGCGGTCGAGGTCGTCGAATCGCTCGGTGCCGAACGGGTCATCTTCCTCCCCGACGAGTTCCTCGGACGCTACGTTGCCACGCAGACCGACATCGAGGTGATCCTCTGGCAGGGCCACTGCGAGGTCCACGAGCGCTTCACGGCCGAGGAGGTTCGCCGTTACCGTGAAGGCTATCCTGAGGTCGTGGTCTTGGCCCATCCGGAATGCCCCCCCGACGTCCTCGCGGAGGCCGACTACGTGGGCTCGACCTCGGGTATGATCCGCTGGGTGGGCGAGCAACGCCCGGCCAAGGTGGTGATGATCACCGAGTGCTCGATGTCGGACAACGTGGCCGTCGAGTACCCGGACGTCGAGCTCGTACGGCCCTGCAACCTCTGTCCGCACATGAAACGGATCGAGCTGCCGAAGATTCTGCGCTCGCTCGAGGAGATGCTCCACCCGGTGGAGGTCGATCCGGCGACGGCGGAGCGCGCCCGGCGCTCGGTCGAGCGCATGCTCGCCGTCGGACGCGGGAGCGGCGGATGAGGCGTTTCCCGATCTCCGAGCTTTCGGCGCGGACGGCGTCCAGCGACGTCGTCGTGGTGGGAAGCGGCGTCGCCGGCCTCGCGGCGGCGCTCGACCTCGCCCCCCGCCGGGTGACGCTCCTGACCAAGGTCGAGCTGGTGCGTGGCAGTGCCAGCGTCTGGGCCCAGGGTGGCGTCGCCGCGGCCCTGGGACGTGACGACGACGCCCGCCTTCACGCCCGTGACACGCTCACCGCCGGCGCCGGCCTCTGCGACGCCGAGATGGTGGACGTCCTGACCCGGGAGGGTCCGGAACGGATCCGCGAGCTCATCGCCCTGGGCACACGCTTCGACCGCGACGGCAACGGCGAGCTCCTCTTGGGCCGCGAAGGCGCCCACAGCCGGCGGCGAATCCTCCACGCCCAGGGCGATCGGACCGGCGCCGAGATGGTCCGCGCCCTCGCCGAGGCGGTGCACGCGGCCGCGCACGTGACGGTGGCCGAAGGTCTTTTCGCCGAGGACTTGGTCGTCTCGGAAGACGGCGGACGCGTCGTCGGCGTGCTGGGGCGCGACGGCGAGGAAGCGCTCTACTTCCGCGCCGCGTCGGTGGTGCTGGCGAGCGGTGGCCTGGGACAGCTCTACGCCCGCACCACCAACCCGAGCGCCGCGACCGGCGACGGCCTCGCCATGGCGGCGCGGGCCGGGGCCAGGCTCGCCGACCTGGAGATGGTGCAGTTCCATCCGACGGCCCTCGACGCCGAGGCCGACCCGCTGCCGCTCGTGACCGAGGCGCTGCGCGGCGAGGGGGCGAGGCTCCTCGACGAGCGCGGCGAGCGCTTCATGACGGCGATCGACCCGCGCGCCGAGCTCGCCCCCCGCGACGTCGTGGCCCGCGCCATCTGGCGCCGCCAGCAGGCCGGGAGCCGTGTCGTTCTCGACGCCACCGGGTGCGTCGGCGACGCGTTCCCCGAGCGTTTTCCAACCGTCTACGGGCACTGCCGCAACCATGGCGTCGACCCACGCCGCACGCCGATCCCGGTCACGCCGGCGGCCCATTACGCCATGGGGGGCGTCGCCGTCGATGCGGCGGGACGCACCTCTCTCGCAGGGCTCTGGGCCTGCGGCGAGGTGGCGTCGAGCGGAGTCCACGGAGCGAACCGCCTGGCCTCGAGCGCGCTGCTCGAAGCGCTCGTCTTCGGCCACCGGGTGGCCGCGGACCTCCGGGAACGCACGGCGCTTTATGACGCGGCGGCGGAGCGCGGCGCCGCGGTGTGGCGCGACGAGCCGGCGAGGCGAACGGCGGACGAGGCCCTGGTCCGCGGGCGCGTCCGCCGTCTCCTCTGGGAGAGGGTCGCCCTCGTCCGCGAACGGGGGCGCCTCGCGGCGACCCTCGACGAGCTCGACGCCCTGCCGGCGCCGGTCGGCGCGGCGGCCCGCACGGCCGAGACCCGCAACGTCCTGGCCGTGGCACGGATGATCACGGCCGCGGCCCTGGCGCGCGAGGAAAGCCGCGGCGCCCACTTCCGCGACGACTTCCCCGAGCCCCGCGAAGGCGCGACACGCCACGAGTGGACCTACCGGTCCGGCAACTCGCCCCTCGTGCCGGAGGACGTGCAGGCAGAGCGGGAGATCGCCTGATGGCGGCCGTCGCACCGCTCTATCCCCTGCTCTACGAAGACCTCGTCCGCCGCGCCCTCGCCGAGGACCTGGGACGTGCCGGCGACCTGACGAGCGACGCCGTCGTGCCGGAGGACCTCGAGGCCGTCGGACACCTCCGGGCCCGCCGCGACGGACGCGTCGCCGGCCTCGACGTCGCCGCCCTCGCGTTCCGGCTCCTCGACCCCGAGGCCGAAGTCCGCGTGCTCGTCGGCGACGGCGAGGACGTCGCGTCGGGTGGAAAGATCGCCGAGGTCCGAGGACAGGCGCGTCCGATGCTCTCGGCGGAACGGACGGCTCTCAACTTTCTGGGACACCTCTCCGGAATCGCTACGCTCACCCATGCCGTCGTCGAGGCGGTCGCGGCCTACCCCGCCCAGGTCGTCTGCACCCGGAAGACGACGCCGCTTCTGCGCGTGCTGGAGAAATACGCCGTCCGCGCGGGCGGCGGCGTGAACCACCGCTTCGGCCTCGACGATGCCGTCCTGATCAAGGACAACCACCGGGCGATCGCTGGCGGTGCCGCGGCGGCGCTCGAGCGTGCCCGCCGCAACCTGGGTCACCTCGTCAAGATCGAAGTCGAGGTCGACGACCTGGAAGAGCTGGAAGCCGTCCTCGAGCTGGGCGTCGACGCGGTGCTGCTCGACAACATGACGGTCGAGGAGCTCCGCCGCGCGGTCGAGATCACCGCCGGACGGGCGAGGACGGAAGCGTCGGGCGGGATCACGCCGGAGACAGCGGCGCGGGTCGCGGCGACGGGGGTGGACCTGCTTTCGGTCGGCTACCTCACCCACAGCGCCCCCGTCCTCGACGTCGGCCTGGATTTCGAGGTCCTCGAAAACAGATGACGCGTCAAGCATTCTCAAAGTTGAGAATCACCTTGTCCAACTTTGAGAATCGGACTGCGCGCTCCGTAGACCTGCCTCCGTGCCGGCCACGTCTTCCGAGGCCGAATCTCTGAATATCAGAGATCTTGCACCGTCCGATGGGCAAGATCTCTTCTCAGCGCAAATTCAGAAATTTTCCGCCATATCCCAAACCTGGCACGGCCGTTGCTTACTTAGAGGGGCGTGTTTGGGTCGCAGGATCCTAGAGAAAGAGGAAGGGGCTTTCGGGCTGAGAGATCACGTCAGGTCGAGAGTCAGGAGGGCCGCCGGGCGGGTCGAGTCGAGAGAGAGGAGCCCGGAAGCTCGCCACCCTCAGGCGACCCGGTGGAAGGAGAGAGCCACCGGGGCGCCGGTTCATAAGGCCGCCAGGCTGGTCGAGTCGAGAGAGGGGCCTGGAAGCCGGGTAGCGCCCTGCGGGTCTTCGGCAGAAGCGGAGGTTTCCGATTTCGGCCGGCAAGCCTGGAGGGCGTTTCCTTTTGCCAAGATCCGCCGCCCCCTGGCACCTGCCACCACCCGGAGGCTGACCCCGGAATCGGCGTCGCTATGGCATTATCGGCTCCGAGTGTGGTATCATAGGGCCAGGAACAGGACGAACACGGCATGACCGTAAGTCAACGGCCGCCGGCCAACGTGGCACCGGCGGTCGATACCGGGCGCTCCTCGTCAAGCGAGCCGACAGGCTCGCGCGGCGGAACGTTTTTTTTCGTCCTGAGATCAAAAAA
Source organism: uncultured bacterium (assembly GCA_965371445.1). Lineage (GTDB taxonomy): Bacteria > Acidobacteriota > Thermoanaerobaculia > Multivoradales > J023 > DASWIG01. Next base: position 38,856 of record CBDUYN010000029.1, on the reverse strand, counting down.
GGAGATCGAATCATGATGGCCATGGATGTTCCCCTCTCCGCCGCCTGCGCGATGGCCTTCGCGGAGGCCGGCAAGAACATGATCCGCAGCGGGGATCCCGACAAGACGACGTTGGTGCGTCTCGTAGTGCTGACGTTCGCCGGTATCGGCGTCGCTTCGAACGTATTCTACTACATGCTGGGTTGGCCGGCCTGGGAAACCAACTTCCTATGGCCCTGGGTCGACCACATCATGGACAACCCTCTACGCGCCGCTTTCTCCCACGGACTCTTCGCCATGACGGTGATCCCCGCCTGGCTGGCGTTCGAGGTAGGGCGCAAGTGGCTCCTGAACGGCAAGGACAAGCTCGTACGTATCACCTACATCGTGCTCTTCATCCTGGTCGGCGTCGTCATCCTGGTGCTGTGGGACATCACCTTCAACGTCGCGAGCACCTACGCCCAGTACGAGGCCGGGGACACCTACTCCTTTTGGACGTCGTTGCCCTTCGTCACCGGCTGGGCGATCACGGCGGCGGCGTTCTGGGCGGCCTTTTTCAGCCTCTACTTCTGGCTGAAGAAGAAGAGCTGAGGGCGCGACGGCGTCAATGGCCCACGGCGCGGCCGTCAAAGCTGCGCGAGTCCGCGGCGCCGTAGAGGAGACCCCTCTCGGCATCGAAGAAAATGCCGTGGGCCGATCCCTGAGAGCGGCGAACGTCGATCTCGTGGCCCCGCATCTCGTAGAGACGCACCGTATCGGCGGAGATCGCCCATCTCTCGACGTAGGTCAGGTCGGGCAGCCATTGGTGATGGATGCGGCCCGCCTCGACCGCCTGGGCGACGTTCATGCCGTGGTCGAGGACGTTCAAGACCACCTGGAGCACGGTGTTGATGATCGTCCGCCCGCCGGGGCTGCCGATCAGGAGCACCGGCCGGCCGCCCTGGGCGACGATCGTCGGGGTCATGCTGGAGAGCATGCGCTTGCCCGGCTCGACGAGGTTCGGCGCCGTCCCGATCAGCCCCTCTTCGTTCGTCCGGCCGGGGACGGGGTTAAAGTCCCCCATCTCGTTGTTGAGCAAGAAGCCGGTGCCCTCCACCACGATGCCAGAGCCGTAGCTCCCCTCCAGGGTGAAGGTCATGGAGACGGCGTTGCCCTTCGGATCCATGACCGAGAGGTGGGTCGTCTCCTCGCTTTCGCGGACCGTGGCGGCCGAGGCGTAGACGCGGCTGAAAAGCGGCGAGTCGCTCGGCGAGGCCTTGAAGAGGTCGATCGTGGCGAGCATCTCCCGGGCATAGGCCTTGGAGGTGAGCCGCTCGATCGGCATATCGGGATTTGTGTCCGGATCGCCGAGGTGCTCGGCCCGGTCGGCGAAGGCGCGGCGCATAGCCTCGGTCAGGAGGTGGAGGTAGAGGGCCGAGTTGTGGCCGACCTCTTTCAAGTCGAAGCTCTCAAGGAGGTTCAACATCTCGACGAGGGCGACGCCCCCGGAGCTCGGCGGCGGCATGCTGTAGACGTCGTAGCCCCGGTAGGTGCCGTGGACGGGCGTTCGCTCCACGGCTTCGTAACCAGCGAGGTCCTCGGCGGTTACGAGGCCGCCGTGGGCTCGCATGAGCTCGTCGACGAGCCTTGCCGTCTCGCCTTTGTAGAAGCCGTCACGCCCGTTTTTCCGGATTCGGCGGAGCGTCGCCGCGAGGTCCGGCTGGAGCCAGGTCTCGCCAGGCTCGTAGGGCACGTTCCCCGGCTTCAAGAAAGCGCGCGCGGTCGAAGGGTACTTCTCGGCTTCTTCGGCGAGCCGGGCAAGGAAGCGCTGCATCGCCCAGGTCGAGGGAATCCCCTCCTCGGCCAGGTCGATCGCCGGCTCTAGGAGCTCGGCCCAGGACAGCTTTCCGAGGCGTTGGTGCGCCAGCCAAAGCCCCGCCACCGTCCCGGGGACGCCGACCGAGAGCAGGCCCTCGTGGTTGGAGTTGTCGCGGACCTCGCCGTCCTCGCCGAGGAACATCGTCTCGGTGGCCGCAAGCGGCGCCTTTTCGCGGAAGTCGATGGTCGTGACGGTGCCGTCGGCGCCGTGGTAGACCAGGAAACCGCCGCCGCCGACGTTGCCCGCCGACGGCAGCGTGACCGCGAGCGCGAACGCCGTGGCCACCGCGGCGTCGACGGCGTTGCCGCCTTTCTTGAGCACCGCGTCGCCGGCCTCGGACGCGAGATAGTGGCTGCTGACGACCATCCCCTGGCGGGCCGGGGCCGGGGTCCGGCCGCTCTGTGCCGAAAGGGGTGCCAAAACCGTCAGGACGAGCGCGACGAACGTCGGGATCACGGGGGTTCGCTGCATTGGCGTTTCTCCTAGAGACTTTCGTTTTCTTCGAAATCCTTGAGGCCGTAGAGGCGATTCAGCTTCTCCGTCTGGAAGAGAAGCGCGGAGCAGAAAGTCACCACCGCGACGACGGCCAGGACGATCGTCATCCTCAGGTAGTCCTGCCCTTCCTGGAGGCGCTCCTGGTAGAGAGAAACCAGGGTTCGGATCCACTCCAGAGCTCCCAGGACGAGCACGGCCTGCACCGTCCTCGCCACCCAGGGACGCCGGACCCACAGCAATGGGACGAGCGCCAGGACGGCCCAGAACAGCCAACCGCCCCCGGCGCGGAGCAGATGCGCTCCCAGGAAGAGGAGGCTGAGCGCTACGGCGAAGAGTTGTACGGCGATCATCGGATGGTTTCGACAGGGGGATCGGAGGCGGTGACGGGCGAGAAGGGGCCAAGGAATCGCGAAGACCGGCTCAGGGCTTTCCCTGCGGAGCCTTCTTGCACCTCTCAGGAGCGGCTGGGGGAGCACCTAACTCGACATCGCGTTTAGGAAGTCCTCGTTGGCCCGCATCTTGGAGAGCTTGTCGAGGAGCAGCTCCATCGACTCGACGCTCGAGAGGGGGTTTAGGACCTTGCGCAGGATCCACACCCGGTGCAGCTCCTCGTCCGGCCGCAGAAGCTCTTCCTTGCGGGTACCCGACTTGTTGATGTCGATCGCCGGGAAGACGCGCTTGTCGACGAGCCTTCGGTCGAGGTGGATCTCGCTGTTGCCGGTCCCCTTGAACTCCTCGAAGATGACGTCGTCCATCCGGCTGCCGGTGTCGACGAGGGCCGTGGCGCAGATGGTGAGCGACCCGCCCTCCTCGATGTTTCGTGCCGCGCCGAAAAAGCGCTTCGGACGGTGCAGTGCATTGGCGTCGATACCGCCCGAGAGGACCTTCCCCGAAGGCGGCTGCACGGTGTTGTAGGCGCGTGCCAGCCGGGTGATCGAGTCGAGGAGGATGACCACGTCTTTCTTGTGCTCGACGAGCCGCTTCGCTTTCTCGATCACCATCTCGGCGACCTGGACGTGGCGGGTCGCCGGCTCGTCGAACGTCGAGGAGACGACCTCGCCCTGGACCGAGCGCTGCATGTCGGTGACCTCCTCGGGACGCTCGTCGATCAGGAGCACGATCAGGACCACCTCCGGGTGGTTGCGGGCGATCGAGTGGGCGAGCGACTGAAGGAGCATGGTCTTGCCGGTGCGCGGCGGGGCCACGATGAGTGCGCGCTGCCCCTTGCCCATGGGTGTGGTGAGGTCCATGACCCGCGACGACATGTCGCCCGCCACCTCGAGCCGGATCCGCTCGAGGGGATAGAGCGGCGTCAGGTTGTCGAAGAAGAGCTTGTTGCGCACCACGTCCGGGTGCTCGAAGTTGACGGCCTCGACCTTGATCAGGGCGAAGTAGCGCTCGCCCTCCTTGGGCTTACGGACCTGTCCGGAGACGGTGTCGCCGGTGCGTAGGTCGAAGCGCCGGATCTGGGAGGGGCTGACGTAGATGTCGTCGGGGCCCGGCAGGTAGTTGTACTCCGGAGCGCGCAGGAAGCCGAAGCCGTCGGGGAGGCACTCGAGGACGCCCTCGGCAAAGATGAGGCCGCTTTTCTCGGTCTGGGCCTGGAGGATCTTGAAGATCAGCTCCTGCTTGCGGGTTCCGGTGGCACCGTCGACGCCGAGGTCCTTGCCGATCTGGACGAGCTGGGAGATCGACATCTCCTTCAGCTCGCGGATGTCGAGCGTCGGACGGTCGCTTTTCTGGCCGCCGTGACGGCCCTTGGACTTCCCCTTGTTCCTGGGGCTCACCTGTTTCTGGATCGGTCTGCTCATGATCTGGCCGTCTCTCTTTCTACTAGCTTTCTCGAGCTCCATCGAGAAAGACCGTGATTCCTCTCCACAATGGCTTCGTGCCCTCCCCGGAAACCGCCGAGAAGGGGATGAGGTCCACTTCGTCGGCGAGCTCCAGCCGCTCGCGGATCGCCCGGAGGCTTTTGACGCGGCGGCTGCGCGGCACCTTGTCGATCTTGGTCGCTATCTCAAGCATCTCCCACCCTAGCTCGGCCAGGTAGTCGTGGGCCTCGATGTCGAGGTCGGTCGCCCCGACCTTGCCGTCGACGAGCTGGATCAGGAGTAGCCGCCCTCGGCCGTCGGCGCGGGAACGACCCGCCCGCGAAGGACTGAGGTAGGCGTCCATCAGCTCGGCCCACTTGCGCCGGGCACTCTTCGCCGCTTTGGCGAAGCCGTAGCCCGGCAGGTCGACGAAGTGGAGGCGGCGATTGATCAGGAAGTAGTTGACCGCCTGGGTGCGCCCCGGCGTACGACTGATGCGGGCGAGCGAACGCCGGGCGAGGAGCCGGTTCAGGAGGCTCGACTTGCCGACGTTCGAGCGCCCGATGAAGGCCACCTCGGGCAGATCGCCTTTCAGGAGCTGCCCCGGCCGTGTGGCACCGTGGACGAACTCCGCCGTCTCGATCTTCACGCTCTCACTCCGTCACTGTCAAAGATTCCCCGGCGAGGGGTCGTCGGTCGGGATTGGGAAGCCCGGGCCCAGGACGGCGGAAGCCGTGAAGAGCGGGATGGGACCGCCTACCGGGTCGAGCACGGAGGGCGAAACGAGTGGGACGCGTCAGTGAGCGAGCGTGCTCGAGTCGACGGCGTCCTGCGAGGCTTCGCCCTGGGGCAGGGGTTCGATCTCACGATCGAGCGCTATGGCAAACACGTCGTCCATCGATTCTACCAGATGAACCGTCAGGACTTCGCGAATTTCTGCGGGGATGTCCTCCAGATCCTTCTCGTTGTCCTTGGGCATGACGATCTCGGTGATGTCGGCCCGGAAGGCTGCCAGCACTTTATCCTTGACGCCGCCGACGGGCAAGACCGTACCGCGCAGCGTGATCTCCCCGGTCATGGCCACGTCCTTGCGCACCGGGACGTTGGTCAAAGCGGAGACGAGCGCCGTCGCCATGGTGATGCCCGCCGACGGGCCGTCCTTGGGGATGGCGCCTTCGGGGACGTGGATGTGGAGGTCGTTCTCGCTGTTGAAGTTGGGTGGGATCTTGAGATAGTCGCCGCGGCTGCGCACGTAGGAGACGGCGGCGCGGGCCGACTCCTGCATGACGTCGCCGAGCTTGCCGGTCAGGGTGAGCTTGCCCTCGCCCTTCATCAGCCCGACCTGGGTCTCCAGGATCTCGCCGCCGACCTCGGTCCAGGCGAGGCCGATCGCCACGCCGACCGCCGAGGCGTCGAGCTTCTGGCGCCTGCGGTACTTGCGTTTGCCCAAAAGCTCCTGGATTTTCTCCGCTGAGTCGATCTTGATCTCCTCGAGGCCTTCCTTGCCGGCCTCGACCACCTTGCGGGCGATCTTGCGGCAGACGGACCCGATCTCGCGCTCGAGGTTGCGGACCCCGGCCTCGCGCGTGTAGTAGTCGATCAGGCTCTTGATGCCGTCCTCCTTGATGGCCAAGCCCTTGCCCTTCAAGCCGTGGGACTCGATCTGGCGCGGCACGAGGAAGCCCTCGGCGATGGCGAGCTTCTCGTTGGGTGTGTAGCCTGAGAGCTCGATGACCTCCATGCGGTCCTTGAGCGCCGGCGGCACCGTGTGGATGACGTTGCAGGTGGCGATGAACATCACCTTGGAGAGATCGTACTCGACGTCGAGGTAGTGGTCGGCGAAGGTGTGGTTCTGCTCGGGGTCCAAGACCTCGAGGAGCGCCGCCGCCGGGTCACCCCGGAAGTCCATGGCCATCTTGTCGATCTCGTCGAGGAGAAAAACCGGATTGACCGTGCCGGCTTTCTTCATCATCTGGACGATCTGGCCCGGGAAAGCGCCGATGTAGGTGCGCCGGTGGCCGCGGACCTCGGCCTCGTCGCGCACGCCGCCGAGCGAGAGGCGGACGAACTTGCGGCCGGTGGCCTTGGCGATCGACTTGGCGAGCGAGGACTTGCCGACGCCGGGGGGGCCGACGAAGCAGATGATCGAAGACTGGGTCTTTTTGGTCAGCTGCCGGACGGCGAGGAATTCGAGGATCCGCTCCTTGACCTTTTCGAGGCCGTAGTGGTCTTCGTTCAAGATCGTCTCGGCACGCTTTAAGTCGCGCAGCTCGCGGCTTTTCTTCTTCCACGGCACCGAGACGAGCCAGTCGATGTAGTTGCGGCTCACGGTGGCTTCGGCGGAGACGGGAGGCATCGTCTCGAAGCGCTTGAGCTCCTGCTCGGCGCGCTCCTTGGCCTCTTTGGGCATGCCGACCTCTTCGATTTTTTCCTTGAGCTCCTTGATCTCGTCGCCGCGGTCGTCCTTTCTGCCGAGCTCCTCGTTGATCGCCTTGACCTTCTCGTTCAAGTAGTACTCTTTCTGCGCCCGCTCCATCTGTTTTTTGACCTGCGCGTTGATGCGCTTGTCGATGTTTGATTTCTCGATCTCGACATCGATCATGTCGTGCAGGCGCTGGAGCCGCTCGTAGGGGTTGAGCATTTCCAGGAGCGCCTGCTTTTCGGTCGTCGTGACCATGAGATGGGCGGCCAGGGTGTCGGCGAAACGATCCGGGTCGTCGAGCTTCAAGGTCGGCATCAGGCCCTCGAAGGCGAGGTGGTGCGACATCTTGGCGTACTGCTCAAAAAGCCCCAGGACCTTGTTCATGTAGTCCTGCATCTTGTCGTCGACGGGGAAGTTGACATCGAAGGTCTCGACGTCGGCGAAAACGGCGCCGTCGTGCTCCTTGAGCTCCTTTAACCGGCCACGGCTCTCGCCCTCGACCATCACCTTGACGTTGCCGTTGGGGAGCTTCAGGTTCTGGATCACCCGCGCCACGACCCCGATCTCGCGGATGTCGGCACGGGTCGGGTCGTCGATCTTGGGATCGCGCTGGGTAATCAGGAAGAGCCGTTTGCCCGGCGTGCCGAGCGCCACCTCGAGAGCCCGCACGGAGCTCTCGCGGCCGACGATAAAAGGCGCCATCATGTGCGGAAAGACCACCATGTCCCGGAGCGGGACGGCCGGCAGGACCTTGTGTGAGGTGGTGATGTAGCTTGTCTTCATTTTTCTCGCCCCGTTCGGCTACAGCCGTCCTAGCCCGCTTGCTTGAAGAGCATGAGCGGCTGGACCTGGTTTTGGACCACCTCGTCGGTGATGACGACCTCGCCGACGTTGTGCTGGGATGGAATCGAATACATGAGCTCCAACATCAGCTCTTCCATGATGAGCCGCAGGCCCCGTGCCCCGACGTTGCGCTGGTTCGCCTCCTTGGCGATCGAGCGCAGGGCCTCGTCGGTGAACTTGAGCTTGACGTCCTCGAACTCGAACATGGTCTCGTACTGGCGGACGAGCGAGTTCTTGGGCTCCTGGAGGATGCGCACGAGCGCGTCCTCGTCGAGCTCCTCCAGGGTCGCGACGACCGGCAGCCGGCCGACGAACTCGGGGATCAGGCCGTACTTGATCAAGTCCTCGGGCAAGACGGCGTCGAGATGGACGTCCTCGCGCTTGTCGGGGCTCTTGACCTTGGCGCCGAAGCCCATCGTCTTCTTGTTGAGCCGCCGGGAGATCTGGTCCTCCAGGCCGACGAAGGCGCCGCCGACCAGGAAGAGGATGTTCGTCGTGTCGATCTGCAGGAACTCCTGGTGGGGGTGCTTGCGCCCGCCCTGTGGGGGGACGTTGCACTGGGTGCCCTCGAGAATCTTCAAGAGCGCCTGCTGGACGCCCTCGCCCGAGACGTCGCGGGTGATCGACGGATTGTCCGACTTGCGCGAGATCTTGTCGACCTCGTCGATGTAGACGATGCCCCGCTGGGTCTTCTCCTTGTCGTTGCCGGAGGCCTGGTAGAGCTTCAGGATGATGTTCTCGACGTCCTCGCCGACGTAGCCGGCCTCGGTCAGGGTGGTGGCGTCGGCGATGGTGAAGGGCACCGAGAGGAGCCGGGCGAGGGTCTGGGCCAAGAGCGTCTTGCCGGTCCCAGTGGGGCCGATCAGGAGGATGTTGGACTTCTGGAGCTCGACGTCGGAGCGGCTGCGCTCCGCGTACTCGATGCGCTTGTAGTGATTGTAGACCGCCACCGAGAGCTTGCGCTTCGCCTGCTCCTGGCCGATCACGTACTGGTCGAGGAGCGACTTGATCTCCGGCGGCTTGGGGAGATCGGTGTCCTGCTGCTGCTCGTGGAGGCGGTCCTCCGCGATGATGTCGAGGCAGATGTCGACGCACTCGTCGCAGATGAACACGGTCGGCCCGGCGATGAGCTTCTTGACTTCCCGCTGGCTCTTGTTGCAGAACGAGCACCTCAGTGTTTCTTCGCCGGACTCTTTCTTCGGCATGAATCCTCCTTACCTACCGACCGTCGACGGATGCTAGGGGGCAACCCGAGCGCTGTCAACCGTTCCCTACTACGTAGAACCTCGAACGCGGCCGGGACATTCCCGGCCATGAGCCGCTTCACCTCCGTCATCAGGAAATCGCCCCGGGTTCGCGGCGGGCCATGATCTTGTCGACCAGGCCGTAATCCTGAGCCTCCTGGGCGCTCAGGATGTGGTCGCGCTCGGTGTCGCGATGGATCTCTTCCTTGGTCTTGCCGGTGTGCCCGGCGAGGATCTCGTCGAGCCGCTCGCGCAGCGCGAGCAGATCCTGGGCGTGGATGGCGACGTCGGTCTGCTGGCCGCCCAGGTCCCGCATCCAGGGCTGGTGGATCAGGATCCGGCAGTTGGGCAGGGCCGTTCGCTTGCCGGGCGTGCCGGCGGCGAGCAGCAACGCTCCCATCGACGCCGCCTGCCCGAGGCAGTAGGTGGCGACGTCGGGCTTGATGTACTGCATCGTGTCGTAGATCGCGAGACCCGCCGTGGTCGAGCCGCCCGGCGAGTTGATGTACATGGCGATGTCTTTTTCCGGGTTCTCGGCTTCCAGGAAGAGCATCTGGGCGATCACCACCGACGCCACGTCGTCGTCGACCGGCCGGCCCAGGAAGATGATGTTGTCCTTCAGGAGGCGAGAGTAGATGTCGTAGGCCCGCTCACCCCGGTTGGTCTGTTCTACGACCATGGGTACATACATGGATTCCTTTCCTCCTAACGGTGTTCCGCGCCTTTCAGTCTTCGCCGACCGCCGGATCGCCTTCGGCCGTCGGGTCGCCGCCGTCCTCCCCCAGGAGGTAGCGGACGGTTTGCTGGTGTAGGAGCTGGGCCCTCAAACTCGGCAGGCGTCCCGTCTGGCTAAGCTCCTGGCGTACGACGAGAGAGCTTTTCTTCTGCTGCCCGGCGATCGACGCCAGGACGCGCTCGAATTCCTCCTCGTCCAGCTTGATCTGCTTCGCCTCGGCGACGGCGTCGAGCAGGAGCCGCGTGTGGACCCGGTCATGGGCCTCGGGCCGCATCTGCTCCGCCAAGGCTTCCCAGTTGAGCGGCGTCTTCTCGATGTCGATCCCCCGTGCCGCGAGGCCGTGGGCGTGTTCCTGCATCATCTGTTGCATCTCCCGCTCAACGATGCCCGGCGGAAGCTCCAGGGGGTGGCGCTGTCGCAGCTGCTCGAGGACGGCCCGCTCGCGGCGCTCGCCAAGCTCCCTCACCTGGCGTGAGCCGAGCTCTTTGACCGTCGCCTCCTTCAAGGCCGCCACGTCTTCAACCCCGACGCGCTTGGCAAACTCGTCGTCGAGGTCGGGGAGCTCCTCCTCCTCGACCGAGCTGACCTGGATCCGGTACTCCTTTTCCCCGCCGCTTTCGTCCTTGCGCTTGAAAAGCGTCGTGGCGCCGGGCTCGAGCCCCGTCAAGGCGAGCGACAGCTCCTCGTCGACGCCTTGGGCGCCGATCTCGATGCGTAGCGGCTCCCCCTCTGCGCCCTCCGGCGCGTCGGTGGGACAGGCCTGGCCCATCACCAGGTCGCCGGTCGCCGCGGCGCGCTCGACGCTCGTCCAGGTGACATGCTGGCGCCGGAGGCCACGGATCGCGTCGCAGATCTCGCCGTCGTCGGGGGTGACGGGTCCCTCCGGCAGGTCGAAAGGTTCGATCTCGCCGACCTCGATCGTGGGTCGGGTCTCCACCACCGCGACGAAGGTCATGGGAGAGCCGCGCTCGAACCGGACGTCCTCGACCTCGGGCTGGCTCAGCACGTCGAGACTTTTTTCGGCCTCGGCCTGGTGCCAGTAGCGCGGGATCAGCCGCTCGGTGACCTGGCGCTCGATCTCCTCGCCGAAGCGCTTCTCGAGCAGGCTCGCCGGGATCTTGCCCTTGCGGAAACCGGGCAGCCGGATCTTCTTGCCGAGGTCCCGGATCACCCGGCCGGCCTCGGCGTCGACCGCCGGGGCCGGCACCTCGATGGTCAGCTTCTTGCGCCAGGGGCCGGCCTCTTCGAAAGCGATGACGACGCTCATCTTGGAATCCTGAAGTCGAGCTACTCCCTCGACGGGGCTTTAAGAGGTTGGTGCGAAAGGGGGGACTCGAACCCCCATCCCGAAACCGGGACTAGATCCTAAGTCTAGCGCGTATACCTGTTCCGCCACTTTCGCCTCGGATGGACCCGGCCCGGTCTGCCCAGCGCCAAAGCGCCACGGCAAGCTCCAAACCTCGGCAACGAGCGGCTGACGTCGGAACGTGCCGGCTTCGGACGGAACCGGCTCTCGGAGCGCCTGCGTGGTGAGCCGCCTAGGAATCGAACCTAGAACCCGCAGATTAAGAGTCTGCTGCTCTGCCAATTGAGCTAGCGGCCCACGGCGTCGTCAAATATACCGGCCCGGGAGCGAAAAGACAAGCTCTCTTTGCCGCCTCGGCCACATCCGGCCCGACGGGCCGGGCGCCGCGCCGGCTCCGGGGAGCTTACCCACCCTGGACGAAGTGGACCACCTCCAGCCGGTCCCCGGCCGCGATCCGGCAGGCGCCGTACGTCTGCCGCGCCACGATCTCCCCATTGTACTCGATGGCGACCGTGCGTCGATCGCGCTGCAGGTGCTTTTCGACCAGGTCGAGCAGCGTCCAGGCGGCATCGACCTCGGTTTCCTCGCCGTTGACGAAGATCGATACGGTCTTGCCCGCCACGCAAGACCTCACAGGAGGTGCTTGAGCTCCGCTTGCCCGATGCCGCTCGAAGCGGAGATGATGAGCGCCGCCGTCCCCTTCTCGACCGACGGGATGTCGATCTGGAGCTGTAGCAGGCCCTGGTTGTCGGTCTCGCCGGTCCCCAGCGAGCGGGGGCCGCCGAACGTGGAGATCATCTTGACGTGAACCTTGGCGCCGGTCACCGGGTCGCCGCTTTTCGAGGAGATCGCCCGCAGCGTCGCGAAAGCGCTGGTGCCGGCCTCCAGGTCGACCTCGTCCATCGAGAGGACCAACTGCTCTTGCTCGGCTTCGCTCGTCAGGTACTCGAGGATCACCTGGTCGAGGGTCCGGCCGCTTTCGTCCGCCAGGTCGAAGCCACCCGAGGTTTCCATCGACACCCCGGTCTGGAGCTTCTTGTCCTTGTCAGAGACGAAGAGGCGGATCTTGTCGTCGAACTTGCCAGCCTGAATGGCCTTCATCATGGCCCGGTGCTGTTGCTCCATGAGCACCGTGACCTCCTCAGTCGTGTCGGCGCTGTCGAGCTTGTCCGCATAGCTCACCCGCTTGGCGACCACCACCTGCCCACCGTAGTAGATGAGGCTCTCGATGAAGGGGTTGCCCTGCCCCTTGTCCTCCGTCTGGACGTGGAGGACTATGTCGCCGTAGCGGACGTCGGTGTTGTAGCCCGTAATCATGCCTTGTTCGGATCCGGCTTCTCGATTCAGCACCCAGACTCAGACGGCGGCTCGCCCCTTCGATTGGCGGCCAAGGGGCCTGCGAAGCAGACGGCTCCGCAGGGTATTGTAAGGAGGAGCGCCGCAAATGGTCAAGCCGGAACCTTGTCCGGCTTATCCGGCGAGGAGATGCTCCAAGGCTCCGTCGAGCTCCGGATGGCGGTGAGTATAGCCCAAGTCCTGAAGAAGCTGTCCATCTACCCGGGTCGAGGCGAGGAGCAGCTCCTCGGCCATCTCCCCGAGGGCGAGCCGCGCCGCCCAGGCCGGAAGCGGGAAGAGGGTCGGCCGGCCGAGCGCCCGGCCCAGGGCCTTGGTGAGCTCGCGCTGTCGCACCGGAGCCGGTGCGACGGCGTTTAGAGGGCCGTCGTGATCGGCTTCGAGGAGATGGAGGATCGAGCCCACGAGGTCCTCCAGCGTGATCCAGCTCATCCATTGGCGCCCGCTGCCGACGACCCCGCCCAGGCCGAGCCGGAAGGGCAAGAGCATGCGCTCTAGCGCCCCCCCCCGGGTGTCCAGGACGACGCCGATGCGCAGGCTCACCACCCGGATCCCCGCTTCGCGAGCCGCCGCCGTTGCGGCCTCCCAGCGGACGCAGACGCCGGCGAGGAAGCCCTCGCCGGGCGGTGTGCTCTCGTCGACGAGCTCGTCGCCGCGCTCGCCGTAGAAGCCGACGGCCGAGGCCGCGATCACGACCGCCGGCGGCCGTTCGAGCGCCGCCAGGGTCTCGGCCAGGAGCCGCGTTCCGCGGACCCGGCTCGACTCGATCCGCGCCTTCCTGGACGCGGTCCAGCGTCCGGAGGCGATGTTCTCCCCGGCGAGGTGCACCACGGCCTCGCAGCCGGCGAGCGCTGAGCCGTCGAGGACACCGGCCTGCGGGTCCCAGCTCACCTCGCCGTCCGCGGCCGGGCGGCGAACGAGGCGAATCGCCTCGTGGTCGCCGTCCTTGAGACGGCTGAGAAGAGCTGAGCCTACGAGCCCGCTCGCACCGCTTACGAGAATCTTCATCGCATCGATAGTAGCACCCTCGTACCCACCCCTCGATATAGGATCGGCCACCGAGGAGGAGAACGCTCTTGGAAGCCGTACGACACTGGCCGCGCCCGCTCGCTTTCGCCCAGCGGTGCAAGAAGGGTCCTACGAAGCCTACGACGAAGACCGCACGCCGAGAGGCTTCGGCGACCCCGAAGCCGCCGGCCGAGAAGGGACCTGGCCGCGAGTGGGCCTGGGCTCTCGGGCTCACGCTCCTCGCCTGGGTCCACCGGCTCGCTTTCCTCCAGTCCAACGCCACCGACCGCGGCTGGGCCTACACCCTTTTTTACCGGGGCGACGCCAGGCATTTCTTCCTCTGGTCCGACGCCATGTTGAGCGGCGAGTCCTACGACAACGGCATCCCGTTCCATCCCCCGGGCTTCGCCGCCTTCCTGTCCGTGGTCCGCTGGTTCCTCGGCCAGGGTCCGGAGGCCTATTTCTCCGTCAAGGCGACGCTGGCGCTGGTGTCGAGCCTTGCGGTGGGGCTTCTCTACCTGCTGGTGCGGCCCTATCTGGGACACCTGGGCGCGCTCTTGACGACGCTTCTGGCGACCTACCACTTCGGCCTCTACGTGATCGCCATCGCGACGGTCAGCGAGGGCCTTTTCACCACGCTGCTTCTGGCCGTCCTGCTGCTCTGGAGCCGCCGTCTGGAGCACCCCCTGGCGGCGCCGGGCCGGACGCCGGGATCATCGTGGCGCAGCACTCTCGCGGGCCTCACCCTCGGTGTGGGCACGGGGGCGATGGCCCTGATCCGGGCCGAGTCCGCCCTGGTGACGGTCTTGCTCGTGGCAACCGGCTTCGTAGGCTGGTGGCGTAGGCGACGCGGAGCGTCGGGGGAGAGTGACGACGCCAAGCGTCGCCACGAGCCGCAAGGCCTCTGGGCCAAGGAGATCGTTCCCTGGGTCCTGGTGGGAATCGGCTGGGCCGTGGTGGTGGCGCCGTGGACACTGCGCAACGCCGAGAGCTTACGGTCGTTCAACGCAAGACATGCCGAGCGTCTCGCCGAGCCGCTGCCCTCGTTCGTGCCGATCACGATCTACGGCCCTTTGAACCTGGCGCTCGCCAACCAGGACGGCGCCGACGGCACCTTCTCCCCCGACGCCTTGATGAAGCGAACCGGCTCCGACCAGCTGCAGCTGTTCAACCCTCTGCACTTGGAGTACCTCCTGCACGGCGACCGGCTCGCCTGCGAGTGGATCCGGGCCCATCCCGCCGAGTTCCTCCGCCTGGTGGTGAAGAGGTGGCGGCTCCTCAGCGAGGTCACGAAGCTCGGCTTCACGCAGTGGAACTGGCCCGGGGGCCTGAACGGCGTCCGGCGCCCGGTGGACATGTTCGTCCCTGACCGGAGCCTCTCTTCGTGGGTCTTTCCTCCTCTCGTCCTGCTGGGTCTTGCCACCTGTTTCGCCGCTGGCGGCGAGCGCCGGCGTTGGGCGATCCTGGTGGCGATGGTCTCGGTGGCCACTCTCGCGGTGACCGCCCTTTTCTTCGGCTACGTCCGCCAGGGGGTGATCGTATTGCCGCTCTGGCTGAGCCTGGCGGTGGCGGGAGGGACGTGGATCGCCGAACGCGTGCCGGGTCAAAAGGAGAAACGCCCGGAGCGCCGCGGCACCGCGGCGTTGCGCAAGGCATGGCTGCCCGCCGTCGTGCTCGTGCTCCTCGTCCTCGAGATCCAGGGTGGGCGCGGGGATCGCAGGTACGAGCGCCACCAGAACGTCGAGGACAGAATCGGCGGCGTCCGGATCAACGGCGACGCCACCCTTCGTATCGAGGTCCTGGCGGACTAGCTAACCTGGCCTACGAGGATTCGCCGGAGAGAGCCGCTTTCAGCTTCTCGACGAGGGCCTGCCGGCGGTACGGCTTCTGGATGAAGCCGGCGGGTCGCTTGTCGTTGAACCGCCTCGCCAGGGCTCGTTCGTCGTAACCGCTGGCCAGCAGGATCGGCAAGTCACCGCGGACTTTGGACATCTCCGCGAAGGCCTCCTCGCCCCCCACCTGGGGCATCGTGAGATCGAGGATCACGGCGACGATCTCGTCGACGTGCGCCCGGAAAAGCTCCAGGGCCTCGCGGCCGTCGCTCGCCGCGAGGACCTTGAAGCCCGACTTCTCGAGCATCCGTTGCGCGACGCGCAGGACCGGTCCCTCGTCGTCGGCCACCAGGACGGTGCCGTGCCCGCGCCAAGGCTCATCCACCGCCTGCGGCGCCTTCCCGGCCGCCGCCTTGGCGCTCGGCGGGAAGAGCGCCCGCAGACGGGTGCCCTGACCGAGCTCGCTCTCGACCTTGATGACTCCGTTGTGACCCCGCACGATGCCGAGGCTGACGGCGAGACCCAGACCGCGGCCCGTGAACTTGGTCGAGAAGAAGGGGTCGAAGATACGCTCGCAAGTCGCCGGGTCCATACCACTACCGTTGTCGGCGACTTCGAGGAAGACGTACTCGCCGGGAACGGGGTTCGCGGTCCCGACGAGAGTCTCGCCCAGGTACTCGGAAGTGGCCTCGAAGCGTCCCGTCGTGAGGGTGACGGTTCCGCCGCCGCCGCCCATGGCCTCCGAGGCGTTGGCGACGAAGTTGAGCACCACCTGGCGCAGCTGGTCGGCGTCGCCGTCGATCGTGGGCAGATCCGGCGCCAGCTCGTAGCGCAGCTCGACCCCTCTGCCTACCGACGTCTCCAAGAGGCTTTGGATCTCCTCGACCAGGCGTGCCAAGTCCAGAGGATGGACCACGTAGATCCCCTTGCCCGAATAGGCGAGCATCTGATGGGTGAGCTTGGCCATCGCCCGGGCGGAAAGCGTCGCGTCGGCCAGGTAGGCGCGCGCTGACGATCCGGCGGGCACCTCGTCGAGCGCCATCTCGATGTTGCCGAGCACCCCCATCAGCTGGTTGTTGAAGTCGTGGGCGATGCCGCCGGCCAAAACGCCCAGGCTCTCGAGCTTTTGCGAATGCCGAATGCGGGCCTCCATCCGGAGCCGGTTCCGCTCCCCGCGGCGGAGCTCCTCGTACTTTCGGCGGAGCTCCGCCAGCTCGAGGAGCAGGTCCCGGGTCTCCTCCGGGGTCAGCTTCTCGGTGTCCTGGTTCTGGGCCGGCGTTGGCATGACGGCCCAGTCTATCATCTTCCTAGAAGATCGGGAGCCTCGGCTTGCCGTAGGTCTCGGCGAGCCGTTCGGCGATTATCCAGCAGCGGCTGTAGGTCGAGCCGTAGCCGTCCTCGCCCTCGGCCTCGCGGTAGGCGGCGAGCAGCTGCGAGAGGTCCTCGCCCTGGGTGACCTGATCGGCCATGCCGAAAAGCACGTGGTCCTCTTTCTCGATGTGCTGACGAAGCATCGCCAGGAAGGTCTGGCCATAATCGAGGAGGGTCTTCCCGGCATGCTCGTCGCCGCTGTCGGCGGCGTCGAGGCGGTTGGCCATCTCCGTGACCATCATCCGACCCTGCTCGTGCTCGTAGAGCATCACCCCGATCGGTCCTCCCTCGCGGGGGATTCCGTTGTCCTCCAGGACCGGAAAGAGCCGGTCCTCCTCCTTGCAGTGATGGCACTTGTCGGCAAAGCCGCGGAAGAACTCCACGAAGGGTCCGAAGACCTCACGGCGGACCTCGCCTGTCTCCCGCGAGCGGCTCAAGGCGACGTCAAAACAGTCGAGCACGCGCAGGATGACCTGGTGCTCTTCGCGCAGACACTTGGTAGCTTCCATTCGTCTCCTCCTCTCGTCTCAATCCTCGCTCCCCGTTCCGACGCGCTTTTCCAGACAGAAGCGAGGCGCCGGCTGGAAGCCCGAGCTGGCGAGGAAGCCCAGCAGGTCGAGCTGGTTCCAGCCGACCTCGGTGCGCATCGTCTCGACGCCCAGCGCGGCGAGGTTCATCTCCAGCTGGCGCATCAAGGCCTTGCCGACCCTGCGCCCGCGGTAATCGGGGTGGACTCCCATCGCCTCCACGACCGCGGTGGGCTCGGGCATCCCGAACTCCCCGTAATAGAAGGTCACGAAGAGGAAGCCCACCACCATGGAGTCCTGCTCTGCGGCGAGGGAGAGCTGGACGCTCGAGTCTTCGAGCGCCCGCTGCAGCTTGGTTCGGTAGAAGTCGGTGCGCGGTGCACCGGTCGACATGGCGTCGATGCGAACCACCGCATCGAGGTCGTCTTGGGTCAAGCGGCGGACCGGGACGCTGTCGGTGTCGAGCTCTCCCGGGGCCAGCTCAGGCGGATCGATTGTGGTCATGGTGTGTTCTCCTGGCTGCCTTTGCTAGCACGGCGAAGCAGGGCTCGCCATGACCGTCGTCATCTTTCGGCGCTCACGAGGGGGGTTGCCAACGAGACCTCGGCCGCGTACAATCAGCGCCCCTCGTGGGGCGGTAGCTCAGCTGGGAGAGCACGACGTTCGCATCGTCGGGGTCGAGGGTTCGAGCCCCTTCCGCTCCACCACGTTTCCCCGTTGCCCATCGCCTAGACGCCGCGCGCGATTCTTGGAGCCTGTCCGGTGCGCTCGCCAAGCCCTGCGCCCGCCGTGGCGGCTGCCGGACGCCCTTCGAGCCAGCTCAAGAACTCCTCGCCGGTCAGAGGAGGCGAGAAGTAGTTGCCCTGGACGGCGCTGCAGCCCTCCGCCTTCAGGAGCTGCAGCTGCTTCTCGTTCTCGACGCCTTCTGCGACGACCCCCAGGTTGAGCTTGCGGCTCAAGAAGATTACCGCCCGCACCACCTTCGAGGCCTCGTCGTCACTGCCAAAGCCGTGGACGAATCGGCGGTCGATCTTGATGGCGTCGATGGGGAACCGGTGGAGCGAGCTCATCGAAGAGTATCCGGTGCCGAAGTCGTCGACGACGGCGCCGACCCCCAGGTCGCGGAGCGACTGCAGGCTCGCGGCCACCAGGCCGGGATTCTGGAGCAGCGCTATTTCAGTGACCTCGACCTCGAGGAGCTGGTGGTCGAGGGCGGTTTTCGTGAGCGCCGCGGTGACGCTCTCGACCACGTCGCCTTCGGAGAAATGAAGGGCGGAGAGGTTGACCGCCATCCGGCCCTCTACGACGCCGCGCCACTGCTGGCGTTGGCGGCAGGCTTCCTCGAGGATCCATTCCGTCAGGGGTACGATCAAGCCTCGGTCCTCGGCCAATTGAAGGAACTCGATCGGAGCGAGAAGACCCCGCTCCGGATGCTGCCAGCGGACGAGAGCCTCAGCTCCGACCACCGCGCCGGTCTCAAGGTCGACCTTGGGTTGGAAGTGGAGGACGAACTGCTGCTCGCGCAGGGCGGTGAAAAGCTCCTGCTCCAGGCGCCGGCGCGTCGCCACGGCCCGGTCCATCTCGGGCACGAAGTAGCGGTAGCGGTTGCGTCCTTCGGCTTTGGCCGCGTGGAGCGCCAGATGAGCGTGGCGCAGGATGTATTCCGAGCCCCGATCATCGTCGGGGTAGATGGTCATGCCGATCGAGGCGGTCAGCCGCAGGGCGATGTCCGCGGTTTCGAAGGGCCGCGCGAAGCAGCCCAGGATCCGATGCGCCAGGAACGCCGCCTGGTCGATGCTCACGAGGTGCTGCTGGATGACGGCGAAAACGTCGGCCTCCAGCCGCGCGACGGTGTCGGACTTTCGCAGCAGCCGGCGAAGGCGCTCGGCCACCCCTCGGAGGACAAAGTCTCCGACCTCGCGCCCTTGGGTCTCGTTGACCAGCCGGAAGCCGTCGACGTCGACCATGACGACGGCGAGGCGATGCTCCAGACGCTCGGCGGCCATCAGCGCCTGGCGCAAGCGGTCGTAAAACAGCGCACGGTTGGGAAGATCGGTCAGGGTGTCGTGAAGCGTCATGTGACGCAATTTTTTCTCATACTCCTTGCGCTCGGTCAGCTCGGTGTAGACCGAGACGAAGCCGCCGTCGGGTAGCGGGTTGGAATCGATCTCGAGCGTCGTTCCGTCGCTGCGCTCGCGCTCGCGGTGATAGCGCTCACCGCCGGCAGCGATCGCCAAGCGGTCGATGACCAGAGCGTCGAGAGAAGCGGCCCCGTACTCGCCTTTCTCGGCGTTGACCTTCAGCAAGGTCGACAGGCTCGTGCCGAGCTGAAGCACGCTCTCGTCGTAGCCCAGGAGCTCCGCGTAGCGACGATTGTAGGCCGCCAGCCGGAAATCGCGATCGAAGATGCAAACACCTTGACGGATGTGGTCGAGGGCCGTTTCGTAGAGCCCTAGGCGGTTGTCCCTCTCGGTCTTGGTGGAGACCTCGGAGGCCAACATGTCGTTGAGCTCGCGGACCAGCCCTCCGAGCTCGTCGCGGTAGCTCCAGTCGACCTGGTGGTAGCCCTCTTCGCTCCGCCGATTGCGGATCGATGCGGTCATCGCGGCGACAGGCGGCTCGACCGTACGGCGTAGGGCGAGCACGAGGCTCGCTGTCGACGCGGCCAGGACGAACGCCAAGAAGACGGCGTCGATCACGAGACGCCTCCCCAGGCGGCGCAGGATGCTCGTCCGCGTGTAGTAGACGGTGAGCTTGGCGATTTCATCCCGCCGGCCCGGCTGGCCGAAAAAGACAGGCCGCGTGCTCCTCGCAATGCCGGTCAAGTCGACCTCCTGGGGGAGCTCGCCTTGCCCGTCCAGAATCCCGGACCCGGAACGTACGCTCCACGCGGTGACGTTCTGGTCGCTCTCGACCACCACGACTGCGACGAAGTCCTCGTCTTCGAGGATCGACAGGAACGAGGCCTTCAAGGTCTCGACGTTCAGGAACCAGATCGAGGAGGCGAGGACCCGGCTGTTGACCTCGGCGACTTGCGCTGCCTTGCTCGTGAGGTCTTCACCGAGGCTGCGGTAGTGAAGCAGCTCGTGAAGGGAAAGCGTCACGACGAGGCTCACCGCCACCGGCGGCAGGACGTAGACGAGCATTCGACTCCGCAACGTACGCCAGGAGCGGAACCGCCGACTCGCTTCTCTTGCCACAGGTAGGATCTCGCGTAGGATCGGCCTGGACCAGGCTTCACACCGCACGCCGGAGAGCTCCGGCACCGGCGGCATCTTAGCATAGGCCGGTACCAGGCCGTCAACGCGGAGCGTCGTCGAGCTGGGAGCGAAACGCCGCCGGCCGGCGGCGTTTCTGGCAAGCGTCGGCAGCCGATCGGACCAGCCGGAGCGTCAACCGGCCTTCTCGGCCGGCCCGGGCGAGACGGCTGAAGGCGGTGTCGACGGCCGCTCGCCGGCGAACGCGAGCGAGCGACGCCTGCTCGTCGGCAAGCCGCCGCGCTTCGCGGTGCCGCCCCGTGCTGAGGAGGACTTGGAGCAAATCGAGCCGCACCAGCTCAGAGCTCGGATCGCGATCCTCGTCAAACGTGTCGAGGGCCTCTCGTAGCTCACGCTCCGCGCTCAGGCTCGCGCCACGAGCCAGAAGGAGCCTGCCGCGCTGCCAGGCGAGACGCGCTTCGACATGCCTCTGCGAACCGAGCCTCCTCGTGGCTTCGCGCAGCCACCGCTCGGCCGTCGCGAGCTCGCCCAAGGCGGTGTGTGCCATCACCAGGTGATGGTAGACGGCCTCACGGTTGCGCTCGAGCGCTCCACGACGTTGCGACGTCACGGACGCCGCTTCCTCCGGAAGCTCGCGATGAGCCCTGCCGAGCAGCGCCACCGCTTCGCCGTCGGCACCGGCGTAACCCATCATGATGCCTCGATCGACGAGCGTGCGGGCAACGCCGAAGCCGAGCTCCCGGTCGAAGTAGATCTCAAAAGCTTCGCGCAAGAGCTCCAAGGCGCGGCGGTAGCGGCCACGGTCGCTCAGCACGTAGGCTCCACGCTGTAGGAGCTCCGCCGTGGCCTCCTGCAGGCCGTGGCGCCGGGCTTCGGCGAGGCCGCGGCGAATCGTCCCGGCCGCAAAAGCTATGTCGCCTGCCAGGCGATGACAGGAGCCCAGAACCCCCAGGGCGCGACACTGAAGAGCCCGGCGCGACTCTGCTTCGGACGGTGCCCCGGCCGGGAGGAGAGGTACAAGCTCCAGGATCAGGTGCTCGGTCAGGCTCCTGGCCTCCTGAGGCCGTTCGTAGCGCAGGCCGTCGAGGTGATCGAGATAGGTGGCGACGAACCTCGCCCGGCGCAGCTTCCGGCGGCTGCGCAGACGCCGCTTTTGCTCTGCGGGGGAGAGGCGTGACAGGTCTCTCACCCAGGCCGCTGCCTCGTCGCAGGAGCAGGGCGCCGGTACGCCGGCCGCCGCGGCAGGCCCGGCGGCAAGACGCTCAAAAGCCACGAGGGCCACACGAGGCGACGCTCTTGACTCCGCTTCGATCTCCGTGAGATTGGCCTCGGGGCTCGCCGCGATGTCGAGGGCCTGGCCAAAAAAATCTCCAGGATCGACGCCGAGGGCGTCCAGAGTCCGCAGCAGGACGTCCAGAGGGAGCGGCCAGGATCGCTGCAGCGTACGGCTCAGGTAACCGCGGCTCTTGCCGATCTGCGCTTCGATCCGGGCGATTCGCCCCCAGTGACCCTTGAGCCGGGAGCGGAGAGCTTGAAGGACACGCTCCATCGCCTCAAGGCCCGTCATCAGGAATCCTCCTCGGTGCGCCGGCTCTTCCCCCTCGCCAGGCCGCTCCGGACACCGGTGGCGTCTCGGCTGTCGAAGCGTCCCATGCCTTCGCGGCCCGGCCGCCTAACCGGCGTCTCCGGACGCTTTGTGCGCCGTCGCCTGAGCCCAGGCGAGAACGCGCCCCATCACGTCGCCGATTGCGACCTGGTCTTTTTCCCGGTCACGCCGTGTCGAAATCTCGATCTTACCCTCCGCGAGCCCCTTTTTGCCGACCACCACGCGCAGCGGCACGCCGATCAGGTCGGCGTCTTTGAACTTCACCCCGGGACGCTCCTTGCGGTCGTCGTAGAGGACGTCGAGGCCGCGGTCCGTCATCTCGGCATAGAGCCGCTCGGCCTGCTCCACGACCTCCGGGTCCTGCGGGTTCAAGGCGATCAGCAGGACCTCGAAGGGGGCCAGCGGCCGCGGCCAGACGATGCCGTCCTCGTCGTGGCTCTGCTCGATCGCGGCGGCCACCGTACGGCCGATGCCCAGGCCGTAGCAACCCATGGGCATCGGATGGCTCTTGCCGTTCGGGTCGAGGTAGTTGCAGCCCATGGCCTCTGAGTACTTGGCGCCGAGCTTGAAGATGTGACCGACCTCGATACCGCGGGTCTTTTCCATCAGCTCGCCGCAACGCGGACAGGGATCGCCGCCGTCGGCGAGCAGCACGTCGAGCTCCTCGCACGTCGCGCCGGAGGCGCGCCCGACCACCGCCGCGGCGTCGCGGCCCCAACGGACCCCCTTCAGGTGGGCGTCGGCCTTGTTGGCCCCGCAGACGAAACCCTTGAGCGCCGCGGCGCTCCGGTCCACCAGGCTACGGAGCCCGGCGAGGCCCACCGGGCCGGCAAAGCCCACCGGCGCGCCGGTCACCCGCTCCACCTCCGCGTCCGTGGCCAGGACCGGATAGAGCGCGTCCATCGCCTTGGCGAGCTTGATCTCGTTGACCTCGCGGTCGCCGCGGATCATGACTGCCACCAACTCTTCTTTCTCGGAGGTGTAGATCAGGGTCTTCAGCATCTGCGATTCGCTCACTCCGAGAAACTCGGCCACTTCGCCGACCGTGCGCATCTCCGGCGTCGCCACCTCCTCCATTGGCTCCCCTTCGCCGCCCAGCCCCGGCGGCACCGGGAGGGTCCCGATCTCCGCTTTCTCGGTGTTGGCCGCGTAGCCGCACCGGCAGCCGACGACGTCGCTCTCGCCGGTCCGGGCGAGGACCATGAACTCGTGCGACCAGGAGCCGCCGATCGTGCCCGTGTCGGCCTCGACGACCTTGTAGTCGAGATCACAGGCTTCGAAGATCCGGCAGTAGGCTTCGTGCATGTCCTTGTAGGTCTCGTCGAGGGACTCTTCTCCGGCGTGAAAGGAGTAGGCGTCTTTCATCAGGAACTCACGGCCGCGCAACAGGCCGAAGCGGGGACGGATCTCGTCGCGAAACTTGGTCTGGATCTGGTAGAGGTTCAAAGGGAGCTGTTTGTAGCTACGCACGTCGTGGCGGACGATCGAGGTGACCACCTCCTCGGCGGTGGGGGCGTAGCAGAAGTGGCGTTCGTGGCGGTCCTTCATCCGCAGCAGCTCCTTGCCGTAGACCTGCCAGCGGCCCGACTGCTGCCAGAGCTCCGCCGGCTGGATGGTCGGCATGGAGAGCTCACAGGCACCCTTGCGGTCGAGCTCGCGGCGCACGATCGCCTCGAGCTTGCGCAGGCTCCGCCAGCCGAACGGCATGTAGGTGTAGATCCCGGCGGCCTGTTTCTTGAGCATGCCCGAACGGATCATCAACTGGTGAGAGACCACCTCGGCGTCGCTCGGGACTTCGCGGGTGGTATGGAGGTAATATCGGCTCCAACGCATCAAAGGTCTCCGGTTTCTAGGAACAGTCAGCGGTATCCCGTGCGATTCGGGTACCAAGGACGTCGCCCGGCACTCCGGCGCCCGGCGGAATCTGTCGTCAGGGTCCTGGTGGGTCCGCGAGCCTGAGCGCTCCGTCTTTCAGGCATTCGAGGACTTTCTCTCCGAAAGCGCCACGCTGCTCACCGGCCTGGCGTGCCTCGACCAGGACCTGACGGGCCCGGTCGCGGTCGCCCGCGGCCAGAAGCGCCATCCCCAGGTGGGTCAAGTTGCGGCTCGACGGACCGATTTCGCTCGCCCGCCCGAGATAGGACACCGCTTCGTCGAACTCCCGGCGCTTGTAATGGACCCATCCCAGGGCGGCGAGGGAGAGCTCTTCGAGCTCCGCGGGCAGGAGCTCCAGAGAGCGGCGGGCGAAGCTCAGGGCGTCGTCGAGGTCTTCCTCGATTTCCGCCAAGTTCATCGCCATCTCCAGGCACGCCAGGCTCTGGGCGAACTCGGAGCCCTCCTCGTCGAGGAGCCTGTGGCCCAGGCGGTTGCCTTCGCGGTACTTGCCCTGCGAGCGCAGCGCCTCGATCAGCGTCGTGTAAGCCGTGGCCCGCAGCCGTTCGCTCGGCTCAAGCTCCACGGCCTTGGTGATCACCGGCTCGATCTCCTGGGGTCGATCGACCTCGAGGCAGGCCATGGCGAAGGCGACGAGCAAGGTCGGATTCTCGGGATCGTGGCTCAGGGCTTGACGGTAGGCCGAAAGCGCCGGGCCCGGCTCGCCACGCTTCAGCGCGCCCTCGGCCTCTCTCACCCAGCTCATGGCCTTCCCCTCGGCCGCCTTCGCGCTCAGCGCGCCGTCTTCCTCCGGGCCCTCCCGCTCGGCGAGGAGCTTCACGAGCTCCCGGTAGCCGAGCCGGACCGGCCGCAAGCGCTGCGCATCGCGTAACGACGCCAAGGCCTTCCTGTACCAGCGCCGGTCGAGGTAGGCGAGCCCCAGGAGGTAATGCCCTTCCTGCATCGCGGGGTCGAGCCGCACCGCTTCGGCGAGGTGTCGGATCGCCGCCCCGGAGCGGCCCATCTCGTAGCAGCAACTGCCGAGGAGGAAATAGGCCTGGGGGACCCTTTCGACCCAAACGGCGCGCTCCAAGAGCACCGCCGCCTCGTTCAAACGGCCCTCGGCGGCGTACACCGCGCCCAGGCTGAAGGCCGGCAAGAAAGCGTCGGGATAGAGGGCCACGGCGCGTTTCAAAAGCTCCTCGGCACGGGCGCTCTCGCGCTGCTCGTGATAGAGGACGCCGCAGTAGACCAAGCTCTGGAAGTGATCCTCCCGCGCCGTCAAGACGTGCTTGAAGTAGGGCAGCGCCGCCTCGCCGTCGCCCTCGTTGAAGAACGTCTCCCCCAGAAAAAAGGCGAGCTCGTGGTTCGTCGGGTCCGCGCGGTGGGCGTCGTCGAGGGCCCGTATGGCGCCTTCGATGTCGAGTGCAAGCAGCGCGTATTCCGCTTCGTCGAGCAGACGATGGAAGCGCTCGGGCTCGTTGCCGCCGTGAAGCTCCGCGATCTTCTCCTTGACGGCGGCGAAGCGCTCCCGCTTCTCCAGCGCCAGGAGCTGGTAGTCCATGCGCGACTCCCACAGCTCGCTCCACTCCTCGCGGCCCACTAGGCGCTTCTCCTCCAGGAGGTCGCGCAGCGTCGTGATCCCGGTCTGGTTGACGAGGATCTTCTGCTCCAGCTTGTAGAGCGCCGAGAGGGCGTGGCGGACGGTCTCCGTCGTCCGGCGGACGACCTCCTCCAGGATCGAGATCCGCTCCAGCAGGTGCTCGTCAAAGGAGAAGTGCTCCTCGGGGCTGGCGTCAAAAGCCTCCTGGTCGACGATCGCCTGCGCACCCGAGACCACCACCAGCTTCTGGTGGCAGTGCCGGCAGTACTCGAGCTCTTCGTCGTTCCTGGTGCCGCAGATCTGGCAGTACATAGATTTCCCGGGAGGAACGGGATCCTCGCTCCTCTCGGGCGCATCATACCGGGCGGAGGGGGCATGGCCAAGCGTCGGGTCCTCCGCCCGCTGTGCTAGATTGCTTCCATGGCCCGCGAACGAGAAGCCCAGGCCGCTTTGATCGAAGCGCTCCGTCGAGCCCTGGAGCATCGTAAGGACGTCCGACTGGCGATGCTCTTCGGCTCCCGCGCTCGCGGCTGTGCGCGTCCGAGCTCCGACGTCGACGTCGCCGTCGAGGCACCCGGGGTCGACCTCTGGACGCTGGCGGCGGATCTGAGCCAGGCGGTGGGGCTGGAGGTCGACGTCGTCGACCTGCGAGAGGCGGGCTACCCGCTCCTCAAGTCCGTCTTGCGCGATGGTCTTCTCGTCCACCAGGGGCAGAAGGGCGCTCTTGGAAGTTGGCGGTCGCAGGCGATCGCCCGGGTCGAGCTCGACCGGCCCTGGTTCGAGCGCATGCGTGACGGCTTCTTGCGCAGGCTGGCGGAAGGCCATGGTTGACGCCGACGTCGTAGCCGTCAAGCTGGCGGAGATCGCCGACCGGTTGGAACGCGCCCGTCTGCGCTGCCCCGCCGATGCCGAGGCCTTGGCCACGGATCGCGACGCCCTCGAGTTGGTAAGCTTCAACCTGATCCTGGCCATCCAGGCCGCTCTCGACGTCGCCAGCCACGTGATCGCCGACGAAGGCTGGCCGGCCGCGGCCACGTTGGCTGAGTCGTTCGTGCGGCTCCACGAGCACCAGGTGATCTCCGCGAAGACCCTCGCCGGCGTCCGGCCCGCCGCCAGGTTGCGTAACATCCTGACGCACATGTACTCCGGAGTCGATCCCGCCAGGGTCCATCTCGCCGCCACCGCGGGGCTGGCGGAGCTGGAACGATTCGCCGAAGAAGTGGGCGCCTGGGTACGGGAACGCTCTTTTGGGGAAGAGGATTCTGCGGAGCCTACCAAACCGGTGGCGTCGAGTTGAAAGTCCCGGCGAAGCCAAAGAGCACCAACAGCACGCCCAAGACGATCAGGACCCACTTCAACACCTCGCCGTCTCGCAGCCGATCCTATCGGGAAGCTCCGGTCGATCCTACGTGTTGGCGCGTCTTAGGGCGTCGGACGGAAAGGCTCCAGCAGCTCGGCGAGCTCGGCGGCCGTCGAGATCCTCTCCTCCGGGTTCCTGGCGAGGCTTCTGCGCACCGCGTCGCGCACGGCCTCGGGAATGGCTCCCTCGGGGTCGGTCTCCGCGAAGTCGCGGGGGCCGTGGAGCGTGTGACCTTCGAAGTAGTCCCGGAAGGTGTGGCCGCGGCTCGGGTGCTCTCCCGTCAGCAGCTCGTAGAGGACGACGCCAAAGGAGTAGACGTCGATGCGCGGGTCGAGGCTCGGCTCCTCGTCGGCGAACTGCTCGGGCGCCGAATAGCGTGCCTTCCCGAGGAAGGTCTCCGCCGAGGTCAGATCCTCCCCGCCGCCGAAACGCTTGGCAAGCCCCAGGTCGATCAGCTTGACCAGGACGCTTGCATCGTCACCTACGACCACCATGAGGCTTTCCGGCGAGATGCCGCGGTGGCAGTACCCGCGCTCGTGGATGTAGCCGAGCGCCCGCAGGGCCTGGACGGCAATCTCCATCGTCCGCCCGAGGGGTGGCGGCCCGTCGCTGGTCAGGAGGTCGCGGAGCGTGCGGCCCTTCACCAGCTCCACGACGAAGCAGGCGTTCGTCTCGCCCATCGCGAAGTCGTAGAAGCGAACGATGTTCGGATGACGCAGGCGTAGGGCGAGCCGCGCCTCGCGGCGGAATCGCAGAGAGAGGTTCTCGTCGTCGGGGTCGTACACGTCGAGCACCTTGGCCAAGCGGATCTCGCCCTGCTCCCGGTGGCGCACCCGGAAGGTCGCTCCCCGGCCCCAAACGCTCACCCTCTCGAGAGTCTCGTAGCGGTCCTCGAGGCTTCTGGGAATGCTGAAGGTATGCGTCATGCTGCCTCGCCGCGGACGGTATCTGGGCGCTTGCATCGTCGATATGAGGCGAGCTTATACAAGTTGCCTCCGCCAAGGGAACCCCCGATCACGAGGGCCGAGGGGCGCGTTCCGGGCTCGGATGTGGTAGAAACCGTGGCTTCGCCGGCCAGCCGAAGCCGGTCCCGCGAGACGAGCCACACCGAGAGACGCTGCTGCGTCCTGACGATTGAGCGAGGCCCCCCATGGACCCTTCCAGCGAGCTGAGGATCCCGACCCTTCACGTCACCGACATCGAGCTGCCCCGCGAGTTCGAGAAGCTTTACGAGCTGGCCTACAACCTGTGGTGGACCTGGAGGTCGCCGGCCCGGGCACTTTTCGCCACCATCGATCCGGTCAAGTGGGCCCACTACCGCAACCCGGTGGAGCTCTTGATCAACGTCGACCCACGCCACTGGTACCCCTTGCTGGCGGAGGAAAGCTTCCTGGCCCGCTATCACCGGGTGACCGGTCAGCTCGAGACCTACATGCACCACCGGGAAGACTCGTGGTTCGTCCGCACCCACGCGGGCTACCGCGGCGGTCCGATCGCCTACTTCTCGATGGAATACGGGCTCCACCCCTCGCTCGCCATCTACTCGGGCGGCCTCGGGGTGCTTTCCGGAGACCACTGCAAGAGCGCCAGTGACCTGGGGGTGCCTCTGGTCGCGGTGGGGCTTCTTTACCGCCGCGGGTATTTCAAGCAGACGATCGACGCGGACGGCGTCCAGCAGCACATCTATCCTGACTACGACTTCACGCGGTTGCCGCTGCGCCCGATTGCCACGGTGACCGGCCGCGAGGTCGTCGTCTCGGTCCCGATGCCCGGCCGTGACGTCCATGCCAAGCTCTGGCTCGCCCAGGTCGGACGCGTGCCGCTGATCCTGCTCGACACCGACCTGCCCGAGAACGACCCGGCCGACCGGCCGATCACCTACCAGCTCTACGTCCGCGGGCGGGAGATGCGCCTGGTCCAGGAGTACCTGCTCGGTGTCGGCGGCGTGCGTGCGCTCGGCGCCCTGGGGATCGAGCCCCGGGTCTGGCACCTGAACGAGGGGCACAGCTCCTTGCTCCAGGTCGAACGGATGCGCCGACTCGTGGTCGAGCACGAGATCGAGCCCGTCGGGGCACGGGAGCTCTTGCGCCGCAATTCGGTTTTTACCACCCATACGCCGGTGCCGGCGGGCAACGAGCAGTTCGACCGTGCCCTGATCGAGAAATACCTGAGCGCCCACTGCGACGAGATGGGCTTTCCGATGGAGGAGCTCCTGAAGCTCGGCCAGGCCCACGAGGGCGACGGCTCGTTCAACCTGACGGCGCTCGCCATCAACACGACGAGCTGGGCCAACGGCGTCAGCCGCCTGAACGCCAAGGTGGCGAGCGACATGTGGCGCCACCTCTTCCCAGGCGACGAGGAGCAGCCGATCCACGCCATCACCAACGGTGTGCACACCACGAGCTGGATCGGCCTCGAGATCGAGGACCTCCTGTACAAGTACATGGGCACCCACTGGCAGGACAAGCTCCTGAGCCCCGGCGCCTGGAGCTCGGTCTTCGACATCCCCGACGCCGAGCTCTGGGCGGCCCACCGCCAGCAGAAAGTCCGCCTCGGACGGTTCCTGCGCAACGTCCTGCGCGAGCAGCTGGCCCGGCACGGCAGCGCTCCCGACGAGCTTCGGGCGGTCGCCGGCTACTTCGATCCGAACGCCTTGACCGTGGGCTTCGCGCGGCGCTTCGCGACCTACAAGCGGGCCAAGCTGATCTTCTCCGAGCTCCAGCGCCTGTTCGCCCTCACCTCGAACGAAGAGCGGCCGATGCAGATCGTCTTTGCCGGCAAAGCCCATCCCGCCGACCGTCCGGGGCAGCAGATCATCCAGCACATCTTCGAGCTGTCGCGCAGCGAGTCCTTCATCGGCCGCGTCTTTTTCCTGGAGGACTACGACACCCGCATGGGGCGCATGCTCGTCCAGGGGGTCGACGTCTGGTTGAACACCCCGCGCCGGCCGCTGGAAGCGAGCGGCACGAGCGGCCAGAAGGCAGCCGCCAACGGTGTCTTGAACTTCTCGATCCTCGACGGCTGGTGGCCCGAGGGCTACAACGGCAAGAACGGCTGGGTGATCGGCTCCGAGGAGGTCGCCGGAGACGAGGGGCACCAGGACCACGTCGACGTCACTTCGCTCTACGAGACCCTGGAGTCGAGGATCGTGCCACTTTTCTTCGAGCGCGACGAGGACGACCTGCCGCGGGGCTGGATTCAGATGATGAAAGAGGCCCTGGCCACCCTGACGCCGCAGTTCTCCTCCAACCGCATGGTGCACGACTACGTCGAGGAGGCCTACATGCCGGCGGCCGAGCGGCAGCAGGCGCTCACCAGCGAGCTCGACTGACGGCAGGTGCGCGAGCTCCTGAAGTCGTAGGGAGACGGTTTCGAAGAGCCCGCGTTTGCCGGCTCTCCCACGTCTCGGCTCCGGATCCCCGGATGCGCCGAAGGCTTATCCGGGGCTATGGGGTTTCGGAGCATGAATCGGTCGGCCCTCTGAAACCCCACAGCCCAGGATAAGCCAACGGCGCATCCTGGGGTTCCGTGCGGGACGAAGAGCGGGCGGGACGCCCTCGCTCGTGTGGAGGCGTGTATCATTCCGCCGTGCCCTTCCCCAGAGCCATCTTCCTAGCCGCAGCCCTGATCGCAGCACCGGTCCTCGCCGCGGACGACGGCGGTCCGTCGCCGCGCGAGGTCATCAAGAGCCTCGGCGAAGCGACGCTTCAAACAGGAAGGCCCCGGGCGCTCAAGAACGTACGCCTCGACACGGGCTCGGCCGTCCTCGACCTCCACGACGGCCTCCTCTATCCCGCCACGGCGGGCGACGGCCGGACGGTGGAGATGGTCTTCGTCGGCCACGGGACGGTGACCCTGGAGCCCCCGGACGCGATCGAGGCCGGTCAGCTCGAGCTCTTCACCGGTGCGCCACGCCTCGCGGAGCGCTTCACCGAGGCGGTGCTCGTCGTCGCCCGTGACGACGCGGCCCACTCGCTCCTCGACCGGCCCGCGGCCGCTCAAGGCGATCCGTCGGCCGCCCGCCGCGCCGCGGAGCGCTTCGCCGCCTGGCGCGAGGGGCCGGAGCGGCGGCTCATGGGGATCGACGGGGGGCTCCTGGCCGACGCCCTGGGCGAGCCCCGCTTGGAGGAATTCTTTGCCGCCGGCTTTCGCGGCGATCAGCTGGGCGACTTCTACCTGCTGGTCGACCCCGCCGCCGAGGAGCAGCTCTCCCTGGGCCAGTTCGTCCCCCTGGAGGTCACGACGCGCAAGAAACGCCGGATTTCGCGCCTCATCGACCGGCAACAGCAGCGAGGACGCCTGATCGGCGTCGAGCTCCAGGACCTGGGCAGCTGGGACACCTGGATGTCGGCGAGCCGCCGCCTGGACGGCCGTCCGGCGCCGGGGCTCCCCGCTTTTGAGCCGCGCCATTACCGGCTTGAGGTGCAAGTCGAGCCGCGCTCCGGGATGCTGGAGGGCCGAGCCGCCCTGGAGCTACGCTCCACGACCGGCGGACACCGAGTGGCGCGGCTCGCCCTGCACCGCGACCTCGTCGTCGAGGAGGTCACCGCCGGAGGCGTGGCCCTGGAGCACTTCCGCCAGGGAAGCGAGCTCCATGTCGTTTTGCCCCGGCCGGCGGTCATCGAAGAGGTCGTCGTGGTCGAGGTGCGCTACGCCGGTCAGTTTTTTGACCAGGGCGCGGAGAAAAGCTGGGCGCTGCGCGACGGCCTGGCCTGGTATCCCCACGCCGGATCGATCGACCGCGCCACCTACGACGTCGTCTTGCGTTGGCCCAAAAAACTCGGCCTGGTGGCAAGCGGCCGCCGCGTCGAGCAGGGGCAGGAGAGGGGCTTCGCCTGGGAACGGCGCCGGCTCGACGTGGCGTCGATCGGCTTCAGCTTCGAGGTCGGACGCTTCAAGATCCGCCAGGGCCGGGCCGGACACATCCGGGTTACCGCGGCTTTCGACCCGGGCCTCGTTCGCCTCCAGGGCGACACGCTCCACGAGATCACCAACGCCGTGGTGGAGTCGCTCCGGTTCTACGAGGAGCTTTTCGGCCGCTATCCCCTCGACGAGATCGTCGTCGTCACCGTGCCGCGCGACTACTCGCAGGCCATGTTGGGGTTTGTGACCCTCTCGAACACGATGATGGTCGACTGGGGGCTTCTCGGATCGCTCCTCGGCTACACGGATATGGATCGACGCGCCGTGGTCGCCCACGAGGTGGCGCATCAGTGGTGGGGGCACCAGGTGGGCTGGCGCGGCTACCGCGACCAGTGGATCAGCGAAGCGATGGCCAACTACGCCTCGGCGCTCTGGACGCGCCGCCGCCTCGGCGATCTCTCGGTCGTAGGACCCACCACCGGCTGGCAGCAGGAGCTCACCGCCCTGACCTCGGACGGCCGCACCGTAGAGAGCGTCGGTCCGCTCGTCCTGGGGCAGCGACTGAGCTCCAGTCGCTCCGGCGACGCCTATTCCTCGATCGTCTACCGCAAGGGAGCGGTGGTCCTCGCCATGTTGGGGGGCCTGCTCGGCGAGGAACGCTTTCTCGAGGTCTTACGTGGCGTCGTCGATCGAAGCTCCGGCCGGGTGCTTTCGACCGAAGGATTTCTCCGGCAGATCGAGGAGCTCGCCTCGATCGACCTCTCAGACTTCGCCGAGAGCTTCGTCTACGCGACAGGCCTGCCGGAGGTCTACTACACCTACGACTTCACCTTGACGAGCGAGGGCCGCTGGCGGGTTCGTATCGTGGCGCGGCAAAAGCCGCCGCTGCGGTTTCGCTGGGAGGTGGCGGCGCGGGGGCAAGGATTCGACGTGCTGCGCCGCCGCGCCGAGAACGGCGACGTCAAGTCCGTCAAGCTCCTCGTCCCGTTTCAGCTCGCCTTCGTGGAGTCCGTCCTGGGGGTGCAGGGCCGGATGGAGATCGCGGGGCCGACGAGCGAGCTCGTCTTCGAGACCGAGTCGCGGCCGCGGGAGCTGTGGCTCGACTCGCGCCAGGAGGTCTTCGGACGCTTCTACGACGAGCTCCTGGAGCCCAAACGGGTGCTTTTTCACCAGGGCCTGGAGCTTGCCACAGCGGACGACGACGACGCGGCCGAAGAGAGCTTTCGTGCCGCCCTCGCGGCCTCGACGCCTCTCGCTCCCGGCAGCGACGAGGGGTTCGAGCAGATCCGCGATCTGGCCGACCGGGTCACCGACGCCCGCGTCCACCTGGAGCTTGCCCGCCTCGCCCTGGACGGTGGCGACGCGGAGAAAGCCGCGGAGCACCTCGCCGCGGCCACCGCCGGCCTCGACCGCACCGAGAAGGGGTGGATCGCCGCCGAGTCGGCGCTTCTGGAGGCTCGCCTGGAGCTTGCCCGCGGTGAGCAGGAGCGCGCCTTCCGACGCTTGCGCCGCGACGTTTATAAAAAGCGCCGCGCCGACTCCGTCGAGGGGTGCCTCCTTCTCGCCGTCGCCGCCCGCGTAACCGGGAACGCCGAAGAGCTCGACTGGGCGCTCCGGGTGGCGCGGCGCAAGGGCGCCGACGTCTCGGCGCTTGCCGAGCCGTCACCCGGGGATTGATCCGACCTTCTTCCCTCGCCGCGCGGGAATAGCCGTGGATCCGGGGCTGCCGGGTTTGATTTTCGGCCGCGCCGCGGCCGATCGACCTCGAGATCAAACCCCTTCGCCACGACCTGGCAAAGGCGGCAGGTCACGGGCAGGCCGGCATGCACGCCGACCACGCAGAGGCATCTCCCGACTCGAAGCCGTCGACGAAAAGAGGCGCTTGCTCCGTGACCTCGAACGATCCATCGGCGAGCTCGGTGAGGCGAAAGCCGTCGGGCCGCAACACCAGGATGCGGGACGCCCTAATCGGCTGACTGTAGTAGTCGAGACCGAAGGGGATGAGGGGCTCGGCGCCGCGGCCGTCGACGAAGATGTAGTCAGCACTCCACAGGTAGTCGACCCGCTGGCCCGCGGGGCTCGGGTTGCCGGCGGCGTCCACCAGATGGGAGTAGAAGCGCAGCCCGCTCGTCGGGTTGTGGGCCGCCCAGCCGGCGGGCGGCAGGTAGAGCGAGTCGCCGGCGACCGTCACCTCCCACGTCTCGCTTCGGTGGCGGTTGACGTAGAGCTCGAGGCCGTTCTCGTAGCGGATCTTGAGCCGCGCATCGACGAAGTCCACGCCGTCGGCGAGCGCCCCGTCGAGGTTCACCAGCTGACCGCCGGAGTCGCGGTAGAGGATCTCCGTTATCGCCGCGGACAGGTATTCCTCCTGGACAGCCCGGAAGCTGTGGAACTCCTTGATCCAGTACCACCGAAAGTCGGCCAGCGAGCCCACCGCCTGCGAGTCGAAGAGGAAGATGTCGCTGGCGAAGCCGGTATGGCCAAAGGCCAAAGCGGTGGCCCGGTACTTGTCGAAGTCAAACTGGCGTAGCACGATCGGCGCCGCCGGCTGATCGAGCCAGCGATCGATGTAGCCGACGCCCTGGTTGGCCATCAACGGCTTGACCACCCGGAGCTCGAAGTCGGGGATCACCGGTTCCGACTCGCCGCGCAGGATCTCGCGCTCGACGCCGTCGAGGTTGCCCGCCAGGTGGGTGTCGATGAGCTCCGCAATGTGGCCGCCGCCTTCACCGAACACCGGGCCGCCGTGCGTCTCGCGCATGTAGTCGTTGAAGCGCCGAGCGTGCCGCAGGCCGTCCTCCAGTGTGCGGGAGCGGGGATTGTCGTCGGAGTAGTCGACCACGTCCTCGAACCCGAGCTTCGGCGACACGTCGAGGTAGACCGCGCTGGGGTTCACCTCGGCTTCGACGTCCGGCGCCTGGAGCCGGGCGTAGTCCAGCATCCGATCCTGGGCGAGGTAATAGTAGAAATGGCCGGGCTGGTAGTCGGGGGAGTACCAGCCGCTCAACTGACATTTGCCGTCGGGTCCCAGGGCCACGGGCATGCTGTCGCCGAAGACCAGGGGGTTCTGCTCGCTGTCACAAAAACCGGCCCAGTAGGGCGAGTTGTCGAAGAAGTCGATGGAGTCTTGTTGAAGCGGCGCGAAAAGGTACCCGTAGTCGTCCGCCTTGCGCGCGATTGCGGCCAGCTGGGCGAGCGTGCCGTACCACTCCGACGGCGGGTAGTACGTCGGGAACGCGATGCCCTCCGAGCTCAGGTAGCACGAGCTGTGCAGGAGGATGGTCAGGCGATCCATGCGCCAGGCGTGGTAGTCGTCGAGGAAAGCCAGGGTGTTGGGATAGTAGACGCCGACCACGGGATCCTCGCCGCCGGTGATGACCTGGAGGTCGATGACGACCCGGTCGGAAAGGTCGGACCGATAGGCCGAAGGGGGGCGGTGGATGCCCATGAAGCAGTCCTCGATACTATCGCTTACGGTGACGTAGGCGAGCTCGTGGAGGACGGGGTAGACGTCGTTGCGCCCCGGGATGTAACGGGAGTAGTAGGAGTTCTCGTAGGCGTTACCC
This sequence comes from uncultured bacterium, assembly GCA_965371445.1. Classification (GTDB taxonomy): domain Bacteria; phylum Acidobacteriota; class Thermoanaerobaculia; order Multivoradales; family J023; genus DASWIG01. The sequence goes on along the minus strand of CBDUYN010000029.1, from coordinate 3,983 downwards.
CATGGGTTGGCTGGCCATATCCGCTGCGGGCGCTGGTTGGAGTGGCTGCGGAGCCAGTCGAGCGCTGTGGCGTAGTAGACGCCCGAGCCGGTACGGGTCAGAGGCGTCATGTACATGTAGGGAATCTCCACCGGCACCGGGTCGATCACCTGGTCGGCCTGCTGCAGCATGAACCCCATGTAGTTGCCTTTGGAGCCGCTCGCCCCGCCGACCGCGTAGGCGCGGATCACCAGCGTCCTGCCGACGAGAACGATCTCGAAGCGTTTTTCGGTAGTGTTGCCGTTCAGGGTCTCGGTGTAATGCAGGCGCAGGATGCCGGAAGGGAACAGCTGATGGCTCATGCTTATGACCGCGGCCGTCTGGTAGACAAAGTTCCATGGCCACCACACCGCCCCCGTGGTATCGCGGTAAAGGGTACCGCCCAGAGATACCGGGTAGAAACCGTGCACTGTCTCGGCGATGCGCAGCAGACCCTTCTGGACGTCGATATCGGCCAGGTCGATCTCGTAGCGCACTTTGACCTCACCGCCTTGCTCATAGGCGAAGCGGTAGACGCCGTCGAAGCTGACCGTGGAGGTGCCGGTGGCGAGAGCACCGAGGGGGGCGGTCGAAGCTGCCAGCACGAAGGGCGCCGGTGGCAACGACGCCACGACCGCCACCGGGACGACGTTGGAGTACTGGCCGGAGCTCTCCTCCCCCTGAATCCGGACCCGGTAGTGATACGTCGTGTCCGTGTCCAGCCCGTGGTCGAGGTAACCCGTGGCGCCGGCGGGAAGGTCCCAGACGATCTCGACAAAGTTGACAGCGGGATCGCTGCTGCGTTCGACGACGAATCCCGCCGCGCCGCCGGTGGTGTCCGTCCAGTTGAGCTGAACGGCGGTGGCGTAGAGTGCCGTCGCCGTCAGGTCCGACGGCGGCGGGAAGCTCTGGGCGGTGGCTGGCGAGCGGGCGATGAACAGGCTCGCTAGCAGGGCGAGGATCCCGGTGGCGGCGATGCGGTAGGGTGAGCTCATGGTTTCCCCATCACGGAGCCCAGCTTCGGGCTGAGTCCTCAATGGTAGCACCCTGTGCGGCACCTGGTCAAGGCCGCGGGGTATCTCGTTTGGCAGGTAGAAGATCCATGAGGAGGCGACGTACAGACATTTGATCCATCAAGGCGGGTCCGTATCGTGGCGCGGCAAAAGCCGTCGCTGCGGTTTCGCTGGGAGCTGGCGGCGCGGGGGCAAGGGTTCGACGTGCTGCGCCGCCGCGCCGAGAACGGCGACGTCAAGTCCGTCACGCTCGTCGTCCCGTTTCAGCTCGCCTTCGTGGAGTCCGTCCTGGGGGTGCAGGGCCGGATGGAGATCGCGGGGCCGACGAGTGAGCTCGTCTTCGAGACCGAGTCGCGGCCGCGGGAGCTGTAGCTCGACTTCGTCATGCCCCAAATCGACCCAATACGACGACTCGTACTTCGGATCGAAAGTGCCGTCCTTGATGTACCTCTGAGTTTGGATGAGGTTGGCAAACGAGGCACCAAGGCTGGCGGCGGTGAGCAGGAAGAGCTGGTTGAGGAGGAGCGACGTTCCCTGGTTCTCGAGCAGACTGAAACTCTTGGGATTGCCGTCGACCGCCGACGACAGGCTGACGGAGATCAGGCCGATCAGGGAGATGATGGAGATGAACATCAGGCGGCGGATCAGCGGTACCTCGCCGAGGAAGTAGAACGGGTTCGCCTTTTCCTTCTCTTCAGCCAGCAGCAGGATCGTCCGCGGTCGCGCCGGCGCCACCAGGTCCGCCAGACGGGCATGGACCTGCGCCAAGAACGGCCACGCGGTCGTGCTGGTCGACCGGACGGAGGAGATCCTGGAGCGGTCGCGGGCCGAGACGGCGTCCATTTCTGGGGTACCCGAAGGTAGGGACGACCCAACTTTCGGGTCTGCTCTTCTCGATCGAGAACATGCCGAGGTTTTTTCAGCTGTTCTCCTATGCGAGTCCGCGGCGACGACGCTGCCGCTCCTCGGCGGCTGGTAGAGCTCCTTCAGCGTCGAGGGCCGGGAACCGCCGCCGAGGACGCGGTCCTCGGGCTCGATCGGTCGATGCCCGTCGACGACGTCCGGACGATGGAGGAGCGGCTCGCGTCCTATAACGCCGGCGAGCGCTACTCGGCGATTCTCTTCGCCATCTTCTCCCTCCTGGCACTGGTGCTGGCGGCGGTCGGGTTTCAAGATCGAGGCCTGACGGTCCCCGGGTGGACTGGAGGCCAGAACTCCTCCTTCCCGAGCTCCGTCGGTAGCAGTGACCGGGGCTCACTCTGTGGCAAACCCCGTGTGCTGACGAACGAAAGGGGGACGAAAACCAAGCACGATCGAATCGCGCTCGATCCCGGCCGCCAGCAACTCTTCCGCGACGCCCGGCGAGGTCCCGTCGTGCTGGATCCAGATCTTGTCGCCGATCATGTCGATGTGAAGGGCTGTACCGTGGATCCGGCGGCTGCCGTCCCAACCGACGAACATCACCTCGTAATGACCTTTCTCTTCGTCGATGATCGCTTCGCCCATGACGTCGCCTCGCGACGGCGTATGGGTCGCGTACTCGTTGATCAGGTCGCGGACGATCTTTCTTCGCTTACTCATTCTATCCATTGCAATGGGCTCTCCTCGGCTTCGAAAACGATCAACCGAAGCCGCTGCTGCTTGATGACCATTTGCCCCAGCCTGTCGGCGAAAGTCGTGTCGTAGGCATAGCGGGGCACGGCGAGGTAGATCTGCCGTTCCGGCTCCTGTTCTACTAGAACGTCCCGATACAGGTTGTACTGCCCGATGGCCATCTCAAGATCGGTGAGATCGGAGGAACCGACGAAGCTCTTGACCTCGACAGCGATGACCCGACTCTCCTTGACGGCTCCCAGCAGATGCTTCGCACCGAGGTCGACGTAGAGGTTACGGCCCCCATAGACCAATCTCAGGGGATCGTCCGTGATCGTCCAGCCTTCCCGCTCGAGAGCGGCGACGACGGTCTGGTGGTAGAGGTCCTTTCTCGGCATCTTTTCGCACCCGCGCGGTGGGACTGAGCATCAAGGCCAGTGTAGCAGGCGCGACACGCACCCTCAAGCCCACGTCGATGCCGCTCCTGAGCCGCCGAGAGGCGAAACCCGCCAGGTCGAGCCGGTCCTCGGGGCCTCGGCGCTCGGAGCAGCGCGACGCGCGCGAGGACGGCGAGGAGCCGGAGCTCGACGTCCTGATCGTCACCCAGGCCGAGGAGTCGGCGAGCATCGACGAGCCGCTGATCGACGTCGAGGTGGTGCCGAAGGCCGTGGAACGCCCCAGCGGGATCCGCTTCGGTACGCCCAACCCCTGGGACGAGCCGGCAGCGGTTGAGCTTCCGAAGTCCAACCTCTGGGCGGATCCGGAGGGGGCTGAGCCTCCGAAGTCCAACCTCTGGGCGGATTCGGCAGAGGTCGAGATTCCGGAATTCAACCGCTGCCAGGAGCGCCAAGAGGTCGAGATTCCGAAGATCAACCGCTGCCAGGAACGCCAAGAGGTCGAGATTCCGAAGATCAACCGCTGCCGGGAGCGCCAAGAGGTCGAGATTCCGGAATTCAACCGCTGCCAGAAGCTCCGAGAGGTCGAGATTCCGGAATTCAACCGCTGCCAGAAGCTCCGAGAGGTCGAGATTCCGGAATTCAACCGCTGCCAGAAAACGCTGAGAGGTCGAGATTCCGAAGCCAAAACTCTCCCAGAGGTGCAGTCTTTGAAGTGCACCCAAGACACAAGTCCTTTGTTTTCAATGGCTTGGCTACTGGAGGGGTGCCATGTGCACCTCCTGCGCCCTCGGCCATCCGCTCCCGACTTTTAGGCGACTTTTAGGTGCTACCCATTTCTTCGAGTAGGGCCCGATGATTGGGTGAGGGTGAGACGTTCGATGACGTCGGCGGGGAGGAGCTCCAGTTGGTGGCTGACGCGGACGAAGTTGTAGAGGGTGCTCTGACCGAGGAGCAGGTCCTC